>NZ_JBOBIH010000003.1:0-1034144 GCF_050587785.1 Dyadobacter sp. BHUBP1
TGTAAGCTTTCCTTCAATGGGTTTATCTAAGCGTCGACTCCCCCCATAAAGTGCTCTTACAGCTCGTAAACGCGTTTCGATTGCAAAAAGGAGGCCTTTTTGGAAATTACGCAGTTCTCCAGCCGTTAAAATGCAAAGCCCTGGCAAGCGTGAATGTAGCTTGTCAGGGCTTTTGTTGCCCAGCGAGGTTATCAAATGGTGACCTGAATGCGCACTTTTCAGCTCAATCTCAGAATCGCTTAGTCGGCAATCGCAAATATCTACTTTACAAACACAAATTTCTTCGACATGCTTATTCCATCGACTTGTAAATTACATATATAGGTCCCGGAAGGGGCATTTTGAAGCCAAATTGGATAGTTGTACCGGCCTGGTGCGTGACTACCCTCTGCCAATTTTTTCACCGAATTGCCAGACAAATCAATTACTTCAAGTCTGATATTCGCCTGATACGGCATGGTAAAGGTTATATTTGACGATTTATCGGTTACTGGATTACTTCCTATAAAAAAGTTGAAACTTGAGTTGATATTTTCTTGTGGTGTCTCGGCGGATAATCGCCCTCCACTTAATCCACAGAAAGCACCGCTGATGTATTCAGGAGTGATTAGCCAGTTTCCATTTGAATCTTTGACAAAACATCGGCCGTTTACATAAGCAGTCTGCGTGGTAGCGGACGGAGCAACTCGGGAGTTCCAATTATACACGCTATAACCGGCCGCCGCTTGTATTGGGTACCCAGGCAGACCTATTTGAAAGCTTGCTATCGGCGGAGTTGAGGCGGAAAACAAATTGCTGGTCGTTGCGTAAATCGAGTTTCGCCACAGAGTAGCTGCGTCAGTTAAACCACTCTGGAAAAAATGTAAGCCATCGTATCGTTTAGTTGAGCCATTTATTCCGTCCGTCGAAGGACCGGCTTTCACATTATTACCTGCTACGGCGATTATATTATTTTGACCGCTAATAACATTTGCGTCTGTGGTATTACTGACACTGACATATGAAACCCGGGCAACAAACCACGTCAAGTTTGAAGAGCCGAAATCAGTCCGGGATTGATTGATGACGACTTGTAACCTGGATTGATAGTCTACTGCGGTTGTATTTGCAACATTGTCTGACTCACCTTGATGCCACAATACAGCCTTCACTCCAAATATTTTCGCATAGTACTTAAGGATATTCTTCAATGACCGATATGGTTGTCCGAGTGCGTCGGCAGCGGGTATCGATGGATTGTAATTTTGACAAGCGGGTGCTCCCGCCCAACCCGTCGCAAGATTTTGAGCTCCCAGGCTCCAATTCTCCACTGTGGTTCCTCCCATTGCCGCATTGAAAAAAGCGGTAGGGACTCCATAATTCTCGGCGATCTGTTTACCGAGTGGGGCGTAATACCAACTGTTAAAACCGCTGGGGCCGGTTCTAAAACTAGGATTTGCCTGGTTAATGAGTTTTACCATTGTCGGCAATTGATCAGTTTCCGGTTTGCATGCACCATCATAATTGTGAACATTTACGCAATCCCAAGAATCTGAGGTAAGCATTGTATTTGAATTGAATCCATCTGCAATCCCAGGACTTTGTGCATTTGACTGGCCTGCAACTACAAAAACATCTCCGACACCAAATATGATTGTTGCTGTTGCAGCTACTGTACCACTAACTCCACCAGTTGTAGCTTTGACCTGCAGATCATACCAACCAGCTGGTAAATTGCTGATCGTAGAATTAAAGACACCAGTATTGGTATTAGCCAAAAAATATTGTGTCCAGCCAACCTGGTCCCCATTTGGTGTTCCGGTGTCTAATGTCCTTTTTTGGATTTTGTAGAAAAAATCGAGGGCAGCACAGTCAACCTGGTCATTATAAAAGAATTGTCCGGCAAAAAATACATTTGCCTGATTAGACGAATTTCGTTGAAAAACGGACCGGTTGATAGGCCAGCTTATGGACATTGTCCCTAGAGGAGGAAGCGCGAACGCATTTATTGATGGGGCCAAGAAGAGCATGACAATGAATGCCAAAGATAATTTCTGGGTTTTTTGTACTGAGAAGATCATATTGCTTTCATTAATAGTTGAGAAATCTGTCAAGCTATTGTACTCTATTGAATTTTTGTTAATTCTTTCGCAAAGTCTCCGACATGAATTAATGGAATATTGGCTTCAAATGATTTATTGAACACTTTAATCACCTCGTTAGCTAGAACGGCTTGACCAATTGCAGAAGGATACATCCCGTCGCTGGAAAAGAAGTTTCCACCCGGATAACTAGGATCTATCTTAAGTCCATCATCAGTTATATAGTCTCCTTTTAAAATTGTTTTATAAATCGTATAAAAATCGACGATGGGGTAGTTAAATTCTTTTGACCACTGAATTACCATCTTATTGTACGCGTCGGGCCTGGACATTTCATCAGGCGTTATCACGTCTGTTTCCAACAGACAGTCATACTCGGTGAATTTTCCATCAAACAGTTTCCTTGTGTTTTGCGTGGGCAATAGGATTGAAGCAGCCGGCAATACCTCGGGGTTTGGCGATCCATTCCTCAACATATTGATGTCGATAGAATAAATTTGGGGCAGAGTTTTTGGATTGAAAATATGGAAATAAGGAAAGTCAAGAATGTCCGGTGAAGTTGCATAGACATACTTGGCCCCTTTTTGATTCAAGAAGTTTATTACATCAAGCTCCCAATACCGTTCACGTGCCGCTAAAATACCCGCTTGGCCTCCGTTTAGATGTATTTGGGTGTATATATCCGTATTCAGATCCACTATTGCTGCATTCGGATTTATTTGTGTAAGATAATCCCAAGCACTCCCTGCCTGCTTTGGAATGAATCGACTCAACAGCGCTGTCGGCATCTCCCCGGCAGTCCACAACAAATCACTATTTTCCCGCATTTTCATTGAAGGGTTTTCCTCATAAAATTTGATCGCGTACTCTAGCTGTGAAGTGGGATTTAATAAATATTTGTTTGGGTGATTTCCTGGTACCGAGAAATTGTGGATAGTGTTTTCGTCAGAGGGCGAAAGCCTCATCGAATCAGGTGACAAATATGCAAGATTATTGACAACCTTAGACCAATGCCCTTTTCCGTCAGCGACAAGATATCCCGTGCCGTTTCCTTTGTCGACCGAGAATAGAGGCTGCTTAAAATCGACTAGACCCATTTGTCGGGCTACAAGATTAGGATAGGATGTTAGTTGTCCCTGTCTGAAAAGGCCACCATCCCGATAACCAGCGGCGGTTCCTGTTCCAATAGTCAATAAAACGGCTTCAGTTCCGTTTACCTTGCTGATTTTACCAAGTTGTACAGTACCTGGCCGGGGTGCCCATGAAAAAGACGGATCAGCTTTCACCTGGACTGCGACAAAATTGGGAGATGCTGTTGTTTCTTGCTGTGCACATACTAAATTCTGGAACCAACAGCAGCAAACTGCTTCAAAAGCCACGTAGAGTTTGAAGAACTTCATAGTTTTAAAGGTTGAAATGAAGTGAAAATAACTTAGATGTAACCGCTTGTTCAAAAATAGAAATACTTTTGTGTACTTGCTAAAATAATTCTATATTTGGTTAAAACTTATTTTATGGTTACGAGCATAATAAAATTTTTCTTTCGCGCTTTAAAGCTTAAAAATCTTTGGCTTGCGTTGGTTTTGTTTGGTTTTAGTCAATGCGACAAAGAGGTTCCGGATCCAAACTTTGATCGATTGGTTAATGCGCAACAAGCACCTTTTGGTACCGATACAGTTCTTTTCAAGATTAAGAACGTGCATTACAACGGGGTATTGAGTAGCAGTTTTTATTATAAAAATGGCCTCCTGGACCTAATTAACCAGTATATTAAAATGGATTCGATGCGAATTGTATCAACTGTTGCCCCCAAACGTATGGGTGGCAAGATCCAATCTATTCTTGTAAGGCGGCCTGAGATTATAAGTGTGGAGGAGAATTATTTGTCATCTAACTGGATTGATTTGCAACTGTTGGATTTCGAATTATCAGCAGACGACAGCACGAGAGTGGTCAGCCAAGGCAAAAACTTTAACAATCCCGAAACAAAATTTATCTACTCATTCAATAAAGCAGGATTTATAACTAAGAAACAATGTCTAATACCCTCCACCCCTGTTTATAACTACAATGAAGTTTATTTTCGAGATCATTCCAATAATGTAGTCGTAATGGTCTTTGACAGATCAAACAATATTGGATCTGACGGGAAAACGTCCACGACAACCTACGAATATGATAACCGCCCTAACCCATTCTTTAAATTAGGTTTAAATAGCGGGAACGTTGTATCCATAAATTGCCTAAGTCCCAATAATATCATAAAGTCAACTTATGTGCGAGAAGATGGTAAAATTTTGATTTCGAATTACAAATATGAATATTTATCAAACGGCTATCCGAAAGCAGTAGCTGTTACTAGTACGCTCGATGGCCAGGATCTGGAATCGGTGGAAAGGTTTGAATATTCCTACTACAATTAAAATCGGAAACCTCTGGAACATTTTTGATGTACCCACATTTCAACAGATAGGATTTATCCAACTAATGAAAACCGACGTTCTGTTGGAGATTGCAGTAAAGCTGACCACCGGATTTCACTTTGGGATGCCCCCCCACTTCGGTTCAGATTGACCATCCTTCATTCTTTTCATTAGTAAATTACCTTCAAGTAAGTAGATTTGAACTGTTGGTCAATCTGTCACGGAATCAAGTGGTCTGTGGCATCCTATTTTTCAAACAGCCGTCATTGCCTTGAATTTCCTCCGGCTTTGTTTCATGTCTCGTCGGTTTAATGTTGACCTCATTACGAAGTGAATGTGTAGGCTTACCTGGAATTAGGACGGTGAAGGATTAGACTCGAAAAGAGCTAATTTTAACTGTCATGTGAAAAAGAAAAACTGCTCAGAGACCCAGATCGTGGCGATTCTCAAACAGTATGAGGGTGGCCGAGAAGCAATGGATGTTTGCCGCGAATACGGTATTTCCAAGGCGACCTTGTTCAACTGGCGCAAAAAATACAGTGGTATGGAGGCCGCGCAGTTGAAGGAGCTGAAAGCGCTCCAAGCGGCCGCCGCGCGGACGAAAACCGTCGATTAAAGCAGATGTATGCTGAACTGAGCCGCGCGGCGGTCCGACTGGACTATAAACTCGCCAAGGACATCATCGAAAAAAAGCTGTAGAGCCTTGTCGACAAAAGGAACTACGGGGCCGCCCGGCGGTGGAATGGGCTGTTGAAGAGAAAATATCCGTCGGCAGGGCTTGCAGGGTAGTCGGAATCCATCGATCCAAGTGGTACTATCGTAGCCGAAAGGATGATAGTCTAGTGATTGAAAAATTGCGGGCATATGCGGAAGTTTATTCCACAAGAGGCTTTGACGATTATTTTGGAAGACTTCGCAATGAGGGCTTAGTGTGGAACCGTAAAGGAGTTCTTCGTGTGTACCGACTGCTAAATTTGAAGCATCGACGTCGCCACAAACGCCGGCTACCAGCTCGAATCAAACAGCCCTTGCAAGTGCCCAATGAACCCAATAAGAGCTGGAGCGGACGCCGCACGGCATGGATTTTGTCTCCGATGCGCTGGTAAATAAACGTAAGATCCGTGCCTTGACAATTATCGATGATTGCAGCAGAGAAGTACTGGCGGCACATGCCGATTTTTCGCTTCCTGCTCAAAAAGTGATCGATGTTTTGGAACTGATCGCATTGGCTAGACCATATCCTGAACAAATTCGGGTTGACAATGGCCCGGAGTTCCTTGCCGATAAATTCAGGAAATGGTGTGAAGATAAAAACATCGCGATCCACTATATTCAGCCGGGAAAACCGATGCAAAATGGCCGTGGCGGCGGACCGCTATGTGGAACGATTGAATCGCACTTACCGCGAAGATGTCTTAGATGCCTATTTATTTGAATCACTAGAGCAAGTTCGCATTTTGTCCGACGAATGGATGGAAGATTATAATCGCTTTCATCCGCATCAAGCGCTGGCTGGCTTGGCACCAGCAACGTTTGCCAAGAAACTAGAAATGAATAAAGTCTAAGCATTCACCGTCCTCTTTAAGGTAAGGGCTTCATTCGCCCTAGCGATTATGTGGGTTATTTATTTGCCATTTATCCTGCCAATCTGCCTAATCTTCGGTATCCTCAATGGCGCGGGAAAAATGCTTGGCAACATAGTAAGCTGTATGTAGAGCGATATAACGAAAAATCGATAGATCGGCGAAGTCGAGCGCGCATCCATTTGAAAAGCCCTGCAAAACTTGCAGGGCTTTCTATTTAATACTAAGCTAATAGGTTATAACAAACCAATCATTCCAAGCAGGCCCCAAGTCGGCGTAGGCGGTGTTAACGGAGCGAACACAACCCTTATGCATCCGGTGTGGGCGTTAAAGGCCATAACGGGATTGTAATCTCATCTGCCGACAAAAAAAGCTGATTCTTATGAGTCAGCCTTTTTACTTGTAAAATATGGAAGCTATAAGAACTTATCAGCCTGCGTGTAAACGTACCGGACGGTATCCAACTCAGGTCGATACACCTCGCTTTCCATCACATTACTGATATCCATTCGATGTGAAAGATTCACCATTCCTGAGGCGGGATTATTAGCCTCGTTCAGGTAAAAAGTGATTTGGAATCCTTTCTTGGGAGAAATCCTGAACCACTGGGTTTCGGTCGATTTTTTGTTGTTTGTCGAATAATCCCAGGAGGATGCATCCATACTACCAGTTTCTTTAAACGTGTTCGAATAAGACGCAAACAAATAATACATGGCCCTGGAATTAAAAGCGCTGTCGTATTTAGTGTGGCTGCTGACTTTTAAATAAGCAGCACTGTCAGCTTTTGATATATCTACCTCCTTGTTTTGCTTATAAAGGGAAGTCAGGTGCCAGTAGCCATTGCTCTTATTTGCCTCTGGATTTGCACGTGCTCCTTCTGGCGTCTTCCAACCACAGCCGTTTAGCACTATCCCCATCAAAATGATTGAAATGAAAATTCCCTTTGTCATAATATGAAGTTTAAGGTACCACAGTGTATGCTGTCATGTTTGAACTGTTATAAAGAGTACCGCTACCAGTGATCCCCGTGTAATTGAACCAAGTATTGTTCTCCGAACTGTTACCCCACCCCCAGTTCATTTGATACATCGTATGGCGATAATGATAACAGAACCCTTGTTGGTCCGTATATATTGCATTCAAATCCTGCACGCCATCAATTACCCAAATGTGGGCACTGCCTAAGCAGGTCGTGCAGCCAGCTCCAAATACAACTACTGGCCTATGGGCCAAAAGCTCGTCGCGTACGCGACTTTCATTGTTCAGCCCGAAAAAGTCAAAGGAATTTGAAGTATAACCATGGTTATTAAAGAAATCTTTAACGTTTCCAGGGTAGTTCCAAGACTGGCACCCACTACCCGACGCAAAACCGCCACCTAAAAGTGGATCTGGCGTATTATAGTGAACGTCAAGGTCGTTGCCGACATCTCTAAGTAAATGTGCAACATTTGTTTGATTTTCAGCAGTCGGGGTACAGTTGCTAGAAGATAAACTAGGTTCCATACTGGTGAACATTGCAGTTGTGAAAGATCTCCCATTAGCAGTAATCGCTTTTTTATGATACCTAAGCACATGACCTACGGCCACCGCTCCGCACGAAGTTTTTGCTTTTCCGCATTGACCACTACAGGTAACAATAGTAGTCGATGGGCAGTAATAGTTATATCCTGTTCCCTGACGCCAGGTTGCAATGCTACTAGTCATATTTGAGATCGTAGTATTTTGCGGAATCGGGTGCGTAACAAAGTATTCGCAACTTGCTTCGGGTGTGTTAACTGGAGCATCCGATGTTCTTCCGTTGGTCACGTTGTTTTTTTCGAACGCTTTCCAGCTATTTTCCACGTCAATGTGAGCTTTTGTATTTTTTTCTACACCTTTGAAGTGATCGACGACCAAATCTCTCCAAAGTAAGATCCCGGGATTATCTGTATTCATATCGAATGATCCTTGGTCTGAATATGCCAATATTGGCGAAAGTCTGCGATCGGCCGACATCAGCAAAAAACCCTGATTCTCATCATAAGTGATAGAATAAAATACTGTCTTACCTCGGGCTTCTTTGAACTCCTTCATTTCTTTAACTTTTTTTGGCTTGGCTCCGGATGTGCGAGCACTTGCTACATTAAATCCACTAACGGCAAGTTCTAGGGCCTCGTTTCGGTCAATCGCGAAGGATTCAGGACTGGTCACCGTAGGATTGGGTTGATCCGTTTTTGAGCAGCTAAATACCAAAAGTGCTGCTGTGCAATAATGGAGTGCACATTTTACTAAAGTTCGTTTCATTTAAAACTAGGTTTGTGTGAGAGTTATTATTTGTACCCCATGTTTTCAAGGTGGAGCAAAATAGATTATTTAAATCCGAACCCGGTAATACATTTGCTCACGAGACATCTTTTTTCGACGAGCAATTCATATCGACCGACGAAGCTGCCTATTTTTTCGACGATGGCTTGTAGGTGTGTCTTAAACATTGTTACCTGACAGCGGAGAAAGAGTCCGGAATTTCACTATGCAATAAATCCGTAGCGAATGCCTTGAGGTGGCTCCGAAAAGCGGCACACATTTTTGCACAACGTGATGCAAAATGAAAGACCAAAAATCGGTGAAGACTCGTAGGAGCTATGATGCTGAGTTCAAACAAGAGATGATCAGAGTGCTCTTTTCGGGCAGAAGTGCCAGGGAGATTTCGGAGGGTTTTGGAATTGCCGAGAAGCGGTCCGCCGCCGCGGGTTGTCTGTCGTTGGAGAGAATGGTAACAAAAAAGACAAAAACGAATAGCGGCGAAAATGGCAACGACAAACCAGCGAAGCTAGCTGCGGAGTTGCTAAGCTCCGTGCGGAAAATGAACGCCTAAAAACCGACCGCGAAATTTTAAAAAAGGCATTAGGTTTTTTGAGCCAGTCCAACTCAGGGACGTCTATGAGCTGATATACTCATTTTCAAGGGCAGAAAAGATAAGCTACCTGTGCTCGCTTTTCGAGGCTAGCCGAACCGCTTATTATCGTTACAGGCAAGGGAAAAGCCACAATGCAGATAAAAAATATAACAGGCCTAAGCATGAGATCCGGAAGGAGTTTATTCTGAATTTCAAGCGATACGGTAGCAGGCGCATCAAGGAATCCTTGAAGCAGAAAGGTATAAAAATCGGGCGCAGAAAAGTCGCTGAAATCATGCGCAAAGAAGGATTAAGGGCTATTCAGCCGCCGAAATTTATTCTAAGGACAACAGATAGCAGACACGGGAAACAGGTATCTCCCAATCTTCTGCTTAGTCAGCCTAAACCAAGCAAACCTAATACTGCGTGGGTTTCTGATATTACGTACATGCCTTTAAAAGGTGGCAAATGGGCATATTTGTGCGTGTGGATGGAGTGGTCCGCCACCGCGGCTGTGCTCTCGTCAGGTAGTTGGCTGGCAATTGGGTGATAATATGCAGGAAACCCTTGTTGGGGAGCCACTGGAGGATGCTCTCCTGAGACGTAGGGTAAAGCCGGGCATGATCGTACATTCGGACCGTGGCGGACAGTATCTATCGCACAAAATGAAGAAACTACTTAAGGCCTTTAGGATGAAACAGAGCATGTCCCGTGCCGATGATCCGCACGACAATGCTTGGGCCGAGTCGTTCTGGAGTAGGTTGAAAGCGGAACCAAAAGGGAACCACGTCAATTTGCAAATAAGAAGATGCTGGAAGATAATTTTGGCTACTAGGATGTTCTTGAGATTTGTCACCCATTCGATAGGTAATAATATTTGAACATTTCATCTTTTAAGAAGCGATTTGGATAGAGGGGGATCTATGGCTTGATAAGCCAGGTCGACCACACCTGTACCCAAAAGGCAGGTTACCGAAGGTTACCGGATGTTTTGACGTGGATTGAATCGCAATGACGGACTCATCTTTAAAAAATTCACAATAACGAATTTTTTAAATGAAAAAAGCGCCCTTTGAGGCGCCCTCGGTCATCCCGCTGGAATCATCTTATTCGCCTAACTGTCTCAAAAACAGGGATATTTCAGACTTCAATTTCCAGGTTACCGGATAGGTTACCAGATGAAATGATCGATTATGAAGATATTTGACCAATTTCACTGACTAAGTTATGATTTTTGCGCCTCATCTCAAATTGATTCTTTACAATCTTTTTACGTATGGCGGAGTTTTAACTCTGTCATTCTATGGTATTAAGATCTGAACGGACTTGGTGCTTTTTACTAAGTGGGACCGTTTTAGCAGGAATGCGGGCGATGCTTACCAAATGATCAATATCCTGAGAAAAGTGGGAGTGGAGCCGCAGGCGATCGAACAGCCGCTCGACCTTTCGATTCCCGAAAATAAAATGATGCTAGCCTTTTATCTGGCTGCGCCCGAAGTAGAGAATGACCGCAGGGCTTTAAATACTTTTCATGGAATGCGACGGGCTAGAAAGGAGGGGCGCTATATGGGGGTGGCGCCAGTTGGCTACGTGAACAGGGTCACCGAAAGCGGGAAAAAATACATAGCGATCCATGAGCCATATGCTGGGTTAATGAAATGGGCATTCGAGGAGGTAGCCAAGGGCATACATTCCATAGAAGAAGTCAGAAGGCAAGCGCATAGAAGAGGCCTTAAATGCAGCAAAACCTGTTTCTGGCGCGCGCTGGGGAATCCGGTTTACTTTGGCAAAATCGAGGTGAAAGGTTATAAAGACGAAGAGTACCGCTTGGTAGACGGTCAGCACGAGCCACTGATTTCGGAAACACTATTTTACGACGTACAGGACGCGATTGATGGAAAACGGAAAAGGCACAGGCCTAACGTGAAAAAGCTGTCCAACGAAATGTTCCCGCTCCGGGGCTTTTTGGGTTGTCCCAAATGCAGCCGTATGCTGACAGCCAGCGCTTCGAAAGGCCGGAATGGTCGTTACCACTACTACCACTGCGTAGCTTCCTGTGGATGCCGTTATCCAGCCGAGCTCGTCAATGATGCTTTTGTCAGTGAACTGCAAAAATTCACACCAAGAAAAGTGACGGCCGAAATATTCCGGCAGCTGGTAACCGATGAGTTTTCAGATCAAGCAAAAACATCTCAAAATGAAAAGCGGCAACTGCTCGACAAAATCGATGCGCTTAATAACAGGCTCGCAAAAGCCAGAGAACTTTTGTTGTCCTCAGATATCGATCCCAAAGATTACAGAACGATCAAAACCGAGATTGAAGACAAACTGCTGAGGTTGGAAGCAAGATTAACCGAGTTGACAGACAATGCAGGAGGTGTTCAGGGCTTGGAAAAGATGATTGAAAAGGTGCTAGCGGTGCTTTTCAGGCTTGACAAGACCTATACCGGAGCAGACATCAAGTTGAAGCGTGAAATCATTGGTTCGATATTCCCCGAAAAGCTCATATTTACAGAAAACGGCTATCGAACCGGAAAAATCAATGAGGTGGCTTCGTTTATCTATCAGATAAACAGTGATTTAGCTAAAACAAAAAACGGAACTTCGGACGATTTCTCGCCAAAGTCCCGTTTAGTACCCAGAGCCGGAGTCGAACCGGCACGAGTGTTACCTCATTGGTGTTTGAGACCAACGCGTCTACCAATTCCGCCATCTGGGCATTGATCTTCTGGGTTGGGAGTGCAAAAGTAGGTATAAAAAGAGATTAAGCAAGCCATCGGTGCAAATTTTTACAAGAATTTTGTGGCAAAATTCAAGGCTCGTTGCTAACCTGCTTATTCATAGCGCAATGCCTCGATAGGGTCCAGGCGCGACGCCTTGATGGCCGGATAGATGCCGGAGAGCACGCCCACCATTACGCATATGGCAATGCCAACGGCCATCCAGAGCCACGGGACTACGAAGGTGGCGTTTTCGCTGATAACGCCGGTAATGGAGTTTCCAACGATGATGCCGAGGATTAGTCCGCCGATACCGCCGAGAATACAAACCACAATGGCTTCGATGAGGAATTGCATGCGGATCACGCGCGGAGTAGCGCCGAGGGATTTCCGGATGCCTATTTCACGGGTCCGTTCGGTAACGGATACCAACATAATGTTCATCAATGCAATAGAAGCTCCCAGCAGTGTCACAGTGCCGATTACGAAGCCGCCGATACGCAGATAACCGGTGATGTTCGCGAAATCCTTTACCATGGCATCGGCACGGTCGATGGTAAACGAATCCTCTTTGCCCAGTTCGTCGTTGCGAATCCGGCGCATCATGCCGCGGGCTTCCTCCACGATCATATCTCCATCAGCCACATTAGGAGCCGAGGCAGTGATGTTATAGGTAAGCGTGCGGTTGGCAGCAAGGCCGCGGCCATTTTCAAGCGGGATGAGGATGAGCCGGTCAGCGTTGTTGTTGCCTCCCAGCGAGCCCTTTTTGGCCAAAACACCTATTACTTTATACCGGCTGCCCATGAAGGTGATCTCCTTGTTGAGCGGATCGTTACGCTCGAAAAGTTTGCGTGCAATTTCCTGGCCCAGTACTGCAACATTCAGGGATTTCTCGAGATCATTCTTGTCGAGGTTACGGCCCAGGTCAATCTTGTAGCCGTTAATGCCCAGGTACTGTTCGTCGGAGCCCACTACATTACTGTTCGGGTTGGTTTTGTTGCTCCGGTAGTTGACCTGCACGGCACCGGCAATATCGGCGGAAAGCGATGCTGTGGCCTGGTAAGTAGCTTTGAATTTATCAGCGAAGGTTTTTGCCTGACGGTAAGTGACCGACGGATATTGTTTGCTGCGGCGGCCTCCGCTTCGGAAATCGTCGTCCACGCGGTTGCGGACGGTGAATGTATTGGCGCCGAGATCGGCGAAGCTGCTGTTAACCGACCCCTGAATACCATCGATGGCCGTGAGTATTCCCACAAGGGAGGTAATGCCGATGGCGATAATCATGGCTGTCAGCACAGTCCGGAGGAGATTACTTTGGATCGAACGCAGGCCTTCTTCAATATTTTCGCGTATAATCATGGCATATAAAGGTGGTGCACCAGAAACAAGGTTTGGTCGTTAGTAATAGTGTCTGCATGGAATCCGCACAGGGCGTGAAATGCGGCCGGACGCCGGGAACCGGTACGAGTTTTGTGACAGATTTCGGAACGTGCCGGATTCTTTATTATATTTAATCTTTACCTGAATGTAAAACTGCGCATGAAAGTCGAAAGAATCAAACCAGTGATACGCCTGTATATCCCGCTCGTCATTTTTTTGATAGGCTCGCTGAATGCTATGGCAAACCGCCTGCTGATCCCGATGGACGAGTCTCAAAAGAACCATTTGAAGGCTTATGGCATATCTTTCTGGATACTGAAGAACTATGAAATGGAAATGGACTGGCTCCTCAATTACCGGGGCGGCAGTTTTATGGTGGCTTACAATCAGCAGTTTGCATCGGAAATGACTGTACGGGGAGTAAGTTTTGAAGTTATTTCCGAAGGCCAGGCGGGGCAGATATTAAACCAGATCAGTTCGCCGGATGTGAATATGGACGCGGTGAAACTACAAAAAGCGCCCCGTATTGCGGTGTATTCTCCCAAATCCAAGCTCCCCTGGGACGATGCGGTGACGCTGGTACTCACCTATGCTGAAATTCCGTACGATGTAGTGTATGATGATGAAGTTTTGAATAACAAATTACCTGAATACGATTGGTTGCATTTGCACCACGAAGACTTCACAGGGCAGTTTGGGAAGTTTTTCCAGTACAAGGATTATCCCTGGTACCGTGAGCAGAAAAAGGAAGCAGAGGAGACCGCTACCAAGTTCCAGTTCAACAATGTACCGCAAATGAAGCTGGCGGTCGCCAAAAAGATTGCGGAGTTTGTGACCGGCGGAGGCTATATGTTCGCGATGTGCAATGCGACGGACACGTTTGATATTGCTTTGGCTGCCGATGGCATAGATATCGTGGATGCCATGTATGACGGCACACCAGCGGATCCCGCAGCGAATACAAAGCTGAATTACGGTAATTCATTTGCATTCCAGGATTTCAAAACGATACCTTATCCTTATGAAATTGAGTTTTCGGACATCGATAACCAGCCCGACGAACGTGGAATGGTCGAAGCGAACGACTTTTTCTCGCTGTTCCAGTTTTCGGCCAAGTGGGACCCCGTGCCGAGCATGCTCACACAAAATCACCAGACCATCATCAAAGGTTTTCTCGGGCAAACCACTGCCTTCAAGAACCGGCTTATCAAACCGGAGGTAATCATCCTGGCGGAGAATAAAAATGCCAAGGAAGCACGCTACATTCACAGCACGCATGGCAAAGGCTTTTTTACATTCTACGGTGGCCACGATCCGGAGGATTACCAACACCGGGTGGGCGAAGAACCTACCGATCTGAATCTGCACCCGAACTCGGCTGGCTATCGTTTGATTCTGAACAACATTCTTTTCCCGGCTGCGAAAAAGAAGAAATTAAAGACCTGACCGGAAAGTTAACACCGAAAGAAAAGCGTTTGAAATCACACCAACCGTGCGTTATCGCACGGTTTTTTGTTTTTATGAAGTTATGTAACTGATTGATTTTTAGTTATTTATCAATTGGCACGGATTTCGGATAAATAGAAGGGTATTAGCCATGAATTTTTCTACCGAAAACCTCCAATCAAATCCACATGGATCGGGAAATTGCACCGGAATATGTCAAGCAAAGCAGAAACCGCCGATGGGTGATCATCGGTGCCGCCGTGATAGGGCTGGCAGTTTTGTTTTACTTTTTTAAGAAATCGCTTTCCAGCACGCTCGAAAGTGCCCGCGTGAGAACCGGTACTGTCGAAACCGGCGACGTTGAAAACACGCTTACCGCGTCGGGAGAAATTATTCCGGCCTACGAGCAGATCTTTACAAGCCCTATCCGCGCGAGCATCAAGCGTATATTGCTTACACCCGGAACGCGTGTGAAACCCGGACAGCCGATTGTAGAACTCGACAAGTCGTTAACCGAGATCGAATTTGAACGCTACAAAGACCAGCTCGAACTGAAAAAGAACGGTATCGATCAGCTACGCATGAAGCTCAATAAGAATTTGTATGATGCGGAAATTAACGATAAGATCAAATCCCTCAATATCAACAAACTGAAAGCGGATTTTGAAGACGCTAAAAGGCTACAAAAAGTGGGTGGCGGGACTGTCGAGGACATTACCCGTGCCGAGAATGCATTGAAAATCGCGGAACTTGAAAAGCGGCAGCTGGAAAACGACCTCCGGTATAACCGAGAGTCGATGGGGGCGAGCTTGCGTGAAACCGAGCTGGGCGCGCAGATCGAAGGTAAAAACTTACAGGAATTACAGCACAAGCTCAAAATGGCCGACATCATCGCCGATCGCCCGGGCGTGCTTACGTGGGTGAACGAGAACATCGGTTCGTCGGTGAATGAAGGCGAAATGCTGGCGAAAGTGGCGGATCTGGGTAGTTTTCGGGTCGAAGGAAGCTGCTCGGATGTATATGCGGATCAGGTGAAAGCGGGGCTCGGGGCCATTATCAAAATCAATGAGGTGCAGCTGCGCGGGATAATTACACAGGTGAAGCCGGCTGTGAAGGACGGGGTGATCGGATTCACAATCCAGCTGGACAATGCCCGGAACGAATCGCTCAGGCCCAATATGAAAGTGGAGGTATACGTGGTGACGAGCAAGAGTGCCCGAACACTGCGCGTGGCGAATGGCCCGGCGTTTACGGGTAAGCGGAAACAATATGTTTATATTCTCGAAAACGGCAAGGCACACCGGCGAGAGATCGAAACCGGCCTTTCCAATTTTGATTATGTCGAAATCAAAAGTGGCCTGAAAGCGGGGGAGAAGGTAATCCTGACCAACATGAATGATTACGAACACCTGGAAGAGCTAACCATTCAATGATTATGAGAAAGCTTTTCCTCTGGATTCTCATTTTGCATTTCGGCGCCGTTTCCGCGCAAATCCGCAAGCTGACGCTCGAAGAAGTGGTACAGCAGTCGAAGGAGCAGTCGATCGCTTCCAAGCAGGCTGTAACGCAAAAAAAGACCAATTACTGGCAGTTTCGTTCGTTTCAGGCCGACTACAAGCCGCAACTGAGCCTGCTGGGAACATTACCGGGGTTTACACGATCGTACATCGAAGTAGTGCAGCCCGACGGTACAGTGTCGTTCCAGCCTGTTTCAAACAATAATTCCATGCTCAACCTGTCGCTCAGCCAGAGCATCGCCATGACCGGTGGTACTATTTATGTACAACAGCAAATGCAGCGTTTCGACGATTTCCAACGCAATGTGACGCGCTACAATGGCATTCCGTTTGAAATTGGCATTAAACAGCCACTGTTCCGCTTCAATCCGCTCAAATGGGACCGCAGGATTTCGCCGTTGAAATACCAGGAAGGCAACCAGCAGTATATTCAGTCACTGGAACAGGTGGCGCTGGATGCAACTGGGTATTATTTCGATTTGCTGGTATCGCAGGTGAATTTGCAGATCGCGGAGAAGAACCGGAGCAATAATGACACGCTCTTTAAAATTGCGAAGCACAAGCTGGAACTGGGTAAAATTTCTCAGAATGACCTCCTGCAATTGCAAATGGGCCTGCTTACGGCACAGAAGGATCTCGCTTCGGCTCAGCAATCGGCGGCTGTGGCGTCGCTCAAACTGAAAATGTACATGGGCTCACGCGACGAGCGCGAACTGGAATTGGGTATTCCGGCAGAAGCCAGCGAATTTGCGATCGATCCGCAGGTTGCCCTCGACGAGGCATTTGCAAACCGCTCGGCCTCTGTAGCATTCCGACGCCGGCTGCTCGAAGCCGAGCGCGATGTGCAGCAGGCACGAAAAGACAACGGACTGAATGCCACGCTGAACGCTACCTTCGGATTGTCGAACCAGGGCAGTCTCCCGCGCGATGTATATGTGAGCCCGCAGGATCGCGAGTTTGTAGAACTTCAACTCACGCTGCCCATCCTGACGTGGGGACGAAATAAAGCAAGGACCGAGGTGGCCCGAGCAGCTCAGGAATTTGCGCAGCAATCGGTGGAGCAGGATAAGCTTACCTTTGAGCAGGAAATATTTACCCAGGTAACCCTTTTACAAATGCTGCAAAAGCAGGTGAAACTCACACAGGTAGCCGATGGCATCGCCGCAGACCGATACCAGATCGCCAAAGAGCGTTTTATCCTCAGCGATCTCAGCGTAACCGACCTCGGCATAGCCACGCAGGAAAAGGACATCGCGCGCCGCGATTACATTCTCGCGCTGCGGGATTACTGGCAGGCCTATTACAGTTTGCGGCTGCTGACACTTTATGATTTTGAGCAGAACCGTAAGATTGCCTATTGAATAATTAAGTCAGGTTTAGTCAAGTGTTGTCTGGTTTAATTCTGTTTCTTGACAATTTTATGACTACTTCTGACCATACCTGACTACCTCCCGACCACACCTGACACTTGACTAGGCCTGACCTTTTAAACCATTCAAAACGTCTAACATACCAGTACCGTGCCATGATCAAACTCCAAAACGTAGAAAAAGTGTACCGTACCAGCTCGATCGAAACGCTGGCATTGAACAACATCAACATTGATGTCAAGAAAGGCGAGTTCGTTTCGATAATGGGGCCCTCGGGGTGCGGGAAGAGTACTTTGCTCAACATTATCGGGCTCCTCGATGCGCCTTCAAAAGGACAAATCGAGATCGATGGCTCGCCCGTGGAACGCTATACCGACAAACACCTGGCCGAATTGCGTAACCGCAAGCTGGGCTTCATTTTTCAGAGCTTTCACCTGATCAATGATTTATCAGTGATAGATAACGTCGAAATTCCGCTGCTTTACAGGAATACGTCGGCCCGGCAGCGTCGCGAACTCGCGCAGGCGGCGTTGGAGAAAGTGGGACTGAGTAACCGCATGAAGCATTTTCCCAAGCAACTTTCGGGCGGGCAGAAGCAGCGCGTCGCCATCGCCCGGGCGATCGTCGGTAATCCCGAAATCATCCTCGCCGATGAGCCGACCGGTAACCTCGACAGCGCGATGGGAAATGAAATCCTCGGCATTCTGCAAAAGCTGAATACCGACGGCGCCACCATCGTCATGGTCACCCACGACGAAGCCATGGCAAAGAAGACCGACAGGTTGATACGGCTGTTTGACGGGACGCAGGTTAGTTAATGTTGAATGATTGACCCGGTCACTCATTCAACATTCAGTCATTCAATCATTCGGTCATTCAAAATTCACTACCGATGCTCTCAAACTATATAAAAATCGCCTGGAAGGTATTGCTGCGGCATCCTTTCTATACTTTCATCACGCTGTTCGGTATTACGCTTACGCTGACCGTGCTGATGGTGGTGACTTCTTTTCTCGACCATCTTTTCGGAGCACATTATCCGGAGGCCAAGCGCGGCCGCTCCCTGTATATTGCTACCATTCTTCAAACCGATTCGGCGAATACGACAATGTCGTCGGGACCTGCTTCTTTTGATTTTTTGAAGAAGTATGCCAAGTCATTGAAGACTGCCGAGCGGGTGTCGATCATGAATAATTTCGGCTTTTCCAATGCCTATGTGAATGGCAAGCGGATCAAACTGAATACCAAATATACCGATGTCGATTTCTGGTCGGTGACTGATTTCGAATTTCTGGAAGGCAAGCCTTACGACGATACCAACATTCGCAACGCCGACCATGTGGCAGTAATTACCGATGCCCTGCGAAAGCAGTATTTCGGTAGTGACGCCGAATCTGTGGTTGGGAAAACAATCGATATCGAAAACATCAACTACCGGGTGATCGGAGTTGTGAAGGGTAGCCCGCCGACGCGCGTCTACACCTATTCGGACGTGTATTTTCCTTACACTGCCCCTAAAAGTAACTACGAGGAAAAAGGAATGCGCGGGCGCTTCGTGGCCATTGTTTTGGCTAAAAGTCCGGATGACCTTCCTGCCGTTCAGGCGGAATTCGATAGCTATATTGCCCGTATTCCCCGCTCGGAATATTCGGATAATAACCGTTTCAATGTGCTGATCGTCAAAGCGGAAACTTATTTCGACCATTTCCTCAGTATGTTCACACGGGGTGAAAAGGACCGTATTACCCTTTACGCGATCGTGGGGCTGGTGCTGCTGATGATCATGGGGCTGCCGGCCGTGAACCTGGTGAATGTCAACGTTAGCCGCATCCTTGAACGGGCTTCTGAGATCGGTGTCAGAAAGGCTTTCGGGGCACCTTCGAAAGCGCTTTTGTGGCAGTTTATTATTGAAAACGTATTTATCACTTTCATCGGCGGTGGGTTTGCATTGATATTGACATTGGTGATCATCCATTTCATCAATTCCAGCGGATGGATCGCGTATGCCGATTTGACCATCAACCTGCCGGTGTTTCTGATCAGCGTGTTGGTATGCCTCGTTTTCGGACTACTCTCAGGTGTTTTGCCTGCATTCAGAATGTCGAGACTGAAAATAGCGGAAGCGCTAAAAGCTTGACTTAATCAGGGCTTTGAATCACAGTGGCACCAATGCGGCCACTCAACATTCAGTCATTCAATCATTCAAAATTGACTACCATGCTACGACATCTTTTCAAACTGATATGGAATAAAAAAGGCACGCATTCCCTGCTCATTATCGAGGTGTGGGCCGCTTTTATGGTGCTATTCGGCGTACTCACGCTTATTGTTTTTAACCTGCGCAACTACCTGCAACCGATCGGTTTTCAGTACGAACAAGTGTGGAACCTTGAATTGTCGTCCAACCAGGATACCACCGACCTGGCCCCGAAATTGCAACGCGCCATACAGCGCGTGCGCTCCTATTCCGAAGTGGTTGCTGCAAGTCGCATGAGCAGTAACACACCCTTTTCGGCCAATCAAATCGGCAATTCGGTAACTTATAATAAGGTGAGTGTAGGTGGGGACTTTTATTACACCGACACCGAGTTGGCCAAAGTACTTGATTTACCTCTTAAGAAAGGCCGATGGTATGCCGAAAGCGACCTGGTCGGCAAGTTCATTCCGATTGTGATTAACCAGGCTATGGAAGATAAATTGTTCCAAAACGAGTCGGGCCTGAACAAGGTCGTCAAACGTGACGACAAGACTTCCTACAAAGTGGTCGGCGTTGTCGACAAGTTCAAGGCGAAAGGGGAGTTTATGTCGGACAGCCCCGGCCTGTTTCAAATGCTGGAAAAAAACGACCGTTGGAACGCGAACATATTAATCAAAACCAAACCCGGCACGGATGCGCACTTTGAGGCGCGTCTGGTGAAGGACATTGCGATGATGCTGCCCGGCTGGGGCGTGGAAGTGGGTTACCTCAAAGATTCGCGCAAAACCCGCCAGAATCTGACCCTCGTTCCCGTGCTGGTATTCCTGATTGTGAGCGGATTCTTGCTTACGAATGTCGCATTGGGCCTTTTCGGTGTTTTAAACCTCAATATTGCCAAACGTAAGGGCGAAATCGGTCTGCGTCGGGCCATGGGCGCCACAGAGTCCGGAGTTACCGGCCAGTTTCTCGGTGAAATATGGGTGCTGGCGACATTCAGCCTCATTATCGGCCTTATTTTTGCGGTACAGTTCCCGCTCATGAATGTTTTTGACCTCGATAAGGAAATTTACATCATCGCGATTTTGGCTGCCGTCGTGGTAATTTATATCATTGTAACACTATGTGCCTGGTTCCCCAGCAAGCAAGCCGCTACGATACATCCGGCCGTTGCTTTGCACGAGGAGTAGTTAATGATTGAGTGAGTGACCGGGTCACCGGGGCGATGAGTGAATGAAAAAGTCAGGTGTGGTCATTTATAGTCAGGTATTGTCATTGGTGATCCATCGGCAACATCTGACCAAGCCTGACAAGATTTGACAATACCTGACCATCACTGACCACACTTGACAATACCTGACAAGATTTGACAATACCTGGCAGCAGTTCAGTAATCAGCTGTCCGCTGTTAAAAGACATCGTTCATAAAACGCCACCATGCTCCTAATCGTAGACGACGACCTTGCCATCCGCACCTCTCTCTTGCTTCTTTTGAAAAAGGAGGGTTTCGACGTGCGCGGGGCTGGGTCGCCGGAGGAAACGTTTGAAATACTGAAAGCGGTGACCCCGGAGCTGATCTTGCTCGACCTTAATTTTTCGATCGAAACGTCGGGCCAAGAGGGAATGCATTTGCTGCAACGGATCAAAAAGCATAATGCAGCTATACCGGTAATCCTGATTACCGGCTGGGGGACGATCGATCTCGCGGTGCGGGGAATGAAGGAAGGTGCCGCTGATTTTGTGACGAAGCCGTGGCAGAACGATTACCTCATCCAGTCTATCCGAACGATTCTGAACCTGGCTAAACCGGCGCAGCAGGCGGGCAGCAGGCGGAAACTGGACCAGCAATACCATTTCGAAAACATTGTGGGTGAAGATCCGAAGCTGCTTGATATCCTTGAAACCATCGGCCGGGTTGCACCTACGGATGCGCCCGTGCTCATTACGGGCGAAAGTGGCACGGGTAAGGAACTGGTCGCCGAGGCTATTCATTTGAACAGCCGACGCAAAATGCGGCCATTCGTGAAGGTAAACCTGGGCGGCATTTCGTCGACCTTATTTGAAAGCGAGCTGTTCGGACATGTGCGCGGCGCATTCACCGACGCCAAAGCTGATCGTATGGGACGCTTCGAAATGGCGCATCGGGGCACAATCTTTCTGGACGAGATCGGGGAGTTGGAGCTGTCGAGCCAGGTAAAGTTGCTCCGTGTGTTGCAGGAGCGGACGTTCGAGCCGCTGGGCAGCAGCAAGAGCCGGACAGTGGATGTGCGGGTTATTTGTGCTACCAACCGGAACCTGGAAGAAATGGTGGCGCAGGGCACATTCCGCGAAGACCTTTATTACCGCATTAACCTGATCACTGTAAAACTTCCCGCGTTGCGTGAGCGACCCGGCGATATTCCGCTTCTCTCCGCATTTTTTGCCGATAACCTGAAAGCCATTTACAACCGGCCGGAACTGAAAATCAGCAATGCGGCTTTGAAATGGCTCAAAACATTACCGCTGCAAGGCAATATCCGGCAGCTCAAAAACCTGGTGGAACGGACTGTACTCCTGGCTGGCAATAATGTGCTGGAAATCGACGATTTTCAGCGCAACTTAAATGCAGGCAACGCCGCATCGGTGCAAAAGCACGTGCCGGAAGTAGGCAGCATCACATTGGAAGAAATGGAGTACCAGATGATCGTCCGGGCGATGCAGCATCATCAGAACAAGGTCAGCAAGGTAGCCCGCTCGCTGGGGATTACCCGCTTTGCATTGTACAGGCGGTTGGAGAAGTTCGGCATATCCTTTGATTCGGAGGAAGTATGAGGTTGTCCACGAAGACGAAATACATTGCCTACATCGCGACAGTACACCTGGTACTGGTCCTGCTGGTTTATAAACTGCTTTTTGAGAATAAGGCCCTTTTTATCGCCTCGGAAGTGTTTTTACTGCTGTCGGCTGGAATGTCTATCATTCTCTACAACAACTTTATGCAACCTATCCAATTTGTGAAGTCCGGAATTGAAGCCATCAAGGACAAGGATTTTTCGATCAAGTTTGTCCCGACCGGCAAAGGGGAGGTCGATGTGCTGATAGAAGTTTATAATTTGATGATCGACCAACTGCGTGAGGAGCGGATCAAGCTGAACGAGCAGCATTTTTTTCTGGAAAAACTCATTGAAGCTTCACCCATTTCCATCATTATCCTCGATTACGATGATCGCATAGAATCACTCAATAGCAAGGCGAAAAGCCAATTTGGGCAGGAGAATGGTGCATTAATCGGGAAAAAGCCGGAGGAAGCCGGCCTGCCATTGCTCGCCGAACTTGCCGGCCTGCCGGATGGTGAATCCAAAATGGTCAAGACCAATGGCATTGCTACGTTCAAGGCACAGCGGTCGCACTTCATGGACCGCGGTTTCCGTCGGTCCTTTCTGATGATTGAGGAATTAACCAATGAAATCCTCGAATCGGAAAAGAATGCATATGGCAAGGTGATCAGGATGATGGCTCATGAGGTGAATAACACCCTGGGCGCCACGGATTCGATATTGCAGACGACGACACATTTGTTGCCGGATACCGACTACGGCGATATCAAGGACGCATTGCATGTTGCGTCGGAGCGCAATCAGCAGCTCACGCGCTTCATGCGCAACTTCGCGGACGTGGTGCGCCTTCCCGCACCCGTGCGGGAACGTACGGATATGGGCCTGCTCGCACGTGATGTGACCATATTTATGCAGAATGGGGCATCTGTGCGAAATGTGAAGGTGATAAGCGAATCGCACGAGAATGTGTTCTGGCATGTCGACAAGGGACAAATGGAGCAGGTGCTGATCAATGTGATCAAGAATGCGGTAGAGGCTTGTGAAAGTGGACAGGAGGTGCGGATCAGCGCGACTAGCGACCGCCTGGTCATTCGTAATAACGGAAAACCGATCGACCCGGATGTAAGTAGTCAATTGTTCAATCCGTTTTTCAGCACCAAGCGCGACGGACAGGGAATCGGTCTCACATTAACCCGCGAAATACTGGGAAATCACGGCTTCGATTTTGCATTGGAAACAGGGTCCGATGGCTGGACCGAGTTTCGTATTGAGAAATAGGTGAGCTAGCTTTTCCGAATGCGTATTGCAAATGCCTTTGCAGGGTTGGTAACCATTAATGTGCGGATATCCGCTTCGGTAAAGCTATTTGCTTTCAATGCAGGAACCAGCTTGTCGGAAATTGTCGTAAAGCCCCGAAATTCGCCTCCGCCAGGCTCTCCGGGCCGGTACCATCCCGCATCGTGCGAAATCAGCACCTGACTAAGCCGGCCTTTGTTCTTCAAAAAAGTAAGCAATTCCACATGCTTGCCGATATTGTGGGCATTCACTCCGTCCAGGCTGATCCAGCAGCCACTTTGACCTACACTTTCCAGCTCCTGCGCGCTACCGTTCGCGTGTACCCACACAAATGCCGAGGGATGCACACCCGATTGTTTCAGTATTTCAATTTCTTCGCGCGCGGGCAATGCCGGACCAGTGTGAGAGCATATTGTCAACCCTGTTTTCAAATGCGTGAGCGCTGCTGCTTTGATCAGTTTTTGATGGAGTTCTGACAATGCACCGCTATTGACACCGGTTTTGATGAATCCGGGTCGGATGCCGGTGCCTTCGACGCCTTGCTCGAACTCGGTAGTCCAGCGGCTTGCCAGTTGCTCTGCGGTTTCGTGGAACGCCCATTTGGGTAAATACTTATTATCCGAAGCGCCATAATATCCGGTATTAGTCAGGATATTCATGCCCGATTGTTCGGAGAGTTTTTTCAGCAAAATCACGTCCCTGCCAATGAATGCAGGTGTGCATTCCACGAGCGTTCGAATGCCCCGTTGTTTGATTTCAAGCAAATAAGGCAGGACTTTACGGATTACTTCATCATGCATCCAACGATCGGGGGAAATCTTGTCTGCACCAATAAAATCGACCAGGACGTGTTCGTGGATCAATGCAGTACCAAGCCGGGAAATTCCGACTTTACCAAGAACAGTATAGGTGAAATGCGCATCGGCAGGTTTAATGCCTGCTGCGAGCGGAGCAGCGCCCAGTGTTGCCAGAAATCGTCTGCGGGAAATGTCCATTACCATAGTCAGCCTTCTTCATTTAAAAAGGCTGACAGCGATCAATCTCCTTTATTCAATAATAATAAATGGCGTAGGACTGAACGAGATCACGAAAATCACAAACGCAACGATCCCAAGAATAAATCGTGGAGTGTCGAGTGGCGTGTTATCTTCCGTGTCGGGGTGGCGAATGCCGAGAAAACGGCCCAGAATGAATACAAACGGCAGCAAATTCACGGAACCATCCCAGTCCGGGCGGACGTAGGTGACGGCGAACTGGCCCACGACGATCAGTAAGCTGGTCATCAGCGCTGTCGACGGGTTATCGAATGCGCGTTTGAAACAGATGTAAAGGAAATACACGTAAATGGCGAGATAGAAGAGCCGTTCATAAAACACGGCGTCGCTGCCGGTCGCGAAAGACTCGGTGCGGAATACGCCCAGGCCGGCATAGAACGCGAAAATGCCAAACAGAACCGGTGCCACAACATTGAAACGCTTTTTACCGATCATGCCATAGAGAATATGGCCGCCATCGAGCTGGCCGATGGGGATGAGGTTCAGCGAAGTAAAAAACAAGGCCAGGTACCCCGCAAAAAGATACGGGTAATGGATGATCTCATACGCATGTGGCAAGCGCGCGGGATCGGCCACGTAGTTTTTGAAAAACCAAAACAGGATATTGTCTCCGAGCATGAGGTTACCAGCCGGGTTTTCGTAAGCAAACTGAGGATAATTGAGTCCGAAACGTTCGTATTCGGGGTGGATCTTGAAAATGTAATCCGGCGGAGGCAAATGCGTGAACCCATACCAAAGCACTACCAGTGCAGCCGCGAAGCCTGCCAGCGGCCCGGCAATGCCGATATCGAAGAATTTAACCCGCGATCTAACCACTTCCTTAATGCGGATGAACGCGCCGAGTGTACCAATGCTTTGCGATATACCAAACCACAGCGGAATGTAGAACGGCAGCGTCACCTTAACTTTATGCGCCTTCGCAACAAAGTAATGCCCGAACTCATGGATGGTGAGAATCAGTAGGAATGGTATCGAAAAATGGAAGCCTTGCATGAATTCTGCCCAACCCATCGGTTTGGTGGGAACAGGCACTTCCTTTCCGTCCGGCTTGCCGATCAGGAAAAACAGCATGTCGTAAACGAATCCGAATATATTCCCGAACATCCATTCGGCACCGGCCATCGTCGTGGTGATGATGGTGATGATAAAAAGGGCTGCCTGGATGATGTGGGTTCGTGTGTTAGACCGCATAGTCTTTGAGGTATTCCAGAATAGTGACCGGCTTTTGGACGTGGATGGTTTCGATACCGAGCTGCGATGCACTGCGGATATTGTCCGCATTGTCGTCGAGGAAAAGCGTTTCTTCCGCTTTCAGGCCGGCTTCGTTGAGCACTTCCTGGTAAATACGGGGATCGGGCTTCATCAGGCCCATTTCGTAGGAAAGAAAAACGGTTTCGAATAGATCTTCCAGCTTTTCGACGCCCGTCGATGCTTCCAGGATTTTGTTGACCTGCGTGATGTGGATCGAACTGGTGTTGCTGAGCAGGAACAGCCGGTATTTCGTAGCCAGCTTTTTGAGCAGTTCCACGCGCTCGGGCGGAAGGTCGAGCAGAAGGCTGTTCCACGCGGTGTCGATGGCCTCGTCCGACAAGTCAGGAAAATTCAGGATTTCGCGCACATAGTTCCGGAACGTGGGTTCGTCCATCAGACCGGTTTCAAACTGGCGGAAAATTTCGCTCTCTTTGAAAATCGTCAGGATCTCGTGTTGTTCCCGCCCGCTCAGTTCCGCAAATGATTTGGAAGCAATGGGGACGTCGATGTTGAGAATGACGTCGCCAAGGTCGAATATGATGTTCCTGATCTTGTCGTTTTTCATGGATATGCTTAGGCTTCTACTACCACGCCCATGGAACAGAACTTATCGATACGCTGGTCGATACGGTCCTGCTCGCTGATGGCGCCGAGTTCAGCAATATTTTCAAGAATTGTTCTTTTCAGCTCTTCGGCCATCCATTTGTGGTCGAGGTGCGCACCACCCAGCGGCTCGGCGATAATGCCGTCCACCAACTTGTAGTTAGTCATGTCCTTCGCTGTGATCTTCATGGCTTCGGCCGCCTGCTCTTTGAAGTCCCAGCTTCTCCAAAGGATCGCCGAGCAGTTTTCAGGCGAAATTACCGAGTACCAGGTGTTTTCAAGCATTAGCACACGGTCGCCGATAGCAATACCCAACGCACCACCGGAAGCACCTTCGCCGATCACGATACAGATCACGGGCACTTTCAGCATGAACATTTCTTTCAGGTTGCGTGCGATCGCCTCACCTTGTCCGCGCTCTTCGGCTTCCATACCGGGAAATGCACCCGGGGTGTCGATCAGCGTCACGATAGGCTTGTTAAACTTCTCCGCCAGTTTCATCAGGCGCAATGCCTTGCGGTAACCTTCCGGGTTCGGCATACCGAAGTTCCGGTGCTGGCGCTGCTTGGTATTGCGGCCTTTTTGCTGTCCAATGAGCATGAACGACTGTCCGCCGACATTCGCCAATCCACCGATAATAGCCGGATCGTCACGCACCTGGCGGTCTCCGTGCAATTCGATGAACTCGTCGCAGATCAGTTCGATATAGTCAAGCGTGTAGGGACGATCGGGGTGGCGGGAGAGTTGCACACGCTGCCAGCGTGTGAGGTTTTCAAATATTTCTTTTCGAAGGTTGGTGATGTTGCCTTCCAGCAACGCAATGGCGTCCGAAAAATCCACATTGTTTTCTTTTGCCAATGCTTTCATTTCTTCGAGCTTGCGTTCGAGCTCGGCCATAGGTTTTTCAAAATCGAGGTATGTTCTCATAATTCAGGTTCTGTGATTAGTGGGCGGGATCAGGTGCGGTCAGAGTTCGTAAGTAGTGCCCCTCAATGGCGTTTCCACCGAATGATAGCCGATTTCCTGGATTTTACTTTGGAATTCAGCCATGCTTTGCTGCTCTCCGTGGACGAGGAAAACGCGTTTCAGTTTTTCCGGATCCTGCATTTTTACAAAATTAATTAAGTCGTTTTGGTCTCCGTGGCCGCTAAATACGTCAATTTTTTCAATATTAGCCAAGACCGGGTGCTGCTTTCCGCGAATAGAGATCGTGTCCTGCCCATTCAAAAGACGCCATCCGAGGGTCCCCTCCGACGCATAGCCGATCATCAGGATCGTCGCATAAGGATTGCCGATATTGGCTTCCACGTGCGCCTCCACGCGTCCGCCCTGCACCATTCCTGACGACGAAATGATAATGCAAGGTTCGTTATAGTTCGAAACCGCCCGGCTCGCATCGGCGCTTTCAAGGTAGATCAGGTTCTCAAAATCGAAGAGCATGTCATTCTCTTCCTTAAAGTCGCGGGCCTCCTTGTTCAGCATTCGGACATGTTTTTGATAAACCTTCGTGCTGCTATGTGCCAATGGGCTGTCGGAAAATACTTTAATGTAGGGGAAGGAGCGGTCGAGGTAGAGCTTGTTGAGCGTGTATAGCAACGCCTGCGTTCTGCCAACGCTGAATGACGGGATAATGAGCCTGCCTGGAATGTCGATACAGGTCCTTTTGATTACATCCGCGAGCGTTTCCACCGTGCCGCGCTTGTCCTCGTGCAAGCGGTTTCCGTAAGTCGATTCGCAGATCAGGTAATCCACCTGCGGGACCTCCTGCGGATCGATCAGCAGCGGATAGTTCTTCCGGCCGATGTCGCCCGAAAAGCAAAGCCGCTTTTTCTCGCCATTTTCATAGACTTCCAGAACAATGTGTGCTGCACCGAGCAAATGCCCCGCGGCGTAGTAGGTCACCGTCACATTGTCGGCAATGCGGTAGCGCTGCCCGAATGCAACGGGCACAAAGTTGTCCATCGCCTCGATCACATGTTTTTCAACATAGTAATCCATAGGCACTTCCCGCTTTTTCTTGCCGCTTCGTTTTTTGGAGTTAACCCGCGAATTGAGCCGTTTCTGGTGCAGGTTGGCCGCGTCTTTTAGCAATAGCGACGTCAGGGCCATGGTAGGCTCGGTGCAAACCACCCGTCCTTCGAAACCCTCTTTGTACAGGTTCGGAATGTTCCCTGAGTGGTCGATGTGCGCGTGTGTGAGCAGTACGGTGTTGATCAGACTGGGTTCAAACGGGAAAACGCTTTTCTGCTGTTCGTATCTTGTTTTCTTACCGATCTCATCCAGATCAAAATCGGAGCCGCAGTCGATCAGGATGCGGTAGTCGTCCGATTCCAAGAGGAACATGCTACCTGTGACCTGCTGCGAAGCCCCCCAAAATGTCAATTTCATATAAATAGTATGGGGTGAAAGCTATATTGCATTTTTCATCTGGCGGAAAAATCAATATCACTATTGTATCTTTTCTTTGTAAACTATTAATCGTTTGTCTAATATCTTACAAAAGTACCAAAAAACAGCCTGAGATACGGACATTAGTTACTAGATTAGACAAAGCGGCACCATTTTTGTGTCCGGCGAATATTTAATATGATGAGAACCACCCTTTTTTTGCTTTGCATACTCCTGACTGGCCGCGCGGTATCGGCGCAGGTCATCGACAGTACCGGACTCGTCCGTTTCAGCGATGCCGTGCTCGAACTGCAAAACAGCGAGTTTATGCGGAGCGGCTCGCTGGCAGTGAGTATAAAGGCCGTAAAAGAGGGTACAAACGTATTTGCATTGAATACGGAGCGCTCGTTGCCGTCGGCTTCGACTTTAAAACTCGTTTCCACGGCTACGGTTCTGGCGCTTTTTGGAGGTGATTTTAAATTCCAGACTTTCCTCGAATACGACGGTGCTCTTCGCGGTGATACGCTCGCGGGTAATCTCTTCATTCATGGAACCGGAGATCCTTCCCTGGGAAGTGACCGGTTTAAAGGTTATCCTGCGGCGGCGGAAATGATCAGCCGGTGGGTCGCGGCAGTAAAAAAAGCAGGTATCAAATACATTAAAGGGAAAGTCATCGGCGATGCCTCGTTTTTCGATAAAGAAGCTGTCGCCAGCACCTGGATCTGGGGCGATATGGGCAATTATTACGGAGCAGGTGTGCAAGGGCTTAATTTTAATGAAAACCTTTACCGCGTGAAGTTCAAGCCGGGCGTCGAGCCCGGCGACCCTACGACGGTACTCGGTACGGAGCCTGTGATTCCATATCTGTCATTTACGAACCAGGTTACCACCGGTGAACGCGGTTCAGGCGATAACACGATCATTTACAGCAGCCCGCTCGGGAACAATGTGCTGCTCACGGGCACAGTACCAGCCGGGAATGCGGTTTTTACGGTAAAAGGCTCCATTCCCGATCCGGCATGGTACACGGCATATGCATTGAAGAATGCACTGTCGGACAATGGGGTGGTGGTAGCAGAAGCAGAGCCGGTACCGGGCAACGAAGTGCTGCTTACGCCTAACCCAAAGAAGGTTATAGACGAATACAAGTCGCCGCCTTTGCGCGAGCTGTGCCAGCAGGCCAATTTTTGGAGCATTAACCTCTTTGCGGACGTATTTTTCAAGCAGTCCGGCAAACGGCTTTCCGGGAGCTCGGGGTTTGATGATGCGGCGACAGCTATTACAGGTTATTGGTCGGGCAGGGGAGCCGACTTGCGAGGTTTTTATATCAAAGACGGGAGCGGGTTATCGCCGTCGGGCTCCATTACAGCAGGTAGTCTAACCGATATCCTGAATCTGTCGAATAAGGATGTCAGTTTTAAGGATTTTTATCAGAGTATTGCCATTCTGGGACAAAACGGCACGGTGCGCAATCTTGGAAAGGGCTCGCGCGCGGCGGGTAATATGCATGTGAAGAGCGGGTCTATCGAAGGGACGCGGGCGTTCGCGGGGTATGTGAATGCAAAATCCGGTGCATTGCTTAGTTTTACGATTATCGCGCACAAGTACGTGCCGGGGAGTAATCGCGTGATTTCTGATTCGCTGGTAAAGCTGATGACGCTGATGGCGGAGTTGTGAGGACGATAACGCGAAGCTCCTGCTTCGCGCCATCCGTTTCACTACTGAACGACTTTCTCAATCACCAGATTATGATTGGTATAAATGCAAAGATCAGCAGCAATGGTAAGTCCTTCCCGCACCATTTCCTCTGCTGAAAGATGGGTAGCATGTTTTTTCAATGCCTGCGCTGCCGATAATGCAAAGTTCCCGCCCGAGCCGATAGAAGCAATACCATTCTCCGGCTCCAAAACGTCCCCTGTTCCCGAAATGACCAGAATTTCGTCCTTATTGGCAGTAATCATCATCGCTTCGAGCTTACGCAAATAGCGGTCGGTGCGCCAGTCTTTGGCCAGTTCGATGGCAGCGCGTTTCATATTGCCGCCATAGCCATTCAATTTTTCTTCAAAACGATCCAGTAACGTGAATGCGTCGGCCGTGGACCCTGCGAAGCCGACAAGAATTTTGCCGCCTTGCAGCGTGCGGATCTTTTTTACATTACTCTTGGCAACTGTATTGCCCATTGTAGCCTGACCGTCCGCGCCAAGTGCGACAGTGCCGTTGTGCAGTACCCCGAGGACGGTAGTAGCGTGTATTTTCTCCATATTGATATTTAATGCAAATGTTTGTCGCGTTTGAAACAAAAGCCCTTTTAAAACAAAAGTGCCAGACCTTGCGGGCCTGACACTTTTTCATGCATTTGTATTGGGGTTAAACCAGCATGCTCATCGGCTCTTCCAACAGTTTCTTCACTGTTTGCAGGAATTGAGCTGCCGTTGCGCCGTCAACTACGCGGTGGTCGGCCGAAAGCGTTACCTTCATGATGTTGGTTGGGTAAACCGTTCCATCTTCCTTGAAAGCAGCCACTTTCTTGATCGCACCGATCGCCAGGATGCAAGAATCCGGCGGGTTGATGATCGCTGTGAATTCGTCTACACCGAACATACCGAGGTTGGATACCGAGAATGTGTTGCCTTCCCAGTCTTTCGGTTGCAGCTTTTTATCTTTCGCTTTGCCGGCCAGGTCTTTCACTTCGCCTGAAATGGCGGAAAGCGTTTTCTTGTCAGCTTCGCGGATAACAGGTACCAGCAGACCTTCGTCCACCGCTACTGCCACACCGATGTTGACATAGTTGTATTTACGGATCTTGTCACCCAGCCAAGCTGAGTTTACGGCAGGATGTTGCTTCAATGCCACGGCGCAGGCTTTGATCACCATGTCGTTGAAAGAGATCTTCGCGGTAGCCACTTCGTTCAACTGCGGGCGCAATGCCATCGCCTTGTCCATGTTGATTTCCATGGTCACGTAGAAATGAGGCGCAGTGAACAAGCTTTCGCTCAGGCGGCGCGCAATGGTTTTGCGCATTTGCGATACCGGAGTATCCACAAAATCTCCGGACGTCGCCACGCCTGTCGCAGGTGCAACGGGTGCCGCTTCCGCTTTGGCAGCCGCAGGCTGAGCAGCCGGTGCAGCCGCAGGAGCTGATGGCTGTGCAGCAGGTTTGAACTCGTCCACATCGCGTTTTACGATGCGGCCGTTGTCGCCGCTTCCTGAAACTTCGCTCAGGTTAATGCCTTTTTCGTCAGCCAGGCGTTTGGCTAATGGAGATGCTTTTACGCGCTCGTTGGAATCAGCCACTGAAACGGCTTTCTCTGAGCCATTTACAGCGGGTGTCGATGCAGCTTGCGCAGGCGCGGCGGCAGTCTCTGCGGGAGCTTCGCCATTTTCGCGGGCCAGCAACGCTTCCACGTTCGCTCCTTCTTCACCGATTACCGCGATGATCGCGTCAACCGGTACCGCATCGCCTTCTTTAATGCCTACGTAAAGCAGAGTACCGTCTTCGTATGCTTCCAGTTCCATCGTGGCCTTGTCGGTTTCGACTTCGGCCAGGATATCGCCTGATTTTACTTTATCACCCACTTTTTTCTGCCATGAAACCAGCGTGCCTTCTTCCATGGTATCGCTCATTTTAGGCATACGAACTACCGCAGCATTGATTTTTTCGGTAGATGCGGCAGGTTTCGCAGCAGCGGCTGCCGCAGCAGGGGCTGCCTCGGCAGCGGCGGGTTGTGGTGTTACGGTTTCAACAGCAGGAGCGGCTGGCGCGGCAGGAGCTGATCCGTTTCCGTTGCTGGCACCGTCAAGCAGCGATTGGTAATCTTCACCTTCAGCGCCTACGATCGCCATGATACCGTCGATAGGTACTGCGTCGCCTTTTTTTACGCCGATATATAGAAGGGTACCGTCCCAGTAAGATTCGAGATCCATGGTTGCCTTGTCGGTTTCCACCTCAGCAATCACTTCACCTGATTTAATTTTATCACCTACTTTTTTGTGCCATTCCGCGATAACACCTTCTTCCATGGTGTCGCTCATCTTGGGCATACGAATTACTTCTGCCATATCGCTTGTTAAGGTATTTTTGTTCTTGGTCGAAATTCAGACTTTGGTCAAAATTACAATAAAAGGTGAATAGGAGAGATGTTTGACATTATAAAATTGCCCCTATCGGTCGTTGGAGTCCTCTCTCAGAAAATTCATCTTTCTTGTAATGCTTGATAATCAGTAAGGTATGGCCGCGATGCGCGGTTTTGCCAATTTGCCGGGCCCTAAACGGCGCCCTGGTAACATACTTTCACTGCTTTGGGTCGATATATAAATGATCTGCCAAAAGATGTGAATTTAGCCATTCAGCAGGCTCCGGCCCTGGTTCCGGAGTTGGAAGCCGAAGAGTGCGGAAAAAGCTGCGGGCGACCCGCATACGTTTCCGGAAAGTATAGGAGGTTTCACCGAATGCATTCTCCGGGCGCTCCACTGCGATGGTGGCGCATCGCAAACCTGCTTTGGCGATCAGTCCGATGAGGTAAGGGGCGTGAGGCAAATATGAAATGAAATCACCCATCACTTCCTTTCTTGCCACCATGAAAAGCCCTGCATTCATCGGGATCTTCCTGCCAGAGAACCAATGTACCATTCCTTTGAAAAAATAGGAGGTAAGCAGTCTGCCGGGCGACTCATATTTTCCCTGACGTTTACCGAAAACAACATCCACCCCCGGTTTTAAAGCGCCGATCAACGTCGGCAGGTTCTCAGGCTCGTCCTGCAAGTCGGCGTCCATTGTGGCAACAAGGTCTCCCCGCGCAAATGCCATTCCGGCAATCAATGCACTGCTCTGGCCGGCATTCTTTTTCAGGTTAATAATATGAAAGGAAATGGTCGGCGGCAACTGTTGGAGGATAGCCAGCGAATGATCCGGAGAAGCGTCATTGACATACACAATTTCGCAGGAAATAGGCAGCAATGCGGATACCTGGCTGACCCGCTCGTGTAAAGCCACCAGTGTAGAAGCACTTTTATATACGGGAACAACAATGCTGATCATCAATACCCCTTTTCGTAGTTGACAATATTCAGCAGCGCTTCGCCGCGCACGTAGCGTGCGAGGTTTTCTTCAAAAAGCGGCTGCCATTTGAATTCCGGCCCTTCAAGGCTACGGCCTACATGAGGAGTAATCAGTATTCGAGGCTCCGCCCAGATCGGATGTGCGGCAGATAACGGCTCTTCTTCGAATACATCCAGCGCCGCGCCGGCCAGTTGGCCTGTTTGCACCCTTTCGAGTAATGCCTGGTCGTCGAGCGTCCCGCCCCTGCCGATATTGACCACAAATGCCCGTTGGGGCAGTTGATCCAGAATAGCCCCGTTTACGAAATGGTGCGTTCCCGGAGTTTTGGGGAGACAAATGATCAGGGCATTCGTATCGGCTAACTGAGCTTGCCAGCTTTGCTGTCCAAATATTGAAATGCCTTGCTCCTCAGAATCCCCGGTTTGGTTTCTCACCGCAGAAACCCGCCCGCCCATGGCGGTAATCATTCGTGCGATCTCCTGCGCGAGGCTGCCCCAGCCCAGGATGAGGCAGCGGCTATTGTGTAATGTGCGTAACCTGTGCCGTTGCCATGAATGTGCATGCTGCTCGTCGCGAAGCAAATGGATATTGCGGAAGAGCGCCAGCAGCAGGGTGACGGTATGTTCGGCCAGTTCGGCGTCGTACACACCGCGGGCGCAGGTAAGCGTGATGCCCTTGTCGAGAAGGAGCTGCTTTTGCGTTAATATAATGTCGACCCCCACCGAATTGGATTGCATCCAGCGAAGCTTTTTGGCAAAGGGGAGACTTTGAATAAAATAGCGGTTACCCAGCACGATCTCAGCATTCTCGATGAGTTGCTGTGCCTCTTCCAGTGAGTGTGCAATGGCTACTTCCTGATCCGGCGCGGCTTGTTGCAGGCGCTGTAAATGGGCCTGTACCGGGTCATACATCAGAAGGATCATGCGTGGTGTGGATTGGTGGTCCAGCTTTCGACCTGCTCGCGGAATGCGTGGAAATCGGCAGATACCTCCTCATTAGATCGCCTGCGGGCTTCATCATAGGCTTTGCGGATATGATGGACCATATGTTCCATGCTATGGTTAGCGTAGTCTTTGATGAACGTGCGGCGCAGGAAGCTAAAATCGATCCCCAGGCGGGCATATTCGTTGATCAGGTATTTGCTGGCGATCGGCATGCCATTCGGGGGGTAGGTCACACCTCCTGCGCCGAGTGGTATTTCGAACTGCCGGCGAATGTCGGTTACCGTGCCATTCATGAGCGGAACGAAAATATTCCTGCTGTTTTGCTGAATATGCAGGTCGTTGAGCCCTATGTAGGCCCTGCGGAGCGGTAATTTGCCGAGTTCGGTGACGCAGTCGAGTGCCGAGGTCGTTTCGATCAGGATGTTAAACCCGGCCCGCCCGCCGATCATTTGCAGCGTGTCACGTGCCTCTGCAACCGTCCTGACCATCGGCAGGAAGATCTCATCGGCTCCCGCGCGCAACGCGAGCTCGACTTCCTCGTACGTATACTCGGGAGAGAAGCCGTTGATCCTGCAAATCAGCTTACCCGCCGGCGTTACTTCCCGCACGCGGCACAGATCTTCATAGGTATCATAATTGATCTGCGTATCGAAATTCTCTTGCCTGAGCTTCTTTCCCTGGTTCTCCCAATCAACAATGATGCCGTCCACGCCCGCTGCGATGGCCGTTCGGACGATCGCTGGGTCGGTCGAGAATAGAAAGAGCTGGAAATGGTCGTGTAAATTTTGCTTCACAAGCCTCTTGTTTTCTGTGCAACGATCAGGCAACTGGTACCAAATGGGATTCTTTTCCTGCTTCGGATGGCGTTTATTTCCCAGCCCAGCAAACGTCTCAATAAACGCGCTGTGGCAGGGCGGCCGGCCATATGTTCGTTCCGTTTCTTTTCCGGAGTGTTATCTTTTTTAATCCCGAATTTTTCCGGCAATACCCGCGCAAGCCACATCGGTGCCCACACGAGCGAAAAAAAATAGGTGGCATAAGTCACCTTGAATCCAGCCTCCGCAAGCAGTGCGGAGAGCTGTCCGAGGGTGTACCGCCTGAAATGCCCCAACTGCACGTCGTTTTCCGACCACAGGCTTTGAAATGCGGGTACCGTGAGCATGATCCGCCCGTCGGGAGTGAGCAGCCGGTTGATATTTTCGAGAAAGGATTTATCATCACTGATATGCTCCATCACATCGAAGAACCCCGCTGCGGGGGCTGTTCCATTAACTTTGGCTACATATTCTTCCAAAGTATTCTGGATCGTCGACCGGATTCCTCTCTTCCGGGCATTCTCGACCCCGGTCGCATAGGGCTCGACCAGCGTTACGTTGTAGCCTGCGTTCTGCATCGCCAATGCGGTAATGCCGTTGCCGCCTCCGATATCGAGAAAATCTTCGGGAAAACCATTCGCTTTCATAGCCTCCACAAGGCAGCCGTTCCGGTGCTGATACCAGAATGACATGTCTTCCATTTCAAAACACACCGAGTTGCCGTCGTCCGGATAGGAAACAAGCCACTTTTCTCTTTTTTCTTCAATCATCTTTTTTCTGCTGTGATGATCTGGAAAGGCAGAAAAGTGTTCAATCCAGGAATTTTTTCCAGGACAGGTTCGCTTTTCTGGCCTAATGTGGTATTAGAGAGGAAGGGCGGGTAAAAGCCAAATCTTTTCATCTTCAAATTCTTCCAACCGGCGTAATCCATCGCGCTGAACAGCTTCTTTTTGGTCATGTCCGCCACCCCCTTATCTCCTTCCCAGGACATGCCGGGCGTCAATGCGATTTGCAGGTAGTAAAGCGGGTTATACGCGTTCGGTTCGAGAAATACCAGTTTTCCGCCCGGTTTGCATATCCGGTACATGGCCTGGAAACAAGCATGCAGGCTATGAAAATGATGAAGGGCCATGAAGCCCATTACCACATCAAACTGGTCATTGAGCTCTTCGGGAGCGTCCAGAATATCGGCGGCGTGGAGCTTGACGGGAAACTTGTTGTCGTTATAGACCAATAGCTGCTGCAAAAGGAATGGCGACAAATCGAGCCCCTCCACCCGGTAACCCTGAGCGAGGAAGTTCAGCGTATATTTCCCCATTCCACAGGCCACGTCGATAATCCGATCGGATTTTTTGATTCCCGCAAAGTCGATTACTTCTTTCACATGCCTGCGCACGTAAGGCGAAGAAACCGGGATCATCGTTTTTTTGATCTTATGCCCGAAGTAATCGAGCTGTTGGTTATTGTGAAATTTGATGTTGGAAACTACGATGCTCATAAAGAAAGGGGATCTTTTAGTGTGTGAATATACGCAAAAATGTCCCCAATGGGCAACCCGTTAATCACGACTTTTTAACCGGTTATAAATATCTTTCGGTTACATATACGTCACTGAGTGTTAATGACTTCATAAAGACTCAAATGCCAGATCGCTGAACGGAATATCGCCAGCTTACGCAAGCCCGACTTTTCCGGGCTTGCGATGTTTTCCACAGACAAAATGTAGTCGCAGCCGAGCTCGCGTAATGCCTCATGCGAGAGCGTAATCGGGCGCTCGGAAGGGGCCATGCCACGCGTCATGTGGGTTTCAAAATAGGGTAGCCCCTGGTCGTACACGACAATGCTCTGGCTGCCCCAGAAGTCGAAGAAGCCCCGGTTGTTACTGTTCTTTTCGAGTTCACCGGCGATGATGTTCCGGAACTGGTGTTTATAAGGAAGGGGATAATTGCTCGAATACCCGTCGATCGTCCACATGCCATTGTATTGGGCCACCGCCGGCGGAATGCCGATACTCGCTACGCGGTAGGTGTCTACCGGCTTGCCGATGGCCGTTTTGATATTGTCGAACATCCGCTCGGCATAGTAATCCTCGTAGGTGAAGATGTAGTGATAGGGAACAATGGAGACGAATTTTTTGACGAAGCGTTCGTAATAGGTGGGCTGGTAGGCGAAGCAAACCACAAGCTGCATGGCCGCTACCGCAATCAAAACGCGAGGTTGGTATCGGGGAACAATCAATAGCAATGCCTGCCCTGCCGCAATGTGCCAGAGCATTTGCAGAAAGATATGAAACCTTTCCAGGCTGAACATACGCAGCAGATCGGAGCTGTTCCGGAGGTTCACCAGCGGCTCCCAGTTCAGGATCGCAATGTAAAAGCAGATAAGTGTAATAATGCCCAGCGTAATAGTAATGCCCCGCGGTAATTCCCTTTTGCGAATAACATGTAACGCATAAACCAGGCACACAAACGGCAGGAGCACGAACGTATGCAGCGACAACGCCACATCGACATTGCCGAGCAGGAAGTACCGGGCAAATATTTTAAAGCAAACACCCAGCGGCACCGGAAACCGTCGCATCTCCATCCGGTGCGAAACAAATCCTTCCCCTCCGAGTAAATTCTGTATCAGGTCGACCTTCGTGAATAGATACACGCCCAGCAAGATTGCAAACGCCAGAAGCAGTCGTTTAACCGGACGTCTTTGAACAATGTCATAGCCAATCAACGCTCCGAATGCAGACAGAATGAATACCCCGGCTGACTGGAAATTGGAGGTAAATGGAAACGCCGCCAGGATCAGCCAGTTCCAGATGGCCGGGCTTTCTTTGCGAATATTCAGGATGGCAAATACCAGAAGCGGCTGGCCCGCAATGCTCAGTCCCCAGGTTGGCAGGAAGGGGGTAAATGCAAATGATAAAGCCAGAAAGGCCGAAACAGGCTCGTTGGCAGCCAAATGCCGCCGACAAAGCAGCCACATGCCGATCAGTGCGACACCGCTGATGAAGACATTGTAGAACTGGAAAGCTGTAAAAGTAGGTAGCAGGAGATTGAGCCAGTAATACACATTATAGGTGCTGACCAGCGTGAATTTGGGCACACCTCCCATAAAAGGCTCGATGATCGCGTACGAGGGCGCCCATGCGTAGGCGTCCTGCGTGGCGAGCCGGTACCATACCACAAACGAATCGAGCGAGTCGAAGGCATTGAAATATGCCCTCTGGCCCAGGAAAATGGTGGGCGCATGATAAAGCAAAAATACCAGCAACAACCCTCTGAGGTAGTAATGCTGGTATTTTGCTTTCATATCGTGGAATTACTAGTTGATCTTCAAAACGGCCATAAATGCTTCCTGCGGAATTTCTACACTACCCACCTGGCGCATCCGCTTCTTACCTTTCTTCTGTTTTTCGAGGAGCTTGCGCTTACGGGAAATATCACCGCCGTAACATTTGGCCAAAACGTCCTTCCGCATGGCTTTTACGGTTTCGCGGGCGATGATCTTCTGTCCGATGGCTGCCTGGATGGCGATCTCGAACATTTGGCGTGGAATCAGCTCACGTAGCTTTTCGCAAAGTTTTTTACCCCATTCGTAAGATTTCGAACGGTGTACGATAGCCGACAATGCATCCACCGCCTCGCCGTTGAGCATCACGTCGAGTTTCACCATGTCCGACTCCTGGTAACCTGCCAGTTCATAGTCGAGTGAAGCGTAACCGCGGGAGATTGTTTTCAGTTTATCGAAGAAATCAAAAACCACCTCGGCCAGCGGGATGAGGAATTGCAGCTCCACGCGCTCGGCAGTGAGGTAAATCTGGTTTTTGAGGATACCCCGCTTGTCCATACACAGGTTCAGGATCGGGCCGATGTAGTCCGATTTGGTGATGATCTGCGCATTGATGTACGGCTCTTCGATATATTTAATATGGTTAGGCTCAGGCATTTCTGACGGAGCGCTGATATTCAGGATTTTGTCTTTGGTAGTCAAAACACGGAACTGCACGGAAGGTACCGTCGTGATCACGGTCATATCGAACTCGCGTTCCAGACGTTCCTGGACGATCTCCATGTGCAGCATTCCCAGGAAGCCGCAACGGAAACCAAAACCGAGTGCCGCCGAAGTTTCAGGTTCCCAAACCAATGCCGCGTCATTCAGCTGCAATTTTTCCATTGCCTCGCGAAGCTCTTCGAACTCGCTGGTATCAACCGGGTAAATACCGGCAAAAACCATCGGTTTAACCTCCGAGAAACCTACAATCGCTTCGCTCGCAGGGCGGTCGATATGCGTGAAAGTATCGCCTACCTTCACCTCCTTGGCTACTTTGATACCCGAAATAAGGTAACCAACGTCGCCGCATTCGACCACTTGTTTGGGTATTTGCTGTAACCCCAGCGTCCCGATTTCGTCGGCAATATATTCCTTGCCGGTCGCCATGAACTTCACTTTGTCGCCTTTCTTGATGCTGCCGTTTTTCACACGGAAGATTACCTCGATACCGCGGTACGAGTTAAAAACCGAGTCGAAGATCAGCGCTTGCAGCGGGCCTTCCGGATCGCCGACAGGGGCAGGGATGCGTTCTACAATTGCATTCAGGATGTCCTCAATGCCGATACCTTCTTTACCGCTGGCAGGAATAATGTCGCCGCGGTCGCAGCCCAGCAGATCCACCATTTCGTCCTTGATTTCCTCGGGCATGGCGCCGGGAAGGTCGATCTTGTTCAAAACGGGGATGATTACCAGGTCATGGTTGATCGCCAGGTACAGGTTGGAGATCGTCTGCGCTTCGGTGCCTTGTGAGGCATCCACGAGCAGCAATGCGCCTTCACAGGCAGCGATCGAGCGGGAAACCTCGTAGGAAAAATCCACGTGGCCCGGGGTGTCGATCAGGTTGAGTATATATTCTTCTCCTTTATAAATGTAGTTCATCTGGATCGCGTGGCTCTTGATAGTGATGCCGCGTTCACGTTCCAGATCCATATTGTCGAGCAATTGCGCCTGCATTTCGCGCTGCGATACAGTTTTGGTAAATTCCAGCAGACGGTCCGCCAGGGTACTTTTCCCGTGGTCAATATGGGCAATAATGCAAAAATTACGGATTTTCTTCATGAAAGTTGTTCCTATTCCAATGCTTTGAATATATAGTTCAGGTCAAAGCAATCACAAAATTACGAGGGTAATTAATATTTCAAGATGTTTTCAAACAGAAGTTCAAACTAAAAATGACAAGCGTGCTCACACACCTGCAGGCGAAGGCGCTCGTCTTGCGTGCTTCCGCTGCGGCCAGGCGTAAAGCCAATACGCCGCGACTACGACTGAGGTCAGGGGAATTAATTGGCCATAGCGCACCATAGCGGCAGTCAGAACGGTCATGGACAACAGCATAGCAGGGTGTGCCAGGTAATGCAGGCCGGTCCTCAGCCAGGAGGTTAGCGACTCCTTTGCATCACCTGCGCAGGGATTCATTTGTCGATTAAAATCCAGCCACGTCAACCATTTAGCCAGCACGCTACTGTGCAAACGGTTATCGTAAGCCAGGCGCCGCGGCCATGTGAGCAAAGAGCCATAGGCGGTAACCAGCGCGAAGAGAAACGGCCCGAATGTCATTTGCATTAATAACACCATCGGCAAATGCAGAACAAGCGCCAATAGCATTGCATAAACGATAGTCGCCCGGCGAAGCAGGAGGATAGCAATACTGATTTGTAATACAATCACTCCTATGCCCATCATTTGTGACAAAAAACCACGGGGGAAAATGCTGGCAGCCTCTATATAGGATGCGATCTGATGTTTGGTTACCAAAAGTGTCTCCATACTGGCGCCGGTCCACCAGTCGGGATCGAAAACCTTGTTCAGGTCGGCGCCCAGGTAGAGCACCGCGAGTTGGAAACGGATCAGGTCTGTTCCCGTAACATGGTTGCTAAGCCCGGTGCACAGGAACACACAACCCGTAAAAAGGTGGGCCACGGAGATGCATATCTGGCAGGAAAGGAGCCCGGTGACGAATGCCAGACCGACGCACAGTGCGCCAAAACGTATAAAGCGCGAAAACAGGAGCAAGCCGATGCCGCTCAGGAACAGCAACCTGACGCCCATATTGAACTCCTCGTCGGTGCCCAGTTCGCCCAGCCACTCAATGAGCGGGTAGAACCTGCCGCCGCCCTGGTTGCCATTGAAGGGAAACTCTCCCGTCAAAAGCAGATAGATGGCCAGCATTCGCACTGCGAGCACGAGCTCGGGTACGACGGCCTTTCCCATAACATAGAAAGGATTAAGATGGCGCATAGTGCTCAACGGCTGGCTTTCCACAGATACGTTTGTTCCGGTGCCCCATTACGGCGATAAGAGATCCTGACGCTGTCGGGGTGAGTAGGAGCTTGTGCTTCTACCGAAGTGACAAGCCGCCTGAGATTACCCGGCGCATGTGCTTCCCATTGAGTTTGGGCTAACCCGTAACGGGCCTCGACGGCCTGCCGGCCCCAGGTAACGCCATTCTGGAAAGCGTCAATGCGGTAGAAGACCTGCGTAGTATGCGGCGCCCAGGAGATTGTCCGGGTGTCCTGGGTAAGTTCATACAGTGTGTTAGTGACCTGGGCCGATAGGAAGAGTATTCCGGGAAGCCATTTTTTAAAAGATGATGAAGTCATGAGTGCATGATAGATTTACGGATCATAGAGCTATTTTGAGTTGCCGTATTTTCTCGTAAAAGTTAATGAAAAGAGTATTAACCAAAATATTTAATCATTTGATTAAATATTTTGGTTAAATCGAAGATAACGTTACCTTTGAAGCATCAAACGGAAATTGACTGATGGCGAAAGCAAAAAAAGCGGAGTTGGACCTGAGCACGGAAGAGAAGATCAAGGAGGCGGCGAGCCTTGTGTTCACCAAAAAGGGATATGGCAATGCACGTACGAGAGATATTGCCGAAGAAGCGGGTATTAACCTGGCGCTGCTGAACTACTATTTCCGCAGTAAGGAAAAGCTTTTTCAAATTGTGATGGCCGAGCGGATCGACAAGTTGTTCGGCGTATTGGGGCCGGTTCTCAATGACGAGTCGACGACATTAGAAGAGAAACTGGAAAAGATCACGGAGAGCTACATTAATATGCTTCTGGAACATCCCGATCTGCCGATTTTCGTGCTGAGTGAAATCCGCAACAATCCCGAGCAGCTTTCAAACCGGTTTCAGGCCCGGAAGCATCTCACGGAATCGGTTTTCATCAAGCAGCTCGTAGAGCGCAGAAGTGATATTAACCCATTTCATTTTCTGATGAACCTGCTGGGAATGAACTTGTTTCCGTTTGTCGCAAAGCCGGTGTTGCAACCGATCCTGGGCAATGAAGACATGTACCGGCAACTGATGGAGCAGCGTAAAAAGCTGGTTCCGGCGTGGATGAAACTGATGTTGGATCAGGGTTAACCGCCCTATTTTTTTGAATAGAAATTAATCAAATGATTAAATAAATCGAATAAATAAAATGATTAATGGATTCAGAATGCCATTGGTGATCAGTGTTTTTGCGCTGATAACCACGTGCCTAAGAGCGCAGGACGGGCCACTGACGATCCGGGAAGCTTACCGGCTCGCCCGGAAAAACTACCCGATGATCAGGCAGCAGGGGCTGATCGAAAAGGCCCGGGATTACTCGGTGAGCAATGCCGCAAAGGGCTATTTGCCGCAGCTTATGGTCCAGGGGCAGGCCACATACCAGTCGGCGGTGACGGAATTTAAACTGCCCGTTTCGATCCCTGGTGTAGAGTTTCCAAGCATTAGCAAAGATCAGTACAAGGTTTACGGCGAGTTAAACCAGGCGGTTTACGACGGAGGCAACGTCCGTACACAGGTACGCTCGCATGAGGCGAACGCGCTGGTGGAATCCCAAAAGCTGGAAGTGGAATTATACAAGCTCAACGAGCGGGTGAACCAATTGTTTTTCGGTGTATTAATGCTCGACGAGCAGCTGAAACAAAATGATTTGCTGAAAAAGGATATCAACCTGGGGATTCGTAAAGTGCAGGCGCTCATCGACAACGGGACCGCATTCAAAAGCAATGCGAATACTCTGAAAGCGGAATTACTGAAAGCCGACCAGCGTGCCATTGATCTGAATGCGAGCCGGAAAGCATACCTGGAAATGTTGGGAATGCTGACAGGCCAGTCATTGGGCGATTCAGCAGTGCTGGAAAAGCCTGCGGGCCTGGTGGCGGGAGGCGATATTAACCGGCCGGAACTCAAACTTTATGACGCCCAAAACCGTAGCCTGGATGTGCAATCACAACTGCTGGACGTTCGCAACCGCCCGAAACTCAATTTTTTCTTCCAGGGAGGTTACGGCCGGCCCGCATTGAATATTCTTAGCAATGGCTTCAATCCGTATTACATTACCGGACTGCGGCTGAACTGGTCACTTTCCGGATTATATACCATTAAGAAGGACCGGGAGCTGATCCGCAGCAACCGGGATGCCATTCAGCTTCAAAAGGAGACATTTCTTTTCAATACCAATCTGGTAGCCAAACAGCAAAACGCGGAACTCGATCGTTTCAGCCAGTTGCTGAGGACGGACGATGAGATTATCACGCTCCGCGAAAGCATTAAGACCACAGCCGCGGCCCAACTCGAAAACGGCGTGATTAACACCAACGACTTCCTGCGTGAAGTGAATGCCGAAGATCAGGCGCGGCTGAGTAAGATCCTGCACGGTATTCAGCTGCTGATGTCGCAGTATAGCCTCGATAACACGCTGGGTACCCATTTTGAATAAGCCTTTAAATACAAACACATGAAAACATATTCTTATCTGATCATATTGGCTGCGGCGATAGCGGCCTGTAATGGAAAAGAGAATCTCTACGATGCTTCGGGGACATTCGAGGCTGTGGAAACGATTGTATCCGCCGAGGCAACGGGCCGCATTATGGCGCTGGACCTGGAAGAAGGCCAGCAGCTAAAAGCCGGGCAGACCGTGGGATATATTGATAGTTTACAATTGTCGCTGCGCAAAATGCAACTCGAAGCGCAAATCAGGGCTACCGGCAGCCGCCTGCCCGACATTGCGGCGCAGACAAATGTTTACAAACAGCAGATCGCCGTGTCGCAGGTGCGGCTTGATAATCTGCTCCACGAGCAGAAACGTGTTCAGAACTTGCTCAAAGCCGATGCGGCTACACCTAAGCAACTCGACGATATCAATGCGCAAGTTGAAGAATTGCAAAAGCAGCTGGACGTAATCCGTAAGCAGGACGCCGCGCAAACGTCGGTTTTGAAAACGCAAACTTCCGGCTTGCGGGCGGATGTGCAGCCGCTGGTTGCCCAGATCGAGCAGATTAACGATCAGCTTGCCAAAACGAGGATTGTCAACGAAGTGAATGGTACCGTGCTGACAAAATACGCGGAGGCAAATGAAGTCGCCGCGGCAGGGAAGCCTCTGTACAAAATCGCGGATCTCTCCACAATTATTCTGCGCGCCTATCTGACGGGAGACCAACTGACGGGCATTAAGCTCAATCAGCAGGTAAAAGTGCTCGTGGACAGTGCCGGCGGCCAGTACCGTGAGCTGCCCGGGACGATCGAGTGGATCAGCAGCAAGGCGGAATTTACCCCCAAGACCATTCAGACAAAGGACGAACGCGCGAACCTGGTTTACGCGGTGAAGATCCGGGTAAAGAATGACGGATATCTGAAAATAGGCATGTACGGTGAAGTCGCGCTGAAATAATGGAAGCGGTTGTTGTCAAAAATCTGATCAAAACTTACGGCACGGATAGAGCTGTGGCGGTAGATGATGTGTCGTTTTCCGTCAATAAGGGCGAGCTTTTCGGGTTGATAGGGCCCGACGGCGCCGGCAAGACCAGCATTTTCAGGATGCTGACCACGCTCCTGCTGCCCGATGGCGGCTCGGGTAGTGTAGACGGGTATGACATCGTGAAGGATTTCAGGCAAATACGCAGTACGGTGGGGTATATGCCCGGTAAATTTTCGCTCTACCAGGACCTGACTATCGAAGAAAACCTGCATTTCTTCGCTACCGTTTTCGGTACGACGATTGAGGAAAACTACCATTTGATCAAAGACATTTACGTACAGATCGAGCCTTTTAAAAACCGGCGTGCGGGAAAGCTGTCCGGTGGGATGAAGCAGAAACTGGCATTATGTTGTGCATTGATCCACAAACCCACCACATTATTTCTGGACGAACCTACCACGGGTGTCGACCCCGTTTCGCGAAAGGAGTTTTGGGAAATGCTCAGGAGGTTGAAAGAACAGAACATTACGATCCTCGTTTCGACGCCCTACATGGACGAAGCCTCTCTTTGTGACCGCATTGCATTGATCCAGGGTGGTAAAATACTGTCTATCGACAGGCCCAAGAATATCGTAAATAACTATCCCGACCGGCTGCTGGCCATTAAGGCCAACGAAATGTACCAATTACTGAAAACCCTTGAAGCGCATCCGGACATTCTGAACAGTTACGCTTTCGGCGAGTACGCACATGCAGTGCTACGCGACGCAGATACGGACACGCGCCCATTGCAGGCATACCTGCGAGAGCGCGGACTTACAGGCGTGGAGGTGAAAGAGGCCGAGGTAACAATCGAGGATTCATTTATCAAATTATTACATTAAAAACCGCCATGATGCAGGACGATAAAGTGATAGTCTGCGAGAAGCTTACCAAGCGGTTCGGGGACTTTATAGCCACCAACGAAATTACATTCGACGTACATAAGGGGGAGATTTTCGGCTTCCTCGGCGCAAATGGCGCCGGCAAAACCACTGCCATGCGCATGCTATGCGGCCTTTCTGCTCCCAGTTCTGGCAAGGCGACCATTGCGGGGTATGATGTGTACACGCAGACTGAGCAGATCAAGAAGAATATCGGCTACATGAGCCAGAAGTTCTCACTTTACGAAAACCTGACGGTACTGGAAAATATTGAGTTTTTCGGGGGCATTTACGGTCTTTCCGACGAGCGTATCAAATCCAAAACCGAAGAATTACTTCAAAGGCTAGGGCTGAAAAGCGAAGCGAACAAGCTGGTAGGATCGCTTCCGCTCGGCTGGAAACAGAAACTTTCTTTCTCGGTGGCTGTGTTGCATGATCCCAAAATTGTGTTTCTCGACGAGCCTACGGGCGGGGTAGACCCCGTGACCCGCCGGCAATTTTGGGACATGATCTACGAAGCCGCCGATAGCGGCATTACCGTTTTCGTGACCACGCATTACATGGACGAGGCCGAGTATTGCCATCGTATATCGATCATGGTGGATGGAAAAATGGAAGTCCTCGACACGCCGGCAAACCTGAAAAACAGCTTTCATGTGCGGTCGATGGACGAAGTGTTTTACCAACTCGCGCGCGGCGCAAAAAGAGGGGACTAGTCATGAAACAGTTTCTCGCCTTTGTCAGAAAGGAATTTTACCACGTGCTCCGCGACCGCCGCACGCTGCTGATCCTGTTTGGGATGCCCATCGCGCAGATATTGATATTCGGCTTTGCATTGACCAACGAGGTGAAGGATTCCGAAATCCTGGTGGTGGATTATGCCAGAGACAATGCCTCGCAGGAACTGCTGACGAAGATCGGTTCGAGCCGGTACTTCGACATCCGGCAGGCTGCGTTGAGCCACAGCGAAATATTGAGTACGTTTCAGAAGGGGAAGATCAAAGCTGTGGTAGTATTTCCAGCCAATTTTAACGAGGATTTACTGCACCAGAATAAGGCGCAGATCCAGATCATTACCGACGCCAGCGACGTCAATACCGCGAATATGGTCACCAATTACCTGTCGTCGATCATCATGGATTACCAGAACCAGCTCAATCAGAATCTGGAAATTCCCTACCGTATTACACCCGAGGTGCGAATGCTCTACAATCCGCAGCTCAAAGGCGCGCATGGTTTCGTACCAGGCGTGATGGCGCTGGTGCTGCTGCTGGTTTCGGTGATGATGACCGCCATTTCCATCGTACGGGAGAAGGAAACCGGTACGATGGAAATCCTGCTCGTGTCGCCATTCAAGCCGGTGCTGGTGATATTTGCCAAGGCATTTCCTTACCTCGTTTTGTCGCTCGTGAATGTGACCGCGATATTGCTGCTGAGCGTTTTTGTGCTGGATTTGCCTGTCAAGGGAAGCGTGGCACTGCTGTTTGCGGAAAGCACATTGTTTATCGTCACCTGTCTGGCGCTGGGTATTTTCATATCCATCAAAACTTCCTCTCAACAGATCGCCATGCTTATCTCGCTGATGGGCATGCTGTTGCCGACGATGATGTTCAGCGGATTTCTATTCCCGATCGAGAACATGCCCGTGCTATTGCAAGTCATTTCCAATATTGTGCCTTCCAAATGGTTTTACATTATCGTCAAATCGATCATGATCAAAGGGTTAGGATTAACCGAGCTTTGGAAAGAAACACTGATTTTGTCCGGTATGACCGTATTTCTGCTGCTGGTCAGTTTGAAGAGTTTTAAAATCCGTTTGCAATGAGGACATTACGATTTTTGTTACGCAAAGAATTCAGGCAGATTTTCAGAGATAAGGCCATTGTGGCAATGATCTTTGTTATGCCGCTGGTGCAGCTGATAATCATGCCGCTGGCAGCTGATTATGAGGTGAGGAATATCAATTTATCGGTCGTCGATCATGACAAATCGCCCTATTCCCGGAAACTGATTGCTAAAATTGTCGCATCCGGCTACTTCCGGCTCACGGGTTACAATGCGTCATTTAAGGAGGCATTCGGCCTGATTGAATCCGATAAGGCTGATCTGATCCTCGAAATCCCGCATGACTTTGAAAGAAACCTGATCCGGGAAGATCACGAAAAGCTTTTTGTGGCCGTCAACGCGATTAACGGTACCAAGGCGAGCCTGGGCGGCTCTTATTTAGGAACTATAATCGGGGATTTCAATGCAGACATCCGGATGCAGCTCGTCACACCGCCGCGGTTTAGCCAGTTTCCTGTGATCGACGTGGTGGCCTCGAACTGGTTCAATCCGGTTTTGAATTACAAGGTATTTATCGTCCCGGGCATTCTGGCGATCCTGGTCACAATGGTGGGCGGGTTTTTGTCCGCACTGAACATCGTGCGGGAAAAGGAAATCGGGACGATCGAGCAGATCAACGTGACGCCGATCAAAAAGCACATTTTTATATTGGGTAAACTGATCCCTTTCTGGGTGCTGGCCAATATCGTTTTCACAATAGGTCTCCTGGTAGCACGGTTTGTGTACGGGATCGTACCGGTCGGCAGTTTGCTTACGCTTTACGCATTCATTTCCGTGTATTTGCTGGCTGTTTTGGGCTTCGGGCTGCTGGTATCGACATTTTGCGATACCCAGCAGCAGGCCATGTTCATCATGTTCTTTTTCATGATGCTGTTCATATTGCTGGGAGGTCTGTTCACGTCGATCGACAGTATGCCAGACTGGGCCAAGCTGATCACGCGTGCTAACCCGGTGCGCTACATGATCGAGGTAATGCGGATGGTCGTACTTAAAGGCAGTAGCTTCGCCGATATTCTCCCGCACGTCGGAATAGTATCATTAATGGCCCTTGTTTTAAACAGCTGGGCCATTCTGAACTACAAGAAAACCAACTAACGATTCCACAACCCCTAACCATCCTTGGCTACCCCTGACCATCCTTGACTACCCCTGACCATCACTTGACTACCTCTGACCATCCCTGGCTATTCCTGCCCCAACTAACCCATCTCGACCATCGCCTTAATCACCCCGTTAGCCGGATCGAGCCAGCTTTCGAACTGATCCTTCACCTGCCCGAACGTTACGCGGTGGGTGATATAGGTTTTCGGATCGACCAACCCGTTTTTCATGCTATGGATCACATGCTCAAAATCGGTGCGGGTGGCGTTGCGGCTGCTCATTAATGTGGCCTCACGTTTGTGAAATTCAGGGTGGCTGAATGCGATTTCACCTTTTTGCAAACCTACCAGCACATATTTCCCTCCATGAGCCAGATAAGCGAACGCAGTATTAATAGCGCGTAAATTGCCGGTCGCGTCTATGACGACGGTCGGCATATCACCGTTTGTGATTTCGGCCAACCGTCCGGCGACATCCTCATGAAGGCCATTGATAGTATGCTCCACGCCGACGCGGTCACGGCAGAATGCCAGGCGCTGATCGTTAATATCCAGGGCAATCACCTTTCCACCGGCAATGCGGGCAAATTCCATGGTTCCCAAGCCAATCGGGCCTGCACCGACCACGAGCACAAACTCATCCTTACGCACATCAGCGCGGCGCACGCCGTGCGCGCCTATCGCGAGCGGCTCCACAAGCGCGAGTTCGTCGAAGCTCAAGCCGTCGCCGTGCACAAGCGAATAGGAGGGGACGGAGAGGTATTCCACCATCCCGCCGTCGATATGCACGCCCGACACTTTCAGGCTGGCGCAGCAGTTAGGACGGCCATTTCGGCATGCAACACATTTGCCGCAGTTGAAATACGGAACAAATGTTACAGCCTCGCCTTTCACAAAACCCGGCGCATCCGTCTCGATGATCTCGCCCGCCAGTTCATGGCCAAGTATTCTTGGGTAATGAAAGAAAGGCTGCGTTCCCTCATAGGCATGCAAATCGGTGCCGCAGATTCCTATTCTTTTGATTTTCAATAAGGTGTGTCCCGGTGTGGCTACCGGTGCCTCGGCTTGTTCGTAGGAGAACGAGCCGGGCGTGGTACAAACGAGTATTTCCATGGATCGGTATCAGGAATTGGCCAGGGCGCGATCGAGGTGGACATAGCCGCCGTCGACGTAGATGAGTTGTCCGGTCGTGTGGCTGGATCTTTCTGAAAGAAGGAAAACGGTCATGTTGGCGATTTCCTCGGCGGTTGTCATGCGGTTTTCCAATGGAATATTCGCAGTAATCGCCGCCAGTTTTTCCTGCGGATTGGGCAGTGTTTCGATCCACTTCTCGTAAAGCGGCGTCCAGCATTCGGCAACGATCACCGAATTTACACGGATGCCATATTTGAGCAGTTCTACCGCCCATTCGCGGGTCAGTGCATTACGGCCGCCGTTGGAAGCTGCATATGCCGACGTTCCACCCTGACCGGTATCGGCAGTTTTGGAACTGATGTTTACGATGGAGCCCTTGGAGGCTTTCAATGCCGGTAATGCGTAATGTGCCATCAGATAATAATGCACCACGTTTTTGTGTAAAGAGGCGATAAAACCGCCGTAGGAGCCGTTTTCAAGTCCTACACCGTCATTTACCCCTGCATTGTTGACCAGACCGTCGATACGGCCATATTTTTCCAAAACGGCGTTAACTGCTTTTTCGGAAGCCTCGGGCTGGGTAAGTTCGGCCGCTACCTGAAGAGATTCTTTACCTGCCGCCGCCAGTGCATCGACTACCTTTTGGTTATCCTCTGCATTTCTACCTACGATCACGGGAATTGCTCCTTCGGATGCCAGCACTTGTACAATGCCTTCACCGATACCTTTGGCACCGCCGGTCACGATGACCACCTTATTTTGAAGTTTTAAATCCATTATGATTAATATAAAGACTCGTAAAAGATAGCTTATCTGTTAATGAGAGGTACTCAGCGTCACACTCTTCACCGAGCTGTTACGGATCGCGAAGTATAGTACTACGAGAAAACAGACCGCAGGGACTATGTAAGCTGTTTGAATGGACGAAATATCCGATACTTGCCCCATAATTACAGGGAAAAACGCTCCGCCTACTATCGACATGATTACGAGTGATGAACCGATTTTGGTTTTTTCACCCAATCCGCGGATACTCAATGCGAAGATCGTCGGGAACATGATCGACATGAAGAATTCGACGCCTACCAATGCGTAAACCGAGAACATGCCGTCGGTAAGTACTGCCATAACGAGCAGAACGATATTGGCAACGCTGTAAATCGCCAGCAAGCGGGGAGGTGCGACGAAACGCATCAGGTAAGTACCGATAAACCGGCCGATCATAAATGCAAGCAACGCACCGGAAAGCAGGTACGCAGCCGTCTTTTCATCAATACCAGCCACATGATCGGCGAAACGGATAAAGAAGCTGCTGATACACACCTGCGCACCCACATAAAAGAACTGCGCTGTGGTACCCAGAATCAGGTTTTTTTCGCCCCAGATCGAGCCGCCCGGTTTTTGATCTATGACTTCTTCCTCCTCCTTGATTTCAGGCAACGAGGTCCGCCAGATCATCACCGCGACGAACAGCACGACCAGACCGATCAATATAAATGGGATCTGTACGGAGGCGGCTTCTTCATTCAGATAGGCATTTAACTGATCCGGGGACATCGCCTGATGCTCGGCTTCACTGAGTGTTTTACCGGAGAGAATGAATTTCCCGCCCATTAATGGTGCTAGAAATGCCGCGAGACCATTAAACGACTGTGCGAAATTGAGCCGTTGCGTAGCCGAATCGGGATCGCCGAGTACGGTAATGTAGGGATTGGCCGCTGTTTCCAGCATGGTCAACCCGCTGGCGATCACAAACAATGCAAATAGAAAGAACCCGAAATGCCGCATTTCGGACGCCGGATAAAAGAGAAACGAGCCGGTGGCGAAAAGCAACAATCCAAAGGCGATACCCGCCTTGTATCCATACTTTTTCATAAAAAGCCCGGCAGGCAATGCGATCAGGAAGTAGGCAATGTAGGAAGCGGAGTCGATCAGCGCGGATTGAAAGTCGCTGAGCTGACAGGCTTTTTTTAAATGCGGGATCAGGATCGGGTTGAGGTTGAGGGCGAAGCCCCAGAGAAAAAACAGTGACGTGATAAGGATGACAGCCAGCCGCGTCTTACGATCGGTCATAAAGGTTAAAAATTAATAGATGCAGGAACGGCTGTAAAGTAAAACAAAACAATGCAAAGGAATTATATTTTTTTACGGGGAAATGCTTCTTTGCCCTACAAACATTCCCATACATTGTTTTGCAAAGGCTGGATTTCAGATGTTCAGCTGCCGTTGGACCTCGTCCTTTTTCCTGCGTGATACCTCGATGCGCGAGCCGTCCGAGAGGATGATGAATTCGTTGTTGTTGCTGATCCGGATAATATGGTCGAGATTGACCAGGTGGGATTTATGGGTTCGGATGAAACGGAACTTGGCCAGCATATCCTCGAAATGCTTCAGTGTTTTGCTCGCGATGAATGGCCGTTTGTTGATCAGATGGATGATCGTGTAATTCCGGTCGGCTTCGAGGCGAAGAATTTCATGTACCAAAAAGAAGAAAACGCCCTCGCTCGAAGGTACCGCCAGCCGGAAATCCTTCATGTCCCGTTTATCAATGTTGGCGGCCAGGTTCTCGAACAGCATTTTACGCTGCCGGGCACTTTCGTTCTTGGTGGTGTGGCGTTTCACCGCCTCTTTCAGGTCTTCAGGACTAATGGGTTTCAGGAGGTAGTCCAGCGCACTGAACCGTATCGCCTGAACGGCGTACTGATTATGGGCTGTAATGAAGATGACATCGAAGTCGGGATTGTTGGGAAGCTGTAAAAAGTCGAACCCGTTCTGGTGAGGCATCTCCACGTCCAGAAAAACCAGATCGGGCTGATAAAATTCCAGTACGCCCCTGGGTTCTTCCACGGATGCGGCAGTCCGTACCTCGGTGATTTCGGGTACAAAACTGATGATAAGCTGGTGCAAAACATTGCGGGCCCTTGGCTCGTCGTCGATGATCAGCGCTTTTATCATAGTGGGTATGGTGTTAAAATACCTTGTGAATGCAGCTCACCCGGCTGCGATTTTTTCACAAAGTATGATAACGGGTACAACCGAGCTTATTCCAATGTCCGTATGGTACCAAACGGTTATTGAAAGGAACGGCAGTCCTAAACCAACCCGATTTTGTGTGCTTTTGAAGGCGGATTTTAATGCGCCTGACTTTCGTAGCCGACCGGTTTTTTCTGAAAACTGTAAATCAGGTAGAAAAGCGCCGGCAGGATCAGAACGCTGCCCAGTAACAATGCCCATGCCAGCGCCTCGATCGTCTTTTCCTGACCGGCGTGCTCAGTGAGCGACAAATAGCCGCCGCCTTTCAGAATAACGATATTGGGAAAATGCCTGAAAGTCGTGGTAAGGAGGATCATGGTCACCTGGAAACCCGCCAGCGGCCGCAGCAGCCCAATTTTTCCCTGATACAATAAAGTCCACATCCAGATCAGCGAGAGCGTAGCTGAAAGGATGGCAATGCGTCCTGTCCAGTTGCCGAAAACCCAGTCGAACAGTGGAATATGTTCAAACCAGGCGGCAATAAATACCAGCGCCCCGCAGACCACTGCCGCGATATTGAAAAACTGTGCCTTATGTGCAAAGCGCAGGCGCTCATGCTCGACATCGGTTTCGCCGATGAGGTAAACCGATGCCAGAAAACCGCAAATCGATACCGTGAACAGCCCGACCGTGACCGCAAACCAATGCAGCCAGCTAAAAATGTAGGCATCGGCAAAAGAACCGGCCTGAGGATCGATATGTCCGGATACCGCGCTGCCCGCAATGATCCCCAGAAAAAGCGGTGTGGTGAAGCTGGAAATCGCAAAAATGGTATTGTAAAGATGCTGCATATCGTCAACCACCGCATCATAATGCCGGAATGTGAACGCCGTGCCCCGGGCGATAATGCCTATCAGCATGACGGTAAGCGGAATGTGGAGGTTCACCGACATGGTCGAATAAATCACCGGAAAGCCGACGAACAGGATCACAATCGCGATGATCAGCCACATGTGGTTCGCTTCCCAAATTGGTCCGATGGCCGAATACAACGTTTTGCGTGTAACCTGCTTGTTTTTCTGCGAAGTAAAAAGCTCAATGATCCCCGCGCCAAAATCCGCCCCGCCCAGCAGCAGGTACAACAGGATCGACGCCCAGAGGTATGTGATGACGACGTATAGCATTGTTAATGACTGAATGATTGAATGATTGAATGATTGAATGGGTGAATGGGTGAATGAATTTTGAATGACTGGATAAAAATCAGGTATTGTCAAGTGTGGTCAGGAATGGTCGGGTGTTGTATTTATTATTGATATTGACAATTCACGACTGCTTCTGACCCAATGACTACATTCAATCATTCAATCATTCAGTCATTCAGTCATTCAATCATTCAAAATTCATTCAACATCGTACAACCTCCCAACCATCTTAATCTGCCGGTACAGCATGAAAACTACAAATGCTGCCAGCGAGACATAAATGGCTGTAAAAAGATAAAATGAATAGGCAATGCCGGGCATCGGGGTAACGGCATCGGCGGTGCGCATGATGCCGTAGATGATCCACGGCTGGCGGCCTACCTCGGTTACGGTCCAGCCGGCTTCAACGGCTATGAAACCCAGTGGAGTCGCTATGGCGAACAGTTTCAAAAGCCAGCGCTCCTGCAACCACTTTCGCTTTTTCCATAATGCCGTAAAGTAGAGGATGGAAACGAACATCATGGCCATACCCATTCCAACCATAACCTGAAATGCATAATGTGTTACCGCAACGGGCGGATGGTTTTCCTTAGGAATGCGGTCGAGGCCGGTTACTTCCGCCGTGAAATCGCCGTGCGCCAGGAAGCTCAGGAAACCCGGCAGCTTTATGGCGAAATCGACCTTTTTTTCTGCTTCATTGGGAATGCCTCCCACAATCAATGACGCCGATTTTTCGGTATGAAAATGGGCTTCCATCGCTGCCAGCTTTGCAGGTTGCCGGATCGCCACGTCCTTGGCGGAAATATCGCCGCTTAATGGCTGCACGAGCGCCGCTGCACAGCCGAATACTGCCGCGATCGTGAAGGATTTGGTATGGAAAAGAACATTGTTCCCTCGCAGGATCATGAGCGCATGCACCCCCGCCACCGCGAAGCCGGTTGCGGCGAATGCAGCGATCGTCATGTGCAACGCCTGCGAGAACCAGGCTTCATTGAACATCGCCGCAATGGGGTCTATGTTAAGGTATTGGCCATTTAAAAGTTCAAAACCCGCAGGGCTGTTCATCCACGCGTTAGCCGCGACCACGAGTATGCCAGACGCCAGTCCGCTTACACCCACGAACACTCCGGTGAACCAATGGAACCATGGATTGAACCGGTCCCAGCCATAAAGAAAAAAGCCCAGCGCGATCGCTTCAATAAAAAATGCCGTTCCTTCCAGGGAAAACGGCATTCCGAAAATAGGCCCGGCGTGTTTCATAAACTCCGGCCATAAAAGCCCAAGCTCAAAAGAAAGCACCGTACCCGAAACCGCGCCGGTTGCGAAGAAAATGGCAACCCCTTTACTCCAAGCCTTGGTGACGTTTTTGTAGATGGTCTGGCCGGTTTTGAGATAGTAATAATGGGCCACGGCCATGAAGAACGGCATGACCATTCCGATACAGGAAAATATGATGTGGAAGCCCAGGGAAAGGGCCATTTGGGATCTGGCGGCTATGAAGTCGTTCATGGGAATAGATTTACTGAAAAATACCTTTTTCGGGTTAGGAACAGCTGCCAAAGGGTATTTCAAAACTAGTCAAGACTTTCTAGAACAACCATCATTTGTGCTAAAATGATCGGTTTTCTGGTCTTTTTTTATCAAAATGTTTCTAGTGTTAAAAATAACCATGAACACGGTGAAAAAAATCATTGCCCTACTGCTATTGCTGGCGGTCGGCGCCCATGCACAGTTCAAACAACCGTGGCTGATCGACGCCAGGCATATCAAAGTCGATACCCTGCTGTGGGACTTGAATGAGCTCAGCGCCGCGCCGCAGTCGCGCTGGCTCGATGACACCAGCACCGTGCGATCGCTATTGTACAAAAGCGTTGATTTCGAAGGCAAGCCGACGGAGGTGTTTGCCTACTATTCCAATCCGGATATTGTCGCCGGTCGCCCCGCGACCAACCAGAAGTTCCCAGGCCTGGTGCTCATCCATGGCGGAGGCGGGAAAGCATTCCGCGAATGGGTGGAGAAATGGGCGAACGAAGGTTATGCAGTGATTGCGATGGATCTGTCGGGTAATGGCGCTGATGGTAAGAAGATAGAGCAACCCGGGCCGGAGCAGTCGAATGAAAACAAGTTTCAGAAGATCGAAAAAGGCAATTTGAAAAATGTGTGGACCTACCACGCGGTGGCGAGCTCTATTCTGGCGCATTCACTGCTGTTGAGCTTTCCCGAGATCGATCCGCTCCGCACGGGCGTGACCGGCATTAGCTGGGGAGGTTATCTTACCTGCCTCGTGGCGAGTCTGGATAGCCGCTTCATCGCCGCCGCGCCGGTTTACGGCTGTGGTTTTTACGATGAATCGGACGTTTTCAAACAAAATCTGAACGCATTGTCGCCTGGGGCGAAAGCAGGTTGGATGAAGTTCTTTGACCCGTCGGCTTACCTGTCTTATTCAAAGCCGTCTATGTTTTTCATCAATGGAAATAAGGATAAGCACTATAATGTTGGCCCCTATATTAAGACCTATCAGTTAAGTAAAAACAAACAAGTATGCATTATTCCTGATATGCCCCATAGCCATAAGGACGGTTGGGCACCTGCTGAGATACGTACTTTTTTCGATGGTGCATTAAATGGTAATCCTCGCCCGTTTGTGACGGCGAGTACCATTAGTTTGGATAAAAATCAGCTAACGGTTATCCTAAAACCTACCTCGGGTAAGCAGGTAGCTTCTGCCGAGTTTTACTATACCAATGATGTGACTTCCGACAACGAGCACCGCGTATGGAGCTATGTCCCATCCACGATCAATGAAGATACACAGACGATCGTCCAGCCGGTTCCAAAAGAAGGGTATAAGTATGCTTTCTTCTATTTGAAGGATACCGATGGGATTTCTGGGACGACGGTGTTTTTGAAGGACGGGAGGGCGGATTAGTGTGCTGGTTGTTTTTTCTGTGTTATTTTGCTAATTTTATTTGCAGAAAATCGCATAATGATATGCTGGGAATCATAGAAGACTATAAGGAGCTAAGGCAAAATCTCGGATTGCTGATTGATAAGTCTGGATACCGGAATGCTTACATTGCGGATAAAGTGGGGATTCCTGCTTCCAATTTTTCGCAAAAGAAGAAACGCGGTAACTGGTCGCTTGAAGAAATGGAGCGGGTTCTGACCGTTATTGAAAATCAGGAGCTCGAAGATTTGTTTTTACTGGAAATAATCAAGCAAAGAGATAAGGGTGACACCATTACCTACGAGCAGTTCCGTAAAGAAATGGGATGGAGCTGATTTTAGAAAAATCTTTTTTGAGAGAATTGAAGCGCTGTCCTGTCTTTGTTCAGAAACAGGTAGATAATGTATTAGAAAGCATTGTTCGAGCAACTGACATTACGCATGTTCCCGACTGTTCGGTAATACAGGGTAAGGGAAATAGAGTATATTACAGGATCAGAATTGGAGGGTATCGCATTGGTTTGAAATATGGAAATGGGTTTATCAAGATTGTAACAATCATGACTATTCAGTCGAGAGGAGATATTTACAAAAAATTTCCTCCCAAATAAAACTAGGTCTCTTCATCCCCACTACTCTCAACTTGCCGCTTCTCGGCCAACCGCCGCTTCACAATATCCGCGGGATATTTCAACGCCAGCTCACGAATATCATAAGTAAATTCCTTGAAGGTCTCTTCCCAAACCTCCGCCTCACCGGGTTCGTATTCATAAAAACCATGTGAGTTGAGCACGCCTTTGCCGCCCTCGCGCACGACTTTGTCGATCAGCTCCGGTACTTCGGTACTGTTGTTTAGCGTGGGGAGCAGGTTTTTCATGACTGTATGATAAGCCGGCACGCCGGTCAGGTCCATCCAGCGGAACACCCCGACGAGCGTCATAAAATACCCGGCGTTATTGCGGCAGGAGCGGTCGACGTCCTCAATAGTGGCGTAACCATTCTCGACAAGGCTGATCGCCTCGCGGTACATGGCGTACATGAGGCGGTTAGTGATGAAACCGGCAATATCCTTTCGGACCAGAATAGGCTCCTTGCCCCATAAATGTGAAAGCTCGTAGAGGTATTCACCGTTTTGAATGTCGGTATCGTCGCCGCAAATGATCTCCAGGAAGCGGGTCGTGTGCGCGGGCTCAGTCCAGTGCAGGCCCAGGAACCGCGACGGGTGCAGCGTCAGCTTTTGAAGCTGACTGATCGGAATGGCCGAGGTGTTGCTGGTCAGCAGCGCGTCTGGCGCAATCTCTTTCTCGATCTTTTGATACACCGCATTTTTTATGTCGACGTTTTCGATCGTGCATTCATTAACGAGCTTGCACGGATAGAGTACTGAATAGTCTTCGGTAATGATCAGTTTTCGCAAATAATACTCCGGCTCGTTGTCGATAATCCCGTTTTGCCAGGCATTTTGCAAATGTTCGCGGATTCGGCGTTCGGCATGATCGAGGTCAGCAGGAATTGGGGCCACGGCTGCCACCGGGTGGCCGGCGATCAGCAGGCAGGTCACAATGCTGCACCCCATTAAGCCAAGACCAACAATGCCGACGGGTATTTCATTTGGATTCATTTCAGAAAACGGATTTAGGATTCAATGCGGGAAATATACTGTTAAAAGCGTAGCTTGCCGGCAGGCTACTACAAAAAAGCCCCGAAACCAATGATTTCGGGGCTTATATCGACCTGTTTCAGGATCTAGCGCGACCAGCTGTCCACTTCACGTTCCACTTCTTCTCTGGTTTTGCCGATCTTCTTCTGAATCTTTCCAAGAAGTTCATCTTCTTTTCCTTCTTCATAAAGCAGGTCGTCGTCGGTCAAGTCAGCGTATTGTTGCTTGAACTTTCCTTTGAGTTCGTTCCAGTTACCTTTTACTTGTTGTGTGAATGAGCTCATGATTGTGTGGTTTTTGGTTTGATAATGGCGCCTTTTCAAGCGCTTTGTACATCATCATTTGAAAGAACCATTCCAATGTGAAAACCGTCTTCCGGACCGCATTGGGCACTAATCACTGAGCAAAAATTTACACGGAACGTCCCAAAAACGTGGCTAATTACTTCCAATCAGCTTGTTCAAGCGGACGATGCCCTGTACCATCGAGCGCACCGAATGGTAGTTTACCTTCCACGAATGGCTCATATGCTTCCAGATCGGCTCGCCCTGGCGTGTAAGCAGCGGCAGCCATTCGCCAACCGAATGGTGAATCATTTTATCAAAAACAAACCGATGGGTGGCATCATAAGCTTTCAAATACTTTTCATCGCCGTAAACCCGGTAAGCATCGAGCATCCCGATAATGACCTCGGCTTGCTGCCAGAATTCTTTCTCGCGGTCGTACACCTCGCCTGCATGCGAGCCTTCCACGTACACGCCCCCGAACTCCCAGTCGATGCCATATTCGACGGCATGATCAAAAGAGGCTCTTAATTGGTCGTGGTATTCGTCATAAGGAATGCCTGCAATATCTAGCGCATGCATGAGCAGCCATGCAAACTCTACATTATGGCCGTAACTGGTATTGTCCTCGGCAGCGCTCTTCACACCGTCCTCAGTGAAGCGGTCCCAACCCCAGATAATATCGAATTTGATCTGCGGCGCCACGGTCCAGTCTTCCCAGAACTGCGGAATGCCCGTCTTATATTGCGGGTGCATGATCTTATTGATGAGCAAACGAATGATTTCAACGAGTTTGCGTCGGTGAACTTGTTTTCCTGAGGCTTCATATAACGTGGTGAACGCCTCCATCAGGTGCATATGGGCATCGAGCGTCTTTCGGTCGCCTCCCGCAGCGCCGGGGCCTTTGAGGTCCCAGTTGCGGTGGAACATTTCGAAATAACCGCCATAGTAGGTGTCTGCACCATGTTTTTGTAATAAATCGAAAACCTTTTCAGCATATTCGAGGCCACGGGGGTCGCCTGTGGCCAGGGTATATTCCGCCAGACTGTAAATCGCGAAGCTGTGTCCGTAGACGATCTTTTCGTCAATTTTGACATTGCCTCTTCGGTCCATCAGCCAGTAAAAGCCGCCATATTCGTTGTCCCACATTTTGTTGATCAGGAAATCCACCCCGTGGCGCGCGATTTCGGCGTAGCGGCCCTCCCCGTAACCTGCGCGGTGGGCCGAGGAAAAGGTATAAACCGTGCGCGTTTGCGCGATCAACGACTTCTCATCTTCACCCGAATCGTTGCCTGCATTGTCGAAATGGGTAATGAAACCGCCGTTTTCCTTGTCCACAGCGCGGTTTTCCCAAAAAGGAAGTAATTCATTGGTCAAATGCTGGCGGATTTCCTCGCGGTAGCTTTTCAATTGATCTACATTCATTGGTCTAAAATATGGTCAGAGTTTTGAAATGGTTGTTGGATATACTTTCATCAGGCCGGCGTCGGCTATTCGGTTCGGGTTAATTATCACTATAAATATTTTTTTATGGAATATTTACTCTGCGAAGGCGTGCGCTAGGGGGCGTATGCTTGCAAATGCTGATCCATACTTCGTAATTCGCAATGAATTCATCAATCCCGATCCCCATGAGTAATTCTGAAATCGTAGAAGTCCTCGAATTAACCGCCAAACTGCTGGAACTACACAACGCCGATCCTTTCAAAATCAAAGGATATTCCGTAGCGGCTTTTTACCTGGATAAATACAAGGAAAGTGAATTGCAATTTATGACCGAGCAGGAGCTCACCAAATTGCAGGGGGTTGGGAAAAGTACGGCTACCAAAATCGCGCAAATAGCGAAGACCGGCACGTTCCCCGAGCTGGAAGAGTTGATTGCCAACACGCCGCTGGGGGTGATGGAAATGTTCAATATCAAAGGCATAGGGCCCAAGAAGATCGCCGTTTTATGGCAGGAGCTGGGTATTGATAACCTCCACGAGCTGGAACTGGCGTGTTTGAATGGCACGGTGGCCAAAGTGAAAGGTTTCGGGGCCAATACGCAGCAAAAGATCCTAGATTCGCTGGCGTTCCTGAAAGACCAGGCAGGGAAACTGCGTATGGATAAAGCCGAGGCTGCGGCGAACTCGATTATCAATGAATTGAAGAAGACATTTGATCAGGTCGAAGCGGCAGGTGAGGTCCGACGAAAATCAGAAGTGGTGGAGACGATCCGTATCCTGGTCGGAACCGATTCTCCGGCACTGCTTCAAAATACGATCGGCTCCATCGGGCTGCTCGTACAGGATGAGAAGAAGTCCTCGCCCTTTGTGTGGCGTGGTAATATCCAGGATGTTGCCGTGGCGATCGAAATCGTGGCGGTGAAACCTGAACGGTTAGTGAACGAGCTTTTCCTCGAAACTGCCGGGGAGAATCACCTCGGACTGGCAGGCGCTTCCGGCAACACGATCTGGCGACACGCCTATTATGAAACCGCGGATTCGGAACAGGCCATTTACGAAAAGGCCGGGCTGCCTTATATTGTGCCCGAAATGCGCGAAGGGGCAGGGGAGCTCGCGTGGGCGGAAACCCGGACGCCCGATCAGTTGGTGACCTGGGACGACCTGAAAGGTATTTTGCATAACCACAGTACGTACTCCGACGGTCAGCATACCCTCGAACAAATGGCGCTCTATTGCCGTGAAATGGGTTTCGAATACCTCGGCATTGCCGACCACTCCCAGACAGCCACTTACGCGCAGGGATTGAAAGTGGAAGACGTCGAACGCCAGCACGAAGAAATAGCGAGGCTGAATGCACGTTTCGCCGCCGAAAACCCCGCTAAACCATTCAAAATATTGAAAGGCATCGAGTCGGACATTCTCGGCGATGGCTCGCTGGATTACCCGGTGGATGTGCTTGCTTCATTCGATTATATTGTTGCCTCCGTGCACAGCAACCTTTCGATGACACTTGAAAAGGCAACTGCTCGCCTGTTAAAGGCCATCGAAAACCCGTATACTACTATTTTAGGCCACCCAACCGGGCGCCTGCTCCTTTCCCGCGAGGGTTACCCAATCGATCACCAGGTGATCATCGACGCTTGTGCAGCCAACGGAGTGGTGATTGAAATCAATGCCTCCCCCTGGCGTCTGGATCTCGACTGGCGATGGATTTCCTATTGCATGGAAAAAGGCGTAATGCTTAGCATCAATCCCGACGCGCACGCTATGGAAGGCTATCTGGACATGCATTATGGCGTAGCAAATGCAAGAAAAGGCGGTCTGACGAAGGATAAGACCTTTAATGCACTGAACCTCGGACAGATGGAGGAATATTTGAAAGGGCGGGCTAGCAAGATAGGTTAACTATTCTTAATGTGTATTTATAATATAGTTATACTATTTTGAGAGTGTACTTATAAAATAGTATAACTATATTTGTGGTATACTTTGAAAATAGTAAAGCTATGTTCGTCACACGCTACGTTTACTCCTCACTTCTCGCGCATTCAACCAAAAAGCAGATCACTGTTCTCACCGGAATGCGACGGACGGGGAAGACTACGCTCTTGAAGCAATTGATGGCACAATGTGACATTCCCCAGAAGCACTATTTCGATTTGGAGCGGATCGATGTGCGTGCCCTTTTTTCCGAACCGAACTATGAAATCATTGTCCAGGCGCTTAGCCGTCAAGGGACGGATTTTTCCAAGAAAGTGCTGATATGCATTGATGAAATTCAGCTGGTACCGAATTTACCAAGTGTTCTCAAATATCTGTACGACAGCTACGATATCAAGTTTATAGTAACCGGTTCGAGCGCGTATTATATGAAGAACCAGTTTTCCGAGTCATTGGCCGGGCGTAAGAAAATCTTTGAAATATACCCACTGACTTTTGGAGAATTACTGGCATTCAAAGGAGTACAAGCAGGTAAGCCTGATGTTCAAAAGGCGGGCAAATTTGTCACTTCTGAATATGAGCGTTTGAAAGGCTACTATGATGAATTCATTGATTTCGGCGGCTTCCCGGAGGTGGTTTTAGCAGATTCAGCGGAGGATAAGCGTGATTTGATCAGTGATATCCTCAGTTCATATATCAACTTTGATCTGACATTGCTTTCTGATATCCGCAATCCAACGAATCTGTATAAGCTTATCAAACTGCTGTCAGTACGCATTGGCACTAAGCTGGATATTTCAAAGCTCACAAGTTTGACGGGAATGGCGCGCCAAACGGTGGAGAATTATCTGGATCTTCTGGAAAAGAGCTATTTGATTAGAACAATCCCAGTGATTGCGAATAGCCCGGACCGTGAAATAGTCAAAGCAAAAAAGATTTATTTCCTGGATAATGGTATCGCATCGCTTGCTGGGGAGCTCAGCAGCGGTTCAAAATTTGAGAATGCAGTTTTTAATCAGTTAATGCATCGCGGCGAAGTCGCTTACTATCAGCTCAAAACCGGGCGGGAGATCGATTTCATTCTCAGTCAGAAGCAATGTTTTGAAGTAAAGGAAACGGCGACAGAGGCCGATTTGAAGAATACGAAGTCGCTGGCTGCAAATCTCGGTATCCAGCAATCATATGTGATCGGCAGACATCCCGTCAAATTATTCGAAGGGTTTATCTGGGGAGGCTTTTTACAATAAGATCTCATTTTAGTTACAAGACTCTGACTTCCAGATCCTTATTCAATATTTCTTCCGGTAAATGCGTCATAATTCCCTCCTGCAATGCACCGATCAGTCGGGCTTTCATTTGCTCGCGGTTGACGACCAGGCATACCTCGCGCGCTGGCTCGGGAAAGCGGAAGTGACGGATGTGTTTCTGACGTTCTTCGGACAGCTCCATAACGGCCATTTCGGGCAGGATGGTGATGCCGCCGTTGCGCTCTACCATCCGGATGAGTGTTTCAATGCTGCCCGAGCGGTAGCTGAAACTGCTGCCGAACTGGCTACTGCGGCTTAGCTCGCACAGGCGCTGTATCTGGGTGCGGAAACAATGGCCTTCTTCGAGCAGCCAGAGCTCATTGGGTTCAATGTCGGTTGGGAGGATATATTGCTTGGAATACAAGTCTGTTTTCTCGGAAACGTAGGCGTAAAAGCGCTCCTTGTACAATGGGATTTCCTGCAAACTGTTTTCTTCGGAGACGGATGCAATAATTCCGACGTCGAGATTGCCCATTTTCAGTTCGGTAATGATCCGGTCGGTGATCATTTCGGAGACGTGGAGTTTAATATCCGGGAAATTGGAGATGAACGGGTTCACGAAATGCGGAAGCAGGTAAGGGGCGATGGTCGGTATCACGCCCACGTGCAGCTCTCCGGAGAGGTCACCATTGAAATGCTTGGCGATTTCATTGATCCTCGACGTTTCCCGCAAAATTACCCTCGCCTGATCGATGATCTCACGCCCGACGCTGGTTGGGACAATCGGCTGTTTTGTCCTGTCAAAAATCTTGACCGACAGTTCCTCCTCCAATTTGCGGATCATCATCGATAGCGTAGGCTGCGTTACATTGCAATGCTCCGCAGCCTGAATGAAATGACGGTGATTGTCGACAGCGACGATATATTCCAGTTGCTGGATGTTCATTGTTTGTTAATGATTTTTATAAATTTCATTTATGCAAAGGTAATAGTTATCACTTTGATTGATTTAATGGAAGAGGAGCTTTTTGTAGTGATTGGTTGGTAACAAGTGACTTCATTTGAATAATCGCAATCCTGTTTAGTTCAATCGCCCGTTCCGCCGCAGGCCTGCCCTGGCCTATCAGCATTGCATTGATGCTTTCCAGGTTCGAAAGTACCACGAGCTGTTCCAGCGTTGCAGAATCGCGGAGGTTACCGCCTTTGTTCAATGATGACCATTCACGGGCGGTCATACCAAAAAGCGCGAGGTTCAGAATGTCGGCCTCCTCGGCATAAATCTTGCCCATCATGACCGGATCGAGCTCTTTCGGGATCAGATTTTCCTTGATGGCGTCTGTTTGAATGGTGTAATTGATCTTCGCCAGGCTGCGCCGTAAGTCCCAGTCGAGTTCCAGGCGGTTGTTTTCTTCATCTTTTAATCTTTGAAATTCTTTGATTAAATAGAGCTTGAAAGACGGAGAAATCCAGGAAGCGAATTCGAAGGCGATGTCCTTGTGCGCAAATGTTCCTCCGTTGTATCGTCCCGGTTTGGAGATTAGACCAATTGAGTTGGTTTTTTGAATCCACTGTTTGACCGTCAGCACGTAGCTGCTACTCCCCGTTTCATTTTTAATGTTACCGAATTCGGTAACATTAAAATTCGGATTGTAGAGCTGTTCCCACAGCCCGATAAACTCAACTGTGAACCTGGTTCTCAACCAGTGTGAAATCACAAGCCCTGTCGCCGCGTTTCTTTGCCGCGCGATGTCCGTTAGCGAGATAAACTCACCCTGTTCTTGTTTCAGTACACCAATCTCCTGATCGTCTACAATTAGTCTTTGATTTTTCATTTGGAAGAATGTTTGGTTGGTACATTCTTCTTTTACGACAAGCGCTGCAAAAAGTAACAGCTTGTAGTAGCATTAAATCCTCATTAAACTTACTTCTTCCAAGCCTTGCCCCGCTTGCATTTCCCTGAGGAATTGTAATTTAGCCCCACTTTAAACTATCACTCACAATAAATACTGTCAACTATGAAAAACCTGAAAGCATGGATGTTGCTGGCCCTGATGGCGGTAGCGACACCGATTTTTGCACAGACTACGGCAGAAAAGCAGAAAACGGAAGCGAAACTGAAAAAGGACGGTACGCCTGACAAACGTTACAAAGAAAATAAACACCTCAAAAAGGACGGTACGCCTGATAAGCGCTACAAAACCAACAAGGCCGATACTACTAAGGCAGTAAAGAAAAAGTAAGAAGTTGAAAACATAACGCCGAATATTTTTCGGCGAAATTTAGGGTAAGCGCCCGACCGGTTGTCAATATATCGTACAACCCGAGTCGGGCGCTTATTTTTTTACATAAACCAGTCGGTGCAATGAATGCAGCCTTAGCGGATGACCACGTAACGGTTTTGAGCAGGGACAGAGAGTCGGAGTTTGAGAGAGTTTTCAAGAAACATTTCAGAGGATTGCACGCCTATGCCTGCACTATTTTGAAGGACGATATCATGGCCGAAGAAATGGTCCAGAATGTGTTTTGCAGGCTGTGGGAGAAGACCGACCACATTGATATCCGCGAATCGGTCAGCGGATATCTGTACCGGTCGGTGTACCATGAGAGCCTGAATTATCTCAAACACCTGAAAGTACGGGATGCTCACCGCGATTACACATTGCAGCAGGAGCAACAGAGTGTCAGCGCTTCCCAGGCCCTCGAACTGTCGGAGCTCGAAACGCGCCTGGACATTGCATTGCGGGAGCTGCCCGAAAAATGCCGGACGATTTTCCAGATGAGCCGGTTCGAAGAATTGAAATACCAGGAAATTGCGGATCGCCTGCAACTGCCCGTCAAAACGGTCGAAAACCAGATGGGAAAGGCATTGCGGCTTCTGCGGGTCAAACTGGCCGATTTCCTTCCGGCTTCCTTTTTACTTTTTTTCCTCAGCTGATCAGTCATGAAAACAGAACACAACCCGAACATAGATGAATTACTGGTGAAGTCGATGCTCGACGAAGCCAGCGTGGCAGAGCAGATCGAGATTAAGCAATGGCTGCTCGACGATGATGATAACCAGCGATATTTCGAACATTTCGAACTGATCTGGAACGAAAGCAAGCGCCTGGCCCGCATGAGTACCGTGGATGAAGATGCCGCCTGGGAACGCTTTAAAACACGAACGAGGGCGAAAGAACCGGAGACCGAGGTGCTACCCATGTACCCCAGGCCAGTATTCCGGATCCTTCGGATGGTGGCTATGGTGCTCATGACAGCCGGCGTTGGCTGGCTGAGCTACCTTTTCTCAACACGCAGTTCGTCTCGTGAAATGCTGACGGTCAAGTCAGGTATGGAAACACTTACCGACACTTTGCCGGATGGCTCGGTCGTGACCCTTAACCGGAAATCGAGCATCAGTTATCCCAAGGATTTCGAAGGGAAAACACGCGAGGTGCAGCTAACGGGAGAAGCATTTTTTGACGTAAAACCCGATAAATCGAAACCGTTCCTCATCTCGGTGAACGACGTGACCGTGAAAGTGGTGGGAACCTCATTTAATGTAAAAGACAATGCAGAGAAAACGGAGGTAATTGTGGAAACGGGTATTGTGGAGGTTTCCAGGGACACGCAACGAGTACGCATTACCCCGAAGGAAGAGGCTACCATAGTAAAGGCAAGCGCGCAAATGCAGAAGAGCGTCACCGCGGACCAGTTTCATAATTATTACCGTACCCGCAGGCTGTTTTGCGACGGTACCCCGCTTTGGCGACTGGTTGAAATCCTGAATGAAGCCTATGAAGCTGATATTGTGATCGGTAGCGAGCGGTTGAGGGACCTGCCCATCAACACCACTTTCGACCAGAACTCCCTTGAAAGCATTTTGGGCGTGGTGAGCGAAACCCTTTCACTCAAAGTTGAACACCGCGGCGACCAGATCATTTTGAAATAGCCTTATCTTTCGGGATGAATCAGAATTCTATATTCCGTACTGTATTAAGGCTGTCTGTGATTTTGGTAATGATCCCGTGCGGGAGTTCTGCACAGCAGATTTTGAATAAACCGGTTGATATCTCCGTAAAGGGGCAGCCGGTTTCTGCTGTTTTGAAATCCATGAGCGAGCAGGGCAAATTCTATTTTTCTTACAACAGCAATCTGATCGCGGGCGACAGCCTGGTTACATTAAATGCTACCCGGCAGCCGGTGCGGCAGGTACTCGACCAGCTTTTTAACAATAGATTTCAGTATAAAGAAAAGGGCGATTACCTGATCATCCTGCCGGCGGTCAGGGAAAAGTCATTTCATATCAGCGGCCTCATTCTCGATGATGAAACCGGGAAGCCGGTCGATTATGCGAGTGTGTATTCACGGCAATTGCTTGTGTCGACACTTTCAGAAAATGACGGCGGTTTCAGGCTGCGCATTAAGGAGCGTGCCTTTCCCATTTATCTGACGGTTAGCAAGGTAGGGTACGGAGATACGACCATGGTCATTAACAGCACCGAGGAGTCGGCGCGCACCATGCGTATCCAGCCTAGAGCCGTGGACCTCGACCCGCTGATCGTCCGTTATTCAGAGGGAGAGTCGACCTGGTTGGGACGGTTGTTTTTGTCCCAGCGCCTGCGCGCGCAGAGCCGGAATATCGGCCGTTTTTTTGTTGCATTGCCGTATCAGGCGTCGCTTACGCCCGGGTTGGGCACACACGGGCGCATGAGCGGGCAGGTAGTCAACAAGTTCTCGCTGAATATAGCGGGGGGATATACAGCGGGGGTCAATGGGGTCGAAATAGCAGGAGGGTTTAATATTTCGAAAGAAAATGTCCGCTATGTGCAGCTTGCCGGGGCATTCAACGTGGTGTCCGGTCACGTGAATGGCGTGCAGATAGCGGGTTTTAGTAATAATGTGCTCGATTCACTGCATGGCGTGCAGATTTCCGGATTTAGCGGCATGGTACGGAAGCACGTCGATGGTGCGCAGATAAGCGGTTTCCTGAGCCGGGCGGGAGGAGGCATTGCCGGTGCACAAGTCACAGGAGCTATCGGACTGATTCGAAATGGGGGCCACGGCGCGCAGATTTCCGGTGGGTATAATCAGGTTCGGGGTATTTTTGAAGGAGTCCAAATCGCCGGTGCGGCGAACAACGCGCGCGACTCCGTCCGAGCGACGCAGATTTCCGGCGGGCTCAATATGGCCAGAAATATTAAAGGCGTACAGTTGGCGCCATTCAACTATGCTAAAGTGATGCGGGGCGTGCAAATAGGTATTGTCAATATCGCCGACAGCTCCGCGGGCGCCAGTATCGGACTTATCAATATTGTCAGGAAAAGCACTTCCAATATTTCGGTATACGCGACGGACGTAGCACCGGTGAATGTGGCATGGAAAATGGGGACACACAAATTTTACAGCCTGCTGATGGCCGGGACGAGTTTCAGCGGAACCGAAAAAGTGCGAACATTCGGAGCTGGTATTGGGCGGGAGTTCTTTCCTTTCAGAAAAACAGGCTTCTTCGTGGAATTGCTGAATCAGAATGTATACCAGGGCGATTGGGAGAAAACACCCACATTATACCGTTTGCAGATCGCTGCAACTTACAAGCTCAGCAAGCATTTCTTGCTATTTGCTGGCCCTTCGTATTCCGTTTATGACAGCGATAATATAGAAGTGAAAAAAGGGTATAAATCATTTCCGTTGTCGGGCTATCCAAACATAGGCCTCGGGAGTAATAAAGTTACATCCTGGATCGGATGGCAAGCTGGTATCAGTTGGCGCTACGGCAAATTATAGCGGGTAAAATGCAAAGAGGGTTCCTTGTTCCAGGAAACCCTCTTTGCATTAACACAGTTTGTCATTATCAGTTAATGCTGACACCCGCACTGACATATCCGGTTACGGAATTAATCAGAGAAAGTCCTGTTGCGGACGCGGAGTAAATGAGCAGCAACCTTGTTCCGGCAGTTACCGGAATATTCAAGCCGGTGGTTTGCCCGGAAGCGCTGGTGCCGATTGACAATACACCGGTCAGGCTTGGCGAGAGGACTACGGTTGCACCAGGAATAGGTGAGAAGTTATTGCTACCCTCTGGCGCTGAATACAGTTGCGCTTGTATATTAATCGTAGTGCCTATAAGGGCCAGGGCTACGGTATTGCTGAAAAAGCCTGCAATGGACGTAATCGTTCCGTTGCGCGGTACGGAGAAAGCCATATTGGTGAGATTCGAAGCATCGATCAGACCGCCTATTAAGGACACACCTGGTGCGTTGATTCCGAAACCTACCACCGAAGAAGTTCCGGCCAGGCCGCCCGCGATGGTTGTCATCACCGCAGGAGTTCCCGAGGCGTAAGGGATAATGGCGGAGCCTCCGGCAGTCGCGTTGCTTTTCAGCGGAACCCACTCCGAACCGGTGTAGTACCAGAAGCCTGCGTCTCCGTTAGTTTGATAAACCAGCAAGCCGGTTGCAGGACTTGGAATAGCACCCCTTTGTGCATCCGTCATGCGGGGGATTAAGGCACCTTTAGTGGTAGATTGTACGTCCAGCTGGGCGCTTGCGTCGGGGCTGATGGTGCCGATACCCACCTGCGCATTAGCTACGAATGCGAATAAGGCGAGAAGTGCCGTCAGGAATGCTCCCTTCAATTTCAGAGAGGATGAGAGAATGTCGAAGATATATAGTCTTTTCATGAGAATGCAGATGTTATTGTTTGATGATTTTGATAACCTGAGTCGCGCCGCTGGCCGTCTCAACCTTCACCAGGTAGGTCCCGGCAGGGTAGTTTTTTAAGCTAACCTCCTGGCCTGGTTTAGGTTTCAATAGTTCCATGAACTGCCGCCCCGTCAGGTCAGTCATTTTTACACTAGCGAGCGCTTCCTTGGAGCCGATAAGCAACTTGTCGACAACGGGGTTCGGATAGGCATTGACCAGGCCGCCTGAGCCCAACCGTATCGACTGGATTTTACTGTACGCAAAACTTCCATCAGTGTCGACCATTTTCAGTCGGTAGTACTGTGTGCCATAACGCTCCGCTGCATCGTCGAACGAGTAATCTTTTCTGGAGTTGCTCTCGTTCGCTGCATTGATCTTGCCCAGTACATTCCATTTTTTCGCATCCTCGCTCTGCTGAATCTCGAAGAAGTCACTGTTTTTCTCCTCGGAAGTCTGCCAGTAAAGTACCGTTGCATGTTCTGCTCGTTTCAGCTCGAAGCTAACCAGGTTAACGGGCATGGCATTTTCCTGCGCTGCGGTCAGGGACGTGAAATTGGTCAACGGAAGCGTATTGGATATATAGTGCTGCACCGCATTGACCGTGCTTCCGGTAGTCGTTACAAAAGTGGCGTTGCCGTGGGTGAGCTGCAATGTACTTTCCGTATTGCCATTAAGCTCCGAAGCGCGGTAGAAGAAACCCGCAACCCCTGTAAAATCCATCGGCGTAGTAAAACTGTAAACCCTCGCGATGCTGGGCGGTGTACCCGGAATGGGCGTTGGAGAGATGGTAAGCGTTTGCGACGCAATTGTAAAATCGACGCTGGGTAACAGCGTAAGGCTGTCGATAAAGACCTGCGTGTTCTGGCCGATAAAGAAACCATCAGTTCCTGCGGTAAACTGAGCATGTGCGGCCATTGTAGGAAGTAATGCCAACTGGCAAAAAAGCAGATAGCGTTTCATCATAGTGATTTAGATTAAGTGGTAAGAGGAAAATGCAATGAATGTGATAATGAACTCAATGTATATAAATATTTAAAGAATGTAAGGACTGCAAATAAAATTATTTCTACCAATTTGTGTAGATATGAACTTGTTTTGTAGAGATATATTTACTTTTCGGTAAAAGGGACTACTCCCAGGGATAATTTTTCAGAAAAAAATTAGGGTAAGGCTTCATACGGTTGTCGATTTGATGCATGCGGTTCTTACCGGCGGACTTGAAGGCCTGCAATGGAAGCCGGGTACTGTGTGCATTCAGACAATTATTTCTCAAATGCATTACCCATGAAAAATTTGCTTTTCAATCCATCCCGTCTATTCTTCATCAGCATACTCCTGATCACCAGTTCATTTGGCGCAGTGGCCCAGCGCGATAGTTCCGCAGCAGTGCACATTGGTTTTATTTATCCGGTCAGTTCCAATGGCAAGCATGCCGCATCCGTTACCAACCGGTTCTCGCTACACGCTATTGCCGGACTTTCCAAGGCCGAGACAGGCGCATCTATTGCGGGTGTGGCCAGTGTGGTGAAACAAAATGTAAGCGGGGCGCAAATCGCCGGTGCTGCGAATGTGATCGGAGGTTCGGCTAGCGGTGCCCAGATTGCGGGTGTGGCCAATGTAATCGGTGGAGGTGCGACGGGCGCTCAGCTGGCCGGCTTTTCCAATATCACGGGAGGTGAGGCGCGTGGAGCTCAGATTGCGGGCTTTCTGAATCTCGCCGAAGCGTCGGGTGCGGCGCAGGTGGCCGGTTTTGCGAACATCGCTAAAAAGGATGCGAAAGGTTTGCAGCTTGCCGGGTTCCTCAACAAGGGCGGCGATGTGAATGCCCAGGTTGCGGGTTTTGCCAACGTCGCCAGGAAAGTGAAGGGTGTCCAGCTGGCGGGTCTCATCAATATCGCCGATAGCAGCGATTATCCGATCGCGATCTTCAACTTCATAAAAAACGGGGAGAAGTCTGTGGCCGTTACCATAGACGAAACGATGACGGGCATTGTGTCTTTCCGCTCGGGTGGCCGTGTGCTGTATGGCATAGCGGGTGTCGGATATAATTTTAAAGACAATCCCAAAGCGATGTACGCGGCCGAGGGCGGTCTGGGGGCGCATATTCCCTTGGCTGGCAGCCTGCGGCTTAATTTAGAGGCAGTCAGTACGACGCTTACTGATTTTCACGGCGGGAGTTACAATAAGAACGCGCTCCGCGTGTTGCCGGCATTGAAATTGGGTGGTCGTTTTGAAGCCTTCGCCGGACCGACGCTGAACTACGTATCGTACGAGCGTGAGAATAACTACGATTTTATCAAGAAATACATCTGGAAGAACAACAGTTCCAAAGACTTCCAGGGACTTTTTGTAGGGTTTAACGCGGGTATGCAGTATATATTCTGATGCAGGCGCTACGGTTCAGGCTGGCCCTATGGGGCTGGCGCTCCCTGTCGGACCTGATTTTCCTGGTCCTGTTCCGACTCTGGCCTTATCGCCGCAATATGGTGCTGCTTAATATGGCCCGCTGCTTCCCGACGCGGTCTGAAAAGGAGATCCGCCAAATGGTAGCCGCCTATTTCCGCCACCTCGCCGATCTCATCGTGGAACCGTTTATGATCCGCGGGACAGCGAGGGCGAGTCTTGGTAAATTGGTTAGCTACGAGAACACCGGATTGATCGACAGACTTTTGGCTGAAAAGAAGAGCATTGTACTCATGGCCTCGCATTATGGAAATTGGGAATATCTGCTCTCACTACCGCTGCAAACCAACTGCCAGGTGCTAGCCGCATACTCGCCGGTCTCGAACAAATGGCTCGATAACTGGCTTCTCAAAATGCGGGGGCGTTTCGGAGCCGTGATGATCCCAAAATCGGAATGGTACCGTCGGACGCTGGGTTGGGATCGGGAGTCCTCTGCTATTTTTGTCACCATTGCCGACCAACGGCCGCCGGAGTCGGGTAAGTATTATCTCAATTTCATGAACCGGAAGACCTTTGTGCAGTCGGGTGCGGCGCGTATTGCCGTGCAACGCGACTGTGCGGTGGTATATCTGGACGTTACCCCGCGGGAGCGCAATGCCTATAATTTCAGATTCCGGCTTATTACCGCTCAGGCGCGTGAACTGGGCGAGGCGGGTATTATGGAGCATTACTATAAGGCCCTGGAAAACACCATTGAACGGCAGCCGGAGCTTTGGCTTTGGTCGCATAACCGCTGGAAATTCCATTGGCGGCAGGGCCAGAAGCCGGTCAATGCCTTGAAATTGTTGTAATATTCAGCAAAGGGTAGGTCTTTTCCCCAACTCTCAGATTTTGAATCGTTTTTATAAGTAATTGTTTTTTAGGGCGTTGTGTGAAATAGGTTCAAGGGGGAACCATAATTTTACCAGGCGGCGGTCAAATCAATTTATTTACCAAAACGAAGCATTATGAGAAAATTAGCATTCATGGGTGTGTTTGTGATCGCCGGGATGGTGGCAGCATGTAATGACGACGACGATCCGACAGACCCAACTCCCGTATTGCCCGAATTGAAAGTGTCCACGACGCTTTCAGGCGCAAACGAAGTACCCGCTAATCCATCAACAGCTACCGGTTCCGTGGATGGTACATTAGACCAGGAGACGAGGATTTTAAGTCTCAATATCATGTACAGCGATTCATCGGCATCGGATTCAACAGGCGCCGACTCGCTTTTTGTACCAACCGGCTGGCACATCCATAAAGGATCGCCCGATTCGACAGGCGCGGTAGTGATCGACTTCGGCACCGATTTCAAGACCCCCTTCGCATTTAAAGACACCCTTACCGAGGCACAAGTGGCGGATCTGAAAGCAGGCTTGTATTATGTAAACATTCATACAGCCAAATATCCGACCGGCGAGATCAGAGGTCAGTTGAAAGCTGAGGAATAACCCGCTGATCCGGCACTCGTTGCAGTGCAAAAACAAGAGCGGCGTCCTCATGGAGCCGCTCTTTTGTTTTGAGCTGACAAGTAGTAATGCTGATTTAGAACAGGCCTTTCGCTTTCTCGAGCGCCGCGTCCAGTCCGCCGGCATCGGAGCCGCCCGCTGTGGCGAAGAATGGCTGGCCGCCGCCGCCGCCGCGGATTTCCTTCGCGAGATCTTTTACGATCTTGCCTGCATTGAGGCCTGTTTCCTGCACGATGTTCTCCGCGATGAACACTGAAAGCTGTGGTTTACCTCCGATCTCGGCGCCAAAAACGGCAATCAGGTTTTCGACCTGGTCACGCAGCTCGTAAGAGAGTTGCTTCAGCGAATCTGCGCTCGGAACATCCACTTTCTGCACGATCAGATTGAAAGTGCTGTGAGTTTCCATATTGCCGATCAATGTGGTTTTCAGTGCCTGGATCTTCTCATTTTCGAGCGCAGCAATTTTTTTCTGCAAGGTCGAACGTTCTTCGATCAGGCTTTCGACCGCTTTGACCAGGTCGGACTGCCCTTTGAGCAGGTCTTTGATCTTGTTCAAAGTTTCTTCCTGCTGGCGCATCAGTTCCAGTGCTTTTTCGCCGGTTACCGCTTCCACGCGGCGCACACCTGCTGATACCGATCCTTCTGAAATGAATTTGAACACGCCGATCTCGCCTGTCGAAGGCACGTGCGTACCCCCGCAAAGCTCAAATGAGAACTTAGGGTCGAAGATGATCAGGCGTACGAAATCACCATATTTCTCACCGAAAGTGGCCGTAGCGCCCTCATCCAGCGCTTGCTGAATAGGTACATTCCTTCTTTCTTCCAAAGCGATATTTTCGCGGATCTTCTCATTTACACGGTCTTCGATCTTTCTCAGCTCTTCGTCGGTCACTTTCGAGAAGTGGGCAAAGTCGAAACGCAGTACTTCGTCGTTCAGGAACGAACCTTTCTGGCTTACGTGCGTACCGAGCACCTCGCGCATGGACGAGAGCATCAAGTGCGTAGCCGAGTGGTTGGCTTTGATTTTATTGCGACGGTCAATGTCGATTTTAGCAGTGATAATACCCGCTCCTGACAATGCCTCATCCAGATTTTTATCTCTCGAAATATGTACAAAAAGGTCGTTCTCCTTCTTGGTATCAACAATATTAATCCTCCTTTCTCCATCCTCCTTGCTCCCCAGAATCAGGGCACCAGTGTCTCCCACTTGTCCTCCCATCTCGGCATAGAAAGGTGTGCGGTCGAGTACGATATGGTACTCTTCGCCAGCCTTGGTTTTTACCTTGCGGTATTTCACGATATGGCTGTGTGTTTCTTCAAAATCATAACCGAGGAATTCTACGCCGTCATACTCGCGCAGCTCGACCCAGTCGGTAGCCTCCTTGGCTGCATCCTGGCGGGAGCGTTTTTTCTGCTCGGCCAATGCATCCTGGTAACCAGCTTCGTCGATCTGGAAGTTCTTTTCGCGTGCGATCAATGCGGTAAGATCGACAGGGAAACCGAATGTATCGCTTAGCTCGAACACTTCGTCACCCGGAATGGTATTGAGGCCGGTCTCTTTTAGTCCTGAAATAATGCTGTCAAGCCTTTTCAAACCTGATTCCAGCGTGCGCAGGAAGCTCTTTTCTTCTTCCAGGATCACACGCGTCACAAATTCTTCCTGGTCTTTCAATTCAGTGAACACATCCTTGAACTGCTCGGCCAGTACTGGCACCAGTTTGTGGAAGAATGGCTCCTGGAAGCCCAGGTAGGAGTACCCGTAACGCACCGCGCGGCGGAGAATGCGGCGGATCACATAACCCGCCTTTACATTGGAAGGTAGTTGACCATCGGTAATTGCGAAGGAAACCGCGCGAATGTGGTCGGAGATCACGCGCATCGCGATATCCGCGAAAGGCTCGTCGTTCTGCCCGTATTTTTTGCCCGAAAGCGTTTCCAGTACAGCAATGGTGTTTTGGAAGACGTCCGTGTCGTAGTTAGATGTTTTTTGCTGGATAGCCATGCAAAGGCGCTCGAAACCCATTCCGGTATCAACGTGCGTCGATGGGAGGGGGATCAGCGAGCCATCGGCCTTGCGCTCGAACTGCATAAATACCAGGTTCCAGATTTCCACCACTTGCGGGTGGTCGTTGTTCACGAGCGATTTACCGGATACTTCGGCAACCTCGGCTGGCGAACGCAAATCAATATGGATTTCCGAGCAGGGGCCGCAAGGACCCGTGTCACCCATTTCCCAGAAGTTGTCCTTTTTATTGCCCAGGATAATGCGGTCTTCACCTACAATGCCTTTCCAAAGGTCCCATGCTTCCTGGTCGAATGGTACGCCATCGGCTTCATTTCCCTCAAATACAGATACATAGAGCCTATCTTTGGGTAGTTTATAAACCTCCGTCAGCAATTCCCACGCCCAGGCAATCGCCTCTTTCTTGAAATAATCACCAAACGACCAGTTACCAAGCATTTCGAACATGGTGTGGTGGTAGGTATCAAAACCCACATCTTCGAGGTCGTTGTGCTTTCCTGACACGCGCAAGCATTTCTGGGTATCCGCGATCCGGCGCGACGGAGGCGTGCCGTTACCGAGGAAAAAGTCCTTGAACTGCGCCATCCCTGAGTTGTTGAACATCAACGTGGGGTCGTTCTTGGCAACCAATGGCGCCGAGGGTACTATTAAATGCTCTTTGCTGCGGAAAAAATCAAGAAAAGCCTGACGTATTTGATGCGAGGTCATTGTGTCTGTTTTGGTACTGCTAAATCCAATATGAAATTGGGCGCAAAGGTAACGAAAAATCTCGATCAGTCGGGCTTATATACTAGCTTTCCAATGTTGTAAGCACCAAAGCAGCCCAGGCCGCCCTCGATGTTATTGTGGATGACGGATGGTTCGGTGAAGGGATTCTCGGTGTCCATCCGCTGCTGTAATGAGCGATGGTATTTGAAGTAGTTCACGTCGGAATTATAGACCATCATCGTGACGGAAATAAGCTGGCATTTGGAATAAAATGGCTTGGGCGCAGTGTCCTGGGTTTGTATCGGGGAGAAGGTCGGCATAAAGACTTTGCCGGTGGGTGACGAAAAGAGTGAGCCATCCAGATTCCGGTCGGACTGCCATTCACTGCGTCCGGATGCTACGTCCCATGAGAAATCGAATTGGTTTCGTATCCTTTTTCCCTTTACACCCGGATCCGGGACGTTGTATTCTATTTCTGCCACCGCCCTTACCCGGTAGTAATTCGTATCGTTCGGGATATCCTGCCACGTCATTTTAAGCGTAAGCGATGTGTCCTGGTGCGTGAACAGGCTTTTTGTTGTGGTATCGATTACATACGATTTATTAACCGGCGCATTCGGTGGGACGGTGCAGTTTGCCCTGACCTCCCTGGTACCACCCGAAACATGCAGCGAGTAAGTTTTTGCCGCGACGATCGGGAACCTGCTTTGATCGACACTGTACAGCTGACTACCGGGGTCGTATGGAAGAACTATTTCATTTGATCCATCCGAAATCCTGACCATTGCGGTTTTTATTATGTCTTCTTTTACGCCCGTACCGGAGAATAATGGCGCGGATTGGGTAACAGCGACATTGATCCTGTCGTTTTGCGGCGAAATAAAGGAATGCACAACCAATTTGGATGTTGCTTTTGGTAATCTGGACATGGGAATGTCGTTGACTAACGTTTCGCAGGAGGTCAGAGCCACCAGAACGAGAACAAACGATATCGGTTTCATAAGTGTGCGGTTCAAAATTTAAAATTGTAACTGAAAGACGGCAGTATGGGAAACAGCGAATATTTCTTTAATGCATTCTTATTCGCTTGTTCGGTGTCGATGTCGTAGAAGAAGGGGTTTTTTCTACTGTAAGCGTTATAGAGGGCAATTTCCCATGTCCTTTCATACCGCCTTTTCTGTTTATGAAACTGAATAGCCACGTCCAGTCGATGAAATGGCTCGGCTCGGAAATTGCTTCGTCCGGAATACTCCGTCATTTCGGTATTAACTAAATGAGCGTCGTTACCGATCGTGGCGCCCATGAATCTCTCCATGACTGCCTTGTACCCTGAAACCGGCAGTGTAAGTGCATTCCCCGTTCCATATACCCAGTTGGCCGACAGTGTGATACGCTTGTTGACTTCATATATGCCAACAAGGGAAATGTCATGGCGCCGGTCGTGCCTCGGATAGAACGTCTTCCCGAAATTGAGCTCCGAAAAATTCCATCGGGTCCAAGACAAAGTATAGGCAATCCAACCCGACAGTCGTCCCGATTTCTTTTGCACCAACAGTTCGCTTCCGTAAGACCAGCCCTGACCGGCCGTTACATTATCCTGCCAGTTTATTTCGTTGGAATTTTCGCCTTCCAGGTTCAGAAACGAAGCCCCCTCTTTGTAGGAAAGGATATGGTCCATCTTTTTGTAGTAACCTTCCAGCGTAACGGTTAGCGCCGGTCTTTCCAGGTATCGGGCAAAACCACCTGCGAATTGTTCCGAACGTTGCGGCACAATTTTCCTCGTGGCTGGTACCCAAAGATCGGTAGGCAGGCCGATGCCCGTGTTGGACAGTAAATGCACATACTGGTTCATGGCAGCGTAGGACAGTTTCATGGAGAGATTCAGAGCCAGTTGGATAGCGGTGGAAACCCGCGGTTCCGGGCGGACGTACGTTTTGCCCTGCGTGTTGAAGGTACTTAACCGGATCCCGCCATTGATTTTTAATGCATTGAACAAATGCCAGTTGTCTTCGGCATAGATTCCGGTTTCGAAGGATTCGAAAGTTTGAGAGGGCTGGTTTGCCGAGGTATTAATATCCGTTCCGGCAATCGCCAGCACAGACGGTCTGGATCTGTGGAATGTGCCTTGTAATCCAAACTTGATGGTGTGCCGTGCAGTAGGGTAGTAATCAAAGTCGGTTTTTACGCTAACATCCCTGATTCTGGAATTGTAACAATAGCTGTTGTACCCGATTTCGGCGCCTTCGCTGTTGAGGTCGGTAAACGCATTCAGGACGCCGAAGTCGAAGTTGCTGAAAATTAACGAGGAGTTGGCGAACAGTTTTTGCGAAAAAAGATGGTTCCACCTGAAGGTGCCGGTTGCATTGCCCCAATTCAACTCGCTGTTTGACCGGTAGAATATACTTTTTTCATGCATGTAAAATTTATCCCTGCCAAAGTAGCCGCTCAGGTACAGCTTATCTTGCGGGCCGATGTCAAAATTCATTTTAGCATTCAGGTCGTAAAAGTAATAGCCTGGTTTTACACGGTCTTTCTGGCCTTTTTGTGCATGGGCGATAATTGGGGCAGCCAGTACGTCGGCATACGTCCTCCTGGCAGAGAGCAGGAATGACGACTTCTCTTTGCGAATGGGCCCTTCCAGCGTCAATCGTGAGGATAGCAAGCCGATCCCTCCCTCACCGTGCAGGCGTTCTTTGCTGCCTTCTTTCATGTTCATTTCAACTACTGATGAAAGTCGTCCTCCGAATCTCGCCGGAAAGCCTCCCTTGGTAAGCTCCACGCTTTTGATTGCATCACTGTTGAAAACAGAAAAAAAGCCGAAAAGGTGGTTGGCATTGTACACGACAGCGTCGTCCAGAATGATCAGGTTCTGGTCCGGCCCGCCTCCGCGGACATACAGGCCCGTCTGACCTTCCGTTCCCTTCTGAACGCCCGGCATCAGTTGGAGGACTTTCAGTACATCCTTTTCTCCGAAAAACGCCGGAATTTTCTTGATTTGTTGAATAGGAATGTCGATCTGGCTCATTTGGACGTTGCTTGACGGATCTTCGTAATGCGCCGTAACGACCACTTCATCAAGCTGGTTGTCGGGGACAAGCCAGACGTTCAGCGTTCCATTTCCTTTCAATCCGATTTTACGGTCCTGTCTTTGATAACCGACCGACGAAAAGGAAACGACGGCAGAATCGGTCTTAGGGAAAGTCAGCGAATAAAATCCATATGTATTGGTAACCGTGCCATAGGAAGTCCCCGAAATGTACACGTTAACGCCGGGCAATTGTTCCTGACTCTTCTGTTCCCGGACGAAGCCGCTTATGGTTATACGTTGCGCTAGCACGGCAAAAGAAATAAATGCCAGCAGAATTGAAAAAAGGACTTTCATAGTTTTAAAATTTAGCGTGTGGATGAAACAGTAATTTCAAATTATCGTCACCTCGAAATGCCGCAGGCAGTCGGGATCGATCAGCGAGGCATCCAGACAAATAGGATTTACGACGAACCGGACGCATTTCGCCAGTTCGGTGACCTTAATGTCCTGTTTCGGTTTCCAGAAATAGGCCTTTACGCCGCGCTTGGCGGCGCGATCGGAAATGATTGTCATGTGCTGTCGTTTTTGCTTTTACCAATATGCTATTTGTTGAAGAGTGCCTCAAAGCCTTGCCACAGGCTATCGCGCTCGTTAGGCCGGAGCACGATTTTCCAGCGCACCCTGGATAGGACTTTTCTGGTTTTATCAAACCGGAACACTTCCCACGGCACGTGACTTTTGTTGAGAATATTCTTCCAATTCTTATCATCAAGCCATTTTCCGTTAGCAATGCGCTCCTGGATCGCCAGGTAAGGTTCATAGTCGGCGTACAGGCTTCTGATAATCGGTTCGTGCCCTTCGGCTGTGATTTTGAGCTGGGCGTTGAGGGGAAAACGTAGTCTGCCTTTGCCGCCTGAGAGTCTGGCTGTCCCGGTTTTTTCGCCTGCAACAAAGATGTCGACGGTGCATCTCCTGACACCTTTGCCGGTAGTGGGTGAAACTACGGAAAGGTTGGCCCGCGCGATCAGCGCGGTGGGTTGCGTTTCGTTTTTCGTGCGGAAGTATATCGGCGAAGTGAATGCGACGGAACGCTTTCCGCCGGGAAAGTCTTTTCTGATGTTGCTTTGTTCCGCATTCCGGCAAAAAGCAAGTACGTCCAGATCCCGCGGATTTTCCCAGGTGTTACTGCCATACACTTTCACGACATACCAGGCGTCATCCTTTTCGCTTAATTTATGTCGGGTTGTGAATTGCCTGGGCTTGTCGGCCCTCAAATCCCAAAGGTGCGCGATTTCGCCATTGCGAAACAGCACCACATAGGTAAGAAAATCACCCGCATCGCCCGATGCATATACTTCAATATTCAGTTCATGGGATTTCGGGGTGGCCCGGATAATATCCCCCAATCCATATTTCCGATCGATGTCGACAAAAACGATGGGGCCGGAGGTAACGAATGTCCGGCCTTTTCTTACGGCGCCGGTAATTTGCTCTGTCGGGTCATTGGTAAGGGTGGTATCGATACCGAAGTAAGTGCGCATGGACCCGTACCAGAATTTATTATCGCGCGGATAACCGCCGTCAAGCTCAGAAAAAGCCGGCATCAGGTAGCCCTGATTCAGGACGTTGAACCAGATGTTCTGGTAATAATAGTTATCGGACATGTAACCCATGACGGCCATGCCGCCCCAGGGATTGCCGGACAATAACCCAAAGGAAAGGTTGCTGGCGATGTTGGTGGTGAATTTGCTGATATCGCCCCTTTGCTGCCACCAATAGGAGGTAGGATGGGCCACAATGGCTATTGCGCCCTGTGTTTTTGCGTACTGCGATATCACTTCCAGGTCGGGAATGGACCTGAATTTGAGCCACGAGTATTCCCAGTCCGCGTTTTGTTCCGACTGATAATATTGTGCCTCATAGGTAGAGTCGATCAAGTTGCCAAAGTTGTTGAGCGTACTTTTTAGTCCCAGCCACCACACATGACTGGTGCGGTACTTGGGCATTTCCGCCCCGTAAAACAGGCGAAACCGGCGATCGCTCACCAGCGCGTAAGCGTATTTCCAGGTGCTGTCGTTATATCCCGCCCATCCCTGGCAGGCACTGATAAAGTCTACGCCCTGGGCCAGGCATATATTGCGGACCTGCCGAAGCATGGTATCGTTAGCAGGCATTTCGGAGTAAAGGTGCGCATGACCATCTCCGTTGATCCACCCTCTTTTTTTGAGTTTTACCCACGGTTGTAAGCGGATTCGTGCATCCGTTCCCGCACCTTTATCTACTTTGAATATATGATCCTGGGCCACATAATCGATGCCATGGACAATTTTTAAGTGGTAAACACCTGGGTGGAGCTGCAATGAAAATGTGCCGTCCTCTTCTGTAAAAATTCCGTCGCAATGCTCGTAGTAAGTGGCTTGCACCTTTCCCGAAGTATCTCTCACAATGATTCTTGCGGCTACCGGTTCATCGGTTTCGGCGTCCACTACGCTACCTTTTATTCCCTCAAAACCGGCTAGCAGGTTTAGCTTGGTTTCGGGCACCTGCGCAGTTAATTTGCCCTGTGCGAGACATGCGGTAAATAAAAGTGCGATGAATCTTGAGTGTATCATGATCAGTTCTGGATTAGCAGCGGGTTGAGGTCTATTTCCACCTGCGGGATGGGGAATAACTTATGCTTGTCATACTGGAAGTTGGTTTTGCCCTGGTCGTACAGAACGGATGTTGCGTAGTCCTTTCCCCAACGGATCAGGTCAAAATAGCGCTGCCCTTCCAGTGCCAGCTCTACCCGCCGTTCATGGCGGAGTCGCTGCCGTAAAGCGGCCTGATCACCTGGTGGCACGGGTGGCATATCCACTCCCTTCCTCGCACGGACGGTGTTGATGTCGGCCATCGCATCTTTCAACCGTACATTTTGCTCGATCAGCGCTTCGGCGTGGATCAGAAGCACTTCGGCGTAACGCAGTACGATGTAGTTGATCCCCTCGCCGTTAGTCCAGCCGTTCACGGCCTCGCCCATGGTCGCCGGGTCGAATACGTACTTGCGTGCAAGATAGCCCGTAACTGTGTTGGGCCCGTTTTCGGGGTCGTAAGGTTGCCCGAACCGATCGTCACCAGGGCTGAAAACCGTATAGCGCAGCCGCGGATCGCCTTTTTCGTAGGCCTTCACCAGTTCTTTCGTCGGATTATTGAACCCCCATCTGCCGAAGTCTAGGCTGATCTCCGTGCCGCCGCCCCAGCCATTGGTTTTAAATGCCTGGACTTCAAAGATCGATTCAATGGTATTCTGGTCGTTCTGGTTATTGAACTGGGCCAGGTAATCGGTGGTCAAAGCATAGTCGCCGGATGCCATTACCGCTTCGGCGGCTTCGGCGGAGGCGGCCCACTTTTGCTGGTAAAGCAGTACTTTGGCAAGCAGGGCCATGGCCGCACCTTTACTTGCCCGGCCGAGGTTGGCTGTGTTCCTGTACACACTCACCGATGGCAGGTAAGTCCGCGCTTTCCGCAGGTCGTTTTCAATGAAAGCCCATGTTTCAGCCTCGCTTGCCCTGGCTATGTGGGTCTGCTCGATTGTCGTAATCGGAGCTTCAACCAGCGGGACGCCACCGAACACTTTGACCAGATCGAAAAAGTATAACCCGCGAAGGAAGTAAGCTTCGCCCAGGCACCGTTGTCTCAGTCCCGCCGTCTTGAAGATGCCTTCGGAAGCACTCTCGATACCACGGATGACTACATTACACCGGGCAATGCCCACATAGGCGCTGCCGAACCAGTCGCGAAGGTTCGGGTTGTCGGGGAAGACGTTGAAATCCTGCAAGGCGCGTTCCTGGATGTTGTTGGGATCGACCGGCGTTTCCGTATCATCCGACATGATGTCGCCGAGGATCCACATATCATTGAAATAATGGCCCTGCATCGGATCGCCGCGGCCCCATAGCAACGGCTCGTAGGCAGCATTGACGAAAAGGACGGCTTGCTCTTCGGTAGTGATACTTCCGAGCACGATTTCGCCCAATGGTCGTTTTTCCAGAAAATCCCGGCAGCCGGTATTCGGCAGCATCAGGAAGGCGACGAAGAATATTTTAAATGAGGTTCTCATACAAATGTGTGCATACTGATCAAAATATAAGTGACATTCCGAAAGTGATGGTCCGGGACTGGGGGTACTTTCCCTTATCGGCCCCAACCTCAAGATCGGCCCCGCGGCCGTCCACAAATTCCGTCGATGGACCCATTTCCGGATCAAAGCCCGAATAGCGGGTCCATGTAAGCAGGTTTTGCGCCGTCGCATACAGCCGGATACGCGACAGACCCGCTTTCTGAGTTAAATGGGCAGGTACCACGTAGCCGATCTGCAGGTTTTTCAACCTGAGGTAGGAGCCATCCTCAACCCACCTGTCCGACACCCGGGCATTATTGTTGGGATCGGAAATGTGGACGCGTGGCTCCGAGTAGCTTGTGCCTTCGCCCGTCCATCTGTTTCGGATGTCGGCGAATTTATTGAACAGGTTGGTGCCGCTTTGCGCCCGCATGGCCAGTTGATTATAGATTTTGTTTCCGTATACGCCCTGAAACAGCAGTGATATTTCGAAACCTTTATAGCCGATGTTTCCATTTATGCCAAACAGCCAATCGGGTATCGGGCTGCCGATCTTTGTCTGGTCTTTGGCATTGATCACATGGTCGTTGTTGAGGTCTTTGAAACGGATATCTCCGGCGGCCGTACCGATTTCCTGCTTTGCGTGACTTTTTACTTCCTCTATATTCTGGAACACGCCGTCGGTTACGTATCCGTAAAAACTGCCTACCTCGTCGCCTGCGAACGTTCGCGTGAGCAAGGCCCCCTGCGTGCCGCTCACCGGGCCCAGAATATAGCTGATGCCCGGGTTCAGGGCAAGTACCTTATTTTCAAGGTAGGTAGCGTTAAAGCCTGCCCCGTATTTGAAATCACCGGAACTTCTGTTCATACTGATGCTTACCTCCGCGCCGCGGTTGCGGATTGATCCGGCATTGACGCTGACGGTAGAGGCCCCGGATAATGAAGAAACCGGTTGGTCCAGCAGCATATCACTGGTTTTTCGTAAGAAGTAATCGGCTGTAAGTTGTAATTGGTTGGTAAAAAAGCCGATGTCGATCCCTACGTCGGTTTGGGTGCTGGCTTCCCACACCAGCTTGTCGGAGGCCAGTTTGGCGCCGCCTCTTCCATTCGTAGGAATGCCAAGTCCGTCATAATAAGTCTGAGAGCCCGGTCCAAATGCATACTGCAGCCCCGTACTGACTGTGTTATAGGCGGCATAGTTGTCGCCGACCTCCTGATTGCCGAGTTGTCCCCAACTGGCGCGTACTTTTAAGTCGGATAGCCAGGCCTTGTCCCGGAGAAAGGGCTCTCCGGAAATGCGCCAGGCCGCCGAAAACGACGGGAAATTGCCCCATCGGTGTCCCTTGGCAAACCGGGAAGTACCGTCGCGCCGGAAACTGGCGCTGAAGAGGTAACGATCGAGAAATGCGTAATTCAGGCGGCCTACGAGCGATAGCAACGACCAGGCAGTGGCATTTCCGTCGACGCGGCCCAGGTCGATGTTTTGCGCGGCGGTGATGTAGCGGTTGTCGGGGTCGTCGGTGATGAAGTTGTCCCCTTTCATAGTTAGAAATTCATATCGCCCCGACTGGGCGTCCAGGCTCACAATGGCCGATAAACTATGTTGTTCGCCGATACTCTTATTGAAAGCCAGCGAGTTTTGCCATAACGGTGAATAAGACATATCCGCATATTCGACCAGGGAGTTAGGTGTCGCGCCAAATGCCGGGACATAGTTTTTGTTCCTCGAATAATTGAGATCCAACCCGAAATTGCTTCTGAACTTCACTGCGCTGGCAATCTCATATTCTGTGAAAATATTTCCGAATAGCCGCAGCCGGTTACGCCGGTTCTCCGTACGATAGGCCTGTGCGATCGGATTCGGATCCATGGCCGATTCCGCATATTTGCCATTGTCGTCATGCACTGCGTCGAAAGGCCTTTTATAAACCGCATTGGCCAGGACGCCTCCCAGTTCGTTGGTCCTGATCTGGTTGCCCGAGGAATGGCTGATGGTGAGATTCTGGCCGATCTGCCATTTAGATTTGATCCAATATGAGGTATTGAGGCGAAATGAGACCCTTTTGAAATCGCTGTTCGGCAGAATGCCTTGCTGGTCGAGGTAAGCCGCCGATAAAGCATATTGCGACTTCTCGGTGCCGCCGGAAACAGAAAGGTTATAATTTTGGGTAGGAGCGGTACGGAACAGCTCGCGCAGCCAGTCATGGTTCGCCCCCAACGTATCCGGACGCCCGAACGCGGGCACTTTCCCGGCATTGATATACGCTTCGTTGATGATGGTAGCATATTCCGGCACATTCAGTAACCGCGGCAGCCGCCATGCGGTTTGGAGCCCGTAGTATGTGTCGAACGATACCCTGGTTTCACCAGTTTTGCCTTTTTTGGTTGTCACCAGTATCACCCCGTTCGCAGCGCGGGAGCCATAAATACTCGCCGCAGCCGCGTCCTTCAATACTACAACCGACTCGATGTCCCTGGGGTTAAACAGGTTCAGCGATTCTGGTCCGGTGGGCGTACCATCGATCACATACAGCGGATTGTTGTTCCCAATCGTCCCCGTCCCGCGAATTCTCACCATAACGTCGGAGCCCGGTGCTCCCGAGTTGGACGAAACGAAGACCCCCGAAGCCTGCCCCTGCAATGCCTGGTCCAGACCGGTAACGAGCATTTTTCCGATATCCGCAGATTTGACGACCGAGATCGCGCCGGTGATATCCCGGCGGTCCTGTGTCCCGTAGCCGATCACAACCGCCTCTTTCAGGACTGTAACATCCTGCTGCAACGATATGTCCACGAATCTCTGACGGCTTGCAGCCACTTCCCGGGTGGTGTAGCCTACACATGACAATATCAGTGTTCCTTCGTCGGCTCCTGATGAAAGCGTGAATGCACCTGTGGTGTCGGTCATGGTACCTTCCGCGGTGCCCTTGAGTTGAACGGTGACTCCAGGCAAGGGCCTGCCGGTGGCAGCTTCGGTAACCCTTCCTGAGAATTCTTTTGGAGAACCCGGAGCTTCGGCGATTGCTTCCGGTGAATGGCCTGGCGTCGCGGGGTCTGCCGGGCGGGAATAGCTGTTTGACTTCCCCGCAAAAATGTAATAAAATCCATTGGCAGCTTTCCTGAAATGCAGGCCATGTTCCATCAGCAGGTATTTCAATGCTTCTTCCACGGATTTGGATTCGGAGTCACGGTCAGAGACAAATTTGTCGTTTATCAGATCGCTATTGTAAACGATCGACACATTGAAGCGTTTTTCCAACTCTGCCAGGGCCTGCCGGAGCGGCTTTGGAGCTACGCTGAGAACGCCGCCTGTGCGAACAGCGCTCGTGGCCTGTGTGGTAAACGGTCCGGTTTGGACGAACAGGAGAATACAGGCTAGCCGGAAACACCGTAAGTTTGTTTTCATAGATCCTCAAAAATTGGTCAATAAAATACCGTAGGCCACAAAAAGCTTTTCAAACCAGGAATGTCGGGCAGCCCGTTCGGTCGGCTAATGGGCACTTATGAATACTTTGTTCTGTTTACGGTCGATCCGTAGATCAAATGAACCGGAGAGGGCTTCGAGAAAGGTGTCGAGATCGTGAACGGGAGCGGTGCCCGAAAGCTTCTTATCGAGCAGTCGCGGATCGTCGATCACCACATCCAACCCATAAGTATCCCGCAACATGTTCACGATCTCCCGAAGTGGGGTATTATCAAAAACAAGTTTGTGCGTAGTCCAGCGATCATACTCGGCAGGGTTTACTTTTTCGTGCCTGACTACTGCGGCATTTGGCGTAATTTCGACCAGCTCACCCGGCTTCATGATTACTTCGCGGGCAGATTGGCCGGTCGTGGATAGCCGTATACTGCCCGAGCGGAGTACGACCTGTGAGCCGCCAGCGCGATGTCGGACATTGAATTCGGTACCCAGTACTTCGATTTTTCCTGTGCCGGGCATCACGACCCGGAATTTTTGAAGGTCGGGTGTTTTACTGACCCGAAAGAAAGCCTCTCCCTGCAATTCGACCGTTCTTACTGCTCCGGTAGTGATATGGAAGTCGATGGCCGAATTGCCATTGAGTGTCACCACGGAGCCATCGGATAGATTTACATTTCTGATTTCCCCGAACCCTGTCTCATAATGTTCAACCGCGAAAGGGGAGAAACGGTATATGGCCAAAGCAGCAATCAGGATGATCCCCGCTATGGCCGCGGCGGCCAGGTAGTATCGCCGCCGGATGGGTTTCTCCCTGTCGATGCGCGTTTCAGGGAAAATAAGCCTTTGTTCCAGGACCTGATAGCGTTGCAGGATCACACGTTCGGAAATAGGGGCCAGGCCCACTTTCCCGCTTTCGATCGTTTCGTCTATGAGCCTGCCATACAACTTCCGGTGTTTGTCAAATGCCATCAGCGCGATGAAGCTCGTGACTTCCTCTTTTGTGCATTGATCGTCGATAAACCGGCGCATCAGATTTATAGCCTGAACATGCTTCATGTTTTTGTCGTTTGCAGTAAGACCGTCGTGAGCCGGTTGTCATATGCTCCGCTGGCAAACTTATTTCAGAAGGGCTACGAAGATCAGTTTCAGGAGTGTGATGTTGTACCGGCGCAGGTAGTCTTTCACCGACCGGGTACCTTTTACAATATGGTCATTGACCGTGCCGGTGGTAATGCCCATCTGCGCGGCTACCTCTTCGTAACTTTTTCCGTCGATTTTGCAGAGCCTGAATATTATCCGGCGTTGGGGAGGAAGTTGTTCAATGGCCTCATGGAGTAACTTTTCATATTCCTGTTGTTCCAATTGCGCTTCCGAATCGGAGTGGAAGTGTTGTGCGCCCTGGATGATCTGATCCATGATGTTGGCCTCCCGGGATGCCCTCGCCAGGAGGTTGAGGGTCATGTTTCGGCAAATGGCATACAAATAGCCTTTGAAATACCGGACACCTGCCAGCATTTCTCTGCTTTCCCAGATTTTTAGAAATGTATCCTGTGTAATATCTTCCGCCAGTTCGGCTGATTTGGTGAATCTTAATGCATAGCTGAAAATGGAGCGGTAGTGGTGGATGTACAGCTGCTTGAAAGCCAGTCTGTCGCCATTTGTCAGTAATGACAAAAGCTCTTCCTCGGGGAGATGTGAATACTTTTGCAAAATAGTCCTGTTATAGTGTGTTTTTGCAAATGTATTCAAATTTGAAAACTCCCTCAATGCCAGTTGCTTTTTTCAAACCGGCCGCTAATACACGAGAATCTTGCGGTCCGCAACGGGCTCTCCCAGCCGGTTCCGGATCTTTAAGATATAGACTCCTTTGGTAAAAGACGAAACATTCAGTTGCAGAGCAATACCGGGACGTATGCCGAAGCGACGCACCATATGACCACGCAGGTCGAATACCCCGACATGGTACGGAGCGCCGCGTTCCTTTTCTCCGGTAAAAAGCGTGATCTCGTACAGTTCGCGCGCAGGATGTGCCACACGCAAACTGACGTCCTTTCGGCGTGCAGAAGCCGGGTTGTTTTGCTGTAGCGGTGGAGCGGGAGTGGCAGGGCTGGTGAAAAAGGCGAATGCAGCCATGGTGACCGCCATTTCCTGGATTGTAAATTCTGACATTTCTACGGCTTCCCGCGCATCGGTATACCGGCGGAGAACGGGATACGGGTCCGCTTTCTTGAAGCCGGCCGGATAGCGGTTAGCCGGGTCCTGGATCGCAAAACTGGAAGGCCTGTTCATGACGAGCGATGCAGCCGGCCCGAAGACAGGCACACCGGGAACTGGTTTGGGGAATTTCCCTGGCACAGTCGACCAGTGGAGTGGGTACTTCGGGCTTCGTTTGCCCGATCCGGTTATAAATGTCGTGGATAGCGGATTGTTACCCAGCGGGATATCGAGCTGGATTTTCGCGAGATCCAGCAGTTCGGGCTTGTCAAGCAGGTGACTGAATATAATGCAGTCAAATGCGTAGCTCTGCGCCATACCGAAAGTACCGTAGCCGATAAATTCCTTGAACGGGTGATATGCCCCATGATATGCGTGTATTTGCATTGTCCGCTTTTGGTACTCGACGAGAAGTTCCGTGTCCAGTTTGTTTTTGAATTCGTCGATGTGTATTTGCGACACAGGGTATTTGGTAGTAGAATATGCCCAGATAGCCTTCATCGTATGCTGTTGCCAGCTCATGGTTGCCGAAAACTCGTGCGGGATCTTGCTGTACCAGTTGAGGAAATCCTGATGGTAAGCCATTTCGCCGGTAGTCTTGTATAGTTCCGCAGCTGCCCAGGCCCGGTTGTCCCGATCGTCGGGATCGGGGTAGGGGCCCGCCGAGATACCGGGTACATTCACCGGTGCGGACGGATCCTCGTGATCTTTCAGGAACGACCATGCTTTTTTCGCCATACCGAGGCAGGTATCCGCATAGGCGGGGTAAAAGTCTTTAAAATTCCGGTAGGCCATCGCCATAGCGGCTGCGAACATCGCTGTGGACTGGGTTGTTTTTTCGGAAATAAAGAGCGTGTTTTTTTCGTCGCCGGGCAGGCCGCTGGACCAGGTCGCAGGGGTGACCCTGAAATAGACACCGCCGTCGGGTGCCTGCATTTGTTTGAGCCAGTCGGTTTCGTATTTAAGCTCGTCGAGTACGTCGGGGACATTGTTTCCACTTTCCGGAATCTGCAGGTGGCCATCCGGAAATTTTTGCGGGTAAAGCTCATAGGCCGTAAACAAAATAAACAGGGCGCTGGCCGCGGTCGGGATATAACGCCCGTAATCGCCGGCATCGAACCATCCCCGGGTCATCGGCAGTTGGGTGCCAGGAGGAAAGTCGGTAGAGCTGTATAGCGGAGATGTAAGATGGGACGCGTGAATCTCCGCCGTGGTAGCCGGAAGCGCCTCGCGGGCCCAGTCGCCTGCATAGGGTTGTTCGAGCCGGCCCGTACGCTGGTAGTAAAGGGCTCTTCCGGAATCGTAACAGACGTTCTCGTAAACCTGATCAGAAATTTGAAAGGTCTCGGACCGCCCGTAACCCGGTACGTAGAGGTAATATTCTCCCGGTGTGGTAAATGCCGAAAAATCCAGGTCTACCACCCATTCACCGCTGAAAGTGGTGTCGGCTTTGAAAAATTTGCCTTTTTGCCCCCAAGCTACCTGTCCTGAAGTGCTGACCACCTGAAACGTCGGCGGATCGATGGTGTCTAAGGGCATAGCCCACAGATCTCCCAGGAAATTACCGAGCTTGCCCAGCTTGGGGCTGTCGGGGAGATAGCCGATCTGATTGGCTTTCACATTTCCGTAAATCTCGCTGTCGGAAAAAACAAAGCTCGTATCCAGAAACGTGTTGTTTCCCGAGAGATCCTGAATGTCTTCTGCATGAAGGCTGTAAGATTGGCCTTCGGCAAGCGGTTGGTCAAACAATAAGAAAAGCGTTACGGACACCAGCGGGCTGCCGGACAACGGTTTCAAACCACTCACATAGTAATGCAGGCCCACGCGGGCCGGATTAACACCCCCTTGGTAGGCGCCGTCGGTTTCGCTGGCAAGTGTATAATACATTGGTTTGCGGCAGCCGTTGGTATCGATTTTCTCATTGATTTTCAGCATGAGTACCCGATCCGACAGCGGTTGGCAAAGGATCCCAGGATTTGTCAGGTCCGCTACTGAAACATTGTCGATAAAAAACATCAGTTGGGGGACCGGCGATTTGCTGAATTCCAGGTATTCTACTGAGCTGAGATCATAAGCGGGAGTTTTTAGCAGGTTGAGCGGTATCCGCACTTCCTGATAGCTCGTCGAAAGCGGACCGCCACCGACGATAAACGGGTCGATATCGACCCAGTTGCTTTGGGCGAAATAGGTAGTGAGCCGGACGGCGGTAGTTTGTCCCGCCTGATTGGATTTGATGAAAAAACGCAGCTCATCGAAATCGGATATGTCGGCACGCCACATGCCGCTGCAATTGAATCCGATGCGCGACGCATGGAAATTATCGGGTTCTGCGCGGAAGCAGTAATTCCCTGCGTAGGCATCGGGGCCGGGCACGACGCTGCCGTATGCCTTGTAGCAGGAGGCAGGATCGGCCACTTCACCGTCCCAAAGTATTTTGTTCTGTGCCGTTAGCCATCCCGGCAGACAACACGCCCAAAGGATAACAGAGCATAGTCTTTTCATAGCCTCGTGTTGGTCAGTTTCAGACAAGACAAACGCCACGGCACGAACATATGCCCGTATGGAGCAAATAGTTCAGGAAATCCCATAAATCACTATACCCCACAGTACAGGATGGCTTTTTTGGGAATAATTTTCTAACTCCTCCAAAAGTGAGTATAAACCCCGAAAGGCCTCCTTTTTTAGACATAAAGCTTAACAAACAAATAATGCCGAGGATGGTTTAAATCCGGATTTAGGTTTGATAAGCTCTAAAATTCAATCTACTAATATCGATGAAACCGTTTTCAGAGTTATCGGCTGAGGAGTTGGCAATGGAAAACCTCTTCATAAGATGGGTACGGTTTCCTGATGATCCGCCAATCCGCTCGTTTTGGGAAAACTGGATACTCAAATACCCCGCGCAGAAGGATACCGTTGCCAAAGCCCGTGAGCTGGTACTCATTGCCTCCGACTGGAAGCCCGACGGCCTTTCCAGCCAGGATGTGAATTCCATCTGGGGCCGGATCATGAACTCGCTCGACATTATGGGGGATCGTGATTCGAGAAAGAATGCGCAAGATGGTCCCGTTAGCGGCCTCTCGACCGGTAACATCGTGCTGATCCTGATGTCGGTCACATTTCTCCTTTTTATCTTTTACTTTATATTAGGAAACCACTAGGCCCATCCGCCTTCCTGCTTCTGATTTTATTATTTCCTGAAAAATATTGACTTTTTTAAGGGTGATGGGAGAATTCTGCGTCACCTAAAAATCATTGTGCAGTTACATATTGCCAATGGTTGCCTAAACCGAAAAAATTGGCCAATCTCAGCGAGCATGGAAGCTATAAACCTGACTAACAACCGGAAATTGGATCCGGCTGACGCCATTGTATCCGAAGCTGTCACACCTCAGTCGTCCGGGCAGTCGGTCTCACCCCTCTGGAATATGCTGAGGGCCGGGAGCGGGGAGGCCTTCGAACAGATTTTCAGGCTTTATTATCCATCGTTGCTCAATTACGGGCTTCGTTTCAATAAAGACGACGAAGAGGTGAAAGACTGCATTCAGATCCTTTTCATGAATATATGGGAGCGAAAAGCGTTTCTAGGTAATTCGGATTCTATCCGGAATTACCTGCTGGCATCCCTTCGCCGGCTGATCCTTAAACGGGCAAAGGCGAGTTCGATGACAGTCACGCTCGGTGATGAGGATTCGCTTTTTCACGTCGAACTATCGGTGGAAATGCAGATGATCCACGACCAGACGCTCAAAGAAAATGTGCTTTCATTGCAGAATGCGATTCAAAACCTTCCTGCGAGGCAGAAGGAGGCATTATACCTGCGGTTTTACAACGAACAGTCGTTCGCTGAGATCGCACTGATCATGAATATTTCTACCCGCGCTGTTTACAAACTTATTTACAAAGCACTGGATGCATTGAATGAAGAACTCGCGCCGCAGGGACGTGACGTACCTTTTGTGCTGGGCGTTTACATGGCATTACTGGGTGCCGGAAGCGTCATGGTGGATGGTGTAGAAGTTATTAAGGAGTTTGTATAAAAATTTTTACAAAAAATTTAACCGGTCGAGGGTCACTTCCTGTTTATTCTGGCTTTGTCAAAGTAAAGAATAAATATTATCCTATTGGAAGCGCACAAATATGACCGGTTCGGCTACAAGGATTTCGTCCTCGACGACGATTTTCGTGCGTGGCTCAACGGCACCGCCCCCGAAAAAGACCATCTGTGGGAGAAATGGCTTGTTGCCAACCCGTCCCGCCATGCAGAAATCGAAAAAGCCCGGAAAATTGTCCTCGCCCTGCATTTTCAGGGGAGATCCATATCGGATCATGACATCGGGCAACAATGGAAACGGCTCGAATCTTCCATGGCCGCTTCCGAGGCTGCGAAAGAAAACGAAACACCATCCCGTGGCATCAATCTCACCTGGATTTGGAGACTCCTTGCGGCCGCTTGCGTAGTCGTAGGAGCATTTTTCTTTGTAAACCGCTACCTCACCGGTCATCATGGCCCGGCCTCGGCTTATATACCCGTGGAGCACAAGGCGGCAAACGGCCAGCAGCGTAAGCTCGTGCTGCCCGATGGTACCCATGTGATGCTCAATGCGGGCTCATCGATTTCCTATCCTCAGGAATTTGAAGAGGATGTCCGTAAAGTAAGCCTCTCAGGTGAAGCATTCTTCGATGTCAGGCGGAACGAAAAGCAGCCCTTTGTGATCACGACCGGCGGCGTGGTAACCAAAGTGCTGGGTACCTCATTCAATATCAGCGCCTATCCCGAAAATAAAGCCGTGCAAGTGGCGGTGGTGAGTGGTAGGGTGAAAGTAAATGCCCAAATAGGCTCGGAAGACCAGAATGCATGTGTTTTCCTGAGCAAAAGTGAAATGGCGACTTTCCAGAAAGAAGCCGGCGAACTCATCGTAAGCACCTACGACGAAAAGGAGCAGATAGGCTGGAAAGATGGTATGCTATACTTCCAGAAATCGGACTTTCATTCGACCATTCTCAAACTGGAACGCTGGTACGGTGTGAAATTCGAGGTGGCGCCCGACGTGCGCATGGATGCCGACTGGCGGTTCAGCGGGAAGTTCCAGGATAAGCCGCTCGATTATATCCTCGGGGTAATGAGTTACCCCGGACGGTTCTCCTATAAGATCAGCAACAGCATTGTCAAACTCCAATAACCGAAACTACCGTATGCGGTCCGATACCTCCTGAAAAAAGAACCGGTAACCATCGCTGATTACCGGTCCGTGTGACTTTCCCGTGCTAAGAGTTGGCGCTCAATCAGGTAACGGGGAAAGTCACGTGTAATGAACGTGAAATTCAAAACGATCAAAAATATGCAATATAAACTACTACGACAAATTGTAGCGATGTCTAGGTATGCGGTTATCGGGACGGTTTTGCAATGCATTTTTGCGGGTTTATTGTCGGCTTCCGACGGTAGGGCCCAGGAGCAGAGCATTGAGAAAATCTACATTTCCATCGACCTGCACAACGTGCCGCTGGAAGATGCCTTTGTGGTGATCAACGACAAAACCAATTTCAACTTTCAGTACGATCACAAACTCGTACGGAACAAAACGGTTGACCTCAGCTTTCCGCAGGCGAGCGTGGGGAAGCTATTGCGACATATTTCGCAGGAAACGAGCCTCAGTTTCAGCAGGGTCAACGAAACCATTTATGTTTCCAATGCCAAAAAGCAAGCCGTTACCGAAGTGCTCAATGGCGCCTCGGTGTTCAAGGCATCGGCTACGGGCAGGCCCGAGGCATTCGCAGGTTCTGTTGAGGCCTATCATGCACAGCGGCTGCGCCAGGTGATGGACAATGCGATTGCCTCGCTGACGGTGACGGTGGCCGGAGTAATCCGGGACGAAAGCGGGATAGGCCTGCCGGGCGTGAACGTCGTCGAGAAAGGGACGCTCAACGGGCTTTCTACGGATACCGAAGGTAAATACAAAATTACCGTTACGAACAATGCTTCGATACTGGTATTCAGTTATATAGGATATGTTTCTCAGGAAATACAAGTGGCCGGCCGCAGGTCGCTGGATGTGAAGCTTGTACCGGAAAACAAGGCGCTGGAAGAGGTGGTCGTAGTAGGTTACGGCACGCAGCGCAAGGAGAGCGTAGTGGGAGCTATTTCGCAGGTCGACAACAAAGCGCTGATGCGCTCGGGTACATCCAACGTCACGAATGCACTTGCGGGCAAGCTTTCGGGGGTGCTCACGATGCAGCAGAGCGGTGAGCCGGGCAGCGACCATTCAGAGATCGTGATCCGCGGACTTTCGAGCTGGAACGGCTCGCAGCCGCTGGTGATGGTGGACGGCGTGGAGCGCGATTTCCGCGACATGGATCCGAACGAGATCGCCACCATTTCGGTGTTGAAGGACGCATCGGCCACAGCCGTTTTTGGCGCGAAAGGGGCCAACGGGGTTATTATCGTGACGACCAAACGCGGGACGGTCGGGAAACCCAAACTGGATTTTACGGCATCTTATGGTCTGGCAAAGGCTACCCGTATTCCTGACCACATCAGTTCCTACCAGACGATGTCGATGTACAATCAGGCGCTGATGAACGGCCAGCAGTTCACCGACCTTATTCCGCAATACGCATTGAATGAATACAGGAATCCCTCCACGCCGCTCAACGGCCTGCGTTATCCGGACGTGAACTGGTTCGATCTGATGACCAAACCATTCGCAACCAATGCGAATGCAAATTTTAATGTGTCTGGCGGGACTAACTTCATCAAGTATTTCGCCTCCCTGGGGTACGCCTACCAGGGTGATTTTTTCAAAGCCTATCACAAGGGCTACGACGATACCCGGTATTGGTATAACCGGTTCAATTACCGGACCAATATTGACTTTAACCTGACCCGCAGCACCACCTTGTCGCTGAATGTGGGGGGAGAAACCGGCATTAAAAATCAGCCCAGCAATTCGCCCTGGCGGAACCTGTATTCGACCGGGCCGTCGCGTTACCCTGCCTATTTCCCCGCGTGGGTGCTCGAACAGGTCCCCGATCCGGATTATCCCAATGACCGTGGCGACCGCCTTGCGATGAACTTCGGGGAGTTTACCGGTAATCCTTACACCTCCATGAACCAGGGGGCGTTCAACAGATACCTGGACTCAAAATTGTTCACCGATCTCATACTGGATCAGAAACTCGATGCGATCACCAAGGGGCTCTCAGTGAAGGGCAAGGTGTCGATGAGCACCTACTATCGCAATCGGTCGCTGACTGCCAGCTACTCATTCCCTGAGTACCAGCTCAATTACGATAAGATCGGGACCGAAGAGAACCCGTGGTTCAGGGCGGGGCAAGGCAACGAGATTTTCCAGCAACCGCCGCTGGATATCAATGTGGGGGAGTTGGAAAATGATTATTACAAAGATTTTTACTATGAACTCTCGGCCAGCTACAACCGGGCGTTCGGCAAGCACAACGTGAGCGGGCTGGTACTGGTGAACCGCCAGCAGAAGGATAAAACCACCGAATTTCCTTATTACAACCAGGGGCTTGTAAGCCGCGCTACCTATGATTATGCCAACAAATATCTGCTCGAACTCAACGTGGGCTACACAGGCTCTGAGCGTTTCGCGCCGGGTATGCGGTACGGCTTTTTCCCGTCGGGGGCGATTGGCTGGGTCGTCTCCGAGGAGAAATTCTTCAAAGACCGCCTCCCGTGGATCAGCAAGCTGAAACTGCGGTATTCGGATGGTAAAGTCGGCAGTGACATCGCGGGTAACCGGTGGCTGTATCTGAGTGATTATTTCAAAGATAATGCCGGATATATCCACGAAGACCTTGGCCCGAACCTTGTCTCACAATGGGAGGAAGCCCGGAAACGGGATTTCGGTATCGAGATAGGTTTTTGGAACGACACTTTTACATTCGGTGTCGACTTGTTCGACGAACGCCGCAAGAAGATGCTCCTCGATCCGCGAAGTGTGACCATGCTTGTAGGTAATTCATTTAAGGAGCTCAATCTTGGGCGGCTAAAAAAGCACGGCATCGAGCTCGAAGCGGAATATCGGAACAACACGGCCTCGGGCCTTAGTTATTTCGTAAAAGGGCTGTTCGGGTTCAACGAAAACCGCATTCTTTTCAAAGATGACCTTCCTTACGCTTTCGATTACCAGAAAGCTGCCGGCAAACCGCTGGGTGCGCAGCTCAGTGGCGTGGAACTGACCGGCAGCGGCTATTACACTTCGGTGGATGATATTCACAACAATGTGGCCGCCATCGACCTGCAAAAACTAAATGTAGGTGACTACAAATTCCTCGACTACAATGGGGATGGCAAGGTGACGAACCTCGACAAATACCCGATCCCAGGCTCCGATTATCCGCCCATTACCTATTCATTTTCGGCAGGGTTTTCCTGGAAAAAATTCGATTTCAACTTCATGTTCCAGGGAAACGTGGGCAAATATGTAGAGTTCAACCAGCCCTATGAAGTCGAGTTTATCAAAGGTGACTGGCGCGTGCACGCCTCGCAGCTTGACTACTGGACGCCTACCAATCCGGGAGCGAACCACGCCACCTTGCACTACTCCGGCGGCGGCAGTACCGATAACCTCTTCTGGGGCGGCGGCGAGGCCGACAGAGGGTTTGATATCATGATTGAAAACCGGTTCTGGCGCAACTCCAATTACCTGCGTCTGCGGGAGGTGTACGCTTCTTACACATTCAACTCCAAATTCCTGCGGCGGGTAATTGGCACTTCCAACCTGGTGTTTTTCGTGACCGGCAATAACCTGTGGACCTTCACAAAACTCATTGAGGGCGACCCCGAAAGGAAGGATTTCAACCAGGGTTTCTATCCCCAAATGACCAGTGTAAAATTCGCCATCAGGGCGGCATTCTAACCCAAACCAACAGACGATGAAAAGATTAATTACGATACTGTGTGTACCGGCGCTGTTCATTTTGCTTTTGGCTTCGTGCGTAGAAGATTATCTGGACAAAGCGCCGGAGTCGGGGCTGACGGAGGCGGATGTTTTTTCCAAATACGAAAACTTCAAAAAGTTCTTCGACGGCATTTATGAGGGCAACAAACTCGATGGAACCACCTGGCGTGCCTATAACATCAAAACAGGCTATTCACTCTATTTCGATTTCTGGGACCAGAAATATACCATGGAAGCGCTCACCGACATGAGCGACATGGGACGCGTAATGGATGCACAGGTAATCAAAAGCGGCCAGATTTCGGCCATTATCAACAAAATGACCTATGACCCGTCGCGTCGGCCGATCCTGGGGTCGATGTTTTCCATTATCCGCAAATGCAATATGACCTTGAAAAACATCGGGATGCTCAAAGATGCCAGCCCGGTGGATATCAATGATTTCAAAGGCCAGGCGCACTTTATCCGTGCGTTCGCGCATTTTGAGCTGTTCCGGTTATGGGGGCCAATGCCTTACATTACCAAAGTGATCGGGCAGGACGATGAATGGGATATTCCAAGACTTTCGAAAAGAGAGACGCTCGTCCGTATCGCAATGGATATGGACTCGGCCGCCGCCTATTTCGAGCAGGCCGACCTTATGCGCCGCGACCCGGGCCCAGGGGTAGCAGGGCACCTGAACAATCCTGAACAAAAACGCCCGACGGGCGTAGCGGCGAAGGCATTCAAAGCGCGTGCATTGCTTTATGCGGCTAGCCCGCTGAACAACGAGCAGGGCAATGCCGATTGGGAGGCGGCGGCCAAAGCTAACTGGGAAGCCATTCAGATCGCCGAGAAATATGGCTACGACCTGCTTTCGCTTGCCGACTACAAGAAGAATTACATCGGTACCACCTATTCCAACGAACAACTCTGGGCATGGTATGCCGGCACGAAAACCTACAACGACGGTACTTTGAACGGCCAGATGAATGGTGTCTTCGGAGGCGGGAAAACAGGCTGGTCGGGAGAATGTCCTACCCAGAATACCGTCGATAAATTTGAAACCAAATGGGGCGAGCCGTTGAATACTCCGGCCGATCGTCAGGCCGCCACTGCCGCAGGGCATTACAGTGAGCAGGATCCCTACAAAGACCGCGACCCGCGTTTTTATATTGATATTATCTACAATACCGCACCGGTACCTGGCTACGGTAACGCCAAAATCTACTACGAAACCAAAGACGGAGCTGCGGTGTACGGTCAGCTTCTCGACCAGTCTTACGCAGGTATTACGCGCACGGGCTACTACGAGCGCAAGACCTGGGGCGAGCAGAGTGTGAACAACAAAACCACACCGCAATATACTGACCCGCTGATCCGCCTCGGGGAATTGTATCTGAACTACGCTGAGGCGGCCAACGAAGCCTACGGCCCGAATGGCGCGGCCCCGGGCTCGTCCCTCACCGCTTTGCAGGCGCTCAATCGCATCCGCACGCGTGCGGGTATGCCCGATGTGTTGCAGGCATACACGGGTTCGAAAGAGAAGCTCCGCGAGCGCATCAAGAATGAACGCACCATCGAGCTTTGCTTCGAAGGAGGGCATTATTACCACGATATCCGCCGTTGGAAAGACGCTCCGAAAGTAATGGGCGGGACGCTTTACCGCATGGATGTGGAGAAAGTGCCCGTGAGCACTGCTTACCCGACGGGCTTTAAGTACACCCGCATGCCGCTCTCGGCAGATCGCCAGACGCGCTGGAAAGAAGCGATGTACTACCTGCCATTCAACACGGAAGATATGTACAAAATGAAAAATTTCGTCCCTAACGAAGTCTGGTAACCCCTAACGCTCAATCCAATGATGAAAAAAGTAATCCATTATACAGCGCAGGCGGCTATCGGAATGATGATACTCTGCCTGCTGTGGGGCGGCAGTGTACTCGCCCAGGACAAGCCGGCCAAAAAGCCTAAGCCGGTGAATGTAAGCCTTAAAGTGACTGACGAAAGCGGCAACCCGATTCCGAACGCATTGGTGGTGGTAGGAGAGGGGCAGATCCACGCTGAGACCAATGAAAGCGGCGATTTCGATTTCGAAGCACTGCCAGAGGATTTTGTAACGGTTTCCTCATACGGTTACAGCAAGTCGGTGTCGCTTGTAGGCGATATTGTGACCAACAGCGTGGTGGAACTGAAAAAAGCCAAGTTGTTCGGCACAGCCGATGACGCGATACCTATGCCATTTGCGAATATCCCGAAGCGGCTGGCCACAGGGAGTTATGTGACTTTAAAAACCGCGGATCTTGAAAAATACCCCACCAACGATCTCCGTAACGCATTTTCGGGGCTTGTCAACGGCCTGGAAGTGGTGGAACGCGACGGCTCTCCCGGACTGACGGCCGAAGAGGAGCTGGGCAATTTCAGGATCACGGAGAAAATCGGCCTCGCTACACGGGGCCGCAGCCCGATTTTCATTATCGACGACATCCCGACCGACATTACCGAAATGCCCATCGATCCCCAGGAAATCGAGTCGGTGACGATTATCAAGGACATACTGGGTAAGGCTATGCTCGGACCGAGAGGAGCGGACGGCATTATTTACATTAAAACCAAAAGAGGAAAGGTCAACGAACGCATTCTGAGCGTGAATGCCGAACTGGGTGTAAGCCTGGTCGACAGGTTCCCCGGCTGGGCGTCGGGGGCGGAATATGCGGAGCTGAATAATGTGGCACGGACCAACAGTTTGCTCTCGCCGCTGTACAATGAGAATGACATTGCCGCATATGCAAAGAATGACCCGTACGATCTCTATCGGCCCAGCGTCGATTTCCGGCGGATGATGTTGAAAGATTCGAAGCCATTTACGCGGGTAAACCTGTCGTCGACCGGAGGGAATGAGACGGTGCAGTACAATGCTTACCTGGGCTACAATGGCGAAGGGGATATTTACAAGATAGGGGCTAAATCGGATTACAACCGTATCAATGTGCGATCGAACATCGACATTAAAATCAATCCCCTTATCAAGGTCAAATTCGACTTTTTCGGGGGGCTTACGCTTCGGCGATCGGCCAACTACGGTTATAATGCCAACTTTAGCAGCGAGGACGGCAATACCAACACCGCGCTCGACCTGGTGGAGTTCAACTCGGTTATGAACGACATAACCAACACCCCACCAATCGCATTTCCGGTATATGCAGCATTTGCCGACAACCCGGTGGCACCGTGGTACGGGGTGAGTTCCAATTATAAGACGAACCCGATCGGTAACCTTATGCACAATGGCTATTACACGGAAACCGGCCGGACGGGCGCTTCCAACCTCACTTTCGATTACGATTTGAAAGAGCTGGTACCAGGCCTCAGGTCGACGACCTACGCCGGGTTCAACCTGTTCAACAGCTTGCGGATCGGAAAGGCCGAGGATTACATCGCCTACATTGTAACGCCCGGGAAAACCGATACCGGCCTGGATACGATCAGGCTCTCAAAAGTTCACGACGGTGTGGATATGGCTGGTCAGGCGAAGCTGCATGACTACTACTCACAGCGGTTTGTGGTTTATGAAAACCTCAGCTACGAGAAAAGCTGGAATGTGCACAGCATTCAGGCCGGGCTGACCTATTACCTGGGTAAATTGTCCCGGAACGGGATTGAAGAGCCTCAACGGCAGCAGAATGCGGTGTTCAATGGGGTGTACTCGCTGAAAGACCGGTATGTATTTCATGGCGTGCTCAACTATGCGGGCACTTACAGCTTCGATAAAGGCAAGCGTTATGCATTGTTTCCTGCGGTCGGTGTGAGCTGGGTGGTTTCGGAAGAAGGCTTTTTTAAAAGTTTAAAAGGTATTGATTATCTCAAAATCAGGGCGGAAGCCGGTATGCTCGGCTACGAAAGCTTCCTGCCGCCCTTCTACTATCTCGACCGCTGGGGCGTGAACTCGACGGGCACGGCATTCGGGCCTTATTCGACCGGACAATGGTTTGGCAGCAATACCGACAACCTGGTTTACCGCACCTCGCCGGGCCGCATCGGCAACCCCGACCTGACCTGGGAAAAACGGAAAGAATTCAATATCGGGATTGACGGTTTGTTCCTGAAACGCAGGCTTTCAATTGAAATTAACTATTTCAATAACCTGCGCGACGGCATCGTGTCGCAGCTAGCCAATACCGTGCCACTCGTGGCGGGCATCTCTACTGCCCGGCCCTGGTATAACTACAATAAAATCAGAAGCTTTGGTATGGAGGCCGCGTTGCAATACACCGAACGTTTGGGAGAGTTCCGGTTTTCGATCGGCGGTAATGCAACTGTGCAGGACAGCAAAATCCTGAAATGGGATGAACCTAATTTTCGCTTCGGTTATCAGACGCGCATTGGTACGCCTGCTGATGGCTATTGGGGGCAGACATACATCGGCAAGTTCGCCAGTGATGCAGAAACCGACATCATACCGCAGATTTACGACGAAGATCTCAAAGCAGGCGACCTGAAATACCGGGACATGAACGGCGATGGCGTTGTGGATGACAACGACCAGAGCCGGATCGGCAATGTGGCGCCACGCCTGGTCTACGCATTGAACCTCAAACTTGCCTTCCGGAATCTGGAACTGACCGCTATTGGTACGGGCCGGGCATTCTATCAGATTCCCTTCACCAATAAGTATTTCTGGAATGGCTGGGGTGACAACAACTACTCCGATTTTGTGAAGGAAAATATAGGAGGCCAGTATCCGCGGCTTACCTACTATAAGGTTAACAACAATTTCGTGTCTTCCGATTTCTGGCTGCGCGATGGCGGGTTTTTCAAGATCCAGAATGTGGAGCTGGCCTATAATGTGCCGGTTAGGCTGGGCAATATAATCGCCGCGCGCGGCATACGCGTGTATGTACGCGGGGCCAATGTGCTTACATTCTCCAAAATCAAAGAAGTAGACCCGGAATCAGTGAACTCGGGCATTTCCGCTTATCCGTTGTTCCGCACATTTTCGGGAGGGGTTAAACTGACATTTTAAAGCCAGAGCTATGCATTTGAAATCATTTTGTATCAAAAATATCCTTTCCCTGACCATCGCGATGCTGGGGCTCGCGTCGTGTGTCGATTACCTGGAACCTTATCCGAATGGCAACAGAACCACGGACGACATCTGGAAATACCAGGATATGGTGCAGGGGCTTGTGGGCCAGTGCTACGATAACATGACCCGCAATTACAACGACAACGAAGGCGTTTTCCTCGACGGCGCTACCGATGACGTGGTCATTACCAGCACCACCCATCCGCTCAATCGCCTCGCAGTGGGTGCTATGCCTACCAGCCTCGATCCGTTCAGGACCTACTGGGACAGGGATTACCGCTCTATTTATCTTTTAAATCTTTTCCTCAAAGACCGCCGGGGTTACAATACCCGCTTTCTGGTAGACCCGCATCTGGATAGTCTTGTAAAAAACCGTTTGCAAGGCGAAGCGTTTGCATTGCGGGCTTGGTTTCAATGGGATTTGCTACAAAAGTTCGGCGGAACGGCCAACGGGCAGCTAATGGGCTTCCCGATCGTGCTGGAACCGGTAGATATCAAAGCAGAAACGAACCTCGCGCGCAACACATACGACGACTGCGTGAAGCAGATCATCGCCGATTGCGATTCGGCCTATAAATACCTTCCCGTCGCTCACCGTGATTTCCTGGTCAAGGACGTGAATGACCGGGCTTATGCCGGAGGGCGCTATTGGGGGCGGATGGATGGCATTACCACGCGGGCCATCAAGGCATTGGTATACCTTACCTGGGCCAGCCCGCGCTTTAACCCGTCGAACGACATGACGCGCTGGGACCTTGCCGCTCAGAATGCGAGGGAGGTGATCGATTTCAAAATGAAGACCGACGCCGTGACTAATGGCTTCAATCCAACAAAGGCGGTAAACTGGTTTGATCCCAACTTCCCCGGGATTATCTGGGCATCGCGCTATAACAATGCGAATGATGCCATGGAGCGGATGTTCTATCCCGGCGGTTTTCAGGGCACCGGTTCGGTGGGAGCGACGCAGGACCTGGTGGATGCGTTCCCGATGAAGAACGGTTACCCCATTACGGATCCCCGCAGCAAATACGACCCGGCAAACCCCTACGCCGACCGTGATCCCCGCTTTTACGCCACGATTTTCCATAACAATGCCAGGGCTGTGAAAATCAATAGCGATAAGGTGATGTATACTTTCGAAAACTGGCAGAATGCCAAGGATGCCGCCGGTCCGGCGGTGAACAGCCGTACCAATTACCATATTAAGAAAATGGTATTCATGGGGTTGAACTGGTCGGATAATTCCATCAACCGCCAGCCACATTCGAAGTTCTTCATCCGTTGGGAACACATGCTGCTTACGTTCGCGGAAGCTGCCAATCAGGTAGAAGGTCCCGATGGCGGCAAATATGGTATGTCGGCCAGGGATGCGATCGAGTACCTTCGTAAGAAAGACAATACCGACGGAGGGAAGGGCTTCACCTCTGATCCGTACCTGGCCGAGGCTGCTTCCAAAGGCAAAGCGGTTTTTGACGGGTTTATCAAAAATGAGAGAAGGATCGAAACCTGTTTCGAAGGCATGCGCTTTTTCGACCTGCGCCGCTGGACGACCAACCTTACCGAACTAAACAAACCCGTACGAATGGCGAGAATCACCCGTAATTCGGACGGATCTTTTGAATACAAACTCGACGAAGTGGTGGAAGCACGGTCATACCGATCCGCATTTCTGCCGATTCCATATGACGAAGTACTTAGAATGTCTAACCTGGTACAAAACGATGGCTGGGAAGCCTGGAAATAAATATAAATGCTATGAAAAAAAGAATTGCTGCTGTCCTCGGGCTGACTATGGCCCTGAGCGCCTGCTATGACGATTACATCAAGGATTTCGACTATACCTCAGTCTATTTCATGTACCAGACCAACGCGCGTACGTTCGTGGTAGGGGAGGGTATGACCATAGAGGTAGGCGCTGCGCTCGCAGGTGTGCGCGAGAACAGGCAGGACCGCGTGGTAGGTTTTCAAATGGATGCATCGCTGGTTAATGCGGATGTGCTGGAAGCGATGAAAACCGGCGCAGGCTATATTCGTGAAGCGGTCAGCGGCGTCGATACGCTGAAACCGCTTCCTGCCGATTACTTCACGATTTCGGATAATTCCAGAATGGTGATCAAGGCAGGCACGCATATGGGCTCGGTGGTAATCAAGGCCGATTCCGCCCGGTTTCTGAAAGACACCGCTACAATCCGCGCAGGCTATGCGATCCCGTTCTACATTACCTCCGCCGACGCCGATTCGATCGTGCGCGCCAAGCGGTCCGCTGTGGTGGCACTCAAATATGAGAATATGCTTTTCGGGAACTACTGGCATGGAGGTGTGACGACTGTGAAAGACGCCGCGGGCAAAGTGATAAAGACCGTGAAGTATTATACAACCATCCCCTCGCCGGAAGCCAAGATTTTCAAACTGAAAACCGTGGCGCCTGATGCACTCGTGACCAACATGATCAGCGACCAGGAGGGCTCGTTTAAGATTACGCTCGATGGAAATGCGATTAAAATCAGCAAAGCCGATGGTTCTACGGTCAATGTGAAGCCCGACGGAGCGAGTACTTTTAACCGGGCAAAGCTGTTGCAGGAGCGGAAGTTGTTTCTGAGTTATAAGTATGAAAATGAGGATGGTACCACCTCGTTCGCACAGGACACGCTGACATTCCGGAACCGTATCCGCGACGGTGTGAACGAGTGGCAGGACGAAAATCCGGACCATTATAAATAGGTGTCAGGTTACCGCTTCAACAACAGACCAAGTGCCGTATCTGTTTGGTAATACTCTTACTTAATATTGTTTAAGTACAATATTTTGAAGAGCCTTGCCCGGCAGATATGGCATTTTTGTATTCATTTGTGTGAATATTTTATAATAAAATATTGAAACGAGCCTATTTTGGCAACGTTCCCGATAACGATTGCATAAATAAACTTCCAGGATCGTTTTCAATTTTCTTCCCGAATCTCTATTCTCCGAAAGATTTCCGAATGGTACTATTGGTACAATAAATAGGCTTATTGGAATTGTTCAAATGGGCTTACGCCCGGAAATCAAAAATATCTTATCATCCCTAAGCCTCTTCCAGATAAAATATTTTAACAGATTAGTTACAAATCTGTGTTAAGTAACTCTATGTCTATTTGTAACTATTGATGGAAAAAATATAATTATTTGTAAGGGTAATCTATCGAGTGATCGTCAGAATTGACAGTTTATGGTGAACTACTATTAATGGTTAAACAATCAATGCGTATGAAAAGAAACTTTACAAGTATTGGCCACTGTATGATGCGTTGGGCAATGGCTGGTGCGGTGATGACGGGTTTTACAGGGCAGGCCTTTGCGATGAGGCCTTCAAATCCGACCATCAGAGTTATCGACAGGACAGTTTCAGGCAAGGTGACTTCCGTGGAGGACAACCTTCCGGTTCCGGGTGTTTCGGTAGTACTCAAAGGAAGTAAAAGCGGCACCAATACCGATGCCGATGGTACTTTCAAAATCAGTATTCCGGAAGACAATGCGGTCCTCGTGTTTTCAGCAGTCGGTTTCGTAACGCAGGAAGTCACTGTTGGAAATAAAAGCGTGGTGGACATTGTACTCGCCAGCGATCAGAAGATATTAACGGAAGTCGTGGTTGTGGGTTATGGTACGCAAAAGAAGAGCCAGCTGACGGGTGCTATTTCGTCCGTTGGTTCAAAAGAGATTAATGAAATGCCTATTACCAACCTTGGGCAGGCGCTGCAAGGACGCGCGGCCGGGGTGGACGTGACGCAGTCGGGTTCAAAGCCGGGAACAGTGCCGAAAATCCTGATCCGTGGTCGTCGTTCGTTCAATGCGGGTAACGATCCTTTGTATGTGGTGGACGGTATTCCTTTGGCGGGAGGCTATGAAGATATTAACCCCAGCGATATCCAGTCGATGGAAGTTTTGAAAGATGCTACCGCCACAGCGATCTATGGTTCGCGCGGTGCGAACGGGGTTGTGATCGTGACCACCAAGCGTGGTGGCGTGAAAGGCAAAACGACCGTTAGCTACGATGGCTATGCGGGGGTTTCCAAAGCACTCGATAAAGTAAAACTATTTAGCGGCCCCGAATTTGCCGAGTTCGTGCGCGAAGCGTACCGTGCGACTGGCGGTTATAAAGATGCTGCCGGCAACGCCATCCCGACAGGGGTGATCAATGCAGAAGCCGATGCAAAAGTGGCAGTACTCGGAGGTGACCCTAATGTGGCCAAAGGTATCGCCAATGGTACCAGTACCGACTGGCAGGACCTCGTAGTGGGCACCGGCATGATGCAGAGCCACTCAGTGGGTATCCAGGGGGGGAGCGACCGCACCCAATTCTACATTTCCGGCGGTTATTTCCGGGATAAGGGGGTTGTGAAAGAAGCAAACTTCACCCGTTTCTCGCTGCGTGCGAATATCGACCACAATGTGAATAAATGGCTGAAAGTTGGTCTTTCTTCCTACATGATGAACAGCATCCGTAACGGTGAGAACCTGAATACTTACGGGATGACGATCAACCAGAACCCGCTTGCGGTGCCGTACGATGAAAACGGCAAGCTGATTTTCTCGCCTACCAACGACGCCTTGCTGACCAACCCGCTTGCGGAACTGGTGAAGGGAGCACAGGTTGATCAGATGAAGCGTTACCGTATTTTCAATAGCCTTTATACGGAGTTCAGTATCCTGCCGGGTTTGAAATACCGCGTAAACTTCGGTCCGGACTTCAATATTTATCGTTACGGGCGTTTTATCGGCTCGATGACCAATGCCAGAAAGGGCGGGGATGCACAAGCCAATACCGGCAACGCAATCGGTTTCAACTGGACACTGGAAAACATTGTGAATTATACCAAAACCTTCGGAGGCAAGCATAACCTGAATGTCACTTTGCTGCATTCTATTCAGCGTGACCGCACGGAAGCATTCACCTCGTCGGTGCAGGGAGTACCTGTTGAAACGCAATCTTTCTATAACCTGGGCGCAGCAACAACCGTATTTTCTCCCACTAGCGGGCTGGTTGAATGGACGATCAATTCGTTCATGGGACGTGTGAACTACGATTACAATGACAAATACCTTGTTACTTTGACAATGCGTCGTGACGGTTCGAGCCGTTTCGGTGAAAACAGCAAGTATGGTAACTTCCCGGGTATTGCGGTAGGTTGGAATATCGGTAACGAGGATTTCCTCAAAGGCATCAGTTGGATTGACCTTTTGAAAGTACGTGCAGGATGGGGTAAAGTGGGTAACACCGGTTTGGCCCCTTATCAGACACAGGCGTTCCTGGGCCGTACCAGCTATGCATGGAACACAACGGCGGCGTACGGTTACCGCCCCGGGACGATCGGAAATGCCGATTTGCGCTGGGAGTCATCTGCTACTGCCAACGTAGGTCTTGATTTTAGCCTGGTTCGGGGACGTGTACAAGGTTCATTGGAGTTTTACCAAACCAACACCACCGATTTGCTTTTGTCTGACCAGCTTCCGGGATCGATCGGTTTCAACGCTGTTACCCGCAACGTGGGTGAGACCCGTAACCGCGGTATCGAGTTGGGTGTGACTACAACGAACATCAACACCAACAGCGGTTTCAAATGGACCACAGACTTTACATTCACTAAAAACACGGAGGCTATCCTGTCTCTTTATAATGGAAAAGTGGATGATCTCGGTAACGGATGGTTCATCGGCCGTCCTTTGAGCACGGTTTATGATTACCGGAAAATCGGTATCTGGCAGACTAACGAAGCGGATGCTGCGAAAGCGGTTAACAGCGAAGTGGGTCAGATCAAGATCAAAGACATCGATGGCGACGGCAAAATCAATGCGAACGACCGCGAGATCATTGGCTCCGACGTGCCTGATTTCAGCGCAGGTATTACCAACCGTTTCAATTTCAAAGGCTTTGACTTCTCGTTCTTCTTCTTTGCACGTGTAGGTAACCTGATCCGCAGCGAGTTCCACAGGAACAACAATGCGCTGGCTGGCCGCTATCAGCAAATGAAAGTGGATTACTGGACGCCAAACAACCCGACTAATGAATTCCCTCGTCCGAAAAGCAACCAGGAGTTCCCCGTGTACGGCAGCACGCTTACCTACTTCGATGGAACGTTCGTGAAATTGAGAAACGTGAATGTGGGTTATACATTTACACCGGAAATGTCGAAAAAGCTGGGAATGGAGTCGCTTCGTTTGTATTCAAGCATTCAGCAGCCGTTTATCTGGGCAAAATACCGCAGCAAATACAACGGCGTTGACCCTGAAACAACCGGCCTCGCAGCAGGTGGTACAGGCGTAACCCCAGCTACAATGGTGATCACATTTGGTGTGAACGCGAAATTCTAACGGCCTGGTTTTGAAATTTTAAAAAGATACTGACAAATGAAAAATATAAGAAAATCGATTGTGGTGTGCGGTATGGCAGCATTGATGCTCGCAGGGCAGGGGTGTAAGGATGTGCTCGACGAGAAGATCATCTCCGGTGTCGGTAACGACTATTTGAACACCGCTAAGGGATTTGAAGATGGGGTGAAAGCGGCGTACTCGTCGCTGCGTTTTTACTACGCAACCCAGCAGGGGCTGACTTTGACCGAATATGGTACGGATATCTATGCAACAGGTGCTGATGGCGGTTATAAAGGCTTCCATTTCTATGACGGCCAGCTGAACCCGACCGTAGATTACCTGGCAACGACCTGGGACGAGCTTTACAGAGGTATTAACACCTGTAATGCGGTGATCGAACGCGCCCCGAATGTGACCGGTGTTGCAGATAATGTAAAGAAACTGCGTGTTGCCGAAGCCAAATTCCTGCGCGGGCATTACTACTATCTCTTGCACCAGCAATATGGTGGCGTTGATCTTCGCCTGACTGAAACTTTGGTTCCTACCAAGGAAACCAAGCGTGCAACCGATGCGGAAATGTATGCGGCGATCATTAAGGATCTGAGTGATGCGGTTAACGATCTGGAAGCAAAAGCACAGTCCAGCGATTATGGCCGCGCTACCAAGCCTCACGCACAGGCGTTGCTGGCGAAAGTGTATCTGGCAAAAGCGTATTCAACAGAAAAAGCGGCAGACGATTTTACCAAGGCTGCCGATCTTTTAAAAGAGGTTTCTACCAAATATGGTTACAAACTGCTCGACGATTTCTCGGCTGTATTCGATGAAAACAACCAGAACCATAGCGAGGTCGTATTTGCAGTACAATACACTACCGACCCTTTGACGAACGGAACCGGCAACAGCTTGCACCTCTATTTCGGGATGCAGTACGATGTGCAGCCGGGCATGAAGCGGGACGTTTATTGGGGCCGCCCCTTCAAACGTCTGAGACCGACCGAATACCTGCTCAATACCGTCTTCGCCGATCGCGTCAACGACTCGCGCTACAAAAAGACTTTCCGCGACACATGGTTGTCCAACAACCCCGGAACCTACAATGCGGCGTCATTCGATGATTCCAAAACAAAGGTGACGTTTGCTGCCGGCGATACGGCGATCTTTATTCCGGGCTATGAAATGACCAAAGAGGTACGCGCCACGAAAAAATACCAGGTGCTTGTACCCAGCAAATATTCGGAAGCCTTATTCCCAACCTTGCAGAAGTTCTTCGATTCAAAACGCCCTGACATGACTTATGAACAAGGAAGCCGCGACTATTACGTAGTGCGTCTGGCGGACGTTTATCTGATGCTTGCCGAGGCATTGCTGCAATCGGGCGATAAAGCTGGCGCTGCCGAAGCGATTAATATGGTAAGATACCGTGCGGGCTGGCCGGGTAAAAAGGACAAAATGCTGATCGACGCCAAAGACCTTACGATGGAGACGATCATCGAGGAGCGTGCACGGGAGCTGGCCGGTGAGCAAACCCGATGGGTAGACCTTAAACGCTGGGGACTGCTTGTGGAAAGAGTGAAAAAATATAACCCGCAAGCTTCTGCGATCCAGGCCTACCATGTGGTGAGACCGATCCCTCAGACACAGATTGACCGGAGCGCGAAAACATCTGACGGCAAGTCGGTGTTCCCTCAGAACCCTGGATACTGATCGGTTTCGAAAATAGCAGATCAAGAGGATGGTTGCCTTGTGCCGCCATCCTCTTTTGTTTTTGAGAGGGGGCTCTAAAAAAAAAGCTACCGAAGAATCAATGGTATTATCCGGCTGAAAATTAGGACTTATTCTGCGTGCGGGCGGGCTGGAATCGGTGGCGTCAGGGTGGTATATTTCACCTATAACATCATCTTAATCCACTTACCTATGCACATCACAAAAGGATTTTTCACCTCCTTGCGACGCGCGATCGGAGCATGCATTTGTGCGATATGCATGTACCCGTTGCTGTGCGCCAGTGTCGTCGCGAACCCGGTCGCGGAGCTTGGCCATGTAATGCGAGCCGAGAAAACCATTACCGGTACCGTCTTGGCCAAAGAAGGAAATACGCCTATTCCAGGTGTAACGGTCGTTGTCAAAGGAACCAACCAGGGCACGACAACCAATGCAGATGGCAAGTACAAGATCGAGATCGCCGGTAACTCGGCGGTATTGGTATTTTCGGCCGTCGGTTATGTCACGCAGGAGCAGGAAACGGGTAATGCGAGTGTCGTAGACATTTCGCTGGCCACGGATCTGAAAACGCTGAACGAAGTCGTAGTGGTCGGCTACGGAACACAAAAGAAACGGGACCTCACAGGCGCCGTGTCACAGGTGAACGCGACCCGGCTTGAAAACGAGAACCCGCAGTCGGTACAGGATGTCTTGCGGGGGAATGTACCGGGTATGAATGTCGGATTTTCGACCTCGGCTAAAGGCGGCGGGAGTGTCTCGGTGCGGGGGCAGAATTCTATCAATGCAGGTTCCACCCCGTTGATCGTACTCGACGGTACGATTTACAATGGTGGTTTGGAAGATGTCAATCCCAATGATATCGAGACGATTGATGTCTTGAAAGACGCAAGCTCCTCATCTGTATTCGGGGCTAAGGCGGCCAGCGGCGTTATCCTCATCACAACCAAAAGAGGGAAGGAAGGCAAGCCGGTCATCAATATCAACAGTAATTTCGGGTTCGCGGAAGTAGCCAGGAACCAGCCGGTGCTCAGTCCGCAGGGATTCATCAGTTGGCGGCAGGAAGTAATGCGGAATATCAATGCCACGGCCGAGCCTGCGCGCTTCGCCGATCCGAATCATCTTCCAGCCGGTGTAACCCTCGACCAATGGCTGGCCTACGACGGCTCCACGGGCGATCCGACGACGGTTTGGCTTCAGCGACTGGGCATGCAGCCCATCGAAATCCAGAATTACAAGGATGGCAAAAGTGTGGACTGGTATTCCAAAGTATTTCAGAAAGGTTTCAGGCAAGATCATACTGTAAGCCTTTCCGGGCGCAACGACCGCGTTTCCTATTATATGTCTTTGGGTTACCTGAATAATGAAGGCATTATCGTAGGTGACAAATACAGTACTGTCCGCGCACGCCTGAACATTGAAGGTAAAGTGAACAAACATTTGTCGGTGGGAATGAACACGCAATTTGCGCGGCGCGACGAAAGCCAGGTACCTGTCAACTACGATCTGGCGCGGACAATTTCGCCCTGGGGTTCGGAATTCGATGCAAATGGCAATTATGCGTGGCGACCCAATGGAGAGGCCAGCGGTGGCAATCATCCTTACTATGCCCGCCAGTTTATCAGTCGCGACCAGGGTGCCCAAACATTGAATTCCGTTTTGTTCGCCAAAGTAAGCCTGCCTCTCGGGTTTACTTATCAAATCAATTTTACGCCCCGTTTCGACTATACACACCGCTATAATGCCGAATCCGCCAAGCACGCCGAATGGGCTGCCGAGGGTGGCCGGGCCTCGCGCAAGGACTCGACCGTGTTCAACTGGCAGGTCGACAATATCCTTAAATGGAACAAGACGATCGCCGGAAAGCATCAGATTGATCTTACTTTCCTGGCGAATGCCGAAGGCTTCAAAAGCTGGCGCGACAGTATTTCCAACAAAGGCTTTGCCCCGACGGACGTTCTCGGGTATCATAATATCCAGGCAGGCGGCTTGCCGGTGGTCTATACCGACGACCAGACCAGCACCGGCGACGCGTTGATGGCGCGCCTGTTCTATTCGTTCAAGGACAAATACATGCTGACACTGTCGAGCCGGCGGGATGGCTACTCCGCTTTTGGGCAGAAGAACCCGCGGGCGGTATTTTCATCAGCGGCAGTAGGGTGGGTGTTTACGGACGAAGGGTTCCTGCACTCTAAATGGCTCAGCTATGGAAAACTGCGGCTTTCGTACGGAAACAACGGCAACCGCGACATCCCGCGCTACGACGCCCTGGCCGACCTCGCTAGCGGCAAATACCTGCATGTGAAACCGGATGGCACTGTGTATCAGGTCAGTCAACTCTACGTAAGCCGGATGGCAAACCCGAATTTGAAATGGGAGAAGACAAATGCATTGAATGTTGGACTTGACTTCGCATTGTTCAACAACCTGGTAGAGGGGAACGTCGAGTTTTACAAATCGACCACCAAGGACTTGCTCGTGAAGCGTGCATTACCCAATGTGCTGGGATTTGACAACGTTTGGGATAACCTGGGCGAAGTGCGGAACAAAGGGCTGGAAATCAGCTTGAACACGAATAATATGCGGCGTGAAAACTTTACGTGGCGCAGCACATTCAATTTCCAGCTCAACCGCAACAAAATCGTGCATTTGTACGGCAATATGGTTGACATCAAAGACAGTAATGGCAAGATAACCGGCCGCAGAGAAGCGGATGATGTTACCAACCGCTGGTTTATTGGTCATGCGCTCGACGAAATCTGGAACTACCGCATCCTGGGTGTCTGGCAGAAAGAGGAGGAAGCCGAAGCTGCCAAATACGGTGTAAAACCGGGAGATTTCAAGCTGAAAGATGTGAACAACGACGGCAAGTTTACCAACGACGACAAGGAGTTTCTGGGTTACACTTCCCCGCGTTTCCGGTGGACATTCCGCAACGAGTTCAAACTCTTCAAAAGCCTGGATGTTTCGTTTATGATCTATTCCTACTGGGGACAGAAAGGGACTTTTAACCAGATGAAAAACCGCGATGGCTTCGTAGACCGGACCAGCTCCTACGTGTTCCCTTACTGGACCGAGCAAAACCGGCAGAACGAATGGGCGAGATTGTATTCCAGCGAGGGATCGGCAACGGGTTATGCGGTTTACAGAAGCAAATCATTTGTCCGGTTTGAAAACCTTTCCGTGGCTTACACTGTGCCGAAAGCCGTTTCGCAGAAAGTGGCCGTTCAAAATCTGCGCATTTATGGTAATGTCCGCAACATCGGCTTCTGGGCACCGCAATGGAATTTCTGGGACCCCGAAAATGGCACGAACGGAACAACTAACAATAGCTTAGCCACATCGGTACCGAGCCCACGCATTTATACGATCGGGCTGGACATTACCCTGTAATCACTATCACACAAAACTGCATGGATTATGTTTAATCAAGCTTCAAAATATATACTGGCATTGATCCTGTTGGGCGCAGGGACGGCGATTACGTCCTGCAAGGAGACATGGCTGAAACCCGAACCGCTTTCGTTTTATGAGCCGGACCTGACATTCAAAGATCTTGGCGGGTTGAAAGCGACGCTCGTCGCTTGTGAGCGCAACCTTCGGCTGGAATGGTATGGCGACGCAATGCCGATGATTACCGAATCGATTTTCTCGGATATCGCCGTAGAGGGTACGACCGATAAATCGGGCCCGGCGCAAAACCTGAACCTCCTTATTACACCCGATGCGCAGCTCAACCACATCGATTACAATCGCATCGGCTGGTATTGGTTGGAAGGCTATAAAGGGATTAAGTATGCCAACACGGCCATTTCCCGCATTGATTTGCCTACTTACAAAAACGAGCAGGAGAAAAACGAGTTATTGGGCGCAGCCTATTTCCACCGCGCTGCGCGCTACTACCGGCTGACGCAGCAGTTCGGTGATGTGCCGCTGATCCTGAAAGAAATTAACGGTCCGAAACTCGATTTTCAAACCACAAAACGGGAGGTAATCCTTAAAAAAATGAAGGAAGACCTCGAATTCGCCGAGCAATGGGTGCCGGCAGTAACCGACAAGGGAACCGTAAACAAAGGCTCGGTGAGCCATTTGCTGACGAAGGTGAATCTTGCATTGGGTCTGTTTGACGACGCGATCAAATCTGCGACGAATGTGATCGACGGAGGTACGCACAAACTGATGACTTCCCGGTTCGGAGCCACTGCAAATGACGCGACCCGGAACGTGATCTGGGACCTGCACAGGCCTCAGAACAAGGCCATTGCAGCGAATACGGAAGGGCTGATGCTGGTGATCGACCGGTTGAATGTCGAAGGAAATGTCGAGGGCGGTATGCTCATCATGCGTAATGCTGTCCCGCTTTGGTTTAACAACATTAACACACCGAACGGAAAACGCGGCACGTTAGACACTTACGGTATCGAGATCGACCAGGTAGTGAAATACGGTCGTGGGATCGGACGTTTACGGCCAACCGATTATTCCCAAAACCAGATATGGGACGACAAAAACGACCTCCGACATGCACCCGGCAACTGGATGCGGATGGAGGATATTTTGTACAACAATCCTGCATTGAAGGGCGAAGACAGCTATTATGGTAAAAATCTGCAGCTCAAAAATGCAGAGGGTGTGGTACTGACCATCGACACCATACGCTGCTGGTTCGACTGGCCGCAATACAAGTTATTTGTCGAGGATCCCTTGCGCATACAACCTCAGGGCGGCAATACCGATTGGTATGTGTTCAGATTGGCGGAAACGTACCTCCTGCGCGCAGAAGCGTATGCGTGGAAAGGGGATCTGGCGAAAGCAGCCGAAGATGTGAATGTTGTGCGTGCCCGCGCGAACTGCGCTCCGCTTGCAGCAGGCAAGATCAATATCGGTACCATTCTCGACGAGCGCGCAAGGGAGCTGTATTTCGAAGAGCCGCGGAAGACCGAGCTGACGCGCATTGCCTATATTTTCGCACAAACCGGCAAGCCGGCGCCCAACGGAAAAACATATACCCTGGACAAATTCTCCGACGACAATTACTTCTATGACAGGATAATGGAGAAGAACGATTTTTACAACAAGGGTGTCAAAACGCGCCACGCCGACGAGTACACCATGAGTCCCTACCACGTGTTGTGGCCCATCCCTCAATCCGCGATCGACGGAAACACGCAGGGAAGGATCAATCAGAACAAGGGATATGCGGGGTATGAGAAGAATGTGCCTCCGCTAACGGAGATACCGAAATAAATTCCTACACAATGACCCGTCAATAGCGGGTCATTGTTGTTTTATGTCGTCTGGAGTTATGGATTTTTACATTAATCTAAACCTGAAATGAACAGACGGATTTTTCTGCAAAACACTTCACTTGCGATGGCCGCTACCATCGCAGGTACCGGCTGGCTGGAAGCCGCTATAAAAAAAGGCGATATTAAAATTGGGTACTCTGCAATCACCTGGGGCGGGAAGGACGAGCAGGCCATTACCGACCTGGCTGGGTTGGGCTTCAAGGGCATCCAGTTGCGGGCGAATACCTTCGCTCCCTATCGCAGCAAGCCTTCCGAATTGAAAGCGGCATTGATTAAGAACAATCTGACGCTCTGTATGTTTTCCAGCGGTAATGTCGAGATTGACCCCGCTAAATTTCAAAGTACAGTGGATACACACGTAGCGCACGCAAGCTTTGTGAAGGCATTGGGCGGTAACGCCCTGCAGCTGACCAACAGCCTTCGTCCGAAAGACCGCGCTCCATCGGTGGAAGAACTGAAAAAACTCGCGCAGGTGATGAATGAGATCGGCAAGCAGACCGCCGACCTGGGCGTGCAGGCCGTATACCATAACCATATGAACCAGCTCGGTGAAACTCCCGAGGAAGTGGATGTGATCGTTCAGGCCATGGACCCGCGTTACATCAAATTGTTGCTGGACATCGCGCATTACAAGCAGGGGGGCGGCGAACCACACGAGGCTATCATCAAGTACAAGGATATTCTGCATTCGCTGCATTTAAAAGATACCAAACCCGCCGAGACCAAAAGCGGCTATAAGTTTGTGGAACTGGGGCAGGGCAGGGTGGATGTACCTGCGGTTTTCAAGGCGTTGGATAAAGTAAAGTTCAAAGGCTGGGCCGTAGTGGAGCTCGATGGGATTCCTGATCCCGAGAAAACGCCATTGATTTGCGCCGAAACCAATAAAAAGTACATCACCGAGGTTTTAAAATATCCATTGTAGTCCGAACTGTATTTGTAGGGGTATTCCTATTAATATTTCGTTATAAATGTAATAACTGATATTAGATAGGAAGCCCTTTTGCATTTTTCAGTTATACATCATTTTAATCAGCACAATGAAAAAATTCCGATTACCGCTGGTCGCCATGGCCGCGTTTTTGCTCAGCGCTCCGCTTCAAGCTCAAAAATCGAAAGATGGCTGGGTAGACCTTTTCAACGGCAAGGATCTGACGGGCTGGAAGCAACTCAACGGCCAGGCCAAATATGAAGTAAAAAATGGCGCTATCGTGGGTACTTCCGTGATGGGTACGCCCAATTCATTTCTCACAACCGAGAAAGATTACGGCGACTTTATCCTCGAACTGGATGTAAAAGTCGATAATAAACTGAACTCGGGCATTCAGATCCGCAGCTTGTCGAAACCTGACTATATGAATGGTCGCGTGCATGGCTATCAGGTGGAGATCGACCCGAGCGACCGCGCTTACTCCGCCGGTATTTACGATGAAGCCCGCCGCGGGTGGCTATACCCGCTCGACCTGAACCCGGAAGGCAAAAAAGCGTTCAAAAGAGATGCCTGGAACAAATACCGCATCGAGGCGATCGGTAACTCGATCCGCACGTTTCTGAACGGAGTACCTGTCGCGCACGTGGTAGACGACATGACGCCCGTAGGCTTCATATGCCTGCAGGTGCACGCGATCGGAAGCAAGGAAATGGAGGGTACACAGGTGAGCTGGAAGAATGTCCGCATTAAAACGAAGAACCTGAAACCGAGCCCGGCTACCAATGTTCGCATTGTGAACCTGATTCCGAATAATCTGGATCCCGCCGAAAAAGCGCAAGGGTATTCGCTGTTGTACGATGGCAAATCGGCAGATCAGTGGCGTTCTTACGGCGGTACCGATTTCCCTTCCAAAAGATGGAGCTATAACGACGGTACTATCCAGATTTCAAAGTCGGACGGCTCGGAAACCGGCAACGACATTGTTACCCGCAAACTTTACGGACCGGCATTCGAATATGAATTTGAGTTTAAGCTTACCGAGGGCGCTAACAGCGGCGTCAAATATTTTGTAGATCAAAAATTCAATTCCAATGGTAAATCGGGAATCGGCTGTGAATATCAGGTGCTCGACGACGAGCGTCACCCGGACGCGAAACTGGGTAAGAATGGCAACCGTACCATCGCTTCATTCTACGATGTGATCCCTGCGGACCGGCCGAAGAATGCGGTGAAAAAGATCGGAGAATGGAACCAGGGCCGCATTGTGGTGCAGAAAGACGGTACCGTACAGCATTTCCTGAACGGCTATAAAGTGGTGGAATATGTGCGAGGTTCCCCGCAGTTCAAGGAGTTTGTGGCGGGCTCAAAGTTCGCCAAATTCGAAGGTTTCGGGTTATCGCAAGAGGGGAATTTGTTGTTGCAGGACCACGGTGATAATGTGTTTTTCCGCAGCTTGAAAGTAAAAGAAATCAAATAGCCCGAATTGGCGGAAAAAAGGTAAAAAATTACAGTAGATAAACGGGCGTCCGACATTTACAGACGATTGCCCGGAAATCTGACCCGGAGGCAATCAAAAAATCAACTTTTATTCAAATCCAATATCATGACCAGTAGAAGGGATTTTCTTAAAAATGCAGCACTGGCTTCTGCGGGTGTCGCAGTAGGCGCCAATGCTTTCAGTGCGGCCAGCTACCGCCGTATCGTGGGGGCCAATGATCGTGTAAGGGTAGGTATCATCGGTTTTTCGGACCGTTTTCGCAGCTCGCTGGCACCTTCCTTCTCGGATCACGCCAAGGAACTGAACTTTGAGTTTATGGGTGTTTCCGACCTTTGGAACCGTCGCCGCGACGAAGCGGAGGCATTTATGAAAGGGAAGCCTTATGCGGCCAGCGAATTCGTGAAGGCTCGCAATAATGAAGAATTGCTCGGCCGCAAGGATGTGGACGCGGTGATTATCAGTACCGCCGACTTCCAGCACGCATTGCATTGCGCAGAGGCGGTGAAATCGGGCCGTGATGTGTATGTTGAAAAGCCGTTTGCAGAAACCCTGGAAGATGCGAAAGTCGCATTGAAAGCGGTGGAAGCTTCGAAACAGATCGTACAAGTGGGCTCGCAGCGCCGCAGCGCTCCCAACTATTGGGCGGCTTATGAATATATCAAATCCGGTAAATTCGGGGATATCACCACGGTCGAAATGACCTGGAACGTGAACCAGCCGGGCCGCTGGAGACGTAAGGAGCTTGTTTCACAAATCCGCAAAGAGGATACCGACTGGGACCGCTTCTTGATGAACCGTCCGAAAGTGGAGTGGAACCCGCGTTACTACCTGGAATTCCGCTTGTTCTACCCATACTCTTCGGGTATCCCGGGCCAATGGATGGCTCACCAGATCGATACTGTGCACTGGTTCTCAGGCCTCGATGCACCGCGTAATGTGGTAGCCAACGGCGGTATTTACACCTGGAAAGACGGTCGTACCAATGTGGATACTTTCAGTGCTGCGTTCGAATACGGTCCTTTCGACGACAAGAGCAAAGGCTTCCAGGTAATTTATTCTTCCCGTTTCAACAACGAGGCAGGCGGCGTGAAAGAATATTATTTTTCAAATGGAGGTATGATCAACCTCGATACGAACAAGATAACTTCCGAAGGAGGCTTGAAAGAGAAAGATGCGAAAGGAATGGGCATGCAGGCGAACTTGCTGCCGGAAATGTCTTTGAAAACCGGCGAGAAAATTGCGACAGACGCTAATACCGGTGCCGATCCGATGACTTCGCTCCACATGCGTAACTGGATGGAATGTATCCGTAGCCGCAAGGAAACGAATGCACCTGCCCGTGTAGGTTTCAATCACTCGGTAGCTAACATTATGGCTACTAAGGCATTGCATACCGGAAAACGCGTGAACTGGGATCCGAAGAAAAAAGAAATCGTGCTTAGTTAACATTTTAAAAGAGCGAACAGTGAATTTAAAACATACTGCTTTGGCACTGACAGCCGTTGCCTTTGCTGGAAGCGCATTCGCGCAGAAGGTTGACCTTGTCAGGAACGATAAGGACAGAAAAGTGGAAGTAAAGGTCGATGGAAAGCCGTTCACGACCTATTATTATCCCGGTGAAAAGACGCTGAAAAAGGCGGTACTCTATCCGGTAATGACGGCCAAAGGCACGGTGATTACCCGTGGCTGGCCGCTGGACCCTCGCGCGGGCGAACGCGTAGACCACCCGCACCACGTGGGGATCTGGCTTAACTATGAGGATGTCAATGGCAACGACTATTGGAACAACTCCAACGCAGTAAACCACGAGAAGCGTGCTTACGGGACGATCATTCATACCGGCATTACTTCCATTAAGAGCGGTAAAGACAAGGGGGAGCTCACCGTCACTGCCGATTGGGTAGATAAAAACGGTACGCTGACCTTGAAAGAAGTAACGAAATACACTTTCAGCGGTAAAGGCGACACCCGCATTGTCGACCGGAGCACCACGCTCACAGCGGTGTTGCCGGAAGTAAATATGCCCGATGTAAAAGACGGCATGTATGCGATCCGTGTAGCACGTGAACTCGAACTGCCTTCTAATAAGCCTGAAATCTTTACCGATGCAGCTGGTATTGCAACCAAAGTGCCTGCATTGAACAATGAGGGGATAACCGGAAACTACCGCAACAGCAATGGTGTGGAAGGAGAAACGGTATGGGGCAAACGTGCGATCTGGTGTAATCTGACGGGTAAAATCAAGGATGAAAATATCAGCGTCGCGATGATCGACCATCCCAAAAATGTTGGCTATCCCGCCTACTGGCACGCGAGAGGTTACGGTTTGTTTGCCGTCAACCCGCTAGGCATGAAAGCACTCAGCGACGGGAAGGAAACACTCAATTTCAAACTGAAAAAGGGCGAATCTACGACCTTCCGTTACCGTCTGGTAATTGCTTCCGAGCATTTGAAAGATGCCGCGCTAAACGACCTCGCAGCCGCTTACGCGAAGACGGAATAGTTTGTATTATAGCAGATTGAAAGGGTAGCCAGCGACTTTTCGCTGGCTATTTTTTTACCCTGAAAATCTGTCAGTATGAACTTAGAACGTTACGAGTACGATCAGCTGGATGAGTCTACCTACCGCTTTTATAGCGTTGGACGAAATGGGACTTTCGAGATGCGTGTACAGTTTGCAGAAATGGGATATCGTTCTTATAATCTTGGCTTTGGAGTGGTTGATCCCGAATCCGATTGGCTGGATGATCTCGTTGAGCTAAGGAATGGCGACACACAAACGATACTTGCGACCGTGACACGTATAGCGCTCGATTTTTTAGCCAGCCATGAAGGAGTAAGCCTTTACGCTTCCGGGAGCACACCTTCGAGAACAAGAATGTATCAAATGGGACTCAACCGTGTTTTGCCGCAATTGACAGACTACTCAATCGCGGGACTGATTGCAAAGCGGGACCTTTCGCCAGATACTCTTGGAAACTATCAAAACTGGAAGGGCGAGTGGCAGGAATTTCGGGGCGGTGTTCCGTACAAGGCATTTTTGATTTTCAAAGGCAAATTATTAACTTAGTTAAAAACTATACGCAAGAAGCTATGTCCGATACCAAAACCTACGAATTAAAACCCGGTCGTCCTCCGGTGAGACACATACCCAACGAAAAAGAGTTTTTCGAAAAAAAGGCTGCCAAAATGAAAGAGCTTCTCGAAAAACACCCGGTCCCCGATCACATTTTCAAGAAAAAAGCCTAACGCTCCATCGTCCCCGGTGAATGCCAGCTAATCACATGGTAGGTTGCCGGTGTTTTGCCTACGTTGCGAAGCGTATGCATCTGGTTGGATGCCTGGAAAATAACGGAACCGGGCCCTACCTTTTTTCTTTCTCCATTGACAAGCGCCTCCACGGTGCCTTCCTTGATAATAATTACTTCTTCTTCCTGATGTTTGTGGGGCGCATGTGCGGCTTCACCGGGATTCAATGTGGTAACGTGACATTCGAGTTCGTCAGTCGTAACGGTTGGGGAACGGAAAAACGTCCTGACAGACCCGATGGCAGTGCCTCTTACGGCGATATTGTTCCAGTCGAAAGCGGTTGATTCAAGGATGCTGCCTTTGGGTTGGGCGATAATGCAGGTCAAGGTACAACAAATAGAGAGGGAGGCGACGGTTAGGTCTCGTTTAGTGATTTTCATAACAGGGGGCTTATTGAGTAGTTTTAGTAGAAAGACTTCTAGAAGGCGTGTTTACCTTTAATATTGTGTCAAAATAATTTTAATTTTTATTGGATTAGTCTTAAATGCAATCCGCGAGTGCCATTGTGTTTTGATAATGGGCAAATAAGCATTATCCTTGAAGCCAAAACGCGGAAAACGCTCCGCCGTTCGTCTTGCGCTCAATCATGGAAGATCAATCAAGAAGAAAGTTCCTGCAAAATGCGGGATTGGCTTCACTCGCCTCTGTTTCCCCTGTCATCGCCCAACCCGAAAGGACGAGGGAGCTATTTATTCACCATGTTTTCTTTTACCTCAAAGAGCCCAACAATGCCCAGCATGAGGCGCAGCTTCTGGAAGGATTACATAAACTGGCTAAGGTTCCAACGATCCAGTACGTGCATATCGGAAAGCCGGCGGTTACCAATCGTTCGGTGATCGTGAAAGACTACACGATTTCGTGGATGTGTTTTTTCAAGAATATCATTGAAGAAGAGATCTATCAGACACACCCTATTCACCTCGATTTTGTAGAGCATTATGCTCATTTGTGGGAAAAAGTAGTGGTATACGACTCCGTAGGGCCCAAGAAGGTGGATTAAATGTTTTGAAGGAGTACTACTATGAAAGAAAATTTCAAAGAAAACCACCCCGAATGCCGGGAAATGATCCTGCCGGTACGGGACGCGCTGGATGTGATCAGCGGTAAATGGAAGATTTCTATCCTTATTGCCATGGCCTTGGGCAGCAAGAGGTTTATGGAGTTGCAGAACGCCATTCCGAATATTACCCCGCGTATGCTATCGAAGGAACTGAAAGAGCTGGAAATGAACCTGCTGGTCGAGCGCAAGGTATACGATTCGTTCCCGCCCGTGATCGAGTATGAGCGCACTGAACATGCCCGTACGCTCGAGCCGCTGATTGAGGAACTCCGCAAATGGGGCGAATACCATCGCCTGGTGATCACGGGCACCAATATCGAACATCCCGTAAAAGAATTACAAGATTGAGGTAAAGTTGCCCGTCGGGAGGCTTTGTGGTCTTGAAATAAATCTGTCTGAGTGTAATGAAGTTACTCCCTCGTTTCGCAGCTTTGCTGGCTGCTGTTAGCTTGTATTTCTCGCCTGCCTGCGCGCAGCATTCGGACGCGGTCCGGTTGAATCAGGTCGGGTTTTATCCGACTGCGCCCAAAATAGCGGTTGTTGTGACAGAAACGGGCGGTAGATTCGAAGTAAAGGAGGCCAAGTCAGGGAAAATTGCTTTAAAAGGGACTCTCGGGGAAATGCGCACGAGCCAGCATTCGGGAAAACACACTCGTTTGGCGGATTTCAGCGCGTTGCGAAAGCCGGGAACCTATGTCATTGAAGTCGCAGGAGTGGGAAAATCGGCTGCATTCGGGATTAACGATCATGTCCATCGAAACGTTGCCGAGGCTGCATTGAAAGGTTTTTATTACCAGCGTGCTTCCATTAACCTTCCCGAAAAATATGCTGGCAAGTGGGCACGCCCGGCCGGGCATCCCGATGAAAGGGTTCTTATCCACGCTTCGGCGGTTTCGGACGGACGGCCCGAGAATGCCGTAATTTCTTCGCCACGAGGTTGGTATGATGCCGGAGACTATAACAAATACATCGTCAATTCCGGCATTACAATGGGAACGTTGCTTTCGCTGTACGAAGATTATTCACTTTATTTCGAAGATTTTAACACCAATATTCCCGAGAGCAATAATGGCGTTCCCGATCTGCTCGATGAGGTTGCCTGGAACCTGCGCTGGATGCTTACAATGCAGGATCCGGCTGATGGAGGTGTTTACCACAAGCTTACCAACCCACGTTTCGATGGAATGATCATGCCGGATGCTGCGAAAAATCCACGTTATGTGGTGCAGAAAAGTACCGCGGCAACGCTGGATTTCGTAGCCGTGATGGCGCAGGCGTCGCGGGTATTCAAAAATTTCGATAACAAATTCCCCGGCTTGGCTGACTCCTGCATTACGTCGGCCGTTAGGGGTTGGCAATGGGCCGAAAAGCATCCCGCGGTGATGTACAACCAGGATGCGATGAATAAAGAATTTGATCCCGATGTGGCTACCGGTACTTACGGCGACCGTTCTGTGAAAGACGAGTGGATTTGGGCAGCGTGTGAAATGTATGCCGCCACGGGCAAGGCTGAATACATTGAGAAGATCGGTCTGGAATTGCATCAACCAATGACTTTACCGACGTGGAGCCAGGTAAAAACATTGGGATACTATACATTGCTCCGTTTTGACGAAGCGGTGAAACTACCTGCCGGGCAGGCCGATACGCTACGAAAAAATGTCCTGAGTTATGCAAACGACCTTCTGAGGAACCTGGAAACTCAACCCTATCATACGGTAATGGGTAAAACCCCACGGGATTACGCCTGGGGAAGCAGCTCGGTGGCGGCGAACCAGGGCATTGCATTGCTATATGCCTACCGCCTGTCAAAAGACAAGAAATACCTCCATGCGGCCCTGGGCAACCTTGATTACCTGCTCGGCCGCAATGCAACCGGCTATTGCTTCCTGACGGGATTTGGCTCGAAACGTGTCATGCATCCGCATCAACGCATCTCCATAGCGGACGGAATCGTGGACCCGGTACCGGGGTTGCTTTCCGGCGGTCCGAATCCAGGCCAGCAAGACAAATGCGCGGGCTACCCGAACAAATTTGCCGACGAGTCGTTTACCGACAACGATTGTTCATATGCCTCCAACGAGATTGCGATCAATTGGAATGCGCCGATGGTTTATCTGGTGGCCGCATTGGAAGCAACAATGAAATAAGCCCGGTTCAGATCTTTTTGCCTTTTACCGGAACCGTTTCAGGTGTTTCGTTATAGCCTTTCTTTTGGGTCATATTGATCTTTTCCGATTTTCGGATGGATTCCTGTTTCAGTAACCCGGAAGGTTTCCGGCTATCGTCCCGTTGTTTCGATTTACTTTTGGGCCCGCCATGGCTTGGAGAGCCGCCTTCCACATTGTTGGTTTGCGTTTTCATGGTTTTTCTGGTTTAGGCTGATACTTACAAATTCCATTCCTGCCGGCGTTACTTTTTGGAGATTGTGCAGTAGAACGGCCTGCGGGCCCGACTCTTTATCAAATCACAATCCAACAACCCAGATGAACCTTTTCAAATCCATTTCCCAGATACGCGACCTGCTCAAATCCGTCGATATCGAAGCCGTTGCGAAGCTCTCCCGGAAAGTAGACCTTAACCAGTTAATGGGTGTCGTTTCTAAAATGAGTGAAGAGGACCTGGGCAAAATGCTGAAATTCATGCAAGCGGGTTCAGGTAAAAAGAAAGAGCCGCCCGTCGTGAATGGGGATTTTTATGAATTGGGTGCGACGCTCAACCCCGAGGAACGGGAAATTCAGCTCAAAGTGCGGGAGTTTATGGAAACGGAAATCAAGCCGATTGCTAACTATTACTGGAACAATGCGCAGTTTCCGATGCATGTCATACCGCTGATGGCCAAGCTGAATATTTGCGGCCTTACTTACCAAGGCTACGGCTGTGCCGGGCGGTCGGCGTTGTTGGAAGGGTTTATAGCGATGGAAATGGCGCGCATCGATTCGTCCATTTCTACATTCTTCGGTGTGCACAGTGGTCTTGCAATGGGTTCGATTTACCTGTGCGGTTCGGAGGAACAGAAGCAGCAATGGTTGCCTGTAATGCAGCGTATGGAGCTGATCGGCGCTTTCGGGCTTACCGAGCCGGAGGTCGGTTCGGGAGCCGCAGGAGGTCTGACGACTACCTGTAAGCGGGAGGGCGACGAATGGATCATTAACGGGCAAAAGAAGTGGATAGGTAATGCTACTTTCTCGGACATTACGATTATCTGGGCACGCAATGTGGACGACAATCAGGTGAAAGGATTTATCGTACGGAAAGAAAACCCCGGTTTCAAAGCCGAGAAAATGGAGGATAAAATGGCACTGCGTACCGTACAAAATGCGCTGATCACATTAACGGATTGCCGTGTGCCCGAAGCCGACCGGCTTCAAAATGCGAACTCGTTCAAAGATACCGCCAGTGTCCTGCGCATGACGCGCGCGGGGGTAGCGTGGCAGGCGGTTGGCTGCGGGCGGGGTGCATATGAGCTGGCTTTGAAATACACGATGGAAAGAAAGCAGTTTGGCCGGCCGATAGCCGGTTTTCAGTTGGTACAAGACCTGCTGGTAACAATGCTGGGCGATCTTACGGCGATGCAAACGATGGTTTACAGGCTGTCGCAATTGCAGGACGCGGGCGACCTCGCCGATGAGCACGCGTCACTCGCGAAGGTGTTCTGTACTTTACGTATGCGCTCCATCGTGGACCATGCGCGTGAGCTGTTCGGGGGCAATGGAATATTGCTCGAATACGACATTGCCCGCTTCGTGGCCGATGCCGAAGCCATTTACTCTTACGAAGGGACGAAGGAAATCAATTCGCTGATCGTCGGCAGGGCGATTACCGGTGAAAGTGCATTTGTATAAATAAAAAAGGGCAGTTGAGGCTGCCCTCCGTTACCATTTCAGTGTTCCTGCTTTCATTTCATTGAGAGCCTTTTCCATGGAAGCCCACGACATTCCGGTCACCTTTTGTGCCTCGACGGCTTTGGTTTGCCATTCGATCGCCTCGTTCTTTCGACCCAGTTTGTAAAGTAAGTGTGCGTAAGTGTCAATGTAAGCTGGATTCCCCAACGGCAAGTGGTTTTTATCACGGCGTAAGTCTTCATGCCATTCCATCGACTTTTTGGACCACATTAATGCATTTTCCAGGTCGCGTGGATTGTTGTTGAATTGGTAGAAATTCCAGGCGTGGTTATTGAGTTCGGTATGGAAATATTGCGAGGGTGGCGCAAAGCGTACTGCCTGTTTTTCGCCGGCGGGGCCAAGCGGCGTCTGATCGGCCAGGTTCTTTTTCAGCATTTCTTCATCCATTCTTCTCAGTGAATCTACGGTAAGCCACAGGTGATTTTGCTGGATCAGATTGCGGCAGTGGCGGAAATAGGCGGCCGTGTCTTTCACCGCCAAAAAGAAGTGAATCATATTCCTTTCAAAAGCCACACGGCCTTTGCCGAAGTCCATATTATAGGTATTTTGTAGAAAAGAAGCACTTTGGTAAGCGAGTTCCTGGCTTTTTGTTTCTACGGCTTTCCGCATGGTATTGCCGATAATTGCGCTGTTGAATCCGGATGCTTCGTGAGACGGGACTGATTTGTACAAACTGTCGATCATCTTATGAGGCACAAGCGCCTGAATTACTTTGTATGCACGACTATCCAGCGTAGGACCTTGCTGATAAATGAATTTGACGACTTGAAAGTTAGCTATTGAATCGACAGGCAGCTTGCCCACGTATTCATCGAGCAAATCGTTCGTCGGCATATTCACCTCGCGGCGTTTCAGGATATAGGCTTTTAAAAATGCAGCCGATCGTTCACCGCTTTTATATTCTTTCTCGTAATCGCTCAACTGTTTGCTTCCTTTACGGCTAAGCGCCACCTGCGCACTTTCGAGATAGGCGTTCGAATTGCTTGTAGAACCGTTAAACCGGTTGAGAATATTACCTTCCGCATCCACGTAAAGTGAAACCAATGCACCTTTGATCCCGAATTTTTCGGCCAGGTTCCGACCATTTTCAGAGGCGACGTTGCTGCGGATGGCAATAAAGTTCTTTTGATAAATATCTTTGAGTTCAATGCCGCTGAAACCCTTGGAAGCAACCTCGTTGCAATGTTCGCATTCGTTGCCTTCGAGATGGATAAAAATGAGTTTTCGCTCTTTCTTTGCTGCTTTTGAAAGCGATTCCCAGGAAGTATCGCCTTGGATGAAAGTAATTTGTGCGTGGCTCTGAAAAGATATAACCAGCGCCAATGCCAGTATAATTTGCTTCATTGTTTGTTGGATTGAAGAGTTTTTTCAAATGTAATTTAAATTTTGTAACCGAATGTTAAAATAATATAAACCTCGCTGCGGGCAAAAGTCTATCGCTTGTATTTTACAACTGTTTCTGTAAATGCAGTGTCTCTTTTTTCCAATCACCTACACTCATTCCTGCCCATGAAAAATCTTTTACTCTTCTCTTTTCTGGCGTTTATACTTTCCTGTAAAGACGATACAGTTTCGTCCAGACTCGATGTCTGCGGCGTAAAGGACCCGGTCCGCAACCTTCCCTGGCTGAAAGCGAAGATCGACTCTTTGAAGGCCGAGAAGCAGGATCAGGCGCTCATGGTTACGGTCGGGAAACTGAAAGGCGAGATTGTCTTCGATTACACAATGATCTACATGTCGTGCAACGTTTGCGATGTGTATCGCTGCGACGGCACCCGCGTAGACCTTTCGAAGCTCACGCAGGAAGAAATGCAGGAGTTTACGCGTACCGTCCGGGGAAAGGGGACGCGAGGCCCTGTGATCTGGCCCGAGAAATAACCCGCATTCTTGCCTTTCCACGCTGTCCGGCGTAATTTGTGCCACTCAACTCAACCGTTATCAAAGTGCACGCACCAATTAGCATCCGTCGCGCATCTGTCGCCGACCGCGAGATCATTTATAATATGATATGCGGCCTCGAAAATATGGTCCTTGGCCGGCCGGGATTTGATGCCGCATTTGACCGTAACCTGGCAAGTCCGAATATCAGTTACTTTCTCGCTGAATTGGACGGGAAGCCTGTTGGGATGGTAAGTTGCCATATTCAGCCGCTATTGCATCACGCGGCGCTGGTTTCCGAAATTCAGGAAATGTATGTAGAACCGGAATATCGCTCGCGGCAGGTAGGGAAAGCATTGATAGAGCATGTCACGGCTTTTGCAAAAGGAGAGGGGGCTATTCAAATGGAAGTCACTTCGCGTGCTACACGTGAGCAAGCGCACAGGTTCTACCAGCGCGAGGGGTTCGAGAAGTCGCATGTAAAACTGGTCAGATATTTCAAAGACGAATAAAAAAGCACCGGGCCAGCGTCCCGGTGCTTTTTGCATTACCCTAAACCTTCAACTATAACCTTTAAAATCTTAATATCTGTCTCTGTAACGGCCATCGCGGGACCAGCGGTCGCGGTCACGACTCAGGCGGCGGGTATCCGACATCAGCTCGTGGAGATCATTGCGGAGAATTCTTTCCTCACGGTGCGACAAACGGCCGTGACGGGCGAAGTGGCGTTCCTTGTCTTCTATGTTTTCGTAGCGGTTCATAAGCATGTTCGCCTCACGGGAAGTGAGCGTTCCCCATTGTACACCGTTAGCGATATTTTGTCTTGCTTCTCTTTGGAGTCTGTTAATGTCAGACATTCTTTCACGGCTGTAACCGTCGTGGTAGTGGTCACGATCGTAACGGGGACCATATTGGGCGGAAGCATTGGTGAATCCTAATGCGAGAACCACTGCGGCAAAAAGTATCTTTTTCATAACCCAAAAGTTTTAATGTTTGTGGGTTAGAGGGCCGCTGACCGCAGAGGTTTAAAAGGGGATTGTTAACGATTGTTAAGCCATTATAAGGCCTTGAATGCGAGGAGTAATTAAGTTATTCAGTATCCGGCGGCCACTGATTCGGGCTGGATTACCTTCCTGATTTCTTCCTGTGTTTGCGCCAGCACTTCTTCTACTTTCCTTCCGGCGGGTTCAATACCAGGGAGCACGGTGAAACTTAATGTACAGAATGATTTCAAGGGAAAAATGCCCTTGGGGTTCATCGCGCCTGTGCCATCGATCGCAACCGGCACGATGAGCGCGTCCGGGGCGCGTTTGAGCAGGGTTGCTACCCCGCCCGATTGAAACGGCTTCATTTCCCCACTGGCGGTGCGGGTGCCTTCCGGGAAAATAATCGCCGATGCCTTTTCATCATGGATCAGCTTGCCGAGACGCGCGATTTCAGTAATGGCTTGCTTGCCGTCTTTACGGTTAATAAGCGCGGCGCCACTCTTGCGCAGGTTATAGGAAATGCTCGGAACGCCTTTTGCGAGCTCTATTTTGGAAACAAATCGCGGGCTGTATTTCCGCATATACCAGTAAATGGGAGAGATGTCGTAGCTGCTCTGGTGGTTGGCTACGAATATGAGCGGCCGGTCGACGGGCAGCTGGGCAAGGTTTTTGAGCCTGATACTCGCACCGGTCAGATAGAGGCCGAATGTGAGGGAAAAATTAAGCCAGTCGACTGACACTTTATGCGCCTTTTTGCCGAAGACGTTGAATGCGATGACCTGTATAACATGGAAAACTAACAGGGTAAGACCAAAATGGATCAGGTAGAGGGCACTCAGAACGTAATCGAGGATTTTTTTCATTCTAATTTTTTTTGCAAAAATAGTCGAAATCTGTTTTGGTTACTCCAAATTCTAAAACGCGAAATGACAATTGTCATTCAAAACTTACGTATAATTCACGTTATTTGTAAAATAGTCAATAGTGTTTAAATCGAAATACCAATGGATATTACGCTTTCAGCCGAAAGGCTTGAAGTAATGAAACATATAGGCAAAGACCTCGACGGGCTGATTGGAGAATACCTGAAACCGATCGAGGAAAACTGGCAACCTTCTGATTTTCTGCCTGATGCAACCCGGGAGAACTTTTTGCATGAAGTGAAGCTTTTGCAGGAAAGTTGCCGCGATCTGCCTTATGACTACATTGCCGTGCTGATCGGGGACACGATTACGGAAGAGGCGTTGCCTACTTACGAATCCTGGCTGGTGGACGTGATTGGTATCAACCAGGTCGATGAGCCGGAATCCGGCTGGGTGAAGTGGGTGCGCGCCTGGACGGCGGAAGAAAACCGCCATGGCGACTTGCTTAATAAATACCTTTACCTCTCGGGCCGCGTAAATATGCGTGCGATGGAGGTTTCCACACAATATCTCATCGCCGATGGTTTCGATATCGGTACCGACCGTGACCCTTACCGCAACTTCATTTATACTTCATTCCAGGAGCTGGCTACCAACGTTTCACACCGCCGCACCGCCACGCTCGCGAAGAAATTCGGGAACCCGCATTTGTCGAAAATATGCGGCGTGATCGCTTCCGATGAAATGCGCCATGCGAAAGCGTACAAAACATTCGTAACACGGATTCTGGAAGTCGATCCGTCGGAACTGATGCTGGCTTTGGAAGATATGATGCGGAAAAAGATCGTTATGCCGGCGCATTTCATGCGCGAGACCGGTGTGAAAATGGGTGAAACCTTCTCACACTTCTCGGATGCCGCACAGCGGCTGGGCGTGTACACGACGCTGGATTACATTGATATTCTGGAAGACTTGCTCAAAGAATGGAATATCGATTCCGTGCGCGACATTAATGAAAAAGCAGAAAAAGCAAGAGATTATCTCATGGCTCTTCCTGCTCGCCTCAGAAGAATCGCCGACCGCACCCGCATTCCGGACCTGGAATATGAATTCAGCTGGATAAGCAGGTGAAAATTACTTCGGCGGTCGGCTTTCGGCCTTCGGCTATCGGTGTTATGAAAATGACGGCTGACAGCCGACGGCCGACTGCCGTCACAACAGCAGCAGCACAGCGCCCTTCTTGCTGATTACCTTTCCTTTGGTCGATATCCCCTCGATTTCCCACACGTAGTTACCTGAAACGGCTGCTCTGCCGTTGAAAGAGCCGTCCCAGCCTGTATTTAGTTGATTGGTCGAGAAAACAACCTGGCCCCAACGATTGTAAATGCGAAAATAATGGATCGATTCGATGTCGTTCACGACCGGCATCAATACCTCGTTCCGGCCGTCGCCATTGGGCGAGAATGCGGTTGGCACGACAATGCTCTCCTGACGTGTAATGGACAGGTTGACTTGGCCGGATCCTTTGCAGCCTAACTCCGATGTAACATCTACCGTATAAGACTGATTTTCGCGCAAAACAGCGACCGGACTTTGAATATGGGCGTTGTTCAGACCGATGTCTGGTGTCCAGAGAAACGTGGCAGCCGCGTAGTTGCGGATTTGGGGCGAAGTAGCATTGAGCTGAAAAGGAACATTGTATTCGATCAGCGCGTCGGGTGTCACATTCACCACGATTTTTGGGGATACGGTGACGCGCACGGTGTCTGTTCGGGTGCAAAAACCCTTGGTGGCAGTAATGATGTATTGCGTAGTGGTCTCAGGGCTGGCCACCGGCTCTAATATGCCGGCATTATCCAGTCCATCTTGCGGCAGCCAGGAAAAGGTCTGGCCATTGCTGGTAGCAGCCAGTGTAACCGATTGTCCTGTGCAAATGGTCGTGTCCGGCATTGTAGCGAGGGTAATATCGCTGGCAAACGTCAGAGCGGCATTCTCCGCGGCGGTACAGCCGTTATCGTCTTTGACAAACACCCGGTAATTTCCTGCCGGCGCATGAAATAGGTTGGATGCCTGAAAATTGACCGAATCGATCGAATATTGGTAGGGCGAAACACCATCTGCGGCGGTTAGCGTAATCGTACCATCGGTTCCTGTGTCGCAACTGCCTGACGCCGTTTCGGCAGTCAGCGTCGGGCCGCCGACCACAATCCGTTTACCATTTTCGAGCGTATTACCACAAGCCTGGTTCGTGACCGACAGGGTAATAGTCTTGGTGCCGCCGCCAGCAGGCCACTTCAGTAGGTAAGGGCCCATTCCGGAGCCTGAGACAACCTGTGCTCCACCCCAATCCCATTTGAAATCATAACCCGTACCAGGTGCAGGAATGGGGCCTGTGTATTTTACCTCGGTGTTTTCTGAAGGATCGCAAACAGCACCCGGGGAAATGGAGAAATCCGCATATGAGTTGATATTGGCCTCAAAGCAGATTTCCGAAACCGATTTATTGACCGCGGTTTGCGGGAAATACTCACGACGAAAGGACAGGTAGGCAATGTTTGCCTCTCCCGATTCGCAAGGGGCTGCGCTATCATCCCGAAAAAAGTAAATCGGCACTCCGGCTTTACCTACGTAGTTTTTATTGGCATCGATGAAGCTGACGAAAAGGTTGTTGCCGACATAAATATCCATTCTTCCCGTAATGCCGTCACGGGTAAAAGTCAGTAAGTAATAGGTTGCGGAATCAAAATAAGGGCATTCCCCGATAACGCCGTTCGGAGATAATTCCAGACAATGGCTGGCACTTCCGGGAGTAGTTTTAAAGTAAACACCTTCATCGCGGGTGCCATTCGAAAAATCGATGATCCTGGCTCTTGCCCGACCCCAGTCCGTCACTTTCAGGTAAAGCTGGATGGTGTAGGATTCGGAAACGAGGCCGTCGGTATTGGGGTACATCAAACCCCAGTTCATGTTATTGTGATAGACAGCCCGCCGCTCGCCGCAAGGGAGAACTTCTACTACAGAGCTGCCGCCCGAGCTTCCGGCACTGCACGAGCCTGCCGATTTTACCTGTACAAGGTCGGGGCCGCATTCCGGTTGGGCCACGGTGAATTCGTTTCTAAAACGATAGGTGTGTTTGCCGGTCTGCGCCTGGGCGAAAGGCACGAAAGAGCAGAAAAAAAAGAGGATATATAAAGCGCTCAACTTCATATCGTTGCCTGCATACCGAACGTGAGTAAAAATTGGGATTCAAAATTACGGTAAATACAACTAAAACGGTGCCAGTCTGTTGCTTTTTTGATGGAACGGGCGTAAAACGGACCGGGCCCCCAAGTGCAGGCCCGGTCCAGTGAACAATATGTATGTGAGAGTTTAATAAGGGATTGCTCTTACGTTCCCGCGACGGATCATGAGGTTATCTTTCGTTTTGAGGTCGTCATGAAGCATTTTGCGGAAGTTGACGACGCTCTTCATAGCTGCCAGGCGTTGTCCTTCCGGCGCCGGAATCCCCATAATGTCGAGTGCTTTGCGAAGCAGCGTTTCATTTTCATCTCCAAAGGGCAGGTAAGGCACGGTAGAATCTTCAATTTCATAATCCGGCGCCATGCCATTCACGGTGCCGTAATCCGACTCGCCGTTGGCATTGGCGGTTTGCCCGAGCATAATGTACGCGCCCCATTTCCAGCGTTCCTGGTCATCGCCGATTACTGAACCGAACAGGTTTTTGCCGGCGGTATGCTCCCCGATCTTGATCACGCTCATATAAGGCTTTAATCCATTGATAACTAGTTCGCTGGCAGATGCGGTGCCGTTGGAAGTGAGTACAAACACCCGGCTCAATGTGTTACCAATATTGTTCGCTTCGTTCAGGAAAGTGTAGTTCAATGCGTCGGCTCCCTGCGTTTTTTTCCAGTAAGCGGTGTATTTGTCATTCCATAGCTCTTTATAAAAGATTTTTGAATTTGAAACACCGGTTCCAATCAGCGAGGCGAGGGTTTCGGCCGAACTGATATAACCACCGGGATTGAAGCGCAGATCGAGTACCAGCTCATTCACACCTTTACTTTTAAAGTCCGCAAATACCTGGCGCAGTTCATTGTCATATTTCGATTCATCGGTTTTGGTACCCGGCACGAACTGTGTGTAGACCAAATAACCGATTGTTTTGCCGTAAGTTGGTTTTGAAATAACCGTCGAAAAGAGAACGGGATTTTCGCTTACTTCCGCTTTGGTCATGGTAATGGTCCGGTTGCTTGCGACGATGTTGGCACCGGAAACCTCTCCTAATGTAAAAGTGGCGGTTTCATTACTGCTAAGCAGCGATGTGTAGTTGCCGGATGTAAGCTGCGTGCCATTCACCTTCATGAGAATATCACCGCGTTTCAAACCTGCGGCCTCGGCAGGGCTATCTTTTACCACGTAGTTCAGGAATGCAGCTATGTTCGACTTGCCGTTATCGATGTACGACAATGAATAGCTGATTCCGAAAATTTTGCTGATACCGTTGAATTCGTTCTGCAGCGCATCGATATCGTCGGTAACCATCGAGAACCGGTCGGCGGTAGTGCGCTGATAGACGAGTTTTTCAAAATAGTCGTGAGGATCAATGGTGTTATCGAGTGTGCTTTCAGCCGGCAGGTTTTTGTACCAGAAATATGCGTCGTCCATCACATCGTAAAGCCAGCTGTTTATCCCGGGATAGTCCGCCGCGGTAGTGGAATCGATTTTCGCGACGGCGGGGGCAATGTCCTTGTCCTGACAACCCACTATCGACACCGCAAATATCAAGACATAGAAAAGGTGTAATTGTTTGAAATTCAACATAGTGTTCAGTTTAAAGTAATGTGTAAACTGATTTCATAGGCCGTAATGCAATGCAGGTTAATCGGTAATATACTGCTGTTACGTAGCGGGGAGGGAAAATGTGGCGGCAAGCGCAGTGCTTAGTTCAAAATTTCACTAATTTGTTGCTATAAAGCCGTTGCCTTTTCAGAGATGGAGCGAAAGAAGAATATGGGGATTCATGATATAGTTACCATCGACCCGGAGATATTGAACGGGCAACCAGGGTACCTATTGATTCGCTTTTTGATCACCTTGAAGCAGGGGTATCGCTCGATGATTTTCTGGATGACTTCCCGTCTGGTACGAGGGATCAAGCGGTAGCATTAATTCTGCCCCGCGAGGAGCTCCCTGTTTATAGAAATACCATTCATAAAACGGCAACCGGCTGCGGAGGAGCCTCCTAAGTTATCAGGAGGCTCCTCCGCAGCCGGTTAAATGGGTGCGTATTGATATTCTATAAACAGGTGGGGCCCGCTGGGCCTGCTCCCGTAAGTGTTGCTTGTCAAATGGCGCAGATCTTGAATGATGTCAACGCTTGAACTGCTGAAATCTTAGATCCCGGTCAATCCCCTGAAAAAATTCCTTGCGATGATGGCGTATTCGAGCGGATTCGCTTTGGCGGGATCTTGTTCAGCTTCGAGGACGATCCAGCCGGCGTAGTCGCTTTTTTTGATGATTTCGAAAAGGGATGGGAAATCAATGCAACCTTCGGGGTCACCCGGCACGGTGAAAACACCATTTTTAACGGCTGTCAGGAAACTCAGACGCTCGTCGTGTACGCGTTGCAGCACGTTCGGGCGCACGTCTTTCAGGTGAATATGCGCCGTGCGGCCGATGTATTTGTTTAGTGCGGCTACCGGATCTTCGCCCGCAAAATGAAAATGCCCGCAATCATAGTTCAGGAACACGTAGTCGGAATTGGTTTCGTTGAGCAGCCGGTCGGTTTCTTCCATGGTTTGAATGCAGGTGCCCATATGGTGATGAAATGCCAGTTTCATGCCACGGTCGCGGGCGATTTTTCCGAGTTCGTCGAGGCCGTAAGTGAAATTGTCCCAATCCTCACGGGTATTGAGCATTCCTTTACCTTCAAATACCGGCACGTCCATTTGGCCCTGGCAGCTATTGCCCGTTTCGCCGCCACCGATCACTTTCGCGCCCATTATTTCCAGGAAATCGAGCAGTTTCGTGAAATTCTCGCGGTTTTCGGCGAAGGATTTAGTCGTCAGCTCATAGCTGTTCCATTGGTTGCAGATCTGCAAGCCACGGAGTCCCAGTGCTTTTTTCAGCACATTGGTATCGCGGGGAAACTTGTTGCCGACCTCGCAACCGGTAAACCCGGCCAGTGCCATTTCACTGACACATTGCTCAAATGTATTCTCGCCGCCGAGCTCCGGCATATCATCGTTGGTCCAGTTGATGGGAGCAACGCCTAGTTGGATGTTTTCGAAGTTCATTTTTTTGAAAGGAGTAAGGGGAGGAAGGAGGATGGAGGAAGGGGAAAGTAAGGGAAGATTAATTCCCGTTCCTCCCTTTCTTCCATCCTCCCTTTCCTCCTTATAAGAAAATTCGTTGCGTTTTTTTGTTCTCTCGATAAGTCTCGTAAGCTTTTTGCACCGATGCCGACGTCGAGACTTCTGCCACTGGCACTTCCCACCAGGCGTGGTAGCCCTTCACGGTGCGGTAGAGGCTTGTTTCGATGTAAATGACGGTAGTGCGGTTGGCGATTCTGGCTTGTGCCAATGCGTTTTCCAGCGATTTTCTGTCGGTAGCGCGAATGACGTTAGCGCCGAGGCTTTCCGCATTTTTAGCCAGATCCACCGGCAAAAAGCCGCCCGATAACTGGCCGGTTTCACTCTCGCGGTATTTGTACATGGTTCCGAATCGCTCGCTGCCAATGCTTTCCGATAAACCTCCGATGCTTGCGTAGCCATTATTGTTCAAGAGCAGGATCGTGAAGCGCACGCCTTCCTGAATGGCAGTTACGATCTCATGGTTATTCATCAGGTAGCCGCCATCTCCGCAGAGTACGTACACTTCACGCGATGGATCTGCCATTTTAGCGCCCAATCCCGCAGCGATCTCGTAGCCCATGCAGGAGAAACCATATTCGAGGTGGAAGTTTTTAGGATCGGTGGCGCGCCAGAGCTTGTGCAAATCGCCCGGGGCGCTGCCGGAAGCGTTGATCATCACATCGCGGTCGTGCATGAAGCTATTCAGCGTGCCAATCACGACGGCCTGATCGATCGGCGGAACGGTACTATTGCCGTCGGCGTAAATTTGAGTTACCTCGTCGTCCCATGCCTTATTGATGTCGGCGATGTGCTGACGGTAATTTGCTGAAACTTCATAATCGCCTAAAAGGCCTGCCAGTTCTTCCAGCGCTGCTTTCGCGTCCCCGATCACCGGTAATGCAGCGTGTTTGAAAGCATCAAATTCGCTGATATTGATATTGATAAAACGGACATCCGGGTTTTTGAAAATTGATTTGGAAGCCGTCGTAAAATCACTGTAACGCGTGCCGATACCGATCACGAGGTCAGCCTGGTTGGCCACATCGATCGCATATTTGGTTCCGGTAGCGCCCAGACCACCAACGCTGTAAGGCGCATCGTAGCGCACCGCACCTTTTCCGGCGAATGTCTCACCGACGGGGATACCCGTTTTGGAGGCAAATTGATGAAGCGTTTCCGCGGCACCGCTGTAAATGGCCCCGCCGCCTGCCACAATTACCGGTTTTTGAGCAGACTTGATCCATTCGGCAGCTTTTCTCAGTGTTACCAGATCCGGGCGTGGGCGGCCGACGTGCCATACACGTTTTTGGAACAATGACTCAGGAAAATCATAAGCGTGAGTTTGCACATCCTGCGGCATTGAGAGGGTCACCGCACCCATTTCCGCTTGCGAGGTAAGCACGCGCATGACTTCGGGCAGGGAGTAAATGAGTTGCTCGGGGCGGTTAATGCGGTCCCAATATTTGGAAACCGGTTTGAAGCAGTCATTCACCGAAATGTCCTGTGAGGCGGCGCTTTCGAGCTGTTGTAAAACCGGGTTGGGCTCGCGGGTAGCGAAAATGTCGCCCGGCAGGAGCAATACCGGTAGCCTGTTAATGGTCGCCAATGCGGCACCCGTGATCATATTAGTAGCGCCCGGTCCGATGGACGTCGTACAAACGAATGCGCCCAGCCGGTTTTTCACCTTCGCATAAGCCACTGCCGTATGTACCATCGATTGCTCGTTGCGGCATTGGTAATAACGGAAATCCGGGTTTTCCTGCAAGGCCTGGCCAAGCCCGGCCACATTACCGTGTCCGAAAATGCCGAAACAGCCACCGAAATAGGGTTCTTCAATGCCGTCGCGTTCGATGTACTGGTTTTTTAGAAACATGATGGTAGCCTGTGCTACCGTGAGTCGTTGGGTCATGTCTTTGAATATTTACTGTTCGAAACAGAGTCAGTTGATCATGTCGCTGAAATCGCTGGCCTTACCCGTGCAACCGAACAGGTCGAACTTTTTTAGCATAAACTTTTTGTATTCTTCCATAAAAATCTTCCCCGGCGTGGTAGGGGCGAATTCGTCCGGACGGTCGCGGAAAAACTCGCGGTTGACCATCGTCCAGAGCAGGCGCGTATCGGTAGCAATGTTGATTTTGCAAATTCCCAGTGGAATAGCTTTTCGTACCTCTTCTTCTTGCACGCCTTTGGCATCGGTTTTTAATTGGCCGCCGGCGGCATTGATGCGTTCGATTATTTCTGGGACCACGTTCGAACCTCCGTGCAGTACGAGCGGGAAGCCGGGCAAGCGCTGCTGGATCTCTCGCAGAATATGAAACTGTAAACCCTGGCCGCCCGAAAATTTGTAAGCGCCGTGGCTAGTTCCCACTGCGATGGCCAGGCTGTCGCAATCGGTCGCATTCACAAAGTCCTCGACTTGCTGCGGATTGGTGTAAAATGAATGCGCCGCGTCCACGGTAAGGTCATCTTCCACGCCGGCGAGCACACCGAGTTCTGCTTCTACACTAATGCCTTTGGCATGTGCGGCTGCCACGACCGCTTTCGTACGGGCCACATTCTGTTCAAAATTGTCGTGCGAGGCATCGATCATCACGGAAGTGTAGCCACCTTTGCCGATTGCGTCGAAAATGTGCGCTTCGTACCCGTGATCCATGTGGATCGCATAGGTTACGTGCGGGTAAATGCGTGTCGCCGCGCCTATCATGGACAGGAGCATATCCGCGTTCGCATAGTCACGTGCGAAGGGGGTCGTTTGCACGATGAAAGGAGCATTCGCCTCTTGTGCCGCAGCAAAAAGACCATGGATTTCTTCCATGAAAAACACATTCACGGCCGGAATCGCGTAGCGGCCATAGCATTTTTGGAATAATTGTTTCGTCGTCAGAAGCATCTGGTTAATGGCTTTCAGCTGCCGGCAACCGGCAGTCGATCATTTGTGTGGTATGGCAGTTCTTTTAATTCAATGCATATTCCCGCGAACTAAAACGCTTCGGGCTCCGCTTGTCCCCGACAGCCGACAGCCGACAGCCGACAGCTACCAAAATATCGTATACAAAGCGGCCAGCACACCGCATATCAGCACCGAACCGATCACAAAACTCTTGCCGGGTTGGAACATGGAAGCCTCGATGTTCAGGCCTTTGGGGTTATTTTTACTCTTCGGATCTGCCAGGGAAATGGCGGCGATCACAGCGCACAAGATCAGGAAAATGTAGCCCATACGATCCAGGAACGGAATTTCGGGGTACATAAACTTGCCGGCGGTCGACAATGGGATCGTCAGCAACGCGGCTGTCAATGCAGCGGCCGACGTAGTCCTTTTCCAGAACATACCGAGAATGAATATCGCGAACACGCCCGGGGTAATGAAGCTGCTGTATTCCTGAATGAACTGGTAGGCCTGGTCAAGCACCCTCAATTGGGGGGCAATCAGGACACCGATGCCCATTGCGACGTAGATCGTGTACCTGCCCATACGTACAAGCTGGCGCTCGGTAGCATGCGGGGCGATGTACTGTTTGTAAATGTCCAATGTAAATATCGTTGAGATACTGTTCGCTTTGCCGGCCAGCGACGCCACAATGGCGGCAGTGAGCGCGGCAAATGCCATTCCTTTCAGACCTGCCGGTAGCAGGTTAAGCAATACAGGGTAGGCGTGGTCGGGTTTCACTACATTGCCGTCGAGCATTTCTTGCTGGAACATGCCATTTTGATACAAAACAAATGCAGCGATACCCGGGATAACAACGATGATCGGGATGAGTAATTTGAGCAATGCAGCAAACAGGATCCCTTTTCGTGCGGTAGGCAAGCTGGCTCCCAGACTGCGCTGGATAATGTACTGATTGCAGCCGAAATAGGCCAGGTTGTTGATCCACATCGCACCGAGGATCACAGTTAAGCCCGGAAGGTCCTTGTAAAAGGGATTATCCTTGGGCAGGATCATGTGGAAATGCGAATCAGCCTGTTCTTTCAGTAATCCAAGTGCATTAAATATCCCCGGCCGGTTGAAATGCTGGGATACCAGGTCCAGGGCCAGATAAGTGGTTGCCAGACCTCCGAGAACGAGCACAACTACCTGTACTACATCCGTATAACCGATTACCTTCATCCCGCCTATGGTGATCACAACGGCAAAGAGTCCGAGGCCGACGATAGCATATTGAAAATCAATGCCGGCAGTCACTTCAAGCGCGAGAGCTCCGAGGTAGAGGATGGATGTCAGGTTTACAAATACGTATAGCAGGAGCCAGAAAACCGCCATAATCGTCGCTACTGTAGGGTTATACCTTTCCCTGAGGAACTGCGGCATCGTGTAAATCTTGTTTTTGAGATACACTGGCAGGATAAACAATGCGACGACGATCAGCGAGGCCGCGGCCATCCATTCGTAAGAAGAAATGGCCAGTCCGATGGCAAATCCCGACCCTGACATTCCGATAAAATGCTCGGCCGAAATATTCGAGGCAATGATGGAAGCACCAATCGCCCAGAACGTCAGCGAACCCTCCGCGAGGAAGTAGTCGGTCGAGCTAACCTCTTTCGAGCTTTTCTTTTTATAAATCCAGTAACCGTAAGCGGAAACGCCTATCAGATAGATGAAAAATACTATGTAATCCAGCGATTGCAGACCGGTAGTGGACATGCTTATGAAAGGGTTAGTTGGTTAAATGGTAACTGGTATCGGTAATGTTGGTCGGGTATTGTCAGGTATTGTTATTTGTGGTCAAGTGTTGTCACTTATTATTAAGTGCAGTCACGTATTGTCAGGTTTAGTCAGCTCTGGTTATTTATGCGGGCCAAACTTATTCATTTTCCACTACACCTGACCATTCATGACTACAAATGACAATACTTGACCACACCTGACCATTCATGACTACAAATGACAATACCTGACCACACCTGACTACATTTGACTATTCCTGAACCGCCGCCGTGACCGGCGCTCCGGCATAATGCAGCACTTCGTCCAGCTTCACGTTCCGTCCTTCGGTCAGCGACTTCATGGCGGCAATACCGATAGCGGTCGCCATCAGACCGTCGTGCGCATCCACCGGCGATGGGTTGTCTTTCAACACGCAATCGATGAACGTTTTAAGACAGACGCGGTAGGCTGTTTCATACCTTTCCAGGAAGAAATGCAGCGGGAGCGAGCTGTGGCCGCCATTGCTATCGAAATGAATGAGCGTATCGGCGGTATTATTTTCCGCCTTAGCCATGCCTTTGGAACCGAAGATTTCCAGGCGCTGGTCGTAACCGTAAACGGCCTTGCGGCTGTTGTCGATCACACCAATGGCACCGTTTTCGAAGGTTAGAACGATTACGGCAGTGTCAATGTCTCCGAATTCCTTAATCTCCGGATGTATGAGCGCATCGCCCTTCACGAATACTTCTTTCACCTCGCTTCCTACAATGTAGCGTGCCATATCGAAGTCGTGAATGGACATGTCGAGGAAAATCCCGCCCGAAACTTTCAGATATTCCACCGGCGGTGGTGCCGGGTCGCGGCTGGTAATACGGAGAATGTGCGGCTCGCCTATCTTTTCGTTAACTACTAAATGCCTTACATTCATAAAGTTGGTATCGAAGCGACGGTTAAAGCCAAGCATCAGCTTCACATTATTATCCGAAACCGCCTTTTCAGCAGCCTGAATAGCTTCCAGCGTTACATCAAGGGGTTTTTCACAAAAAATGTGCTTCCCTTTTTCAGCTGCGGCCACGGTATAAGGCACGTGGAAAGGCGTAGGCGAGCAAATGATCACCGCTTCCACATCAGGGTGGTTGATTACGTCGTAGGCATCCGTTACGACCTCGGCCACTCCCAGGTCACGAGCGAATGCATGTGCAGCAGGCGACAAGTCGGAAGCGATAATCACTTCCGCATCGGGCATATGGTGCACCAGGTTGCTAAGGTGGATCTGGCCAATCCGGCCCAGTCCGATCACACCGGTTTTAAGTTTTTTTGTCATCGTCAGGAGTTGCGAGCGAGTTACATCCGTCGACCGAAGTCGGCGGTCAAAGATTTATTCTCAGATAATTTGATCATCCTTGCCGTCGACTTAAGTCGACGGGAATTGATTAGAATTGAATTGATTAGAATTTTTTAGATTCTTAAAATTTCCTGTTCCACTCTTTCAGCCAGCGCTCAATGACCACTTTGGTCTGAGTAAAAAACTCGACCGCATGCTTGCCCTGTCCGTGGAGGTCGCCGTAGAAGCTATCCTTCCAGCCCGAGAACGGGAACTGTGCCACAGGAGCGGCCACACCGATATTAATACCAATGTTACCAGCTTCGGCTTCATGACGGAAACGCCGTGCATTCAAACCACTGCTCGTAAAAATACAAGCCATATTCCCGTATTTGCCGGAATTGATGAAGCGGATTGCTTCGTCGATGGTGTTAATATGCACTAGGCTCAACACCGGCCCGAAAATCTCCGTCGCAGCGAGCTCGCCATCCAGCGGAATGTCTTCGATAATGGTAGGAGCAATGAAGTTGCCGTTTTCATAGCCGCTGATGTTCGCATTGCGTCCATCTACCAGCAGGCGACCGCCTTCGTGCAAACCTTTATCAATCAGGCTGTGCACGCGGTTTTTGCTCTCAGCAGTAATCACCGGCCCCATTAGCACATCAGGATCCAGGCCAAAACCTGTCTTGCGGTTTTTGGCCGATTCGACGAGGCTGTCGGTGATGTCCTTATGCTCGCCAACGGTAATGATCGTCGAAGCGGCCAGGCAACGCTGGCCTGCGCAACCGTAAACACTGTCGATCACGATCTGTGAAGTCATGTCGATATCCGCGTCCGGCAGCACGATCACCGGGTTTTTGGCACCGCCTTGTGCCTGCACGCGCTTGCCGTTGGCCGAACCTTTGGCATACACATAACGGGCCACATTGGAAGAGCCTACAAAGCTGATTCCCTTGATCACAGGATGCTCCAAAATAGCATCTACCGTCTCACGTGCGCCTTGCACGAGGTTCAGCACACCTTTGGGAAGGTCGAGCTGCTCCATTAGTCCCACGATCTTGGTCATGGTCAGGGGCACTTTTTCCGAGGGCTTAATAATGTAGCTGTTGCCGCAGGCGAGTGCATAGGGGAGGAACCAGAACGTGATCATGCCGGGGAAGTTGAATGGTGCGATACATGCACACACGCCCAGCGGCTGGCGGATCATGTACTCGTCGATACCTTTGGCAATATCTTCTGAAAATTCGCCCTGGATGAGCGTGGGCATACCGCAGGCATTTTCCACGTTTTCGATCGCGCGCACCATTTCCGCCTTCGCCTCGATGAACGTCTTACCGGATTCGAGGGTGATAGTCCGGGCGATGTCGTCGGCGTTGTCTTCCAGTATGGTTTTGAGTTTAAACAAATATTGTACACGCTTCGAAACGGGCGTATTCCTCCATTCCTGAAAACCTTCATGGGCGGCCGCGGCGGCGTCGGCAACATCCTGGGCATTGCCGTAAGGTACTTTCGCCAGCACTTCCTGGTTGGCGGGGTTGAGCACATCCACGTAGTTATCGGAATGGCTGTCGACCCAGCGGCCGTTGATGTAATTCTGTAATTTTTCCATTTGTATTTTAAAACTTATAATCCTCCGTATCCTTTCACAAACTCCATTACTTCATCGTAGGCGGGCATGAAATTCGCGCAGCCTTCGCGCGTCACGATGATGGCCCCGCAGGCATTACCCATTCGCACACTTTTGTACAAATCCCAGCCGCGCAGCAGGCCGAACGAGAAGCCGGCGCAAAACGCGTCGCCGGCTCCAAGCACATTCAGTACTTCCACCGGGAAGCCGGGTACTTTCATTTCTTCTTTACCGGGCTGGAAGATCGATGCACCGTCTTTCCCGCGTTTCACTACTAACGTTTCCACGCCCGAATGCAGGATTTCATGAATGGCATTCTCGATATTCCCGCGAATTTCGGGTGCTGATATTTGCTGATGTTTAATGAGAAGCTGCTCTTTATCGGTCAAAAACGTGGCGAGGATCTCTTCCTCCGTTCCCACTACGATATTGAAGCTGCTCAATGCTGCGCGAATGGTGATGCCAAATGCGCGCGGATCGAACCACTGATCGGCGCGGAAATCAATGTCGAGTAATCGGGTAACCCCATTCTTTTTTGCCAGTTCCAATGCATAGAACATCGCGGTACGGCTCGGGTCTTTGCTGAAAGCGGTGCCTGAGAATGCCGCAGCCTTAAAATCCTGGAACGGTACTGCGGATACGTGATCAATATTCAGGTTGATATCCGCGCAATTTTCGCGGTAATACACCAGCGGGAATCGGTCAGGAGGCTCGATGCCCAGCACGACGGCCGAGCTGCGGGTACCTTCGATGGTCGGAACCCATTCGGTAACAATGCCCTCGTTGTCCAGGAAATGCTTGATGAAGTTCCCAACCTGATCATTGCCTATGCCAGTCAGAATAGCTGTTTCGAGGCCCAGCCGGCGGCTTCCCGTGGCGATATTAAGCGGGCAACCACCCACAAATGCATTGAATGCCTCGATTTTTTCAAAAGGGCTGCCCACGTTGGCCGAGTAGAGGTCAATGGAGGAGCGGCCAAGGGTAAGAAGGTCGTATTTGGGCATGTCTTTTTTTGTACTTCGGCTTTCGGCAGTCGGCCGTCGGCCCTTGTTTTTCGTTATTTTATCTTAATCACCAACAGTTCGACAGCCGATAGCCGACAGCCGAAGTTCTTTTCATCCATTCATCTCCGCGGTGACGATTGGTAGTCTCGGGTCGGCGCCTTTCCAGGTTCCGTAGATCCAATCATGGTCGGGGTCGGACGTGTTGGCTAGCGACTGGTCGCTTCCGGCGAGGAAGTTGAGATAGTACACATTGTAGCCGTGGCCAGCTACTACCGGGTGATAGCCTTTCGGGACGAGCACCGCTTCATTGTTTTTTACGCGGATAATCTCATCGAGCGAGCGGTCATCGGTATAAACCTGCTGGATGGCGTAGCCCTGCGGTTTGTCGATTTTGTAGAAATAGATTTCTTCGAGATTCGCTTCGAGCAAAGTGCCGTCCTCGGCTACCTTGCGCTCATCGTGCTTGTGCGCCGGGAAAGAGCTCCAATTGCCGGAAGGCGTGTACACTTCCACACAAACGATCTTATGGCAGCCGAAACCCGGTTCAAGCAGGCTGTTGATCTGGCGGTTGGCATTATCACCTCCGCGGAATTCAATGGCAGCTTCTTCCGGGCGCTTCATGCGCGGAGGGTGATCTTCGTCGGACAGTACCTTGCAAATTGCGATATCGGTACCGGGTGATTGTGCTGTAAGTACAAACGGCGTGCGGCGCGACAGGTACATCGCGTGGCCGATCCCACTGAACACGTCTTTGCGCCCATTGCCCGTTTCCCAGACTTTCCCGGCGGCTTCCACTTTGAAGTTTCCACCCAGCAGTGCAAAGCAATATTCATATTCACCCGTATCTCCCACGATTTGTTCGCCTGCTTCCAGTATTTTAGCTTCGAAGTTCAGGTACGTCCAGCCAGCCTGTTCGGCGGTGAGGGAATGATACGTCTTGTCGTGTGTTTGGGGCTTGATCAGCAGGTTACTCATTGTGGTAAATCCATTACATTTGCACAATGATAGTGTTGTATAAATTAAACACAAAATGTAAATATGTTAATATCGAATGCAAACGTTTGAAAAAATTTCAAAGAATTAATTGTCCTATTCCAACCCATGAATTCCTCACGTCCTGTTACGATCAAAGATATTGCACGCCGTTTCCGGTGCTCTCCATCCACTGTTTCCCGTGCGCTCAACGACCACCCGGCCATCAATGAAGACACCCGCAAAAACATTCAGGAATATGCCAGAGAAGTAGGTTACCAGCGTAATGAAGTGTCGCTGAGCCTGCTCAACAAGAAGACTGCCTCGCTCGGTGTGGTAGTGCCGACGATCAGCAATTACTACGAAACAGCTGTGATCGAAGGCCTGCACACTGTGTTACAGCCCATGGGTTACACGCTCAACATTTGCGTGACCAACGAAAGCTACCTGCTTGAAAAAGAATCATTGTCCAAGCTGCTCTCCAACCGGACGGAAGGGATATTCCTGTCGGTCTCTCAGGAGACTTACGATGCAGGTTACTACGAGCATCTGGAAAGTGTGATCCAGCGCAAAACCCCGCTTATTTTCATTGATCGCGAATATGAGGATTTCGAGACAAGTCGTGCCACGGTGGATGATTACCACGGTGCATTTGCAGCCGTAGAGCATTTGATTTCAATAGGTTATAAGCAAATTGCACATTTGAAGGGACCGAACGGCCTAACCGTTTCCGAGCAGCGTTTCAAGGGCTATATCAATTGCCTCAAAAAATACAATATGCCTATTCGTGAGGATCTGATCATCAATACCAATTTCAAAGTGGAAAGCGCCATTCTTCCCGCAAAACGCCTGCTGGAACTGGCATCTCCGCCCGACGCGATCTTTGGTGTGAACGACCAGGTGGCGATCGGCGCAATGCGCGTGGCCAAAGACAAAGGGCTCCGCATACCACAGGATATCGGGCTCGTCGGATTTGATAACTCACCTATATCTGCTTACACATTCCCGTCGCTCACGACCGTTCATCGCCCCGGTAGGAAGATAGGCATGGAGGCTTCTCGTCTATTTCTCAATCAGTTGAATGGGTCTGGCGACTTTGCTCCGGAGAGCATTGTATTGCCATCCGAACTGGTGATCAGGGAGTCGTCGCTGCGGATTTGAAGCCTGTTCAGCGGATTACTTGTTTGTAAAATAAATAGTTTGTAGCTGTCAGATACTTTGGAGAAATATGAATAGCTTAGCCTATCTGTAACTCTTCTATCTGATTTATTAACTTGACATTTACATTCCCTTCAATCCGACTATTTCTGTCCGTATTGTGTGTGCTGGCTATGTGCATTGGCGAACTACGGGCAGCTCCTTCCATTGGCATCAAGCCTGTTCCTTCGTGGGTGGTGCCGGTTACGCCGGGTGGGAAGCCCGCGGGTGTCAAGGATTTTTCAAATGGGTTTTACATTGCCTTTTCGGACATTCAGGCCAATCTTGATGAACAAACGGTCTACCGCCGGGTAATCCGGCAGATCGTTTCAGAAAGCGGCGTGCAAAACGGCTCCGAAATGATCATTGGGTTTGATCCATCGTACGAGCGTCTGAATGTACATAGCCTCGCAGTATGGCGCGACGGAGTGGCTATATCCCGGCTGAATCTGTCCGATTTCAAGCTCATTCCCGTGGAAACCGACCGCCAGCGGTTTATTTATAATGGCTATTATACGGCGTCGGTCATTTTGAAAGACATTCGCAAAGGCGACCGCATTGAACTTTCGTATTCGCTTACGGGCTGGAACCCTATGTTCAAGGGTAAATACTCGGATTTTTTCACATTTGCCACCAACGATTACCTCGGGCATGTGCATGCCGCAATGCTGGTGAAGACTGGCCGCCCGGTTTATATTAAAGATTTTAACAAGCCGCCTGCACGCAAGGAGCGGACTATAAACGGTGTGCAGATTCATGAATGGGACGCCCGGAATATCAAACGGATCGCTTATGAGGAGGGGGAGCCGGCATGGTACGATCCAATACCACGGGTGCAGGTCACGGAATTCAAAAGCTGGAAAGAAGTCGTTGATTGGGGACTGGGGATTTACAGTATTCCAACCGTTTCCGGCGCATTGCGGGCTAAGGTTGAAGAGTGGAAGAGAGGCTCTGAAAGCCGCCTGGATTACATTGAAAAAGCGGTTCGGTTTGTGCAGGACGAAGTTCGTTACCTGGGAGTTGAAACCGGGGAGAATTCGCACCGGCCGCACAAACCAGAGGACGTTTTTGACCAGCGATATGGTGATTGCAAGGACAAAACGTTGCTGCTTTGCGCAATTTTAAAGGCAAATGGCATTGAAGCGTCACCTGTGCTTGTGGATACATACAAGCGCTCACGCCTGGAAGATTACCTGCCTTCGCCTGCCGATTTCAACCACGTAGTTACAAAGGTGCTCATGCACGATCCGGAGAACCGCCTGCCCGAGGCACGCGATTATGTGTTCGTGGATGCTACCATGTCATTGCAAGGCGGGGCAATTCCTCAGACTTATTTTCCGGCTTACGGCTATGGATTATTGTTGAAAGATGGTGAGAGCAAATTGCTGCATATTCAGACGCAAAATCCCGGTTCCATAGAAATTACCGAGGATTTTTACCTACCACCTGTTGCTGACACGGCCTCAAAAGGTATGTTGCAAGTTAAAACGGTGTATTTCAATAGTCATGCCGACAATTTCAGGAGTGCTTTGCAGCAATCTGTTTTATCGGAACTGGAAGAATCGTATCAGAATTTTTACAGTGATCTGTATAAGGGGACAAGCTTTGAGCGTATTGATTCACTGGAATTTTACGACCAGCGCCAAGCCAACAACATTTCGGTATTGGAACGGTACCAGATAAGGAATTTATGGCAACTTGATGAAGACAACCTGGACTGGTATTTTAAAGTATTTGGCCGTGCTATTTATAATCATTTGAATATCCTGCCGGGCCGGAAGCGAAAATCGCCGGCTGACCTGAACTATCCGCTAAATATTACTTACAAGGTTCGCGTACACTTTTCCGGCGACCGGAGCGTGCCCAGAGACCAATGGAAGATCGAGCGGATGGCTTATGATATTTCTTTTAAATCGGAATTTCTTCCCGGCGAGAAGGTTTGGGAACTCACCTATTCGTACCAAACCAAGCAGGACCACGTGCCCGCAGACCAGGTGGAACAATATAAAGAAGATATTGCTAAGCTGACCGAACATCTCGAGTACAGGGTAGACGAGATTTCCAGTACGTTTATTGGCTGGAAAGATGCCAACGGATGGATGGTATTAGTCGCGATCCTAACCGTGATCGCGTGCTTCGCCATGGCACGACGTTGGGAAAGCTATTCGCCGGGTTTTTACGGGCATGAACCGGCGCTGCCAGTCCGCGGCTGGCTGATTCTGGTCGGCGTATTCGTGGTTATACTCCCGATTTTCACGCCATTGGGATTGCTGACTGCCGAGGCAGGAACATTCTTTACCGATGCCGAATGGTACCGGATGGACGGTACGACGGATCAGAGAATCTTTTGCTACCATCTGTTTCTTGTTTTTCAATGTGTGAGTATAGTGGGCCTCTGGTGCTTCTCGGTATATCTGTGGCGTTTGTTTTTCAAGAAACGTGATTCATTTCCTATGGTTTACAGCGCATTTTTGTCCATAAACCTTTTTACCGGAATCCTCATCGAGGTTTCAGAGTATCTTTTTGGAACCGACCCTGATACACGTGATTTACTCGCTATTCCTGCACAGATTTTCTGGACGGTGATGCTGACTTCGTACCTGCGCAAATCCAGCCGCGTAGCGAAAACATTTGTTAACACCTACGCGGAGCAAAAAGGCCTGCTGAATGCACACACCTACGAGCGGGAAACCGAGCTTGTACACGTTCCGGAAGAAAAATCAGAGCGCAATGCCGAACCTGCAACCGCTCCCCGCCCTGAGCATGCAGCCGGCGGGCAATCGCCCCAATCGGAACAGCAGGGAGGCGCTGTGACATTTGGAAAAGCAGATGAAATTTGAACGTGTCGACTAGCTTTTTCCTTTAAAACAAAAAACGAGACAGTTTCCTCTGCCTCGTTTTTTTCGTTACTTAAATATCAATACCCATCATTTTGCTTCAAATATCCCGGCGAATTCGATGCGCCGTCGATGGCCGTTTGTGGGATCGGGAAGATGCGTTTCTTTACGTCGGTGTTGGTTTTTTCGGTCCATTTACCTTCGTATTTGCCAAAACGGATCATATCCGGGCGGCGGAGCATTTCCCAGTAAAACTCGAAGCCGCGCTCACGGAACAGGAGATCGAGATTCATGCTGGTTAATGCTGGGGGTGCGAGTGTCTTCGTGCGTGATGCGCGTACGAGGTTCACGTCAGCGAGGGCCCCGGCAGCGTCATTGCTTTTGCGGAGTTTCGCTTCGGCGCGCATGAGATAAATGTCCGCCAGACGTGCGATCACGATGTCTGCCTCGCCACGGTTACGGCCTGTGTTTGACTTGCTGCTGAACTCGTATTTCTCTACCCGGTAGCCCGTGTTGTAATTGCTGCCTGCGGTAGTGAAGTCGATCATCTCCGTGAAACTTACGGGCAAATCGGCGCGGTTGCGCGTTACATAGCTCAGTTTTCCTACTTTCAGCTTGCCGTCAGGGCAGCGAAGGAAGGCACCGTTCACACGCAATGCACCATATTGCTGGCCTCGTAGAATACCACGGTTGATTTTGTAATCAGCGTCGGCGACACAAGTATCCGAAGCATTGGAATAAATGGACATGTTTTGTTGATAAAAACGCGGGTCGCGCGAAGGATCCACTGCCCCGTAAGCCTGTACCCACGACTGATAGAAATCGGAAGTGATCGCAGGGCCGTCGGTACCGTTGGCAGCAGGGAATTCAGCCAGCGGGAATTGATCGCCGGAAATCGAGAAATAGGCCATACGGTTGTGTCCGTTCAGTTCGGCGCGCTGGTCCACCGCGAAAATGATCTCCTCGTTGGTATGGTTGTTGTTTCCGAAAATCGCGAAGTAATCGGCGGAAAGTTTTGCCTGTCCCGAGTTGATCACCTTGTCGGTGTACTGGATCACCTTGTCCATATCCTCGGCCTTGAAATCGAATGTGGCACCATAGATGTTGCGATACACAGCAGCGTTTAGATTCAGCCGCGCCAGCAGGCTCCACACGGCCGCCTGGTTCAACCGGCCTGGGCCCACAACAGATTTTGGTTGCACCGTCGGCTCAACAGCCAGCAATTCGCTTTCTATGTATTTGACGGCCTCGTCGCCACGGATAATCTTCGAAATGGACGTGGGGCCCTGCTCGTCTTTCACAAACGCAATACCGAACAAATCGAGCATTACCATATTGTAGTAGGCGCGCATTCCGCGGGCCTCGGCAGTGTAGAGTGCCGCGTTGGGCGATGTGGAGGTTTTGAGACCTTCAATGGCTGTGATACAGCGTGAAATTGACTGTACCAGTTGGTTCCACGTGTTGTTTACGTTAGGATCGGTGCTGGTGGTATTGTGGCTGTGCAATGCGATGTAGATACCGTTATCCCCCCAGTCGGTTCCGCCGCGGTAGGGGAGGATCGCCTCGTCGGTGGAGATTTCCTGCAATGCAAAATAGGTGGTATGCTGGAAAAGGTTGGGCAGTAATGCGTATGTAGGCGCCAGCAGGCCGTTGACAGTCTGTTCTTCCGAAAGTTTTGCCGTGAGCGTTTCATCGAGCACTTGTTCTTTCAGATCGGTACAACCGTTGCTGAGCGTCAGCAGGCCGGCTACCGCAAATATGGTTGATAGTTTCTTCTTCATGGGTCAATAATTAAAAGCCGAGATTAATCGAGAAAATGACGGTTTTCGCTTTCGGATAGCTCAGGTAGTCGATACCGTAAGAGGTAATACCGGCGATCGAACGGTCGTTGTTAACTTCCGGATCGTAGCCGTTGTATTTGGTCCACAATGCCAAATTCTGCCCGGTTACCGAAATGCGGGCAGTCTGTACCCATCTGTTGATTCCAAGCTTGGCGGTATTGAGATTGTAACCCAGCACGAGGTTGTTCAGCCTCAGGTAAGCGGCGTTTTTGAGATACCTTGTAGAAACACCTGCTGAGTTGTTGATCGATTCTTCAGGAGATGCAAGCGCTTCCGGCGTCACGTTGACGCCTTTCGACAATTTCAGTTTGTAGAAATTGGAGTTGGCTGTATTGTCGTAAACTTTGTTCCCTGCAACGCCATTGAAGTTGGCCGACAGATCGAAGCCTTTGAAGCTGACATTTCCATTGAAGTTGTACATGCGCGTAGGCAATGCAGTACCGGCCACGATTCGGTCGGCGTCGTTGACAATGCCATTGCCGTCCACGTCACGGAACTTGCTGATTCCCTTTTCATCGAAACCGATGAACTCTTTCAGGTAGAACGAGCCGATGGCTTCGCCGTTGATATAACCGTTGATGGTCGCCGACGTCAGACCCGATCCCTGCGCGGAACCCGACGGGATTACGGTGTAAGGCGAGTTCTCCACGCGGTTTTTGATGAAAGTAATATTTCCACCCAATGAGTATTTCAAGCCATTTTCGAGCGCATTGCGATAATTCAGGTCAAGCTCCAGGCCCTGGTTGATAATCTGCATGTTAGGCACATTGGTCCAGAAAGTACTGGCAGGCTGAACAGGGTCGGCAGGGATTACTTCAAGGAGGATTTTCTCAGATACTTTTCTGAAATAATCGATTTCTCCGCTCAATGCACCTTTGAACAAGCCGAAATCAAGGCCTAAGTCTGTCTGTTTGGAAACCTCCCATTGAATGTTGGGGTTAGCCAGACGTGTGTAGGTTGTTCCGCTGGGATAGTTGGTTCCAGGGTCCAATGGATAACTGGCTGTTCCTGAAACCACCGATGTAAACCTCGCCTGGGTAATTTTGGAAGGGATTTCCTGGTTACCCGTAGATCCCCAGCCTGCGCGGAGTTTCAGCTCCGAGAATGGCGACGATTTCATGAAAGGTTCCTCCGAAATTCTCCAACCTGCCGAGAATGAGGGAAAAGATCCGTATTTGTTGTTGGAACCGAACTTCGAAGATCCGTCGATACGCAATGTTGCGGTAAGCAGGTACCTGTCTTTGAAACCATAGCTCGCACGTCCAAAGAACGATTGCAGCTCATTGATGGTGGCAAAACCGCCTGGCTGGTTTAGCGTCAATGAAAGATCCTGTCCCAGACCCGGGTTGTAAATGGGCTCGATATCGGAAATCGGGAACTTGTTGATGCTGAAATTCCGGCTCTGAATGAAAATGCGCTGGTAGGAATGACCGAGCAACGCCGTCAGGCTGTGTACTTTCGTATTCAACGTGTAAGTCAGGTAGTTTTCGATCAGCCTGTTGGTATTGCGCAGGCCGTAGGTTTCCAGACGCCCGATTTCCGCCGGGATCGTGCTTGGCAGCAATTGCTTATCCTGGGTAGCCGTTGAATTATCGATACCGAAGTTGAGTTTGTAAACCAACCCGTCGATAATTTTCACCGACGGTGAAATACTTGCAAGCACACGGTTGGTGGTAAGCTCTTCCTTGTACTGTTGCAGGGTAAACAAAGGATTAGTAAAGTCTTGATATTGAACAATCTGTCCGTTTGCGTCATAGGGCGCATAAGTAGGATTGATCGTCAGGGCGCTACCTATTACACCCTGGTTATTGGGGCGCGTGTTTTTGGTGTTGGTGGCGTTCAGGTTGAAATCGAGCGTCACACGGTCCTCAAACAGTTTTTGGGAAAGGTTCACACGGCCGGTGTAGCGGTTCTGCTGGCTGTTTTTCAGGATACCTTGTTGCTTCTGTGCTCCGAATGAAGCGTAATACGTCATTTTCTCGGTGCCACCTCCAATGGATACGTTGTGGTTGTGCGTAGTGGCCGTCCGGAAAATTTCTTTTTGCCAGTCGGTATTCGCTTTGCCGTCGGTAACGGTTGCGCCCAGTTTGGCGGCTTCCGCGAGGAACTCCGGCCCCGAAAGCACGTCCAGCGGGCGGGCCACATTCGAGATGCCGAGGCTTCCCGAGTAGGTAACGTTCGCCTGACCGGTCTTGCCTTTTTTAGTGGTAATCAGGATTACCCCGTTCGCACCGCGGGCACCGTAAATGGCTGTGGCCGAAGCGTCTTTCAATACATCGATCGACTCGATGTCCTGCGGGTTCAGGAAGTTGAGCGGGTTTGCGTCGCCTCCCGTACCACTGTTGTCGAGTGCCATACCGTCCACGACGAACAATGGCGTACTACCTGTGCGCACACCACCCGGACCGCGAACCGTAATGCTGGTTTTACCGCCCGGTTCACCGGTCGCCGACGTGATGTTCACGCCCGACACCTTTCCTTGCAACAACTGCTCGGGTGAGTTGATGATCCCCTGGTTGAACTCGGCGCTTTTCAAAGACTTCACCGAACCGGTAATATCCTTTTTCGTAGCAATGCCGTAACCCACCACGACCACCTCACTAAGGTTGGAAGCGGATTCTTTGAGCTTTATTTCGATGGAATTGGCGTTGCTTTCAGTCAGAAGGAAGTCTCTGATCGACTGTTTTTCAAAACCAATGTAGCTGAATTCCAGGTTATACCGCTGGCCCGTTTGTAATTTTGCAAAACTGAAAGAGCCTGATTCATTGGTAGTTGCACCTTGCTTGTTATTGCCATTGGCATCGGAGATCACCACGGTAACGCCGGGCAGACCTTCGGAGGAGCCTTCGGTGGTAACTTTTCCGGTGAGCGTAACCTCCTGCGATGTATTCATGTTGGTTTCAACATGCTTCCTGGGCTGGCCTTTGGGAACGGGTATTTCAGCTGCGGCAATGGCATGGAGGCCGCATACGGCCGTTACTTGCATAAGGCAGTTTCTGATTATTCCCGTCCTGACTGATAGAGTCGAAGTCTTTCTCATAGTCGTGGATTATTGGATTTTACAATGAATAGAAAGTTGAGGCAAAAGAGATTTTTAGTCATAGAGGAAATTTGGGGAGTTATAAACCACAAGATTACAAATTGTATTTTTAAGATAATTAATAGCAATAACTCTATAATCAATGCAAACGTTTGAAATTCTGTGCAAACGTTTGAAAAAATATGAAGATTAAATTGGATGAAATTAATATTGCTTTTTGCGGTGTAGGAATAGTGATTTTAAATCATCCCAAAGTCTAATCGGGACGGGAAAAGTTGCATTAAAGCAGCATTTCGAGCCAAAAATGGGGTTAGCAGCAAGAATAAATGAAAGAATGGGTTTTAAGGAATTGTTAAATCGCCGCGAACGGATAGGACGCGGGTCGGAAAGTGGAGTAGCCGGAGGAACGGAGAAAGGAGAGACGGGACGAAGGGGAAAAGCTAGTTAGTACCACGAAAAGAAGGGTGCCAACAGATCATTGTGAGGCTGCTAGGCGGCGGTTTCCAACGGAAGGAGTTTGACTGTCAAGCCATATGTCCTCAGAAGTTCGTCCAGCTCTTGTTGTTGTTCTGCGAGTAAACGCTCGTACTGCTTAATAATCGACGGAGTATCGCCTAATTCGCGATGTAGTTGCAGAGTTTTGTTAGTAAATGCTACCAGTTCAATAAGCCTGGCAACCTTCGCTGTCCAATCGTGCAAATCCTCTAATACCTTCATATCCATGATCTAAAAATTTAGTTGTATGAAACCCTTTGGTTGCTGGGCGCGCGAAGTCGTGAATTGATTATACCATTGCAGCGTGTCCATATGGTAGAACTCGTACTTTCTATGAGCGTCTGGATATTGCTTTACAAAGTATTCGTCAATTCTTGCTTTGTGACCTAGGTAGCCATTGCGGAAAATATCGATTTCTGGTTCATTGCTATAATAAATGCCGGCATCGACAAATGTCACCAAATCAATGTCGCGTGGGCTAAGTTTTCTTGTAACAAAACTTCCATCTATCCACTGATGAAATCCCGTGCCAATGATGGGGATGAGCCTCTCCAAATATTCTGAAAAATTCTGGAAAATCACCTGCCTCGTACTCGATCGCGGGAATGCGTCCACAAACTCGGCTTTAAATGTTGCCCAGTCGGTGTAAATAATCTCGTAGGGCTTCAAGTTGCCGTTAATGTCAAATTCCAAGCGTGTGTGTAGTTTAATTTCAGTATAAATATACCGAAAATTAAACACTTAAACATCCTGCCGCAATACCTCTAACGGCGGTCGGGACAGGATGCCGCGGCTGTTGAGCAAGCCGATGACTACGGTTAGCAAAGAGACGAAAAGGAATATCAGCACCACCGGACCGGGCTCCGGGTTGAATTCGGATTCGAAGTTGAATTTGGCAAGGCAGAAGCTTCCGATGACCGCGATAAGAATACCCGTAAATGCAGCGAGCGCGCCCAGGAAGAAGTATTCAAGTGAAGTAATGACGAAAATTTGCTTCCTGCTGGCGCCCAGCGTGCGCAGAAGCACACTTTCCTGAATGCGCTGGTATTTGCTGATCATGACGGACGCGATGAGCACGATCAGTCCGGTAAGAATGCTGAAACCGGCCATAAACCGGATTACAAAGCCGATTTTGTTGAAAATATCGTCCAGCACACGCAGCACCAGGGCAAGGTCGATGACCGAAATGTTGGGGTATTGCCTTACCAACGCCTGCTGGAACCGTGCCGAGACGGTCGGATTGGGCACGTGCGTGAGCATGGCGTGGAACTGAGGGGCTTCTTCGAGTACGCCGGTCGGGAATACAACGAGGAAATTGGTACGCACCTCACTCCAGTTCACTTCCCGGAAGCTGGAAATAATGGTGGACATAATAGTGCCTTGCACATTGAAAACCAGCGTGTCGCCTATTTCCAGGCGGCTCCTTTCCGCGAACCCGCCTTCAACGGAAATAGGGATAAGCCCGGAGGATTGGTCGTATTTACCCTGCCACTTCCCTTTCGTGATTTTTTCGGAAGAAGTGGTCGAATCGCGGAACGTAACACGGTACTCCCGGCCGAAAATGCGGCGTGACTGTTCGGTGGTGTCACCTTCGAAGTCGGAGGCGGTTTTGCCATTGACTTCCTCCAAGCGCATATTTACAATGGGAACGCTCTGATTGATCGGTACATTTTGCGCCTTGGCAATGGCCAGAACGCCGTCTCTCTGATGACTCTGAATGTCGAAAAGCACCATGTTAGGCTGGTTGCCGCTGCTCGAAAGCTTCACACGGGTAAGCAGAATGGTTTGGATAAAAAAGAGCGTACAAATCAGGGAAGTACCGAGGCCTACGGACACGATCAGAATAGTGGTTTGGTTGTTAGGCCGGTATAAGTTGGCAAGTCCCTGGCGCCAGAGATAGCTCCATGAAGTAGGAAAGAACCTGCGCACAAGCCACATCAGCAAGCTGGCGATACCGAACAGGATGAGGAATGAGGTTAGAATGCTCGCGGTAAATACCAGTGCCTGCACCCAGGTTTGCATTTGCAGGAACGAAAACCCGAAAATGAACAGGACGATCAGCGCGTACAATGCCCAGCTCACGGCGTCGCGTTCGGGGTGGGCGGCATCGGAAGCCGAGCGCAGTACATTCAGCGGGGATACTTTGCGGATCGATACCAGCGGCGGCAATGCGAAAAGTATAGAAATGAGTACACCGATCGCCAACCCTTGCCCGATAGCAGGCCATGAAATGTCTGTGGTTAGGTCAAACGGAAGCAGATCTTTCAAAACCACTGGTAAGAACTGCTGGATCACCGTCCCGAGAATGGTTCCAAGCACGGTGCCGATGACTCCGATACCCGCGATCTGAATAAGGTAGATCAGGAAAGCCTGCGACGCTTTTACACCCAGGCAGCGGAGTATTGCTATGGAATTCAGTTTCTCACGCACATATATGTGTATGGCGCTCGCGACGCCTATGCACCCGAGCAGGAGCGCGACGAAGCCTACCAGCGAGAGGAAGCGGGTCAGGTCCCGGAAGGAGCGGCCGGTGTCTTCCTTCTGACTTTGAACCGTGTTATAGTCAAGGTCGAAGCGCTCAAATTTAGGTTCCAGCGCCTTGACCATCTTTTCGACATCCGTTTTGGCGGGATATTTGAAATAATACCTGTAACCGACGCGGCTGCCTTTCTGCATGAGGCCCGTCTGGTCCAGAAAGCGCATGGGAATGTAAACTACCGGTGCCACCGAGGCTGTAATGCCGGTCGTGCCAGGTGCTTTTTCGAGGATGCCTGCAATGGCAAAAGTGACTTCCCCGATCCGGATCGAATCTCCGACCTGTGCGCGGTATTGCAACATCAGCGTTTGATCCACCAATGCCTCCTGACGGTTCCTAAACGTCTTTTCGGCTGAAACCGGAATGGTTTCCAGTTTACCATAATAGGGGAAATCGCCGGAGAGCGCCTTCACCTGCGTCAACCGGCTGCCGCCGCCTTTATTGAAATACACCATCGAGGCGAATGCGCGTTCTTCGGAGCGCACTTTGCCTAGCGAGTCGACAAACGCCATCGCTTTTCCCTCGATTTTCTTGCCACTATAAATTGAAAGGTCCGCACCGATGAGCGTAGCGGCCTGGTTGTCGATATTGTCGCGAAGGTTGTCGCCGAGCGAGTAAATGGCCACGAGCGCAGCAATGCCGAGGATAATCGACGATATGAACAGGGCGAGCCGTGCTCGGTTCCTGCGGCTGTCGCGCCAGGCCATTTGCAATAACCAGGAAAGGTTGAAAGTATTGGGGTTCATCGGAAATTCACGGTTAGCTGGCCTCCACAATTTTGCCGCCTTTAATGCGGATAATGCGCTGGGTTTTAGCAGCGAGTTCAAGGTCATGGGTAACGACTACCAGCGTGGTGCCCGCCTCCCGGTTGAGGTCGAAAAGCAGTTTTACCACTTTTTCGCTTGTTTCGGCGTCGAGGTTACCGGTCGGTTCGTCGGCAAACAGGATCTGTGGCCGGTTGGAGAATGCCCGCGCCAGCGATACACGCTGCTGTTCACCGCCGCTGAGCTGGGTAGGGTAATGGTGGCTGCGTTCGGCCAGGCCCACTTTATCGAGCAGGTCGAGCGCACGGGACTTTACATTCTTTTCACCACGCAACTCCATCGGTACCATCACATTTTCCAATGCGGTGAGTGTAGGCAGGAGCTGGAAGTTTTGGAAAATAAATCCTACATATTGGTTGCGAACGGCCGCCAGCTGGTCTTCGTTGAGGCCGTTCAGCCGGGTCCCGTGCAGTTCTACTGTGCCGGCCGTCGAGCGGTCGAGTCCGGCGCAGAGGCCTAGAAGCGTCGTTTTACCGCTGCCGGAAGGGCCTACGATCGAGACGGTGGAACCTGTTTCGATGGAAAAACTGATATTGTCGAGGACTTTGAGGGTGCGGTCGCCGCTTCTATATATTTTACTGACGTCGTGCAGATCGAGTATGGTATTCATCAATCGTTTTTATTTTATGTTTGCGTCGTGTCCGGGACGCGTAGTCCGGGACGCGTAGTCCGGGACGCGCAGTCCGGGGCGCGTAGCCCGGGGCGCGTAGCCCAGGGGTGAAAGGCCTAATTTGCCTCTTTTCGACTATTGTTTCTCATAAATATAGTTTAAACGGTTTTTATTTGAGAATGAATGGCCGGGCATGCCTTTTGAAACTATAAAATCCATTCCTTTTGAATCCAGATTATGGCTGATATGCGTTCTTTCAAGACATTCTTAGCATTAACCCTTCTGACCGCTTCGCTGTGTTCATGTGGCGGAGAGAAAAAAGAAGAGTCCGGGCATAAAGCCGACTCTCCCCATGCAGCTACCAAAACGCCCGCTGCGAAGAAAAAGATCATCGTGTTTTTCGGCAATAGCCTCACGGCCGGTTACGGCCTCGACGATCCGGCCAAGGGTTTTGCGGGCCTTATCCAAAAACGGATCGATTCGCTGGGCCTTAATTACAAAGTCGTGAATGCAGGCGTGAGCGGCGAGACTACTTCCGGGGGCAATAGCCGTATCGACTGGCTGCTCAAACAACCGCTCGATGTTTTTGTACTCGAACTCGGCGGTAACGACGGCTTGCGCGGTATTCCTGTTTCGGAAACCCGGAAGAACCTGCAGGAAATCCTGGATAAGGTAAAGGCTAAATACCCAGACGCCAAACGTGTGCTGGCCGGTATGCAAATCCCGCCGAATATGGGACAGAAATACGCGACCGAATTCAAGGATGTGTACGCTGATCTGGCGAAAAAGAATGAAGTAACCCTTATTCCCTTCTTGCTCGAAGGCGTAGGAGGCGAGTCGAAACTGAACCAGGCCGATGGCATTCACCCGACGGCCGAAGGACACAAGATTCTCGCCGAGAATGTGTGGGTAAGGATCAAAGATTTGTTATAAATGTAAGAACCCGCGCAATGGCGGGTTCTTACATTTCAGGCATTGTAGGTTTCGTTGCCATGAAGCTGTCGGGCATTGTAGCGGTTCCAGGCTTCGATGATCTCTATCCTGTCTTCGACGGTGCGCGGGGTGAAAGAGATGACGACCCCGCCCTCGCGGATGCTGGATTCAAATGCTTCGGCATGTTCCCTGGGTATTCCGCGGTTGTGTAATGCGCCCACAATGCCTCCTGTGAGTCCGCCTGCTCCTGCACCCGTAAGCGCCGCGAGCAGCGGACCAGCTACCGCAATGCCGAGGCCCGGAATTACCACCGTGGTACCTATGGCGATAATCGCGCCGGCGATGGCCCCGGCTGTGCCTCCGATAGCTGAGCCAATGCCTGCATTCTCCATCGTCGAATGCGCTGGTTTTTCCTCTGCAATTTTTTCGTGGTGTATCCGGTGTGTCTCGTCCGAAATGATCACGTTGATTTCCTCCGGCTTATAACCCCGGTAGATCAGCTCATCATAAGCTTTTTGGGCATCGTTGCGGTTGGAGAATACCGCATTCACGAGCGAGGGATAGTCGTATTCGATTGTCGTTTCCATGATATCGTGCATTGGTTTAATCCTCGCGCGATTGGAAAACAATTATGCCAGAAATCAGACAAAGCTAGTCTGCTTTCACAACCTTAAACTGCGTCGAAAGCCCATTCTTGTCCGTAAGTTTTAACAGGTAAACGCCCGAACGCCACTGTGAAGTGGTGATGCTTGCCGGTAACAGGCCGTGTGCCTGGAATACCACTTTTCCGCGGGCGTCTGAGAGTTCTACTGCGCCGGGGAGGCTGGCCTGGCGCGGCGACAGGAACAGGAATTCCGAAAACGGGTTAGGGTAGGCGGGCGCCGGGGCCTCGCGCACGTACACGCTCCGTATGCGGCTATACGAGTATGTGGCGTCGCGGTCGGTCATGCGCAGGCGATAAAGATTTTCACCAGCTAAAGGGAAATCATCCGAGAAAGAATAAGCCTCTTTTTGTACGCTTTCTCCCTTGGCTTGCAAAACACCCGCTTTTTGCCATGCCCGGCCGTCGCTGCTGCGCTCAATATCGAAATGGGAAGCATTGCTTTCGGTCGCGGTGGCCCAGCTCAGGCGCACGGAAGACCCTTCGCCGATCGCATCGAATTCAGTAAGGACCACGGGTAAGGGGCCGTTACACGCCGAGTAGAGCGTTGTTTCGTTGAAACACATGCCCGCATTGCCGGACACATTTAAGTAAGTGCCGGCCGGATGGGTGCGCTGATAGTTGCAAATAGGCGTAGCGTTGCATACGGACAGCATCGGGTTGTTGCGGATCGTAAGGTCCCCGCCGATCGTGAGACTGTTAGCCAGTCCGGTAAGCGAGGTAAGAGATTCATTGCCGACGATATTCACCGCGCCGTTGACAGTCGTGAGGGCGCTCAGAGCTCCCACATTATTTAATGCTCCGTTAAACGATATCTCCAGCATACCTGCAGTTTGGAGGCCGCCGAGGCCATTCAGCGAGGTGAGCGAATGGTTTTCTGCAATGATGATGGCGCCCCCGACGCCGGTGATGTTTTGGAGCGGAGCGAGGCTGGTAATGACATCGCTCGCCAAGCTGGTGATGTAAATATTGCCGGTAACCGTTTTCCATTGAGACTCCCAGGAATTCAGCGCGCTCTGGCTGGTGAATTCGACATTCCCGACGTACGTCTGGGCCATCAGGCAACCGGAAGAAGCGGCCAGCATAATCAGTAACACCAGTGAGCGGTGTTTGCGTAAAATTGACTGCATAGAATAAGGGGTTATCGTGCAAAGGCTACCTCAAGATAAGGTTTTGTAGCCGGATTGCTGCAAACAAAAAGCCCGGAACGGTTGAAAACTAACCTCCCGGGCTCATGGTGCTGAGTGGATGTTGGGCTAAACCACCCTGTCGCCGCGTATCAAACGTAGAATAATCGCTATTACGGCGATCACCAGTAGAATATGAATGATATTTCCTAATCCAAAACTTGCAAAGCCAAAATAGCCGATCAGCCACAGGATCACCAGGATCACGGCTATGGTATACAGGAGATTTCCCATTGTTATAAAATTTTGAGTTAGAGTTATTTTAGAGATATCTGGATTATATCAATTTAAATGCCAGCTACTTTCTCATGTGCTAAAACGGGATATTTCCCCGGTTTCTACAATATTTGCGGGGTTTAAGGCCTTTGCACCATGGAGTTGTAGAAAATTTTCTCAAAAACTTACGGTGGCTGCCTCCCCGTTAACGTCATTCTCTCAATTCACTTTTAATTCTTTAAAATGAAAAAAGCATTTCTGTTACTCTTTGCATTTGCTCTGTTTACAGTAGGTCCGGTAAGCGCGGCGCAGGTCGACACCGTGGAGGTGAATAGCGCGGTGATGAAAAAGAACCTTAAAGTGGTTGTGGTGCGGCCGGCCGGGTATAATGCAGGCAAGGAGTTTCCTGTGGTGTATCTGCTGCACGGTTACAGCGGCAACCATTCCAACTGGATTACCAAAGCGCCCGGCATCCAGCAAGCCGCCGACCATTACAATATGATTATCGTGTGCCCCGACGGCGGCTTCAGCAGCTGGTATTGGGATAGCCCTGTGGATCCGCAGTCACAGTTCGAGACCTATGTTTCGAAAGAACTGGTTTCGTATATAGATAAAAACTATAAAACCATCAAAGATCGCAAAGGGCGTGGCATTACCGGACTGAGTATGGGCGGCCACGGAGCCTTGTATCTCGCATTGAAGCATCAGGATGTATATGGTACCGCCGGAAGCATGAGCGGCGGCGTGGATATCCGTCCTTTTCCCAATAACTGGGATATGGCCAAGCGCCTGGGCAGCTATGCCGAGCAGCCCGAAAGATGGGAGAAGAATACGGTGATCAACATGCTTCATTTGCTGACTCCCAACTCACTTTCGCTCATGATCGATTGCGGTACAGAGGACTTTTTCTATGGCGTGAATGAAAATCTGCACAAGCAGCTCGAATACCGCAAAATCCCGCACGATTACATTTCCCGTCCGGGTGCGCACAACTGGCCTTACTGGGAGAATGCAGTGCAGCACCAGCTCCTTTTTATGAGTAACTATTTCAATAAAAAATAATATAACCTGCTTATCATGAGGGTTTTTGTTTTCGTGTCGGCATTGTGCCTGACTGTCTTATCCCAAATAATATTCGCCCAGGAGGGCAATAGGGCATTACCGGATCCATTTACTTTCAACAATGGAAAGAAGGTGAAATCGGTAAAGGAGTGGGGAGGCAGGCGGAAGGAAATTCTCGAAATCATGACGCGCGAAATGTATGGCGTGGCCCCTGAAAAGCCACAAAACATGCGTTTCGAAGTGTTTGATCTGGATAAAAATGCATTGGGCGGCAAAGCAACGCGGAAGCAGGTCACGGTTCATATCACCGAAAAAGGCGAGGAAGCGAGTTTCGACCTGCTGATTTACATTCCCAATCACGCCAAACATCCTGTGCCTGCCATTATCGGGCTCAATTTCATCGGTAACCAGGCCATTCATGCCGATCCGGGTATTAAACTGACGACCGCCTGGGTCGAAAAGAGCGGAATGTTCCCTTGCTCAGCCGGAGGGAAGGCAGGGGATGCCTGCCGGGGCGTGAATGCCTCGCAATGGGCGGTGGATAGCATCCTTGCACGCGGGTACGCGCTGGTGACGCTCTACCGCGAGGAAATCGCTTCGGACCGGAAGGAGTACGCGTTTCAAACGGGCGTGCACGCATTATATCCGGAGTTGCAGCAGCGTGAAGATAATTTCGGTACGATTGCTGCCTGGGCGTGGGCTTTGAGCCGCGGGCTGGACTACCTGGAAACCGATAAGGAGATCGATGCCAAACGCGTAGCGGTGTTCGGTTTTTCGCGGTTGGGTAAGGCTGCGCTCTGGGCAGGTGCCACGGATCGGCGGTTTGCTGCCGTACTGAGCAATGAGTCGGGCGCGGGTGGCGGCAAGCAGTTCCGCCGCGGGATCGGTGAGGATATTAACCGGCTATGCACGGTATTCCCGCATTGGTATGCCCGGAGTTTGGGTAAATACAAAGGGAAAGATACCGAGTTGCCGTTCGATCAGCATTTTGTCCTTTCGCTCATTGCCCCGCGGCCGGTTTACCTGGCCACGGCCGAGGACGACAGAAATGCCGATCCGCAGGGTGAGTTCGCCACCGCGCGGGCCGCGGATTCCGTGTACCGGTTTTTAGGGACGAGCGGTTTTCCCGACGTCCCATTTCCGGCGCTGAATCAGCCTGTATCGGGTCAAATCGGCTTCCATATCCGGCCGGGCGGGCACGACGTTAAAATGTTCGACTGGATACAGTTTTTAAATTTCTCTGATTTACATTTGCAAAAATAGACCGAACCTAATATTTAATTTTACTATTCAGCTAAATGAGCAACCATTCGTCTGTCGGCACCGTTCACGCCTCCCCGCCTAAGTTTACTGACAAAAAATACCTTGTTACCCTGGTCTTTGTTACATCCCTTTTCATGTTCTGGGGGATTGCGATTACGATGGGAGACGTGCTCAACAAGCACTTTCAGAAAGTACTCAGCCTGAGTAAGACCCAATCGGCATTCGTGCAGTTTGCGATTTTCGGGGCTTATTTCATCATGGGTATCCCCGCGGGTTTGTTCATGAAACGGTTTGGTTATAAAAACGGCGTATTGCTCGGCCTGTCACTGTTTGCGCTCGGTGCGTTCCTGTTCGTTCCGGCGGCCAGCACCGCTTCTTTCCCTTTCTTCGGCATTGCGCTGTTTATCCTGGGTTGTGGTTTGGCGACGCTTGAAACCGTGGCTCACCCGTTTGTGGCTTCGCTGGGCGACCAGCGCACCAGCGATCAGCGGATCAATTTCGCACAGGCATTCAACGCTTTGGGAGCTATCCTCGGGCCTGCGATCGGCGGTTATTTCCTTTTTCGTAACCATGTCGAAGGCAGCACCGATCTCACTCCCGTAAAAAATCTTTACATCGCGATCGGTTCAGTGATCGCGTTGATTGCCCTGGCCTTCTCATTTGTAAAAGTACCCGCGCTGATCGACCCGCATGCTGCCGATATTGATCCGGACGCGGTGAATGTGGATTCAGAGCCAGGCAAGTCATTGTTTCAGCACCGCCACTTCGTATGGGCTGTGGCTGCGCAGTTCTTCAACGTGGCTGCACAAGGCGGTACCTGGGCGTTCTTCATCAACTATGGCCATGAGAAAATGGGCTTCTCCGACGCGGTGGCAGCCAACTATATGATCGGTTTCATGGCCTTGATGCTTGCAGGACGGTTCGTGGGGACTTTCCTGATGCGTTTCATCGCTCCGCATACCCTACTGGCTATTTTTGCATTCAGCAACATCGTAATGTGCCTCATCGTGGCTCAGGCGTGGGGATGGCCGTCATTTATCGCGCTGATGATGCTAAACTTCTTTTTCAGTATCATGTTCCCGACAATTTTCAGCCTTGGTCTGAAAAACCTGGGAGCGCATACCCAGCAAGGCTCATCGTTCATCGCGATGGGTGTAGCGGGAGGAGCTTTCTTCCCATTCCTGATGGGCGCAGTGGCAGAAACCAACGTGGCGCACGCCTATTACCTGCCGATTATCTGCTACGCGGTGATCTTCCTGTTTGGATATAAGTTTTATAAATCACATTGATGTACTTCGGCCGTCGGCAATCAGCAATCGGCTTTTTGATCAACTGAAAGCCAGCCGAAAGCCGACTGCCGATAGCCGAAGTCTAAAAATTAATTAACAAAACGAATAAAGATACTTCGGCCATCGGCTTTTTTGGTCAACTGAGAGTCAGCCGAAAGCCGACTGCCGATAGCCGAAGTCTTAAAAAAAACAACAATGAAACTCTGGGGAATCGACTTAGGAGGTACCAAAATAGAATGTGCAGTGCTGGATCCCGAAAGGAATCTGGAAGTGGTGGTTCGTATGCGCGTGCCGACGGAATCGGTAAATGGCTATGACCATATTCTGTCGCAGATCAAGAAGCTGATCGACATGGTAGCGGACCAGGTAGGCGAGCGACCACGCAAAATCGGATTCGCGACGCCCGGCGTGCTAGAGCCGGATTCCCAGTTAATGAAAAATTCCAATACGACCTGCCTCAATGGAATGCCTTTGAAGGCTGATCTCGAAAAAATACTGGGCGTGCCCTGTGAGCTGGCCAACGATGCAAACTGCTTTGCATTGGCAGAGGCATTGATGGGCGCAGGTAAAGATTACCACGGTGCCGAGGTGGTGTTCGGCGTGATTATGGGCACTGGAGTAGGCGGCGGATTGGTTGTGAATAACAAAATTATCGGTGGGCACCACGGTATCGGTGGCGAATGGGGCCACAATATTCTTGAAGAGGGCGGGGAACCTTGTTATTGTGGAAAAGCGGGATGTGTGGAACAGGTGATCTCGGGTCCCGCATTGGAACGCCATTACGAAAGGCTGAGCGGAGAGAAGGTAACCATGAAAACCGTGCTTGAAAGATATTACGCCGGTAACGATGAGCATGCCAAAGCGACTATCGAGCGGCTGCTGGAATACTATGGCCGGGCGATTTCGACCCTCATTAACGTGATTGATCCAAACCTGATCGTGATTGGTGGTGGTGTAGGTAATATCGACCTGCTTTACACCGCAGGCTACGAGCGCATTCGCAAGTATATTTTCAATAAGGGCATCGTCACAACGCCGATCGTGAAACCCAAATTGGGTGATAGCGCGGGCGTTTTCGGAGCAGCATTGCTGTAACCGGAATTCCACCTTCTTATCCCGGCATTATTCAGCCTTTGTTGAAGAATGCCGGGATTTTTGTTGCCGTTTGTTAGAGGTACATAGGCAGTAAATCAGTAATTTATGTGGCTTCTTAGGTCAGTTGTCATCAACTCACATTAGTCATGTATACCACAGCCACCAGCACCCTCACCAACCGTATCCGGTCGATCGACACTGTCCGCGGCCTGATCATCATTATCATGGCCCTTGACCATGTGCGCGACTTTTTTCACATCGCCGGCGCCACCGGCGACCCTACCGACCTTGCTACGACTACGCCCGCATTGTTTTTCACGCGCTGGATTACGCATTACTGCGCGCCCTCGTTCATGATGCTCTCGGGGTTATCAGCTTATTTGTCCGGCCTGAACAAGACGGCCGCGGAAAAGTCGGCTTTCCTGATCAAGCGTGGATTCTGGCTTATTTTGGTAGAAATGGTGTTTATGACGTTCGCATTTACATTTGATATTTATTACAAAACACTCTTTTTTGCCGTTTTCTGGGCGCTGGGCGGGGCGATGATCGTACTCGGCGTTGCCGTGCGGTTTGCGTCACCGAAGACCGTTCTGATACTCGGTCTGGCATTGGTGCTCGGGCATAACCTGCTGGATTATGTGAAGTTGCAGGAAAATTCTACCGCCGACATTCTCCTGCGCATATTCTTCACCGGTAGGGGCACATTCCTGCCCCGGCCCGACGGCGGCGCAATCGTTTTCCTATATGTGATATTTCCCTGGGCGGGCATTATGATGGCGGGGTATGGACTGGGTATGCTGTATAACCGCAATGCGGATCCCGTGCGACGGAGGAAACTGCTCATTCTGATCGGCTCGTTACTCACGGTGCTGTTTGTTGTTTTGAGGCTGATCAACCGATATGGCGACCCGGCGCCCTGGTCGATGCAGGATACCGGTATCAAAACCTTCATGTCTTTCCTGAATGTGACCAAATATCCGCCTTCGCTGTTTTTTACTTTCATGACGCAGGGGCCGATACTCATTCTGTTGGCCCTTACCGAGCAGACGGACAATGCATTCAGCCGCATTTGCACAGTCTATGGCAGAGTTCCGTTCTTTTTCTTCCTCGTCCATTTTTACGTGATCCACATCATGACGATGGTGATTGTTTTCTTATCGGGATACACCTGGCAGCAGGCAACGGACGACAGCCTTTTCTTCAAGTTCCGGCCCAACGAATTCGGGTATCCGCTCGGGCAAACCTACCTGATCTGGATATTGATCGTCGTGGCGATGTACTGGCCTTGCAAATGGTACGGTGATTACCGGGCGCGGAAGCGGACATGGTGGCTGAGCTATTTGTAAATGTTTTTCCAATTTAAATACACACCTGCATGAAGCATCTTCTGCTCCTGTTCTGCTTTTTTACGCCTTTTTGGGCCAATGCCCAGACCCCGGAGGAAAACTACCCGGTAGATCCCGCATCCGAAGAACATCCGGGCGTACCCAAGGGCGAGGTTTTGAAATTTGTTTTCGATCAATCCAAAATATTCCCGGGCACGTGGCGCGAGTATTGGGTGTATGTGCCTGCGCAATACAAGCCCGATACGCCCGCATGTGTGTATGTAAACCAGGACGGGATTCAATGGAAGGCCCCAACGGTGTTCGACAACCTCATTCATCAAAAGGAAATGCCGGTCACGATCGGCGTTTTCGTGATGCACGGCCGTGTGAAGGCGGTCGATCCGAATACCGCGAACGACCGTTTCAACCGCAGCTTCGAGTATGACGGCTTGGGCGATGCTTACGCGCGGTTTATTCTCGACGAAATCCTTCCGGAAGTTGAAAAGCAGAAAACGAGTGATGGCCGCCAGATCCGCCTTTCCAAAAACGGTAACGACCGCGCGATCGGTGGTTCCAGCAGCGGGGCTGTGTGTGCATTCACAGCTGCATGGGAACGACCGGATGCTTTTTCGCGCGTTTTCAGTGCAATAGGGACCTATGTAGGCCTGCGCGGAGCGGATCGTTACCCGACATTACTCCGAAAAGTTGAGCCCAAACCCATCCGCATTTACATGCAGGATGGTGCCAATGACCTGAATATATACGCCGGTGATTGGTGGATGGCGAATCAGACCATGCTGCGGGCGTTGACATTTGCCGGTTACGAGGTGAAACATCAATGGGGTGAGGGCGGCCATAATGGTAAGCAGGGGACGGCGCTGTTTCCCGACGCAATGCGCTATTTGTGGAAGAGCTGGCCGGAGCCGGTCCAAAAAGGACAGTCGCAAAATGCATTTCTGTCGGCTTTGTTGATTCCGGGAGAGAATTGGACGGAGACTACCGACGCTTTTCCCATGAAAGGAAAACCGACACCTTCCAGCGCGAATTCTTTGAAAACACTGAAAGCCGGAGCCGCCGCGCTTTCGCCCGATCAGACATTGGTTTACACCGTTGACACCGTCTCGCATTGGGTGTATTCCTATCAGGTGCAACCGAACCGGAAACTGGCGTACAGGCAGCGATTTGGATGGCTACACGTATCCGATGCCGAAAATAAAGCCGGAGCCTCCGGCATTGTTTGTGACCGAGATGGCCGGATTTATGTAGCTACGAATTCAGGTGTGCAAATCCTCGATCAGACCGGCCGCGTGAATGCTATTTTACCTACACCCAATGGTGTAGCCAGCAAAATAACATTTGGCGGAGGCGATTCCGACGTACTGTATGTCAAAATCAATGGTAAAACTTATGGGCGCAAGCTAAAAACCCGCGGCATAAATCCAGGGGAAGCGCCCCACAAGCCGGACGCTCCCAAATTGTAGTTAACCGTTCAGGAAAATAGCCAGGACCACCAGCAGGCCCGCAGCGAGACTGATAGAACCGGCGAACGGAAAAAAGTACACAAATTCGATGATACCCATAGCAACGTAGCCGATCCCGATGGGTGTGAGTACGGTGCGGGCAATGTCGTGATTGCTGTCGGCGTATCGTGCGGCAGAGAGAATAAGCATGATCGACATACCATATACGACGAATAGAATGAGGCCGTAACCTTCAAAATAGTCACCCATGCTCCGCATTGCGCCCATGAACTCGAATTTCGGCCCGGTCATTTGCCTGATCACTTCCTGTTTGACGGGATCGGAAGTTTCTTTCCATGTGATATGGCCGAAAAAATGCCCGATCAGGTGAATAAGGATACACAGCGCAGCAATGCGCAGGAGGAGTCTTGGTTTCATGGGGTAGCGTTTGATTTAGTTTACCATTCCATCACAATGCTTTCGAACTCCGCGAGGCGAGCGAGCGAGACAGTGATCGCGCCGTCTTTCCAGATGAAGTTTAAAGGCTTGTGATTCGTCAATGTAAACACTTTTTGCGGTTTTTTCACCAGCCTGATCCTGAATTGCAAATCGTTGACAGGCAGTGGTTCGAAATAGGTATTTCCGCTGAAACCAGTGAGGTTGATCAGATGCAAAATCTGGCCGTCGGGGGTGTTTTTCGACTGTTTTTCGGGGGTATTGCGAGTAAACTTTTTCAACACTGTTTCGACCCGCGCCGGTGCATTCGTATTGAAATCCTGTGCGATTTCAGGTAGCATGTGGCGGATCATATCCAGCAAAAGGTTTTTGTGTTCCTGATAGCCATGCATATAGTATATCCGGCCGAGGTTAATTGGGAAAAGTGCTGCTTTGCTGTGGGGATGATTTTTAATACCCAGTGCATAGTAACCGGTGGGATCGTGGCCGCCGATGATTTCGGGCGGGCCTGGGCGGCCTTTTGTTAAGATAGGAAGCAGTTTTAGATCTGCACCTGAAAGGTTGTACAGGCCGAGGTTGAATTTCCAGAAAAGCATGCTTTGTCCCTTGAAGCTCTTGAAAATGCTGCGGTCGTCGGGCACGAGGTAATTTCCCGCGCCATCGTTGTCCTTCTTTTCTATTTTTGCGCCAAAAAGCGCTCGCAGGGTTTCAGGATTATCAAACAATGTCCGATTGGTGGCGATCAGGTGGGTGCCTTGCTGGCTGGCTTCTTTCAGTATTCGGATGGCCTCCGGTTTCAGGTTGGTGATCTCAGGCAGGATGATCAGTTTGTAATCTTTTACCTTTTGTTCCAGATTAGCGATCCGACCGTCTTCCACGATATCGAATGGAATATGCGCCTCGCGAAGCATCAGTTGAATGCCGCGGTATTCTTGCATCGGCTCGCCGTTGGGCCAGGCGCCCGGAGCTACGACAGCTATTTTGGCTACCGATTGATACCTGCCGAAATAGGCTTCATTCTTTTTGTGAAAACCATATACCTTCCTGAAGACGGGATAGCTGCGTTCGTCCTCATATCCGCGCATGTCGCCCATCATGCTCATGTCCAGGCCTGAGCCGTTGGCAATGTTCTCGTACAGCCTGATCCGCGTTTCTTCCGGTTCCACAGCGTTGTACCGTGACTGAAAGGATATTTGCTGGATGCTTGCATTGCTGATAATATGCTCCGGAAAGGAATTGACCGCATTGCCGACGTTGTCCGAAGCAGTATAGGGCCAATAGGGCAGCGTGGTCATGCTTTGCGACTCATGGCGGATGATATCTACAAACTTGTCGGAGTAAGTACAGATTGCAATCTGCTCATTTTTCGATTTCACCAGCTTGTGCAGCCTTTCCGACCACTCTTCGACAGTTGCTTTTTTGAATTCGAGATATTGCTGGAAAAGTGGGTCTGCCTTGTTTTCCTCGGTAGGCAGCGCCTTGCCGCCGCTGAATTCCGCGAAGCGCTTTTTATCGTATTCGTTCTGATCAATGCCGTGGTATTTGCCTTCGTAGGGGTTATTGACCTGATAGCCTGGCATATTCAGGAAAATGCCGTCGATCGGGAAGGTATTGATCACCTCCTCAATGATCTTGAATGCCTTTTCCTGCACATAGGGAGCATTGATGGACACCACGTACATATCGGTATTGATGATGCGTTCGCCTTTCGGGGAAATGTAGCACCAGTCGGGATGGGCTTTGAAAATGCGCTCGTGCACCCGGCTGAAATCGAAGCGGACGATTACCTTGATACCTTTTTCGTGGCATTTCCGGACGACGTCAGCGAGGAGGTTATTATCCCTCAGATAGGGGTTTGGGTAATGAAAATCCAGTTTTGTAGGGTAAAAGGCCATAATGCCTCCCGCGTTGATCAACAGAGTGTTGGCAGAGCACGCAATGAGGTCGGCTACAATGGAGTCAGCGTTGATCGTCGCAGCCTCGTAGGCGGGAAGGTTCATCTGGATAACCCTCAGATTGTTCCTCTTCCACCAGAGGTCGGCCTTGTTTTGCGCCAGCAGGCAGCTTGCGCTGAGAATAAAGTAAAGGAGTAAAATACGGTTTTTCATGCCGGAATGAATGGTTTGGTGCAAAAGAGCCCGGCTACACCGCATCTACTGGACGCTGAGAAATTGATTTTGAAGCCTTTCTAATCGCGGTGCTTGTAGCCGAATGCGACAAAAAAGAGCAATATGCCAACCAATCCGAGCGCCCAGGATAAAGAAGTGAGTTCGGCGAGCACGCCAATCAGCGCAGGACCGGCAAGCTGGCCGGAGTAGCCCAGAATGGTAACTGCCGACAATGCGATGGAGGGTGGAACATTGGGAATACGCCCGGCGGCGGTGAAGAATATCGGTACCACGTTGGCGGCACCCAGTCCTACCATCACAAACCCGGCCAATGCGGCCAGGGCAGATGGAATGGTAACTGCCATAATGAAGCCGGCGCCGGCAAGCAGCGTACCGTAAAATACCACTTTTGCAGGCCCCAGCCGGTGAATAATGCCGTCGCCGGTGAGGCGCATAACGGCCATGGCCACTGAAAATGCGGCGTAGCCGAGCCCTGAAAATGAAGGATCAAAACCGCGGGAAAATTGCAGAAAAACGGCGCTCCAATCGAGCAGGGAGCCTTCGGCAAGAAAAAGAATGAAACACATAATGCCCAGTAATACCACCGGACCTTTGGGCAAAACGAAGCTGGTACCATCCAGTTTGGCTTCTTCTGAATGGGGGAGCAGGTACCGCGACTGGGTTACCGTAATGAAGACGAGCAATGCGGAAATGGCAACGGCCGCGTAAGTTGGTGACAGGCCGGCTTTGATAAGAAAACCAAGCCCTATGGAGCCCATGAGCCCGCCCAGGCTGAACATACCGTGAAATGAAGACATAATGTGACTGCCGTGCCGCTCCTGAACCACGACGGCCTGCGCATTCATAGAAACATCGATGGAGCCTATTCCTGCACCAAATACAAATAATGCGACGGCAAGCTGGTAGGGAGAACCGGCCAGCAACAATAATGGAAGAAGAGAAGCGATTACCAGTGCTGAAACGATGGCCACCGTGCGGCTGCCGTATTTATTGATCAGCAATCCGGTTAATGGCATTGTCAGAATGGCCCCAGCTCCTAATGCAAGCAGTACCACACCCAAGTCAGCATCATTCAGCCCCAGTTTGATTTTGGCAAAAGGCACCATCGGCGCCCAGCTCGACAGCCCGATGCCGCACACTAGAAATATCAGTAAAGTTGCTCTCCGGGCGGCGCTGATTCTCAGTTTTTCTTCCATGAATGTAAGCGTGAATTTTCTACAAAGAAATGTGATTTTGCAGAAAATTGCAAAATATTGCAAAAAATAGCATTTGTTGAAAATGAGCGGTTATAGGAAGGGTTTAAGACAAAGAGGCCGGGTTTTGTGACCCGGCCTCTGAACATACCATCAGATATTTTTCTTTTTGGATTCTTTCACAGCGAAATCCACCGCTCGCGCCGTGAGCGCCATATAGGTAAGCGAAGGGTTCACACACGACGCGGAAGTCATGGCCGCACCGTCGGTAACGAATACGTTTTTCACCGCGTGGATCTGGTTGTTGCCATTCAAAACCGACGTTTTGGGGTCGCGTCCCATACGGGCAGTACCCATTTCATGGATAGCCATACCCAGATACGAGCCGTTGTCATAAGTGCGGACGTTCTTCACACCCGATCTTTCGAGCATTTCGGCTGCGTCGTTCATCATGTCCTTGCGCATTTTTTTCTCATTCTCCCGAAGGTCCGCATCGAAAACAACTGTCGGAATACCGAATTTATCTTTTTTATCCTTGTTCAGGTACATCCGGTTTTCGTGGTAGGGTAATGTTTCACCGAAGCCGCCGAAGCCCATTGTCCAGTTGCCCGGAGTAGTGAGTTCCTCCTTGAAATCGGCGCCGAATGCCAGCTCGGCCACGTTACGCTGCCATCCCTGGCGGCCACCGCCACCCTGGTAGCCGAACCCGCGCAGGTAATCACGTTTGTCGTTGCCGATGTTGCGATAACGCGGTACATATATACCGTTTGCGCGGCGGCCGAAGTAATATTTGTCGAGGTCACCTTCCCAGGTACCGCTCGCGCCTGTGCGAAAGTGGTGGTCCATCAGGTTATGGCCCAGTTCGCCGGAGTCGTTGCCCATTCCATTCGGGAAGCGGTCGGAGGTAGAGTTGAGGAGCAATGCAGTCGATGCCAGTGCACTCGCACAAACAAAGATGATATTGGCAAAGAATTCACGCTCTTGCAAAGTGACCGTGTCGACCACGCGTACGCCGGTAGCGCGGCCACCTTGCTTTTTACCATCATAAATAATCTCGCGCACCACCGAATCTGGGCGGAGTGTCAACCGGCCTGTTTTCATCGCGGGAGGCAATGTTGACGACTGGGTGCTGAAATAGGCGCCATAGGGGCAGCCGTACGAACAACGGTTGCGATACTGGCAAGGGCCGCGGCCGCCATCGAGCTGGATTTTGGTCGGTTGCGAAAGGTTGGCAACGCGTCCGATCGTCATCACCCGGCCGGGGAATTCTTTTTCGAGGCGTTTGCGTACTTCTTTTTCGACGTGGTACATGTCCATCGGTGCAATGAAGTCGCTGTCGGGCAATTGTGGAAGCCCGAGTTTCTCGCCCGAAATGCCCACATGTTTTTCGACATATGAATACCATGGAGCAATGTCTTTGTAACGGATCGGCCAGTCGACGGCAATGCCGTCTTTCAGGTTCGCTTCGAAGTCGAGGTCGCTCCAGCGGTAGGACTGCCGTCCCCACATGATCGATTTTCCACCGACGATATTCGGGCGGAACCAGTCGAAGCGCTTTTTCTCTTCGTAAGGCTGGTCCATGTCATTCATCCAGTACTTCTCGGTCATTTCGTTGTACGGATAATCGCGCGAGAGGAACGGGTGTGTTTCCTTTTGTTTGAGCGTCAGGCGGCCGTTGTATTGGGTCTCCCAGGGAGCCTTCAGTGCATTTTCATAACCCGTTACATGTTCCAGGTTTTTGCCTTTTTCGAGCATGAGTACTCTCAGGCCCTTTTCGGTCAGTTCTTTCGCCGCCCAGCCGCCGGAAACTCCGGAGCCGATCACAATGGCATCGTAGGTGATGTCTTTTTTTGCGTCAATATTAAGGTTCGCCATTTTTCTAAGAGGTTGGAATGTCAGGAGTAGTCGGAAAGTCACGGGCTGACTGCCGCTACTGTCCTGTTAATTGTTTCCGAATTAAAGTGCCCAGCTTTTCTGTCCTTTGGGCATAGGCCAGCTACCCTCGAACCGGCCGGGGATCGGCAGGTAATCGAGTGCCTGTGTCGCACCGATTTCGGACGTGAAATAACCGGTAACGGTAAGCCCCTTCATTTGCAGGAAAAAAGGCTTGTCGGAAACGGTGGTCTTTTTGATAATATCGTTCTTCTGGGCTGCGTCCAGCGCCGCGAAATCCTTGGAATAGGTTTCTTTGGCAAGGACATTCACTTTAGCAAGACCATCATAGAACTTTTTCTGCTCCTCCATCGGATAGCAGTCGCGCATTACGCGCACGATAAACTTCTCCGCTCCGGCAGCTTTGGCACCCGGGGTGCCGGTAGTGGGAATGATAACATCTGCAACTTCCGCAAGCAGGGCTTCCTGCTGATCGGACACTTCGAGGGACGGGCCGAAATTCAGACGTTCGCCTGTGATACCGGCCATAAGGGGGGCTGAAATCGCGCCGCCCAACAGGAAGGTTATTCTTTGAACAGCTTCTCTACGGTTCATGGTTAGGTTATTAAGTCAGGAAATTCAAATTGCTATAAAAAATATCCTTTAAAGATAATAAGAAGGGTGTTTCGGGAGGCAAAACAGGCCCATTTTTCCGAATATTCATTCAAAAAGGCCATTTGCACATCAAATTTCGTAAGGTCCGTATCCCGTGATGATATTTGAATCATACTTACTGAACTAGGGGCTCAGGCAACGGCAGATCAGACATTCTGTTGCGCTAGTTAAAGGTTAGGTAATAGAGGAACGTTGAGTAAATAATGTGGATATCTTCCCTGAGGTTCAGGGAAGATATTTTTTTGAGAAGCATTGAAAGAAAAGCGTACAATTTCATAGTGTAACCAACCTAGCTAAACGAACAGCCAAGATCGTCACACTTCCTGGTAAACTGGCGGATTCCTGATTGTGCGATTGAGGCAAAAGGCCGGATGCGTCCGGCCTTTTTTTGTATCCTTTTGTGCACAAAAGGGCTTTCTGACTTGACGTTTGGGGATTTTATCCTTTAATTCGGCCGAGTAGGTCGCGCCACGCCGGCTTCATTTTATTATTTTAACATCTAGACAAATGGAATACAGACAACTGGGAGGATCGGGCTTGAAGGTACCGGTGCTCAGCTTTGGTACAGGTACTTTCGGCGGTACGGGTGATTTCTTCAAGGCATGGGGCAACACACAGGTCGATGAAGCAACGAAGCTAGTCGGGTTGTGTATGGATGCAGGGCTCAATTTTTTCGATACCGCTAACGTCTACTCGCAGGGTTTGTCTGAGGAAATCCTTGGCAAAGCGATTATCGGGCTGCGCGACAAGATTATTCTTTCCACCAAAGCAACGTTCAGAATGGGGGATAAGCCGAACCAGTCGGGGTCGGGGCGTTTTCACCTGATCAAGGCTTGTGAGGATAGTCTGCGCAGGCTTCAAACGGATTACATCGATATTTACCATATGCACGGCTTCGATGGCACGACACCGGTGGAGGAAACGCTCAGCGCATTGAACGACCTGATCCGCGCAGGAAAGGTACGTTACATTGCGTGCTCCAACTTTTCGGGCTGGCACCTGATGAAATCGCTCTCGGTTTCGGAGCGGTATGGGTGGGCGAAGTACGTTGCGCACCAGGCGCATTATTCACTGTTGAGCAGGGAACTGGAATGGGAATTGATGCCGCTCGGCGTCGATCAGAAAGTAGGTACGATCGTATGGAGCCCGTTGTCTGCGGGACGCCTGGGCGGTAAATATCGCAGGAACCAGCCTCTGCCGCCGGAAGGCCGTATTGCGCAAGGAGGAGGCGAAGGGCCTGCCATACCCGAGGATTTTTTCTTTAACCTGATCGATGTGCTCGACGAGGTAGCTGCGGAAACGGAAAAGACCGTTGCGCAAGTGGCATTGAACTGGCTGTTACAACGCCCGACTGTCAGCAATATCGTAATAGGCGCGCGGAATGAGGAGCAATTGAAACAAAACCTCGGTGCTGTGGGTTGGAACCTGACGCTGGAACAGGTGAAACGCCTGGATGCGGCCAGTGAAAAATCGCCGATCTATCCTTATTGGCATCAGCGGAAGAATACCGCATTAAATCCGCTCCCTGACTTCTACGGGCATCTTATGGCCCGACGATAAAAGTAACCGGAGGCCGGGCTTACCTATCTGGCCTCCGGAATATACAATCCGTGCTGCATGGCATATACAATGAGGTCGGTGGTACGGCGTACTTTCAGTTTATCCATTACGCTACGGTGGTAATATTGAACCGTATGAGCGCTTAGTTTCAGCTCATAGGCGATTTCCTTGATGGTGTGCCCGCCGCAGACCTTGTGGAGTACCTCTTTTTCTCTTGGAGAGAGGTGCATAACCACTTCCTCTTCGCTGAATACACTGTTGATCAGGGAGTCGCGTATGGTTTTGCCGATGTATTGCTTGCCCGCCCGCACCTGGAAAATTGATTCCCTGAATTCTTCGAAGAGCGTCGATTTAGACAAGAAGCTGTTTGCTCCACGGCGGATCGTATGTTTGACGGTTTGGGCGTCTGTCACAGTCGATAGAACTATCACTTTCATTTCCCTTGGTAACGTCGATCGACACACGTCGAGTAATTCGAGACCATTCTGACCGTTGAGCGCCAGGTCCATAACCAGGATGTCGGGGGGAGTGCTACGTCTTTCTGTCAGGAAATCTTTTCCGTCCGTGTACGCTTCTACCATTTCGACGTCCGGAATCAGCTTCAACAGATTTTGAAGGGCGTCTGCAAGAAGGAGGTTTTCATCTACTAAAACTATATTCATAGAATTACTTTAAGTATTATACGACCTAATTTGAGACCCAATTTTGTACAATTTGATCATTTGATAGTTATAGTCTAAGCGCCGGATGCTTACAGATATTTAACATGTTTTGATATACTCAATTCCGCTACACAAAATACTCAAATGTAAAGCAAATAGGCCACCTATTGGAGCCCGCCACTTATTTGCCGGTAGTAACTTTCGGTGAATTTGTAACGACGGCGTAGATAAAATTAGTTCGATACCCCCAAATTTTTGGGGGTATATGCATACTAAAAATATGTGGGTTTGTTTTGATCCATTTATAGATACATTTGCAAATAAGTACTATTTAGTTTGAGAATATAGTATAACTAAATTGACGTACTGGATTCACCCATATTCTTAAAGTCATCAATACCTAAACCATTCAGAATACGATTACAAAAATTATTGCTCATCTCTCTTGACCGGCACTCCGGTTATTCGTTAGACGACATCTTCACAAGAATGATCATCGGGCGCTTGCGCGTATAGGACTCGGCGTGGGCTTGCAGATGAGTCGCTACTTTGGTTCAGACCATGCTACCGGTTCTGCCGGGATTAGGTTTTATTTGTATAATTAATTGAATTTCAGGCATTTATTTTTATTTGATCACATAACGGTTTCTTTCTATTCTAAATTTCTATCACTATGAAAAGTTCTATCGGCCATTTAGTTAGGAAATTAGTATCGAGTCCGTCCCGATGGAGAGCAGGTGTGTTTTTGCTTTCTTTCGCGGCGCAGGGTGCATTTGCACAACAGTATATTGCCTCTACGAGCACGGTAGTGAATTCGGAAGCGCTCGCTACATCTTATGTTAACGACAAGGACAACGCCATCGGCGCATCCGATAGTCAGGTAGCGACAATATCTGCTTCGGGTCTTGTTGTCAACGTATTGCCGGGTGTAAGTGTAACGTACTCCAGTGACGCCGCATTGGTGCTGAATTTTGGGTCGTTAGTCCCAGCAGGCAAAACGACTTACGTACGTATTAATAGCCTGACGCAAACCGGTTTGAACCTGGATTTGAGCTCATTGCTCAATGCGCTGGGATTGCTGGAAAATGAGACTATTTCGGTGTCTTCGGATGGAGGTGCGACCACGCGGGAGCTGGTGCGCAATGCAGCGGGCGACTTGTTTATTGCTATTACTCCTACAAATGCATATAGCAGTGTGACCGTGGGGCTCAATTTTGATAATTCAACAAGTCAGCTGTTAGGGGTAGCTTTGGGCCGCATCACTATGACGGTGGATTATGCCGCAAACTATGAGAACCTGGTACTTGGGCCCTGTGATGCGGCTTCATTTGCTTTCGCAGGTGTGAACCCGCACGCAGCAGGCATTGCGCTGACTTTGACGGATGCATTGCAGAATCCTGAACGTGCCATTGACGGCGATGTAAGTGCAGGTAACTTCTCGCTGCTCCAGAATGGAGCGGTTGCAGTGGCGTCAACGGTTTCGCAAACCGTATTTCTCGGTAAAACTTCTCCGGGAACCAATGAAGTTGTGGCTACGATTTCCAAACCGGCGGCATTGCTCAACCTTGGTGTTTTAGAAAACATCACTTTCCAGGCTTATCTGGGCGAAACAGCTGTAGGTGTTCCGCACACTGCTGAGAATTTGCTCGTTGACCTGGATCTTCTGACGCTTTTTGGCAATGACGGGCTGGCAACAGTAAGATTTGTGCCGGGCGGTGCTTACGATCGAATCAAGGTAACATCCGTGACTATTTTGAATGCTAACCTTTTCACCGGTTTGAGAATTCACGAATTGAGCTCTCGTCCTCCCGTTGTCATGACCGGCGGCGTACTTCCCGTAACAAGAGTAGGGGATCCACTGAATGTTAGTATTACGACTGCGGTGGCTGGAAACGGTCAGCCAGGATTTAGCCTGAACTGCGGCAACCCTGCGGACTATACTTTTGCTTTGTCTGGCGTGGCGCAAAACGCTCGCGTGTTGGCGGGTTCACTACCCAACACGATTACCTTGAGTCCTAATGGAACGTTGACGGGGACGCCGACTACTGGTCAGGATGGAACTTATGACTTCGATATCGAGACTACCAATAATTTCGGACAGACCGATACTACTGTCTTCCGGCTTGTTATCGAAAAAGCCCTGCCTGTAACCCTGGTTAGTTTCAAAGCTCTGTCCGAAGGCCAGACCGCTGCATTGTCGTGGACTACTTCTGAGGAGACCAACAGCGATCGTTTCGATGTCGAACGCAGCCAGAATGGTAAGAACTGGGTAAAAATAGGTTCTTTGTCCTCGCACAAGGAAAGCAAGGTTAATCAATATTATTCTTTTGCGGACGCAGCTCCTTTGAGAGGCGACAACTATTACCGTCTTAAAATGGTTGACCGTGATGAGACATTCGCGTACAGCCACATCGAACATCTGAATTTCGACGGTATCGCGTTGGTTTATCCTAACCCTGTAAGCGCGTCGCAAAACCTGACGTTCAATGTTGGCGATTGGAGCAAAGTAAGCCAGGTGAAAGTGGTGAATGCTGCGGGAAAGGTGGTGTTCGAAGCTTCCAATGCATTACTTTCAGGGCTCAATGCACGGAATCTTGTGGCAGGTGCATACGTAGTACAGGTGACACATGTTGATGGCACTGTAAGCTCACAGAAATTTGTGAGACAGTAATTGTCATTTCTCACACGATACACAAACAAACCGCTGGCGATGAGTCAGCGGTTTGTTTTTTATAAGCCGGATTCAAAAAGGGAGGGCTACTACTTTTTTTGAAACAGCAGAACGGTATATTTGAGCTTTAAAGTATCCCCGATTATCAACGTTAGTTAATATGCCCAGCAAAAGAGGTAAAAAGAGCAAGTTCAAAAAGGTCCTGATTCCCGTGTTGAAATGGGCCAGCGCCATTATCCCGGTTTGTGCGTTCATTTACATCCTTTACTATTATAAGCAATTCGACTTTCTGAAACCGAAAGAACGCGTTAAAACAGAAACAAAAGTGCTGGCCTCCGGAGATTCGCTGCAGGCCGGCATTGGCGGATCGGAGAAACTGGCTGCTCAAATACACGTTATAAACAATGAATGGCACCAGGTAGGCGGGCTAGCGATCCACAATATGGTCATTGAAAATACATCCGCTTCGCCGGTAAAAAGTGTGGAAGTGGAGTTCAAGTACCTGAATGATGTGCAGGCCGTGGTGACGTCCAAAGTTATCACTATTAAGACGCCGGTTCCGGCAAAAAAATCAGCAAAAGTATCAGGACTGAGTGTTGGTTATGTCAACAATTCCGTAGTGGGGTGTGACGTAAAAGTGCTTAGTGCGAGATTGTAGGCCTGTGGTGTAAATCCGTTGGTACGATTATTTAGGTTTATCTGTTAAACCTGACTAATAGCGTGTACTATGGCACAGTTACTTCAAAACATATACAATCTGGGACCGGTGCTGGCGATGATCGCCATCGCGGGTGCGGCGGCAGGTGGGTTCTGGCTGGTCGTTGAATTGAAAAAGCGAAGCGCCTATACTCGTTATTCCCAGAGCGACCGTTTGTTTCTCAGACGCAATGCCAACCGGCTTCGTAAAATGCAGCTACATTAGGATAGGGGTATAAAAAAACATCCCAATTACAAAGTAACCGGGATGTCCGATTTTACTCAACGTTATTGAAAACCTTTTGATGGGTTTTCGATACAAACTTAATGATTTCTTTATTCAAAACATTGTTTTTTGTTTACGAAATAATATTTTTTGGAGCCGTTGAGCGCCATCTAGTTAGTGAACGGTTTGCAACTGCCTATCATGCCTGGGTATCAAGCTCTATCGCTTTGACCTGGTCGATAAAATTTTGCAAATCCGACACCGAATATTGATGCTTTTCCACCTTTTCATAGTTGAAATACACTGAAAGCATACGATTGTATTTGATCAGTGAATTGCTTTTATGCGACTTTAATTCACGGCCCTTATATTCGCCATGCTCATCCATACGGTCAACGAGATAAGACATCATATAGTAATGCATGCCGCTATCCTGGTCGAATCCTTCGAATTCCAACGATGCGAGATCGAGTGATTCTTTATCGGTTTCCGGCAACAAGCGAATGGAGTCGTTGATGCGGCTATACATTTTCATAATGTCGGAGATTTCATTGTAAACACTCAGGGGGACTTCTTCGTACAGGTTGTTGAATACCTTGGGATACAGGCCTGTATAGCCCTTTTCGAGTATTTCAACCCGCTTTTCGTATAGCTCACGTTCGTCTTCGTTTCCAATAGCAGAGAGGATTTTACATTGATTAATCAGCAGTTGTCTTTCAATCAGGGAAATACTTTCGGGAATCATATATAGTTGGTTCGACATTTTCAGCAAGTTAATGTTAATAGACACATTTTGTTCCCGTTTTACTTGCAATGTTCCGGAAAGTTTGCTCCTTTACAATCGCATTGTTCAGTTATCCTGTACATAAGCCGGTCAATATACATTTCGACTCAACACATGGAACAGTCACGCCCCAATTTAACCAACCTTATCAATGATAGCAGCGGAAACGAAGAGTCCCTTGCCGATTATGTAAAGCGCATGGAAACAGAGGGAAATCTTCAAAAGCTTGCTCAAAAATTGGAAAGCGACCTGAGAAAACCTGGTAAATCTACCGTATCCGCGCCGGACGTATCCACGCGGGACGTATCCACGCCGGACGTATCCACGCTGGACCTCTCCTTCGAGAAGTTCGAAAAGAAGCGCAAGCGGCGCGGCGATCAATAGCCGTACCAATCCCCCCACCAATATTGTAACTTTTTCCTAATCTCCTCTTCCCGCGCATTCCTGCCCGGCTCGAAGAATTTGGTACCCTTCAGCTCGTCGGGAAGGAAATCCTGTTTCGCGAAGTTTCCTTCAAAATCGTGTGAATACTTGTAGTCTTTTCCGTAGCCGATCTGTTTCATCAGCTTCGTGGGTGCATTACGCAGGTGCAGGGGCACAGGCAGGTGCGCAGTACGCGTTGCAGCTTCGATCGCCTCGCCGATGGCTATGTAGCTTGCGTTGCTTTTAGGCGAAGTGGCTAGGTAAACCGCCGTTTGAGAAAGTATAATGCGGCATTCGGGATAGCCTATTACATTCACGGCCTGCATGCAGGCATTAGCCATGATCATCGCCGTCGGGTTGGCATTTCCGATGTCCTCCGAAGCCATAATGAGCATTCTGCGGGCAATAAATGACGGATCTTCGCCCGCGACGATCATCCGCGCCATCCAATACACCGCTCCGTTAGGATCGCTACCGCGGAGCGACTTGATAAAGGCTGAGATAATATCATAGTGCTGCTCGCCTGATTTGTCGTAGCGCGCAATGTTCTGTTGCGCCACTTCGGTAACCCATTCGTCGGTGATTTCAATCTTTTTGGCCTCGCCTTTGCCTAGTACTACCAATTCCAGCAAGTTCAATAGCTTGCGGCCATCGCCACCGGAAAGGCGCATTAAAGCGTCATATGATTTGAATTTGATGTTCTTTTCTTTCAGCCAGGGGTCTTTTTCCAGTGCACGAGCAATGAGGTTCTTCAATTCTTTTTCGCCGAATGCTTCCAGAATATATACCTGGCAGCGAGAGAGCAATGCGGAATTGATTTCGAACGACGGGTTTTCGGTGGTGGCGCCAATCAGCGTAACCTGCCCCTTTTCCACCGCCCCGAGTAATGCGTCCTGCTGGCTTTTGTTGTACCGGTGTATCTCGTCGATAAAAAGGATCGCCGGGAACAGGCCGGAAGGTCGTGCAAGCACTTCGCGCAAGTCCTTCACGCCGGAACTGATCGCACTCAGGTTATAGAATTGCCGCTTGGTAGTTTCGGCGATGAGTAATGCGAGGGTGGTTTTCCCCACCCCGGGAGGTCCCCAAAAAATCATCGAGGGGATGGTATTTTGTAAAATAGCCCGCCGTAAAGGTCCTTTCGGGCCAAGTAGCTTTTCCTGCCCTACGAAGTCGTCGAGCGTCCGCGGGCGGAGGCGTTCGGCAAGGGGCGTGGTAATCGTGTTCATGGGTGAAGTGTCGGAATTTAGCTTGTCAATGTAAGGCAAATTTAACACAAAAAAAGCGCGGCAGAGTTCGCCACGCTTTCTATGCATGTATTTAAACGTTTAAACAGGCTGCTATCAAAAAGTCAGCCGGTCGAGCGTCATCTGCTTTTTCAGGTTACCCAACGCACCAAAAACCAGGTTGTAAACTGATTGTATATTTATCTTCATCAAATCTGCGATCTCGTGGTTGTTCAGGTTCATATAGAATTTGAGAAAGATAGCCTCGCGCTGGCGGCGTGGCAGGCCGTTGATGGCCACATTCAGATGCTGGTTGGTCGATTCGAACTCTTCTTCCGAAATCAGTTGGTTCTCGTGGGAAGGGGTGTTGATGTGCCAGTACTCAACCGGGATATCCTCATTGCTGGTGTGCTTTTGTTGTGCATTCAAATGGCGGACCAATTTGCGTTTGATGGAGGCCATCAGGTAGAAGCGGACCGAAGTGGTGTCACCGAGCGTCATGCGGTTTCTCCATAATTCTACAAACAAATCGTGGATACAATCCTTGATAAGGGGCTTGTCGATCGTGAATTGCGAACAGTACTGGTAAAGAATGTGAACGTAAGAGCGGTAGAGGCATGCGTAGGCATTTTCATCGCCTTTTCTGAACTGATCCCAAAAACAGAGTTCTTCTTCTTGCTTGTAGCGTAGGTGAGCCATTGTTTGGACAGGATTTGGAATTGGGGTTAGGAATGATTGTGAATAATGTCATTATTACACTTGTAAATATATTTATAAAAAAACATATTTTAAAAATATTTTCATCATAAAATTATATTTCTAAGGTTAATGATACTATTTCCTGAAAATCGCTGCTTTCTATAAACTTAGCGTGGTAAACTTGAAATTTTCCCCGTCAAAAAGGCCTTTATCGCTCAGTTTTAGCGATGGTATCACCAGTAATGCCATGAACGACAGCGACATAAACGGCGATTTTAATGTTGACCCGAGCGTTTCTTTTACAAAACGATCGACTTTCGTGTAACTTTCGGCCACTTCATGGCCGTCCCGGTCGGTCATTAATCCGGCGATCGGGAGCCCGATCAAATGCTGCGATCCCGCCCCCACAGCCGATAATCCGCCCCGTGCTTCCACCACCAGGTTCACTGCCCGCGCAATGCTTTCATCATCACATCCTATACATATTATATTGTGCGAATCGTGCGCAACCGACGACGCCAATGCGCCTTGTTTCAACCCAAAATTGCGGATGAATGCAACGGCGGGGAGTGCAGTTGAATAGCGGTTTACGACAACCACCTTTAATACGTCCTTTTCCGGGTCAGATACTATCGCGCCGTTGATAATTTTTGCCTCCGTTATCCACTCATTTGTAACCAATTGACCGTCCAAGGCTTCGATCACCCTGATTCTTGTTTCGGAATTATTTGCAGGACATTTAAAGTCTGCCGCAGTTTTCGGCGCGCATTCAAAAAAGTTAGGGTGCCGGCTGCGCAAATCGGGGATTAATGATGTGCCATTTTGGGCAACAAGTTCGCCGTCGATCCAGGTTTCGAGGATGTTAAATGCTTTCGGGTTGTCGATCAGGATAAAATCGGCGGCATCTCCTTCGCGCAGCAAGCCGGCATTCACATTATAATGCATTACGGGGTTAATGCAGGCGGCTTGCAGTATATTCCAGAGATCGTACCCGAGCGCGAGAGCCCGTTTGACGAGCACATTAACATGCCCTTCGACAAGGTTGTCGGGGTGCTTGTCGTCGGAGCAGAACATAATGCGATCCGGAAACTCGGCGATAAGCGGGATCAGCGCGTCGAAATTTCTTGCCGCGCTGCCTTCCCGGATCAGGATTTTGACGCCGTAACCGATCTTCTCGCGTGCCTCCGCGTACGAAAAACATTCATGATCGGTACTGATGCCATAGCTGGCATATTGTTTCGCCGCCTCGCCGCGCAGGCCGGGTGCGTGGCCGTCTATTACCTTATTATAATGTTTGGCCCATTTGATTTTGGCCATCATGTCGGGATCTCCATTCAGCACCCCCGGAAAATTCATTACCTCCGCCAGGTAACCAATATCGTCACTCGCCAGCAACTCACTCACCTGTTCCGCATCCACAGTAGCCCCGGCGGTTTCGAAAACGGTCGCAGGTACGCACGAGGGGGCGCCGAAGCAGAACTTGAATGGCACGCGTTTCCCGTCTTCGATCATGAAATGCACGCCTTCGACGCCGAGTACATTCGCAATTTCGTGAGGATCCGACACCGTCGCAATCGTCCCGTGTACCACGGCCAGTCTCGCAAACTGCACAGGAGTGAGCATTGAGCTTTCCACGTGTACATGTGCGTCCGTGAAGCCGGGTAACGCATAAGGCAGAGCAGGGTTTTCGGGGCCTGATACGGTGATTTTACTGATCCGCTTGCCGACGATGTGAATCTCGGCTTCTTGAATACGCTTTTCGAAGATATTGATCAGGTTAACTTTCATAATACGGTGTTAAAAGTGGGCAAATGGCCTGAAATAGGGATTTTCCGGAATTCCTTCTGGTATTGCATCGGGCTTTTGCCGGTGTGGAGTTTGAAATACTTATTGAAATTGGCGAAGTTGTTGAAACCGCTTTCAAAACAAACCTGAGCCACCGGAATACGGCTTTCGGAAAGCAGTTTGCAGGCGTGGCCGATGCGCAATTCCAGCAAAAACTGTGAGTAGGTTTTGCGGCTGCGGCTTTTGAAATACCTGCAAAACGAATGCGGGCTGATGTTGGCTACTTCAGCGATTTCCTCGATCGAGATCTTCTTCTGGAAATTAGAGATCGAGTATTGATAAATATGGTTGATGCGGTCGGTGTCGTATTGGTCGTACTCGTTGTGGTACTGCGTGTTGGAGAGCAGGTTAATCTCCTCGCAATGGGCCAGCGTTTCGAGTATTTGCATTAAAGAGATAATCGGATTGCCGCTGGTCTGGTTGAGGAGCTCGTGCAAGAGCATTTTTACTTTATCGGTACCTTCGCCGAGTATCTTCATTCCAAGACGAGCTTTCACGAGCAAATCGTGGATGGACTTGTTTTCGGGCAGCGCCAGGAAGTTTTTGCCAAAAATTTCTTCCGAAAAATGGACGACAGTCGCCTGTGCATAAAGCTGGCTGCCGCGCTGGAAGTACTTTTCGTCGCAACGCCAGTAATGAGGGAGGTTGGGGCCTATCAGCAGCAAGTCACCACTCTGGAAACTGCGGATATTGTCGCCCACAAATTGCGTACCGGAGCCCTGTTCGATGTGAATGAGCTCTAACTCAGGATGGTAATGCCATCGGTTATAGAAATACAGCACTACATCGCGCCGGATGCTGAATGATTTCTGTAAGCCTTTCGGGACTTTAAGTAGCTGCGGTTTCACAAATAATTACACAATTAAAACCGTTAGGGAGAAATATATGCCAATATAGTTGAAAAAATTGCTAATGTCTGAGTTCATTGTATTCAAATAATTCTGTTGCTTTGCTGATATATTCTATTTGGCGTGATTGAAAACCAGTAGGATATACCAGATTACATTCACCTGAACATTAATATGGCGTCCCAATTCCTGAAAGTTCACCCTTCCGATAATGTTATCGTGGCATTGCGCGACCAGCCCGCGGGCTCGGACGTGACGTACGAGGGGAATCTCTACCATCTTCAATACGGCGTTTCGGCCAAGCATAAATTCGTTACGGAGGATATCGAAACCGGCGGCGCCATCATTATGTATGGCGTGCTCGTAGGCCGTGCCACTCAGCCGATCAAAAAAGGCGAGCCGATCACAACATTCAACCTGAAACACGACGCACACGATTACAGCACTGCTAATCGTCAGCCGTATTCATACACGCAGCCCGACGTGAGCCATTGGCAAAACCGCACTTTCAAAGGTTACCACCGTGAAGATGGTCGCGTAGGGACATACAATTACTGGCTAGTAGTGCCGCTCGTTTTCTGCGAGAACCGCAACGTGCTCATCATGAAGGACGCATTCGAGCGCGAGCTCGGGTACGCACAAACGGATATTTACCGCGATCAGGTACGCGAATTCCTGCATTTGTACCAGCAGGGCGATATGCGTACGATCAAGAATCTGGAAACTTTTGTTGACGCTCCGGCGGCAGCGAAAAAGAAACCAGAACGCCCGTTCAAGAATGTCGACGGTGTTAAATTCCTCACGCATGAGGGCGGTTGCGGCGGTACGCGTCTGGATGCGAATACATTGTGCTCTCTGTTCGCGGCTTATGCGGTGCATCCCAATGTAGCAGGTATCACGGTACTGAGCCTTGGTTGTCAGAACTCCGAGCTGAAAACGCTCGAAGACGAAATCCGCAAGCGCGATCCGCATTTCAGCAAGCCGTTCTTTGCATTCGAGCACCAGAAGGGCACTGAGTATTCGCTCATGTCGGGTGCGATCAAGGAAACTTTCATGGGTTTGACTAAAATCAACGAATTTGAACGTTCCGATGCGCCACTTTCTAAACTTTCAGTAGGCTTGAAATGCGGCGGATCGGACGGGTTCTCAGGGATTTCTGCCAATCCGGTACTTGGTCACCTTTCCGACCTCGTCGTGGGCCTCGGTGGACAGACACTTCTTGCCGAATTCCCCGAATTGAATGGGGTAGAGCAGGAGCTGCTCAATCGCTGTGTGACCGAAGAAAAAGCCGCAAAATTCGAAAAACTCATGCGCGACTACGCGGGTAAAGCCGAAGCAGTAGGTTCCGCATTCGCGTTCAACCCGTCGCCGGGTAATATTAAGGATGGTCTGATCACCGACGCGATCAAATCCGCCGGTGCAGCTAAAAAAGGGGGTAATGCTTACGTTTCCGACGTTTTGAACTACACCGAACGCGCAACGGAATCAGGTCTGCACCTCGTGTGCACGCCAGGCAACGACGTGGAAGCCACTACTGGTCAAACCGCCGCAGGCGCAAACATTATCCTTTTCACCACTGGTCTTGGTACCCCAACAGGTAACCCGATCTGCCCGGTAGCAAAAGTAGCCACCAACTCGGCTCTTGCCCAACGAATGCCCGACGTGATCGATTTCGACTGTGGTCCGGTTGTAGACGGCACGCAATCAATCGAACAGAATGCGGAAGCATTGCTGGAATATGTGATTAAAGTAGCCAGCGGCGAGCTGACCAAAGCGCAGCAATTGGGACAAGACGACTTTATCCCGTGGAAACGCGGCGTTTCACTATAATAACCGGTTTTCGGCGCCGGGCTCCCAGAATCCAAGTCTCGGCCTTCCGTCGGTTAAAACCGACGGTAACAGATTGGAAATTTGCATAGCAAATTCAAATTGTCCGACGCAGTAACTCGGAGAAGCGCAAATCTATTGCCGGGGGTTTTAACCCCCGGATCCAAAGCAAAAGAATCGCAAAGCAAAAGAATTGCAGAGCAGAAAGATTTCAATCAAGAGAATTGTAGAGCAACAGAATTGCACTGCAACAGCAACGCATCGGCAACAGCAATGCAATAACAATAACAGTAACAAGGCAAAAGCTGTGCTTTTGCCTAAGACCAACAGACAAGCATCATTAACCCAAGGCTTCAGCCTTGGGCCTAGACCAACTATCTATGTTTAATCTAACAGGAAAAACAGCACTGGTAACCGGCGGAGCGAGTGGGATCGGATTGGCGATCTCTAAAACTTTCGCTAAACAGGGCGCTTACGTGCATATTTTGGAACTCAATATTGATCTGGCCAATCAGGTGGTGAGCGAAATCACTGCGGAAGGCGGACAAGCTGAGGCACACGCACTGGACATCTCCAAACAGGCGGATGTCGTGAATATTATCAACGCCATCGCCGCGCAGCATCCGATCAATATCCTTGTCAACAACGCAGGTATCGCGCATATCGGCAAGGCGGACACGACTGCGGAAATCGATTTTGACAGGGTGATTAATATCAATGTCAAAGGCGTTTATAACTGCCTCATGGCCACCATTCCGCATTTGAAATCCAACGGCGGAGGAGTGATTTTGAACATGGCTTCCATTGCCGCAACAGTAGGAATACCCGACCGCTTTGCTTATTCTACTGCAAAAGGTGCGGTTTACTCCATGACGTTGTCGGTAGCCCGCGATTACCTGGCGGACGGTATCCGTTGCAACAGCATCTCGCCGGCACGCGTGCACACACCTTTCGTGGATGGTTTTATCTCGAAAAATTATCCGGGCAAGGAGCAGGAAATGTTTGAAAAACTGTCCAAAACCCAGCCTATCGGCCGTATGGCGAAGCCGGAAGAAATCGGTGCATTGGCATTGTACCTTTGCTCGGATGAAGCAGGTTTTATCACAGGTTGCGATTATTTGATTGACGGGGGATTTGAGAAGCTAAATAATTAGGAGGCAGTCGGCAGTCGGCTATCGGCTGTCGGACCTTGAAATGAATAATAACTAGCAAAAAGCTGACGGCCGATAGCCGACGGCCGAAGTATAACTAAAAAAATGCCGACGGCCGAAAGCCGAAAGCCGAAGTACAAAATATGAAACTCTTTCGATTTGGTGCATTTGAAAATGAAAAACCGGGCGTAGAATTGCCCGACGGTACGAAGCTGGATGTTTCTGCATTTGGTGAAGATTATAATGAAAAATTCTTCGCGACCGATGGTATCACTCGTTTGTCGGCATGGCTCGAAATCAATGCGGCCTCCGCGCCGAAAGTGGCGGATGGTTTCCGCTATGGTTCCTGCGTGGCACGTCCTTCGAAGATCGTGTGCATTGGCATGAACTATGCCAAACATGCCTACGAATCCGGCGCGACGGAGCTTCCGAAAGAGCCCATCATCTTCTTTAAATCAACTACTGCATTATGCGGACCTTTCGACCAGGTGATTATTCCAAGAAATTCGGAAAAAACAGACTGGGAGGTAGAGCTGGCCGTAGTAATCGGTAAAAAAGCAAGCTACGTGGATGAGGCTAATGCATTAGACTACGTAGCTGGTTATGCCGTTCACAACGACTATTCGGAACGGGCGTTCCAAATGGAGCGTGGCGGACAATGGGTGAAAGGTAAAAGCAATGATACTTTCGCACCGCTGGGACCATACATGGTTACTTCGGACGAAGTAGGCAATGCCAACGACCTCGATTTGTGGCTGAGCCTGAACGGCAAGAAAATCCAGGACAGCAATACATCCGACATGATTTTCCAGATCCCATTCCTGGTTAGCTATCTGAGCCAGTTTATGACACTGCTCCCGGGAGATGTGATCACGACCGGCACACCGGCGGGCGTAGGTCTGGGCATGAAGCCGCCGGTTTACCTCAAACCAGGCGACGTTGTAGAATTGGGTATTGAAAAACTGGGTTCACAAAAGCAGGAAGCGATTGCCTGGAAGGCGACGGTGTAAGGGAGTTTGCTACGTTCGGGGTCATAACTAGTCAGGGATGGTCAGGTATAGTCATTAATAGTCAGGTGTGGTCGTGTTCTGTCAAGTGTAGTCACTGAGAGTCAAGCCCTGACAATGAATGACAATGCCTGACAACACCTGACCACACTTGACAACGAATGACCACAAATGACAATGGATGACAACACATGACCATACTTGACAGCCGAACCAAGTTACCAGCATAGTAAAGAAGTATATGACGATAGACGCTCACCAGCATTTCTGGATATTCGACGAGGAACGTGATTCGTGGATCACACCCGACATGCAGGTTATCCGGCGGAATTTTCTACCGGAGGACCTCTGGCCGGTCCTCAAAGCCAATAAAGTAGATGGCTGCGTGGCGGTGCAGGCGTCACAGAACGATGCCGAAACGGAGTTTTTGCTGCATTTGGCCGAAGCCAATGACTTTGTGAGAGGCGTGGTAGGATGGGTAGATCTCAAAGCGGTGAATTTGTATGATCAGCTCGAAAGATACTCGCAGTTTGAGAAATTGAAAGGCTTCCGTCATGTGGCGCAGGGTCAGCCCGAAGGTTTTCTGCTGCAACCGGAGTTTATCCGGGGCGTGGGCACGCTGGTCGCATTCGATTTTACCTACGACATTCTCATTTACCAAAACCAGTTGAAAGAAGCATTCAACTTCGCGGTAAAACTGCCGAATGTGCATTTCGTGCTGGATCACATTGCCAAGCCGCTCATCAAAGCGCAGGAGTTGCAACCCTGGGCCGATGATATCCGTCGACTCGCAGAATTGCCTAATGTGCATTGCAAAGTATCCGGCATGGTGACCGAAGCCACCTGGATGCATTGGGAGAAAGCCGATTTCAGGCCTTATCTCGATGTGGTTTTCGAAGCATTCGGAACGGAGCGCATTATGTATGGCTCCGACTGGCCAGTATGCCTGGTCGCGGGCGAATACGAAGGCGCGAAGGGAATCCTGACCGACTACCTGAGTATGTTCTCCGACGACGAAGTGCGCGATGTAATGGGTAACAACGCGAGGCGCTTTTACAACCTCGATATTTAATAGGATTATGAAAAGATATTGTCTTGCAGTGGACCTGGTCGATGACCCGCAAATGATTGCGGAATACGAAGGCTACCACAAAAAGATCCAGCCTGAAATCCATAAGAGCATTACCGATGCCGGCATTACTGTGATGGACATTTACCGGGTTGGTAACCGCCTGTTCATGATCATGGAGACGGAAGACGATTTCAGTTTTGAAACAAAATCCCAAATGGACGCCGACAATCCGAAAGTACAGGAATGGGAGCAGCTCATGTGGAAATACCAACAAGCATTGCCCACTGCCAAACCCGGCGAAAAGTGGGTGTTAATGGAACAGATATTTGCCCTCTGAGAATAAAGGTCGTAGTATGAACTAGCATTCGAACAGGTTGAGTAGACTATTTTACGCATTATCCATCCTTATTTTATCGTTTGCATTGCTTTCATCTCAGCCCCGCCAGGCTGTGGAAGTGAAGCTGATGAGTTTCAACATCCGGCATGGCCTGAATAATCGGGAAGAGTCGAATCTGAGGGATATTTTAAGGATAATCAAGGAGAATGACCCGGATCTTGTGGCATTACAGGCGGTCGACAGCCTTACAGACAAGGGAAAGGTGCAGTTCCAGTTGAGGCAGATCGCCGCACAGACGGGCATGTATTATGCCTATGCAGTTGCCGATACCAATGAAAACGGGACGCAGGGCGTCGGGATACTTTCCAATTGGCCGTTTGAAAAAACACAAATCATCAATTTGCCGCGGACGGCGGGTGCCGACCCGAAAGTGCTGCAATGTGGGTTGATCAAACTGTCGCGTTCTGTGACCTTCCGGTTTTGCAACTCCCGGCTCGAATATGCGTCTGTCATGGACCGGGCATTGCAGGCCGCTTACATTAATCAAATGCTCGTCAACAGCGTCCAGCCCGTACTTTTGGGTATGGATATGGGCGCCAGACCGAATGAACAGCCTTACTTTTCGTTCCGCAGGAACTGGCAGGACGCTGCCCGCGGGTCGCAGTTGCAGACCTGGAACGAAGGTTTACCGGGCGACCGGCTCGATTACATTTTCGCCTTGCTCAACAACAAGGTCCGCATTAAAAACTACAAGGTGATCCGAAATTATCCGGACGTTTCTGATCACTATCCCATTCAGGCCACCATCGAATTTTGGTAGAAAATGAATTACTCAAATTGGAATATCGGATTATTTATTCCCTGCTATGTCGATCAGTTTTATCCCCAGGTAGGGATTGCGACGCTCGAATTGCTTGAAAAACTCGGCTGCACAGTCACATTTCCGCTGAATCAGACCTGCTGCGGCCAGCCGATGGCTAATTCCGGATTCGAACACTTGTCACGCTCATGCGACAATCTTTTTTATGATCTTTTCAAAGATTGCGATTATGTGGTATCGCCATCGGGGAGCTGTGTGCTGCATATTAAAGACCATTTGAAGGCGGATAATAAGGCCGACGAATCGAAAGTACTCAGGGAGAAAGTATATGAATTAGTCGAATTTCTGACCGACGTTTTGAAAATAGAGACTATCGAAGCCGAGTTCCCGCATCGTGTGGGCTTGCACCAGGGATGCCACGGGCAACGCGGATTGCATTTGTCTCAAATGTCGGAGTTGAATGCGGCGCCATTTTCGAAGCCGGTATCGCTTTTGAAACAAGTGAAAGGCATCGAGCTGATCGACCTGGATCGCACCGACGAATGCTGCGGTTTTGGCGGGACGTTTTGCGTGAGCGAGGAGGCTGTATCCGTGAAAATGGGTAAGGACCGCGTGGCGGACCACATCCGGCACAATGCGGAATTCATTACCGGTTCGGATATGAGCTGCCTGATGCATTTGGGAGGTATTCTCAAACGGGGCAATTCGAATGTGCAGGTGATGCATATTGCTGAGATCCTGAATGCAGGGATCAAAAAACAAAAACCGGAGCCCGCATATTGAGCCCCGGTGTATACAAAGTTTATGCGCTGGGATGGAATCTGAGAAGCGCCCCGCTATTAGTTGATTGAAGAAACAACGCGGCTGGTTGTAGTCAAAATATCAAACGATTGTGCAGTCTTCTCTTTACCATCCGTGATTTCGAACGTGTAAGTGCCGTCCATCAGCGTTGATAAATCGAAGTATTTCAGGTAGTTGTTTTCAACTTTGCGATTTTCTGAGAAAAGCACATTCTTTTCGTTATCCAGAATACGCACAACTACATTTTTTGAAATTGGATTATTATAAGAAACGCGGAATTGCAATGGTTTAACCTGCAGAACAGTCAGCTTGGTTGAAGCGTTTTCAGTTTTATCTGCGGTAGCGAAGTTGTCCTGGGCATTTACAGCGAATGCCGATCCTGATAGAAGCAAGCCCGTGATGGCTGCGATAATAAGAGTGTTTTTGGTTTTCATAGGAGTAATAATTTAATGTCTAAAAAAAGTTAAACTGAACTTAGTTCAGACTCCGATGCCCCGATCGAAAAACTTTGTTGATTCAAAAGTATAAGATATTGCAATACAAGAAAATAGCATTTTTTCGATTTGTAAAAAGTTGTTTATTAAACAAACTGCAAACTTGAAATAATGCAATGAATGTGAAAAGTACAATTCTTATTCTTCTTTAAATACCATTATCAAATTGTTAAGGCAGCTATGTCCAAAACAGTCATGGAGCACGCGGACGCCTCCGAAGTGTTCAACAGAGACGAATCTTACGTAAACTGGCACGACGAAACGCTATGGTTCGTCCGTCAGAAACGCGATAAATCATCCAAACAATTGCCCGAGTGGGAGCAGCTTCGCGAAGCCGCGTCGGGTATCAAGCATTATGTGCTCTCTCATCTTGACGAGCTACTGATCGCCTTTGAACAAAAAGCGAAGGAAAACGGCGTGCAGGTGCATTGGGCGGCCAATGCGGCTGAGCATAACGAGATCGTTCTCGGGCTTTTGAAGAAACATAAGATCGACAAGATGGTGAAAAGCAAGTCGATGCTCACCGAGGAATGTCATATGAACGAATTCCTGCAAAAGAACGGCATTGAGGTGATCGACACCGATCTGGGCGAACGCATTGTGCAGCTCCGCAACGAGCCGCCAAGCCATATTGTATTACCGGCTATCCACTTGAAAAAGAAGGATATCGGCGATCTTTTTCACGAACATTTGGGCACGGAAGCCGGCGCCACCGACCCGCAATACCTCACCGAAGCCGCCCGCCAGCATTTGCGCGATAAGTTTCTGACGCGCAGAGCTGCGTTGACAGGTGTAAATTTTGCCATCGCCGAAACCGGCGGTTTTGTTGTCTCTACGAATGAAGGTAATGCCGATATGGGCGCGCATCTGGCCGATATTCACATTGCCTGTATGGGTTTTGAAAAGATTATCCCCAAACAGGAACACCTCGGCGTATTCCTGCGCCTGCTCGCACGAAGCGCCACGGGCCAGCCGATTACCACTTACAGCAGCCATTTCAAAAAGCCGCGCGAGGGGCAGGAAATGCATATTGTGATTGTAGACAATGGTCGGAGCACGCAATTAGGACGGAAGGATTTCAGAAATTCCTTGAAATGCATTCGCTGCGGGGCTTGTATGAACACTTGCCCGGTTTACCGAAGAAGCGGCGGGCATAGCTACCACAATGCAGTGGCCGGACCAATCGGCTCCATTCTCGCACCGAACCTGGATATGACCAAGAATGCGGATCTGCCGTTTGCAAGCACGTTATGCGGCAGCTGCTCGAATGTATGCCCGGTGAAAATCGATATTCATGATCAGTTGTATAAATGGCGGCAGGTGCTGGCGAAGGAGGGACACGTGCATAAAAGTAAGGAAATCGGTATCCGGGCCATGTCGACGGTGCTGGCTGCACCACGGTTTTACCAATGGTCGGGCAGGCTGGGGCGGACAGTGATGCGCGCCATGCCTTTCATGGTCAACAATGCATTGAATCCCTGGTACAAACAACGCGACATGCCCGAGCCGCCGAAGGAAAGCTTCCGCGACTGGTATGTTCGTAACAGAAAGAATTGATTATGAGCTCACGAGATAGAATTTTAAGTCAAATCAGGCAGAACAAACCTGAGGAGGTAGCGCTGCCGCCGGTAACCACGTTTGTCAGCCATTTTGAAGATACCGAAGACAAATTCCGCGAAATGCTCGCTGCGATTTATACCGAAGTAATCGTGGTGAAAAACCTGGAAGAGCTTGCGGCAAAAGCGGAAGAGCTCTACAAAGACGTGGTAAATCGGGCTACTACCATTCCTGCGTTAAGCGCCTGGGCCGATTTCAGCCTCAATGTTTCAGACCCGCACGAACTGGAAACCGTGGAAATAGCCATTGTGCAAGCCGAGTTTGGCGTGGCCGAAAATGGGGCAGTCTGGATTTCGGACCAGTATTTGCCGCATCGGGTGCTGCCTTTTATTACCCAAAATCTCGCGTTCGTGATCCCGCGTAATGCGCTCGTGGACAATATGCATGACGCATACGTGCGCTTGCGGGACACGCTGGGATGGGGCTGTTTTATTGCAGGTCCGTCAAAAACTGCGGATATTGAGCAATCGCTGGTCATCGGCGCGCACGGGGCGCGCAGCATGGTGATCTTCCTGCTTGAAGGCGAGTAGCATTGTATGGATCAACAGGTAACTCTCAGACCGTTCACCAGAAATATTGCCGAAAGGCTGGCGCAACTCGCGAACAACAAAAATGTGGTAGCGCAGGTAAGGGATAATTTTCCCTCACCTTACACACTTTCCGACGCCCATTATTGGATCGACTTCTGTAACGGGCGGCATAGCGGCGAAAGCTTCCACCGCGCGATCTACTATAAGGATGAATTTGTGGGCGGAATAGGCGTACTGCGCCAGGAGGACATTCATCGCAACAATGCCGAGATCGGCTACTGGCTCGGTGAGCCTTACTGGGGACTCAACATTACCACAGCCGCCGTTGTGCAAATGACAGACTGGATTTTTGCCAATACCACCATTACAAGGCTTTTCGCGGGCGTTTTCGAAACCAACCCTGCCTCGATGCGCGTTCTGGAAAAAGCCGGTTACAAACTCGAAGCGATTCACCGCAAGGCCATTATTAAAAACGACCAGGTACTCGACGAACATTTGTTTGTAAAGCTGGCCGGGGAATGAGCTTTAAAAATGTATTTTTACGCTCTGTAAAATTACACTTTCCAATATGCCCAAGATTATCGTTGCGATCGACGGTTATTCGAGTTGCGGGAAATCCACAACGGCGAAACTGGTTGCCAAGCAATTGAATTACCCTTACATCGACACCGGCGCGATGTACAGGGCTGTTACACTGTATTTTATCCAAAATCATATAAGTCTTACCAACCCGAAGGAAGTAGAAAATGCCCTGTCAAAAGTGCATATTTCCTTCCGCAGGCATCCCGAACTCGGCCGCAACGATACCTATTTGAACGGTCTGAATGTGGAGGACGAGATCCGGAAAATGTATGTTTCCGAGCGGGTGAGCGAAGTAAGTGCGATCGCTGAGGTGCGGCATGCATTGGTGGCGCAGCAGCAGCGAATGGGTAAGGCCAAGGGCATTGTCATGGATGGCCGGGACATCGGTACCGTTGTATTTCCGCAGGCCGAACTGAAAATTTTCATGACGGCCGACCCGATGATCCGCGCGCACCGCCGCCAGCTGGAACTGATGGAAAAAGGTGAGATCGTGGATCTGGCCGAAATCCTGGAAAATCTCAAGACACGCGATTACATCGACACGACCCGCGCCGAAAGCCCGCTCCGGCAGGCCGAGGACGCCATTTATATTGATAACTCATTCATGACCCTCGACGAGCAGGTGGAAGTGGTGGTGCGCCTGGCCGACGAGCAAATCGGGTTGTCACTCAGACGTCGCGCTGCCGATAATGCTTGATATGCAGCATTTTGACTACGAATATCTCATCATAGGGCAGGGCATAGGCGGCACTTCAGTAGCCTGGCATCTTCACGATTTGGGAAAGAGTTTCCAAATCGTCGGCGATTCTTCAATGCCTTCTTCCTCACGCGTCGCAGCAGGGATTTTTAATCCGCTGACGGGCAAAAAGCTGGTCAAGACCTGGCTGGCCGATGATCTTTTCCCTTATGCCAGAGTTTTTTACGGAAACCTGGAAACGAAACTAGGTTGTAAATTCATGCACGTCACTCCGATTTACCGGCCTTTCCGGTCGATCGAAGAGCAGAATACCTACCTCGCGCAAACGGCCGATCCCGGGATTAGTCCCTACGTGGCCAATTCTCCTGACCCCGGAGAAGAGATGCCTTATGTAAATGCGGATTTTGGTGGTTTAGAAGTGGTCCAATCGGGCTGGATCGATCTGCCGGTATTGCTGGATGCGAGTCGCTCGTATTTCCAGGAACGGCATTTGTATGTGGAAGCCGCTTTCGGCACCGATGATCTTTCGAGAACCGATGACGGCGTTGAGTGGCAGGGTAAGCGGTTCCGAACGGTCATTTTTTGTCAGGGTTTTTTTGCGTTGGAAAACAGCTGGTTCAACTGGTTACCGTTTACACCCGTAAAAGGACAAATCCTGGAAATAGCCACAGAGGCTATATTGAAGTCGTATATCATTAATCAGGGCATCTTCGCATTGCCGTTGACTGAAAATAGGATGAAAGTAGGGGCTACCTATTCCTGGAACCCGCTCGACTGGGAAATTACAGACGCCGCGACGGAGGAACTGGAGGCCAAATTGCAGGGCCTGCTAAGAACCGGTTACACATTAACGGGCGCTCAGGCGGGTATACGCCCATCTGTGCGCGACCGCCGGCCATTAATAGGGATTCATCCTGAGTTTCCTAACGTGTCTATTTTCAATGGGTTAGGCACAAAGGGCGTAACGCTCGCTCCTTTTCTGGCAAATGCGTTTTGTAACCACCTGATTTACGGCAAAGAATTGAACCCGCTAGTGAATATAAAAAGGTATTTTTCGTTATATTTCCGTTGACGTCAGCCTAAGCAATATGAGCAAAAGATATATTTACACATTAACCTTTTCGATCGGTCTTTTAGCAGTTTTTGGATTATTCAACGACTCAATAGCACAGCGCTATCCTTCACAGGAGACTTTTGGAAAGAACCGGGTCCAGTATAAGAAGTTCAACTGGAAGATCTTCCGAACCACTAATTTTGAAATCTATCACTACCAGGGCGGTACCAATCTAGCCAGGCTGACGGCGCAATATGCGGAAAGCGAATTCGATAAAATCACCGACATTCTCGGCTGGACACCTTATAACCGTGTAAAAATATTCCTGTATAACTCGCCTGCTGAGCTCGAACAGAGCAATATGGGACTGTCGGTGCTGGATAACCTTTCGGACCAGAAGCTCAATCTCTCGCAATCGCGCGTGGAAGTAGCCTATACGGGCGATCAGATCGGTTTCCGTAAAAAGCTGGTGCGGGATATCAGTCTTCTTTTCGTATATGACATGCTGTATGGGGGCAATATGAAAGAAGCGCTGCAAAGTTCTTTGCTGCTTACATTGCCGGAGTGGTTCATGTCGGGTACGGCAGCTTACATCGCCGAGGGCTGGTCACCGGAACTGAACGACTATATGCGTGATTTCTTCAAAAACCGCAACATCCGTAAGCCGACGCTCATGACGGGCGACGATGCGACGCTGATCGGGCATTCGATCTGGAACTACATCGCCGAGCGCTATGGAAAAGACAAAATCTCCGACATTCTTAACCTTACCCGCATCATCCGCACCGAGCAAACCAGTATCACCAGCACGCTTGGCGTGCAATCCTACAACCGTTTCCTGCGCGACTGGCGGGCCTATTACCTGAACCAGACCAAGAATGCCGAGCAGTTCTATACGGATCCCAATCCGACCTGGAAGTATAAGCTGAACGAGTTCAATGTGACCGATGCCAGTGCGGTAATCAAGGTGTCGCCGGATAAGAAATTTACTGCTGTGAGCGAGATTAAAAACGGGCGCTACCGCGTGTATTTGTTTGATAGTGAGACTGGCTCGAAGAAAGTGGTTCGCCAGGGTAAATTAGATATTATCGGAGGCCGCATGAAAACGCAGCCGCCTCTTTTGGGATGGTCGAGAAACAATGAACTGACAATTCTGGCTAACGAAAACGACAAAAAGAACCTGTACCGATATGAAAATGTAGGTACTAAAAAGATCAAGATTAAAACAAAACGCAATATCCGCGGGCTGGATCAGATCGTGGACATGGACGTGTCGCACGACGGCTCAATGCTCGCTGTGAGTGCAGACAAGGCCGGCCAAAACGATATATTCCTCATCAGTGTGGCGCGGGCTTCGGCATTGCCGCTCACCAGCGACCTTTACGATGACCTTTCTCCCCGTTTTATCCAGGGGTCTTCGCGACGGGTAGTTTTCTCTTCCAACAGACCCGTGGATTCGCTGGGACGGGGTGACAAAGGGAACTTCAAATCCATTGCACCTTCTTATACACTTTTTGAGCACGATGGAACGCCGCGATCAGAAAACATCGTCAAGTTGGTAGAATCGGACGGAAAGACCAAGTTAACACCGGTGTATGCCGACGAGAACGACGTGGTTTATCTTTCCAATGGGAAAGGTGTAAATAATCTTTATAAATACAACCGCGCTTCACAGACCAGCTCGCAGCTGACCAACTATATTCAGAACATCCGCAATGCTGATGTGAACCTGAAAGCACCGGGCGGGGCGTTGGCTTACACTTATTTGAATGATGGTTACTATACGGCTGCATTCAAAAACGGATTCGATATCAATGCGACGGTTAATCCGCCATCGTTGAGCGTTGCCAGTGCCGGAAATTCGGGCAACGGTACTGTTAGTCCCGTAAAAGCGGATTCTGCTACGAAAGCGGCGCAAACCGATCAACCCAAAAAGCTGGCTTTGAAAGAAGGCGAGGTAGATACAGATAATTACGAGTTCGACGAGGATGTTTTGAAATCATTCGAATCGAGAAGAAACCGTGGAAACTTCCCTACTACGCCTGGTGTAGCCTCGCGTACGAAAGCGGTTCGTGAAAATATCGCGATCAAAGGGCCATACAACTATAAAGGTCTGTTTATTACCAATGACGCAAGTTCCGACTGGCGCATTGATCCCATCCGTGGATTTGGCTATGCACAATCCATTTCGATGAACGATCTGCTCGAAAACCACGTCATTAAGGCCGGCCTTTTCATTTCGTCTAACTTTCGAAACAGCGATTTGTTCGCAGAATACAACAATAATACCTATCGCATCGACTTTGGCTTGCGTGTCGACAGAAAGACATTATATAACGACTCGGAAGGCCTGATCCAGAAATACCGGTTCAACCAGTTGATGTTCACGGCATCATATCCATTTTCGACTACGAGCCGTTTCTCGGTATCGCCGATGTTCACATCTACGAGAATGATCGATGTGCTGCTGCCTAATCCGGATCTGTCTTCGAATTACGGAGGGGTGCGCAGCGAATTTGTATTCGATAACACCAGGGTGAATGGCATGAATATGATGGAAGGGACGCGTTTCAAACTGCGTTACGACCTTTACCAGGGATTGACTAGTGGAAAGGAAAGCTTCAACCGCGTGAGCCTCGACTTCCGCCATTATCAGAAAATCCACCGAGACCTGATCCTCGCTGTGCGTGCAGCGGCAAGCCATTCCGGTGGACGGGCGCCTAAGCAGAATATTCTTGGTGGTATGGAAAACTGGCTCGGTAACCGGAAAGAAAACCGCAGCGGCGATAATCCACTGAATTTTCAACGCGATAACCGCGACATTTTCTTCGCGGATTTTGCTACCAACCTGCGTGGGTTCAAACTCAACAGGCTGTCAGGTACAAGTTATATGTTGCTCAATGCCGAATTGAGAATTCCCCTGGTGAAATACCTTTACCGCGGCGCGATTACATCAAGCTTCCTGCGTAACTTCCAGATCGTCGGCTTCGGTGATATTGGTACGGCCTGGACCGGCAAAGGACCTTTCAGCGAGAACAACAGCTTGAATACCCAGATTATTGGGGATGAAAATGAGACATTCCGGGCGACGGTTACCAATTATAAAAACCCTTACCTGATGGGTTACGGCGCTGGTGTAAGAACGACATTGTTTGGTTTCTATGCCAAATTTGATTACGCCTGGGGAGTTGACAACGGTTACACTAACAAACCAATTCCTTATGTAACATTGGGTTATGATTTTTGATCTGATCCCGGCAGTAAAAAAGTAATGTTCAAGAGTTATAAGATGGCAGGGACTTACTCTCCTGCCATTTTTGTTTAAAATAACCTATTTCAGTGCGATGTTTTTGAAGAACACACATCACTATTCGAGAGAGATTTTTCTGGCCGGGACATTATTGGTAGCTAGCCTTGGCGTAGCTAAGGCGCAGCGGGAGGTTCTTTATGAGCAATATGTCCAGAACCCGATGTCGATCAACCCCGGCTTTACGGGCGTGCGCGAGGACTTTAATATGACTGCTATTTTTCGCAGGAAATGGTTCAATATTCCCAATTCGCCTACCAGCCAGACCTTCGCCGCGGACGGAACCGTTGCTGACGGCAAGTTCGGGATAGGCTTTCAGGCATTGAATGACCAGACGAGCTATTTCACCACCACCGGCTTTGTAGGCTCGTTTGCATTTCATCTCGGCTTATCCGACACCTGGAAACTGGGGCTTGGCGTTCAGGGCGGGATCAACGTGCTACCCGTTTCGGATGGGACCTCTGTAGGCAACAACCGCGCGTTGGGGAGTTTCGGGCTGGGTGCCTGGTTGCGTTCAGATAGGTTGTATTTCGGTATTTCTAAACCGGAAGTACTTTCACAAAAGTTCGGTGACCAGATCGTGGGGACCTTTTACCGCCGCCCGCTTTACATTACCGCAGGCGGAAGTCATGCGTTGAGCGAGGATGTCATGATGCTGCCGCATGTGCTGTTTGTCCAGGAAAAAGATCATAAACTGAGAGTTGATTTCGGATCCCGGTTCTGGTTCAGGGAGAAGGTCGGGTTAGGTGCGTCCTACCGGGTAGGCGGCGGGTACAATTCCTTTTCGGCAAAAGTGGATTATTTACAGTTAACCGCTGAGGTCCAGTTGGGAAGAAATGTGCGACTGGGATATTTTTACAGCACGCGACAGGTAGAGCAGATCTACGCTTCCTATTCCGGACCAAAGGGTATTCACGAGCTCATGCTGAAATTTATCCCGAATCCCAAAGGATTTCAGAAATTCTAGTTGCAAGTACCACTCTTGACCGTCTTTCGCGTTAAGTTAAAAGGATATTTTTATTCGTAATCTTTACATAAGTCTCGTACCTTTGTGCCGTAAATGAAATACTCACTTTTGTGATGGATAAATACACTTATATAGCAAATTCCGACGCCGCTTATATCGATGAATTGTACAATTCCTATAAGCAAGATCCAGCTTCCGTAGACGAAGGCTGGCAGAAGTTTTTTGAAGGTTATGATTTTTATCAAAAATTCCCTGCTACCGGTAACGGACACACCAATGGTGCCGCTAACGGCAAGGAGGCTGCGGTAGTTGGGAAGACGGATCCTGCACGTATCCGCAAGGAAATGGAGGTGGTGCATTTGATCCGTGGATATAGGTCGAGGGGACACCTTCTGGCGACTACGAATCCGATCCAGAAAAGGAAAGATCGTCGCCCGCAATTGGACATTGCTGACTTTAATCTAGGACCCGAAGACCTCGATACCGTTTTTGAAGCTGGTGTTGAGGTCTTTGATCGTCCGGCCACCTTGCGAGAGATCGTAGATGCGTTGCAAACGATCTATGCAAGAAATATCGGTTTCGAATATCTGTACATCCGCGACCGCGAGCAAAAGAGCTGGTTGCGCAAGAAAATCGAGAAGGAAGCATTGACGATGACTTTCTCGATCGATGAGAAAAAACACATTCTTTCAAAACTCAACGAAGCGGTTGTTTTTGAAAACTTCCTGCATACCAAATACCTCGGCCAGAAACGCTTTTCACTGGAAGGTGGCGAAACTACGATCCCGGCGCTTGATGCGATGATTAACAAAGCCGCTGAAATGGGCGTAGTGGAAGTGATGATCGGTATGGCGCACCGTGGCCGTCTGAATGTGCTGGCGAATATCATGCAGAAAACTTACGGACAGATATTCAACGAATTTGAAGGTAACCTGCCCGACCAGGTTTGGGGTGATGGCGACGTGAAATACCACATGGGTTTTGCGAGCCAGATCACCACCAAAGACGGTAACAATGTACACCTGAAACTCGCGCCGAACCCGTCTCACCTCGAAGCGGTGAACCCGGTAGTGGAAGGTTACATCCGCGCCCGGGCCGATGGCATGTACGACAGCGATTACGATCGCGTGCTGCCGGTATTGATCCATGGTGATGCTGCGGTGGCAGGCCAGGGTATCGTTTACGAAGTAACCCAGATGTCGGCACTGAACGGCTACTACACCGGTGGTACCATCCACTTTGTGATCAACAACCAGGTTGGTTTCACGACCGACTTCACCGACGCGCGCTCGGCTATCTACTGTACGGATATTGCCAAGATCGTGGATGCACCTGTATTGCACGTGAATGGTGACGATCCCGAGGCAGTCGTATTTTGCATGCGCCTTGCGGTAGAGTACCGTCAGAAATTCAATAAGGATATTTTCATTGATATGGTTTGTTACCGCCGTCATGGACACAATGAGGCGGACGAACCGAAATTCACGCAGCCGGTTCTTTACAAGTCCATCGAGAACCACCAGAATCCGCGTGAAATCTACCAAAGAACGTTGGTAGAACGTGGCGATGTGGATGCACAGCTGGCGGCAAATATGGACAAGGAGTTCAAGCAATTGCTGCAAGAACGCCTTGATATGGTGAAGCAGAAAGCATTGCCATACACGATGCCGAAACTGGAACAGGAATGGCATACCTTGCGTAAATCGAAACCGGAAGACTTTGAGAAATCACCGGAAACAGGTGTAGCACTGGACGTGCTGGAAAAAATCGGTAAAGCGCTGATCACTACTCCGGAAAGCTTTAACAGATTGAAGCAGATCGACAAATTGCTCAAAGATCGGGAGCAAATGATCTTCGATAAAAAAGAAGTAAACTGGGCTACGGCCGAGTTGCTCGCATACGGTTCGATCCTTGTGGAAGGCAATATCGTTCGTTTGAGCGGCCAGGACGTGCAGCGCGGTACATTCTCGCACCGTCACGCGGTATTGCGTGATGTGGAAACCAACGCGTCCTACAATAGCTTGCAGCATATTCAGGACGGCCAGGGCCAGTTCATGATCTATAACTCGCTGCTCTCCGAGTACGGCGTATTGGGTTTTGAATTCGGGTATTCTATGGCGAACCCGAATGCATTGGTGATCTGGGAAGCACAGTTTGGAGATTTCGCTAACGGCGCGCAGGTGATTATCGACCAGTTCGTGACATCAAGCGAAACCAAATGGGACCGTTGGACGGGTTTGGTGATGTTGCTGCCACATGGCTACGAAGGCCAGGGACCGGAGCATTCCAATGCGCGTCCGGAGCGTTACCTGCAACTTTCGGCAAACTATAACATCATCGTAGCGAACGTAACGACACCTGCTAACTTCTTCCACTTGCTCCGCAGGCAGTTGAAGTTCCCATTCCGGAAACCGCTGATCGTGATGTCACCGAAATCAATGCTGCGTCACCCGCTGTGCGTTTCGCCGATCGATAGCCTCGTAAGTGGTTCATTCCAGGAAACCATTGGTGATACTTATGCAGATCCGAAAAAAGTGAAGAAAGTACTGCTTTGTACCGGTAAGCTGTATTATGAACTGTACGAAAAGCAGCAAGCCGATAAGCGCGACGACGTGGCAATCATTCGTCTGGAACAAATGCATCCGTTCCCGCAAACGCAGATCGACGCCCATCTTGCTCAGTACGAAAACGCAAGTGTTTACTGGGTTCAGGAAGAGCCCTTCAACATGGGTGGCTGGACATTCATGCTCCGTATGTACAAAGGAGTGAAGCCATTGCAGGTAATTGCCCGCGAACCGAGTGCTTCACCTTCGACGGGGTTCTCGAAAATCCATACGAAGGAACAAGCGGAGATCATCAACAGAGCTTTTGAATGATATTCCTATAATTTTTGACTTAATTCGATAACAAGATTGCACATAAAATGGCTGAAATTGAAATAAAAGTACCGCCCGTTGGCGAGTCGATTACTGAGGTTACGATAGGAAACTGGTTCAAAAATGATGGCGATTTTGTGAAGATGGACGAGGTGATCTGCGGGCTGGATTCGGATAAAGCAACATTTGAACTTACCGCGGAAGCAGAAGGAATATTGCATATTAAAGCGCAGGAAGGAGATACGCTCAATATCGGCGACCTGATTGCGACCATCGAAGCGGCTAATGGCGCCGCTCCGAAAGAAACGGCTCCGGCAGCTGCGGCTCCTGCCGCGCCAGCTCCGGCAGCTGAACCTGCGAAAGCCGAAGCTCCGGCAGCGGTGCCTGCTGCGGCAACCGGCCAGGTTTATGAAATGAAAGTTCCTGCGGTAGGAGAGTCTATCAGCGAAGTAACCATTGCTTCTTGGAGCAAAAAAGATGGTGACTATGTGGCTGTGGATGAAATCCTGTGCGAACTGGAATCGGACAAAGCAACATTTGAGCTTCCCGCTGAGGCTGCTGGTATATTGACGATTGTAGGGAAAGAAGGTGAGACGCTGCCGATTGGTGCGGTGATCTGCACGATCGCCCAGACAGCGGGCGCTCCTGTCGCGGCTCCGGCAACTCCGCAAACATCGGCACCGGCTGCCGCCGCTCCTGCTGACAAGGCTTACAGCGAGAAACATGCTTCTCCCGTAGCTGCGAAAATCCTGGCGGAAAAGGGAATCGATCCGAAAGACGTGAACGGTTCCGGTTCAGGAGGCAAAATCATGAAAGACGATGCATTGAAAGCTGAAAAAGCTGCTCCTGCTGCCGCTCCTGCCGCGACTAAACCTGCTGCTCCGGCCCCTGCCGCTGCACCAGCTCCTGCTCCCGCGGGCGCACGTGCATCGCGTCGCGAGAAGATGTCATCATTGCGCAAGACAATTGCTCGCCGCCTTGTAGCGGTGAAAAATGAAACGGCCATGCTGACCACTTTCAATGAAGTGGATATGAAGCCGGTGATGGATTTGCGTGCTAAATTCAAGGATAAATTCAAAGAGAAACACGAGGTGGGACTTGGCTTTATGTCGTTCTTCGTGAAGGCGGTAACCGTTGCGTTGAAAGACTTCCCGGTTATCAATGCCCAAATCGATGGCGAAGAGCTGGTTTACAACGATTTCGCAGATATCTCGGTGGCTGTTTCGACACCGCGTGGACTTGTGGTACCGGTTATCCGCAATGCTGAAACACTTTCATTTGCCGCGATCGAAAAGGAAATCGTTCGTTTGGCGGTTCGTGCACGTGACGGTAAACTAGGCCTTGACGAAATGTCGGGCGGTACATTCACAATCACTAACGGCGGTACATTCGGATCGATGCTTTCGACGCCTATCATCAATGCGCCGCAATCCGCGATCCTCGGTATGCACAATATCGTTGAGCGCCCGGTAGTGGTAGATGGTCAGATCGTGGTTCGCCCGATCATGTATGTAGCGTTGTCGTACGACCACCGCACGATAGACGGTAAGGATTCGGTAAGCTTCCTGGTTCGCGTGAAGCAGTTGCTCGAAGATCCGATGCGTCTGTTACTGGATATGTAATATTATCATTTCGGAAAAATAGATAACAGAGCAGGCCCGGATTTCCGGGCTTGTTCTGTTTACAGCCTATTGTAGTTTCTCGTTCTGCTTGTGGCGGTCCTTGTCACGGTCGGTTTTCTTGACCAGGTTCTTTTCGAATGCCTCGGTGAGGTTAATGCCGGTCTGATTGGCAAGGCAGATCAGCACCCATAGCACATCAGCCATCTCATCGCCGAGGTCTTTTCCCAAATCCGATTTCTTGAACGACTGGTCGCCGTACGTACGCGCCATGATGCGCGCGAGCTCGCCCACTTCCTCAGTCAGGATTGCCATGTTGGTCAGTTCCGAAAAATACCTTACGCCGTAAGTTTTGATCCATTGATCGACTTGTTGCTGTGCTTCCTGGATGGTCATGTTTAATTTTGAATGACTGAATAACTGAATGATTGAATGATTGAATGGGGCAATGGCGCCTATATGGATACTTTCAGATTCTGTTTTTTGAATCTATTACTATTGTTACCGGGCCGTCATTGAGCAGTGAGACCTTCATATCCGCACCAAATTCGCCGGTCTGAATAGGTTTGCCCAGTTCTGCTTCCAGGAACGCAATCATTTTTTCATACATCGGGATGGCGATATCAGGCTTTGCCGCTTCGATGAAGGATGGCCGGTTACCTTTTTTTGTACTTGCATGTAATGTAAACTGGCTGATTAGCAGAATGTTGCCGTTCACTGTTTTCAAATCCAGGTTCATCTTGCCTTCCTCGTCATTGAATACCCGCAGCCCGACGATCTTCTTCCCCAACCACTCTATATCCTCCGGCAGATCGGAATGTGTAATGCCGAGCAGCACCATAAAGCCCGTTTTGATTTCACCTTTTACTTCTCCTTCAATGGTGACCGAAGCGCTGCTCACACGCTGGATTACTGCAATCATAAATTTATGTATTGGTTTCTTTCGAATGGTCGCAAAAATACTGCGTAATCTTTGAAAATGGATTGCAACGACTGGTAAAAGCCGATGGGTCAACGGATGTGACCGGTTGTGTTTTTAGCGGAGTAAATCGAAGTGTTAGGCGCTTAGATATAAAAGTTGACATACACACTTCATCTTTTATGGAACGCCCGCATTATGAATTTGAATATGCCATCCCTCGCGAGGTTTACCTGTTCGTCAGCAAGGGAAAGCATGGGAATGTGACGAAAATGGTTAAATTTCAAATGATCCGGAACAATATAGCGAATTTAGGTTTTGGCGATAGCAAAGACGACGGCTTCGACTTTGATGACCTTGTTATAACTGACAATGGAGATATGGAAACAGTCTTGGCTACGGTTATCAAAATCACGGTAACGTTTCTTTCGAAGAATCCGGATGTTTCTGTGTATATTAATGGAAGCACAGCGACTAGAAATAGGTTATACAGAGTCATTATTAGTAACAACCTCGAAACGATAAGCCAAAATTATGAGGTGTGGGGATATTGTCGTGGAGCTTGATGTCCGTTCGAAAAAAATGTAAATTACGAAGCATTTCTTGTATCAAAACTCTTTTGAAGTTATGGAAATTGTTAAGATGGTGAGACGAATATTAACAGAGATGGACACATCGTCTGAAACTTATACGGGCAGATACAATCCGGAATTAGACAAGTATGTGGATATCGATTTATTTCCCGAAAAAACTGCCAAGGCGAAAAAAATGCTCAGTAAAGCGCCACTTCCACCTAAACTTCAAAACCGACAGGTTAAGAAGTAGTCTCTTTTTCGAATATCCCCACTTCATGACATCAGAACGCATTTCCGTTTTTGACATTTTCAAGATAGGCATAGGCCCGTCGAGTTCTCATACATTAGGCCCGTGGCGGGCGGCGCAGCAGTTTTTGGAGGTCGTGAAAGAGAAAGGTTTGCTGCGAAGTGTTAAGAACGTGACCGTGCATTTGTATGGCTCGTTGGCTAAAACAGGCAAGGGGCATGGTACCGACATTGCAGTTATCCTTGGGTTGAGCGGCTACGATCCTGTTACGATCGAAACGAGCTCGATTGACCGTATTCTCGCGGATATAGCAGCCAGCGAGTCGATCCGACTGCATGGCGAAATGCAAATTCATTTCAATCCCAAAACGGACGTGGTGTTTCATAAAACAGAATCGCTTTCGTTTCATCCTAATGGGGTAGCTTTCACGGCTGTTTGTACCGATGGGCAGATATTGGAGGAAACCTATTATTCGATAGGTGGTGGTTTTGTGATCCAGGAGGGCAGGGAAGCAGCGGGCGCTTCGGTACTATCGGAAATTCCCTACCCGGTCGATGACGCGTCGGACTTGCTGGAATGGCACCGCGTTACCGGCAAGGCGATCTGGGAACTGGTGCTGGACAACGAGCGAGTCTGGCGGAATGACGCGACTATCCGGAAAGATCTGCAGAATATCTGGCGTGTAATGCAGGACAGTATTTTCCTGGGTTGTCAGCACAGAGGTGTGTTGCCAGGTGGTCTGAATGTACAGCGCAGAGCTGCCGAATTGAACCAGAAATTATTAAAAGGCCATGCCTGCACGAGTTGCGACGAATGGATAGAACAGATCCGCAGCAACGGTTCGGGTTTCAATTATACGCTCGATTGGGTAAGTTGCTTCGCGTTGGCCGTAAATGAGCAAAATGCTTCTTACAGCCGTGTGGTTACGGCTCCCACGAATGGTGCGGCGGGGGTTATACCGGCTGTACTGCAATTTCATGTCACATTCTGTGGTGGTACGGAAGAGGATATTTTCAGGTTCCTGCTTACAGCGGGGGAAATCGGGAGTATTTTCAAAAAAGGGGCGACAATTTCGGCGGCGATGGGCGGGTGCCAGGCTGAGATCGGCGTATCGTCGGCAATGGCTGCGGCCGGGCTTGCGCAGGTTTCCGGCGGAACTGTGGAGCAATGCCTGATGGCAGCGGAAATTGCGATGGAACACCACCTCGGGCTCACGTGCGATCCGGTGGCTGGATTGGTTCAAATCCCCTGCATCGAACGGAACACTATGGGAGCGATCAAGGCAATTACGGCTTCTCAGCTCGCATTGCAAAGCAATCCGGGAAATGCGAAAGTTTCTCTGGACAATGTGGTCAAAACCATGTGGCAGACCGCATTGGACATGAATAACCGATACAAGGAAACATCCGAAGGCGGACTTGCGGTGAATATCCCGATCAGTCTAAGTGAATGCTAATGGCGTTCAGATTATAGTTTCAGCAGTAAATGGGCTAGACCAAAATACACACCGTAACCGATCAGGTCATTGGCTGTGGTGATGAACGGTCCGGATGCTACTGCCGGATTAATCCCTATCTTTTCAAGTAGAATCGGTGTTAATGTTCCCATAAAGGAGGCAAGAAACACCACCGACATCAACGCGGTTGAAACGACTAATGCCAGCTGCACATCATTTCCAATCAGCATATTAAATCCGAAAACGATAGCGCTGATTATGAGCCCATTAATAAAAGCTACGGCGAACATTCTGATCAGACGCTGACCTAATGTGGTATCAATACCGGTTTTATCTGCAAGTCCTTGTAGAATGATCGAGGAAGTCTGTATCCCCACATTTCCGCCGGTCGAACCGATGATAGGAATAAATGCGGCCATAGCAGGAATGATTTTGAGGTCGCCTTCAAAAAAGCTGATAAATTTCGCGGCAAGGATTCCCCCCATCATACCCACGAGCAGCCACGGTAAACGTGCCTTGGTTTGCTGCCAGATGCTGTCGTCTTCCTCCACATCTCCGGTAATACCTGCCATAGCCAGGGTATCCGAACTCGCCTGGTCGGTAATCACATCGACAATATCATCGATCGTTATGCGGCCGAGCAGTTTTCCCTGGACATTCACAACCGGCAATGCGTCGAGGTCATAGCGCCGCATGAGTTCGGCCACTTCCTCGGCGGGGCGGTAGGTTTCGACGAAAATAACGTCTTTGTCATACAGGCTCTCGATTTTGGTATTCTTGTGCGCCAGCACGATCCTTTTCAGGGAAAGAATGCCCAGCAGCTTGCCAAAATCATCCACCACATACACCGCATATACCTTCTCTACGTCCTCGGCCTGTGTGCGCAGCTCTTCAATACATTGGTTTACCGTCCAGTTTTCGTTCGCTTTTACAAGCTCCTTCTGCATCAGACCACCGGCCACATCTTCATCGTAATGCAGCAGGTCGAGGATAAACCGGGCTTGTTCGCGGTCTTCGAGCAACGCGATCACTTCTTCACGGACGCGAATGGGCTGCTCGTTAAGCAAATCCACGGCGTCGTCGGAGTCGAACAGGTTGACGAATTTGGATATTTCCTCCGAGGTAAAGGCTTTCAGAAAGTCCCTGCGCTCGCCCCGGTCCATATCAGCAAGGATCGCCGCACCGGTTTCGACGTTCAGCTGATTAACCAGGAATTTCGCGCTTTCCGTTTCCAGCTCGGACAACAAGCTGGTAATATCCGCAGCAAAGAGGTTTTCCATTTCCGACCGGATGGCCGCAGAGTCCTCTTTTTCAATCAGTTCCTGAATGTGGTCTACGTATTGCTGGGTTAATTCGAACGTCATGGTAATGAGCTTTTAGCGATTGGCGAAATGCTTTTAGCTTATTGAATATACTATCTCAGAGAAGGTTTAGTTCGTCGCCTGTGTATTCTGGGCAAGTAACGTCAACGTAACGAAGTCCTGAACACTCAACTGTTCGGCCCGCTTGTTGAGCAACGGATGGTCCGGTATTTCGCCTACCGGTTTCAGTGCATTGCGCAAAGTTTTGCGCCGCTGGTTGAACGCCGTTTTCACCATCCTGAAAAACAGCTTTTCATCGCATTCGAGTGCCGCTACTGCGTTCCGGCGGAGCCTTATTACTCCCGATTGCACTTTCGGAGGGGGATCGAACGCGCCGGGAGGTACCGACACGAGGTAGTCGATATCATAAAAAGCTTGCAGGAGCACGCTCAGAATACCGTAGTCCTTGTTTCCTGGGGGTGATGCAATCCGCTGGGCGACTTCCTTTTGCAGCATACAAACAATCTCCGGAATACGGTCGCGGATTTCCAGGGCACGGAAAAATATCTGGGACGAAATGTTGTAAGGGAAATTTCCGATGATTGCGAACTTGTCGGTAAAGTAGTCGCCCGGGTTGAATTTCAGGAAATCACCTGCGATAATGCGTGGCGAGAGTTCCGGATAATGCTTTTCAAGATAAGCGACCGATTCGGTGTCGATCTCGATAACATGGGTAATAAAGCTGGTTTTGGGTAAAAGAAATTGGGTAAGAACGCCCATTCCTGGCCCGATTTCCAGGACACGATCATAGCCACCGTGGCCGGAGAGTCCGTCGACGATGCGTTGGGCAATATTCAAATCTTTCAAAAAGTGCTGGCCCAGATGCTTTTTAGCCCGCACTTTGGAATCATCCGGTTTTTTATAATTCATTTTCACAAGCCAAAATTACGTCTTAATTCGTAGATTTATCGAATAAAGAATTGGAAGGAAACTTAAAAGTGCGATTGTACCGGGACCCATGGAACTGATTTTATCCCAGACCGACTGGCAGACTATTCACCACACACTTCAGCATTTAAACCTGATCGGAATTACCTTTTCACCTGATTTTACGATTCGTAGTGTAAGCCCGCATGCCCTGATGAAAACCGGCTGGCATGAGTCTGACCTCGTTGGTTTCAGTATATTCGATAAGCTGATCCCGAAGGAAGAGGAGCACGAGGTAAGGCAAATGCTCGAAGAGGGAATTCAGGGAAAACGCAAACTTGAACAGCGGGAAGTACCGTTCCTCGCTCAGAAAGGGACGCTGCGTACCTTCTCGATCAATTCGGTGCTGATGCATCAGGAAAATGAAGAGGTAGAATGCATTACGCTCGTCGGCGATGACATCACTCGTCGCAGGAGAATGGAATCGGCCATTGCCAAATCCAATTCGCAATTGCAGGACCTGGTGGATAACACCAGCGATCTGATCCAATTGGTAGCGATCGATGGTAAATTCATATTTGTCAACAAAGCCTGGCGCGAAGTACTGGGTTACGGACTGGACGAAATCGCTTCCATGCGGATGGAGGATATTTTACACCCCCAGCACAGGGAAGAGGCGCTCGAACAGTTGAAACTGATCGAACAAGGAATTGCCAACCCGAGTTTCGAAGCGGTTTTCATGAATCGGGATGGGAAAAAGGTATTTGTTGCCGGTAGCGTGAACTGCCGTTTCGACAATGGTAAACCGACCGCATTCCGTTGTATTCTAAATGATTTTACAGAGAAAATCAGGGCAGAAAAGGCGCAGAACCTGTATTACAGCATCGCTAACTGGACGGTCAATACCCAGAATCTCGACGAATTTTATCATGGTATTCACGACGAGCTGGGCAAAATCATCGACGTGCGGAATTTCTTTATCGCGCTGTACGATCCCAGCAAAAGCTACATTTACTTCCCGTATTATGTAGATCAGTATTTCAAAGGCAATGTCCGGTTTACCAAACGGAAGCTGGGTAATGGTCTTACAGAGTATGCGATTGCTTCTAACAAGCCATTATTCCTTTCCGATAAAGATATTGAGAAGCTGGCCAAGACGAACAGCTTGTATCTGTACGGCGTCACGCCGAAAGTTCTCCTGTGCGTCCCCCTGCGTATAGGTGACCGGGTGACAGGGATTATCGGGGTGAAATCCTACGATGATCCTAATATGTTCGATACACGCGACCTCGAATTGCTGGAATTCATTTCCGGGCAGGTAGCGATGGCGATCGCGCGCAAGCAAAGTGAGGAAGAGCTGAGCAAGTACCTCGCGCGCCTGAATGCGATTTTCGATAGCAGTTCACATTTGATTTGGTCGGTGAATAAATCACTGCAACTGACCTCCTTTAACCGGAATTATGCCGATCTGATTCATAATCAGCTGGGTGTGAGGCCGTCGCTCCAATCCAGTGCGGAGAAGTTCGGGTGGCGTATGGTCGGCAACAGTAACCGCCGGACGCTGGAAACCAAGTACCGGCAGGCGCTACGCGGCGAGCCGCAGTATTTCGAATTCAAAATCGACCGGAAAGATGCCGGCGAAATGTGGCTGGAATTTTACCTGAATCCGATCCACTATGCCGACGGCGTGATCGAGGAGGTGTCCGGTATCGCCCGCGACATTACGCGTAGAAAGGAAGCCGAGCTTTCGCTGAGGCATAGTGAGGAGCTTTTCAGGGGCATTTTCGAAAACTTGCAGGATATTTATTGCCGTATCAACCGCCTGGGCGAAATCACGATGATCAGCCAGTCGGTGCTTAAACGGCTGGGGTACTTGCCTGAGGAAGTGATCGGGCACAAGGTTACCGAGTTTTTCGCGGATAAAAAGCGCATTCACTCTGCGTTAATCCGGCTTCGGAAGACGAAAAGCCTGCGGAACTTCGAGATTACGATGTACCGCAAAGACGGCACGGAGCGTCAGTTTATGATCAACATGCTGATGTTTACCAACGACAAAGGCAAACCGACCGAGGTGGCTGTGCTCGCCCGAGACATTACCGAGCTGAAACGCAACGAGCTCGAATTACTGAAAGCCAAAGAGCACGCCGAGCGCTCCTTGAAGGTGAAAGAAGGTTTTTTGGCCAATATGAGCCATGAAATCCGAACGCCAATGAATGGGGTGATCGGGATGATCGACCTGTTGGGTGAGACGCCGCTGAATGCCGAGCAAAAGGATTATGTCCTGACCATCAAACGGTCGTCGGAAACGCTGCTGAACATCCTGAACGATATTCTCGACCTTTCGAAAATTGAAGCGGGCAAAATGGAGCTGCACGAGGCGCCCATTGCGGTGGAAGAATTACTGCTCAAACTGGTTTCACTTTTTGGGCAAACCGCCAAAAGCAAGGGCAATACGCTCACCTATCATATCGGACCCGACATTCCGAAATTCATCATCGCAGATCAGACCAGGTTATTGCAGATTATGTCCAATCTCACCTCTAATGCATTGAAATTCACGGAGAACGGATCTGTGAAGGTGCTGCTCACATTAGAGAAAAAAGAAGGCCTATTCCACAAAATCAAAGTGGAAGTGCAGGATTCGGGGATCGGTATCAGTGCAACCGACAAGCAGATTCTGTTTACTTCATTTACCCAGCTGGACAACTCCTCGCGCAAATCGTTTGGCGGTACCGGGCTTGGCCTGGCTATTTCCAAACAGCTTTGCGCACTGATGAACGGGGAAATCGGCGTGGAGTCGACCCTGGGAGAGGGAAGCACATTCTGGTTTACTTTCGAAACCAAGGAAACCTCGATCGCCCAGGTGAGCACCATCACGCAGCAGGAAGAAACACCGATCGAAGATGTGTTTACCGATTACCACCCGCTGATCCTGCTTGTTGATGACAATGCGGTGAACAGGAAAGTAGCGAATGAAATCCTAAAAAAATCGGGTTGCGAAACCGATCTGGCCGAAAGCGGGTTCAAGGCTATCGAAATGGTGGAGAAACGGTACCATTCCGACGGGAAGGGCTACGATATCATTTTTATGGATATTCAAATGCCGGATATGGACGGGGTAGAAACGACCCAGGAACTGAAAAAGCGCTTCTCAAAAGGTTTGCCGCCGATTGTTGCCATGACGGCCTACTCTATGAAAGAGGACCGTGACCGGTTTATGAGCCAGGGTATGGACGACTACATTGCCAAACCCATACGTGCGCAGACGCTTGTGCAGAAGGTGAAGGAGTTGATGGGCAATATGGAAAACCGTAAACTCGAACAAAAGCAGAAGGAAATTGCACAAGAGGCAATGGTGCCGGTGCTCGACAAGGAAATCATTGACCAGCTTGCCGGTATCGGCGGTGCCGATCTGGTGTGGTCGGTGTTCGAGGATTTTGTCAGTGAATCCAATGAACTCGTGGCAGGTGCTCTGGAGGCTTATAAAGCCGGAGATATCAAAACCGTGAAAAGTAACCTGCACACATTAAAGGGAAGCGGAGGCACGGTAGGCGTTTCACAGGTCGCGGAAATTGCACGAGATGCCGAATGGCGGCTCAAATCGGACGATACGAGTACGCTTGCAGAGGCGCTACCCGCGCTGGAAAAGGCTTATGAGCGGTTTTTGGCGAGCTATAAGGGTTTGTTGGGAGAGTGGTTGAAATAGTTGACCGCCGACGGCCGATAACCGACAGCCTTTTCGTCGGCGAAAAATACCCGTTGGTCTATTAAAATATCCAATACTGTCGATTGTAAAGGTTTATTGCCGGAATGCATTAAACTTTGGTAGCAAAGGGAGCTCTAACCAGCAATAAACCTTTACAAGTCATGAACAGATTTACATTCATCGTCCTTTTGCTCGCCGGTTTTGCCGCCCCGGCTTTCGCACAGAATGCACAGATTACCGGCAGCGTTGTCGATAGCGTGACGCGTGAAGCGGTGGTAGGCGCTTATGTGGCCGTGAGCCGCAACACCCCCGATGCCAAGCCGGAATATGTGACGACGGATGTAAACGGGAAATTCACTTTTACCGGACTTGCCAAACAAGTTTCTTATCTGGTGAAGGTTTCCTATTTAAGTTATAAAGATTTCTCCCGGACCATAACGGTTACCAAGGATGTTGAAAATCTGGGGATTATTACCCTTACCGAAGCGGTTGCAAACCTGAAAGAGGTGAAAGTGATAGGGCAGGTGACTGCCATGGAACAAAAAGGTGATACCACGCAATTCAATGCGGCTGCATTTAAAACCAACCCGGATGCTACGACCGAAGACCTTATCCAGAAAATGCCTGGTATTACCGTCACAAATGGAACTGTAACGGCTCATGGAGAGACGGTTAATAAAGTTTTGGTGGATGGAAAGCCGTTCTTCGGAGACGATGCCGCATTAACCCTGAAAAACCTTCCCGCAGAAGTTGTAGATAAAATCGAGGTATTCGATAAGCTCAGCGACCAGGCGCAATTTACCGGCTTCGACGATGGAAATGCGCAGAAAACGATCAATATCGTCACCAAGGCCGACAAACGGATGGGGCAGTTTGGCAAAGTTTTCGCCGGATACGGTCTCGACGACCGCTATCAGGCCGGCGGAAACGTAAGTTTTTTCAAGGGTAACCAGCGTATATCGGTCATCGGGCTGAGCAATAACATCAACAATCAGAATTTTTCCAGCCAGGATCTGCTGGGTGTGTCCGGCGGCGGAGGTGGAGGTAACCGTGGTGGTGGAGGCTCAGCCGGTAATTTCCTGGTGGGCAACCAGAGCGGTATCACCGGTACCAACTCGTTCGGTTTGAACTATTCCAATAAAATAGGCAAGAAACTCGACGTTAGCGGCAGCTATTTCTTTAACAGAACAAGTAATAGCAATGTGCAGGGCCTTTCGCAAGAGTATTTTCTGCAAGGGGGAGCCGGCAACCAGTTTTATAATGAAAACAGCCGGACCAATACTACCAATTCCAATCACCGGCTGAACTTCCGGATCGAGTACAATATCGATCCTAAAAATTCGCTTATTATCACGCCTCGACTAAGTTTCCAGGATAATCATTCCGGAAGTGTGAAGGCCGGGCTCACAACATTGGCTTCCGACGGCAGCAATGTCAACAGCTCCGACAACAGTCAGGGCAATGCCAACAAGGGTTACAACTTCTCGAACGACATTCTGTTCCGTCATGCATTTGAGAAAAAGGGCCGCACGGTTTCATTCAATTTCAATACACAAGTGAACGATAAGAACGGTCGTCGTGACCTGTATTCGAGAAATACCTATTTTGATAACCTGGCATTGGGGGACACCGTTATGCGGGGCGATACGATCGATCAGCGTAGTTTCACGCATTCGGATGGTATTACATTAGGCGGAAACCTGGTGTATACCGAGCCGATCAGCACCACGGGCCAGTTGCAGTTCAACTATGGACTCACAATACAGAATAGCAATTCGAATAAGGATACTTATAATATGAGCTATGACGATGGCACATATTCCGATCTGGATTCGCTTTTGACTAACAATTTTGATAACCGCTACATTACCAATCGCGCCGGCTTGGGATACCGTTACCGAAAAAACAGCTGGTCGGCCAATCTAGGGCTTGATTTTCAGAATACCGGCTTGTACAGCCAGCAACTGGCGCCGGTTAACAACAAAGTCGATCAGTCATTTACCAATATTCTCCCCAATTTTATGGTGAACTACCGTTCGAAAGAAGGCGCACAATTCCGGGCATTTTTCCGGAGCTCGACCAGTCAGCCGTCGATTTCACAGTTGCAGAATGTGGTCGATAACAGCAACCCGTTGTCGCTCACAGCCGGTAATCCCGACCTGAAACAGGAATACCGCAATATGATCAACGTTCGCTACTCGCTGGCAGGCGCGAAGAGACCTTACAGCCTTAATGCGATGATTTTCGTAACGCAGACCAACAATGCGATTGTTAATTCGACTTACATCGCGCAGAAACCTGAGACATTACCCAATGGCCTGTTCCTGGAAAGAGGCGCCAAATTTACCGCGCCGATCAACGTGGATGGGAGCTGGAACGCACGCTCGTTCTTCGCCTACGGAAAGCCGATCGCCCCATTGAAGCTGAATTTGAACGTGACGACAGGTTTCAACTATGTGCGGTCACCAGGTATGATCAACAATGTGCCTAACTATTCTAATACTTACGCGATTTCGCAAGGCCTGGTGGTGAGCAGCAATATCAGCGACAAGCTCGACTTTACAGTGTCCTATTCAGGTAATTATAATGTGGTGCGCAACAGTATCCAGCCTAATCTGAATAACAACTATTACACGCAGGGCATCACTGGCCGCGTCAACTGGATTTTTGGAAAAGGATTTGTCTTGCAAAGTGATATCAACAATCAGTCATACCGGGGGTTGGGTGCAGGCTATAATCAGAATTTTACGCTCTGGAACGCCAGCATCGGCAAGAAATTTCTTAAAAACAATGCAGGGGAGCTGAAACTGACGGTTTTCGATATTTTGAAACAGAACAACAGCATTACCCGTAATGTTACCGAGACTTACGTGCAGGACGTTACCAACCGCGTGCTCACACAATACGCTATGCTCACATTCACTTATACTTTGAGAAACTTCGGCAAGATGCCTTCTAACAACGACGGTAATTTCAGAAGACGTGATTTCGACGGAGGAATGGGCTACCCGGGTGGAGGTCGTGGTCCCGGCGGGGGTGGCGGTCGGGGCTTCAACAACTAGCATTAAACCCTTCAATTCAGTGCAAAGAAAATCCCGGGGCAGTCAGCTCCGGGATTCTTTGTTTTTGCAATATTGAAATCTTATTTTTTATCCGGGAAAGGGATGATCAGTTTTTCGCCTCTTTCGGAGAAGTCGCGGGTTTTACCATTGGCTTTCATCAGCGCTTCCTTGGTAATGCCATATTTGTTGGCCACCACGCGAAGTACATCGCCAGGACCGACGGTATGAACCGCTTTTACCTGTACTTTCAATTTGGTAACACCTGCTTTTACTTCAGAGACGGAAGAATTAAGGCCTTGTAAGGTTTCCGTTTTGAGGTTGTAGCGAGAGGCAATGCTCGAAAATGTTTCACCACTCTGAACGGTATGTGTGATTTGCTCTCCACCGATGGATGAAGCCGAAATGGAAGGTTTCTCTTCCTTTTTAGGTTCTTCGGTCTTTTCCTTAGCCGGTTCAGGCTTGGTGTTTTCAACAGACTCGTCGGCAGGTACCGGTTCGTCGCTTACCGGTTCGGTGGCACTTTCTTCGAGCGTCGAATCGACGACCACCGACGTAAGTTCTTCGGAGCTGGAAGAGCTGTCAGAAATATATTCGTAGCCAACGTAGAGCATCGCTAGTACCAGCAACACCAACACGAGCAATGTGACAATGGGCAGATTCGACTTTTCAGTGGGACGTATATTTCTTTTTTTCGGGAATTCGTCTTCCATAACCTGGCCGGATTCTATTTTTTAGTGGAGTTAATTTTCTACGAAAATAATAAAGACAACCTAGTTTCCAAGTTGATTTTTCAATTCCTCGTTCATCACCGCAACTTTCTCTTTCAGGCTCTCTTTGAATACATCAAGCCTTTTTGCGACCTCGGCATCGCTCGCTCCGATGATCTGCGCAGCGAGGATTCCGGCATTTCTCGCACCGTCCAGTGCTACTGTCGCAACCGGAACACCAGCTGGCATTTGCAGAATGGAAAGCACCGAATCCCAACCATCTATCGAGTTACTCGACAAGACCGGGACGCCGATAACCGGAAGGGATGTCAGGGAAGCTACCATCCCTGGCAAATGAGCGGCCCCGCCTGCGCCTGCGATGATCACCCGCAATCCCCGGCTACGCGCCGATGCTGCGTATTCGAGCATGCGCTCAGGCGTGCGGTGCGCCGATACGATTTCCATTTCAAATGAAATACCGAGTTCCGCCAATGCGTCTGCGGCAAGTTGCATTACCTTTCTATCCGAAAGGCTGCCCATGATAATCCCTACCATTGGTCTGTCTTACTTCGTTTTGTGACTGATTACTTTAATATTGTTTCTGACAAAATCCACTTTGGCTTTCAGCGAAGCGATATCCGTGTCCATAATCGTGATATGACCCATTTTGCGGAACGGCTTGGTGATCGCTTTCCAGTAAAGGAACGGAAACACCTGGGGCGTGGCCAGCAACTTCTCCATTCCTTCGTACACTGCCGGCCCTTCATAGCCATCCTCGCCCAGCAGGTTCACCATTGCCGACGGCCCGTAGGCATGCGTGCTGCCCAGCGGCAGGTTCAGGATCGCCCGCCAGTGTTGCTCATATTGCGAAGTCGCATTGGCGCGTATTGTGTGGTGACCACTGTTATGCGGCCGGGGCGCCACTTCGTTGATCAGTACTTCGCCGTCTGGCGTAAGAAACAGCTCTACTGCCAGCAATCCCACGATCTGGAACGCTTCGGCCGTTTTGCGGGCAATTTTCTGCGCTTTGGCATTTACTTCAGCGCTAATTTCTGCTGGTGCAAAAAGGTATTCTACCAGGTTATGCTCGGGATGGAATACCATTTCCACGGTCGGGAATGTTTCTACTTCCCCATTGGCATTACGCGCTACAATCACTGCCAGTTCTTTTTCAAACGGGACCGCTTTTTCCAACAACCCTGGCTTGTCGAATGCCTTGTCGAGGTCGCTGGCCGACGTCAGGCGCTGCACTCCGCGGCCATCGTAGCCGTCTTTCCCGAGTTTATGAAATGCAGGAAGAAATGAAATGTAGTTGGAAACATCGTCGCGGTTTTCTGTCAGTATAAATTCCGCGGTAGGAAGCAGTTTTTCTGCGTAAAACTGCTTTTGAATGCGTTTGTCTTGTATCTGGCGGATCACGGAAGGCTGCGGATAGACCTTTTTTCCTTCTTTTTCCAGCACCTCGAGCGCCTCCACATTTACCTTTTCTATTTCAATGGTAATGACGTCGAGGTTTTTGCCAAAGTTATATACCGTATCAAAGTCTTGTAGCGATCCCTGCGTGAAATGAGGCGCTATTTTCCGGCACGGTGCTTCAGCGTCCGGGTCGAGTACATGAATATCGAGGTTCCAGTCCACAGCGGCTTGGAGCAGCATAAGCCCCAGCTGCCCGCCACCAAGGATTCCTATTCGGGATGAAAGCATTTATGAAATGATATTTTCCCGCAAAATTGGTTTAAAAACCTGTGAGATGAAAGGGATGTTGTTAAATCTCTGTCAGCAATAGTCAGAAGGTCGGGTATCGACTTTTTAAAAGTGCCATTACCGTAACGCGTTCGACACTTTTAGGCCTGGAATCATTCTGAAATCTTTCAGGTTTGCCGTGCGCAGTTCGAGATTGTAAACGAGTGCCGTCGCCGCGATTAATGCATCCGAAGCAGTTACCGAGTGAGACAATGCAAAACTTTGACCGATGTACATAGCTGCCTGCGCAATGACTTCATTAATTTCAAGATGATTGAAGCCATTCAGCAGACGCTTGATTTTTGCAAGCTCCGCTTTGTTGAGACAGCCATTATAAAGTTCCAGCACGACAACCGTATTGGCGGCCAAGCGTGGCTTACCTGTACAATCAATGAATTCGATAGCGGGCTGCTTTCCCCTCAGATAATCAATGAGGATATTCGTATCCAGTAAAAGCATCCTAGCATCTGAAATCGCGGCGGATTCTTCTTACATATTCCGCGGAATCCGAAACGTATGAAAAAGGCTTTACGTTGGGATCATTGGCCATAGCCTCTTCTTCGGGCGTAAGATCCTCACAAATCACACGCCCATGTTTGGTGGGATCAAGGTGTGCATAGGCGAAAATGGGCTCGTTAAATTGGCGAACCGATGTTTCTTCAAGATCAGGATAAGAAGACTCAACGAAATTGCCGTGTTTTCTGACGGATTTGTTTTGAGAAGGTGTTTTCATAGTGGTGCGCTTTTGATTCCCCAAATTTACACATTGCCCCGCGGAGGTAAAAACCGCTAAATCGTCACACGATAATTACTATTTCATAAATCTGATCAACCCGATTTCCACAAGCAGAAAGAACAATGCAGCGTAAAGGAAGAACTTCCAAAGATTAGTCCCCATATTCTGCTGCTGGAACGCGGTGGAGAAGGCATCGTCGTCGATACGGTCGAAGACCTGGATGTTCTTTTTTCCGGAAAAGGCAGCCCGCAGCTCGTCGGGGGAGTAGTATTGCAGCTTGGATTCTGCATGGTTGTGGTTCAGGGCGATGATCTGTTCGATTTTGTTGTCGAGCACCAGTTCGAAGTAGCCAGCCGTGAGCCCGTCGGCCGCCTGGTCACCCTGGGGGATTTCGAGCAAAAGCTGGTTGCCGGCCACGCGCTGCACGGGGATAATCTCGGTTTTATTCCGTCTTAATTTATAAACAGAGTTGGGCTTTGGTTTATCGACTGTGAGACTGATCGGATTTTCATCAAAAGTAAAAGAGGTGCGCTGCTGCCTTACGCTCGAGGCGGCGATTTTGTACATCACCGGCACAAATATAGCATGCTGGGCCACATTCCCGTTTTCCTGGTTAAAAGGCGCCGCGAATAGGTAGGTTTTGCCGGAGCCCGTCAATACTTGGTTAAGATAAGTCTGTCCATTGCGCAGGGTAAGTAACTGTTGTCCCGCGCTCGCCCAGCTCCAAACAGGCAACGCATTGGGCAGGTTAAGGTTCATTTCCTGGCGCATCGATTCTTCGAAAACATCGCTGAAAAACGGGTTGTTGCGGTCGGGCAGGGCGAGTGTGAGCGGAGCCAGGGCTTTTTCCGAAGTAATTCCGTTAATGCCCAATGCACTTAGGAAACGTCCATAACTGTCCGCCGCCGGTGCAGCGGGAGGGATGATCGCAAGACTGCCGCCTTGCCGCACGAAATCCTGCAAATCCTGCGGCAGGGTACCCGAGAGCTGGGTTACTCCTTCCAGTACCACCAGATCCGAATTTTTGATCAGGCCCGGATCCACATTCTGCGCGCTGTAACTTTGGAGTGTAAAAAGGCTATCGTTCGCGTAAACGTTCTCGATGTAGTTCCCTTCCGGCTTTTGCCCGTACACATGCAGCACGCGAATCAGCGGTGAGGCGTTCAGGACAAAATAATAGTCGTTATCAAAAGTAACGGGGAAGTCGTCGAACGTGATCTGCCCTTTTTTGTAGCCCTTTCCTTTCAGATTGAAGTTGAACTTGGCCGTCGCGCTGCCGTTTGCCGGTACATTGACAGACGCCGTCGACGCCTGGGTATTATCCAGGCTCAGCCTGAGTACTACGTTCCGCGCCTCTCGGTTGCCGGAGTTACTTACTTTTACGAATAGTATATTGTTTTGAAGCTCGCGGATAAACGGTGTGTTCAGCCAGGCGGAGTCAACAAATACATTCTTTTCAGCTTCTGCCTGCACCGGCACAAGGAAGATCTGGTTAGTCGAATCGGTTTGAATTGCCGAAAGGTCCCCAGCGGTGCTTTTCTGAAAGTCCGAGAACCAGAAAAGCTGGTTTTTACCCGTTTGGGAATGGCGCGCCATAAGATTTTCCTGGCGCTTGTATACCTGTTCGAGCGTGCGCGGTGTGCCCGATAGCCCGATGGTTGTAAGGCGGTCGCGCAGCTTTTCGGCAGGGTACAGGCCCTGTTCCTGAGCCGAAAAATCGTTAGTTACCAGTTGCAGCGAGGTCGCGTTTTTGAAAAGCCCTAAAAGATCACCTAACCGGCCGGTGGCGATGTCCAGGTAGCGCTTGTTGTTCAGCTCGCTTTCCATGCTGAGCGAATTGTCCAGATACAAGCTGGTAATACCGCGCTTGTCGACCGCCACATCGCTTTCGGCGGGAATGAATGGCTGTGAGAAAGCGAACGCAAGGCAGGCAATGGCCAGTATCCGCGCGGCCATTACGAGCCAGTGTTTGATCTGGCGGATGGATTTCGTCTGCGTTTTAACCGCTTTCAGAAATGCGACATTGGTAAAGTACACCCTTTTTGTCCGCCTGAAATTGAAAATGTGTACGGCAATCGGAACCGATATCGCCAGCAAACCCCACAGGAAGGACGGAAAAAGGAAACTCATGTAGCTTAGGATAGTCTTTTATCAATGATCAGTTGCCGAATATGGCTTCAAAACGGCAGTTTTCAAATGTTCAACGCAGTTAGTAAAGACAAATTACACCAAATTTTCATAACAGTTTTTTATTTGAAGACCTTTCTCATATCTCGGGAGCTTTTTTCTAACTTTGCACTTCATTTTGCCCGGACCACGTTTTTGAGCGGCCGTCGCAAAGAAGAAGATCGTTAATTTAAACAGAGTTATGGCCAAAGTTTCGGTAAACAAACACCAGCCCGTCTATCAAATGCCTACGAACCCGGCTGCGGTTCGTACCAAGAAGTACGCCTTACCTACCCAAAAATACATTTCCCTGGCCATGCGTTATTTTTTCAAGACGCAGCTTAAATGGGTACTCGTACCTGTGGCCCTGATCCTGATCAATGCGGTGATCAGCCTCACAGGCATTTATCCTAATTTGTGGATTTATATCACCGTTGTGGTTGCTTCTATCCTTTATGTGCTGTTCTGGCTGATCCAGTTCACCGGCATCACCCAGCTCGCACAGTATAAGCCGATGTTCGAGAAGTTTTCTTATGAGATCGACAACCGCCAGATTCTCATGAAACTTAACCAGAAAGAGGGAAGTGTAATGAAATGGGAGCAGATCCTGGATGGTTACAAGGACAAGGATGCCTATGTACTGGTTATCTCAAAAGGACAATTCCTGCATTTGCCGTTTAATATTTTCACTTCCGAGCACGATATCAAGGTTTTCGAGCGGATTTTGAAGCAAAAGGAAATATTGAAAGCCTGATCGAAGGCATTCACAAAAAAGGCCCGGCTGAAAAGTCGGGCCTTTTTTGTGAGCGGCTATTTAATGCTCGCCTCCTGGTGATGCTTGGTGAAATTCTTTTCCCCGGCTGTGACCGCGATGGCCAGGTGATTGTTCAGCGGTGGGATCGGGCAGTTGTAGCCGGTACTGTATGCACAATAAGGGTTGTATGCTTTGTTGAAGTCGAGCACACAGGTTCCGTCTTTCAGATCAGTTGTTTTCAGGTCGAGGTAGCGGCCGCCGCCGTAAGTTTCAGAGCCGTTGGTTTTGTCTTTGAAAGGGACAAAAAGATAATCCTTGTATTTGGCAAGTTGTTGCAGGCTGAGGCTGCGGTACACTGTCAGTTTTTGTCTGCGGCCATTTACCTTGAATTTCAGTACCCCATACTTAACGTAGGTCTTGTTCATTCCGCTGTAAGTCGGCATTTCGAAGGATTTGCCTTTTGCTTTTTCAAAATGGGCCACCACGCGGTAGGTGGAATCGGGCTCATAGAACTGCAAATACGATAAATCCGCTGCTTTGAGCGGTGAGTTTTCCGAGTGCAGGAACTCCTCCTTGTAATGATTTCTGTACTGATTAGTCTCTTCGGTAAAAGTTTGTGCTTGTGATCCAAACGCCGCGACCAGAACTGTAAACAGTGTGCTAAAAACAACTTTCATACGGTAGGGAAAAAAGAAATCCGGTAATTTTTACCGGATTTTATAAAAATTATTCCAGAAACCCAAAAATGCGGGAACTTTTTCCTTATTGGGCTGAAATTTTCTTCACTTTCGATTCGTCGATGTTGAATGCCTTTACGACCTCTTCGTAGTTGTTCAGATCCACGTCAGCATTGGCACGTTTGAGCGGGTCGGAAGGGATGACTATTACACGGAACTCGAAATTGCGGGTCCAGTCGGTTGCCAAACTCCCCAAGTTTACATTGCCGTCCATGAAGATCATCATATCCTCGTCAGTTCTATCGAAACTATAAGTAATGATGCCATTCGGATTAGTAAGATAGGCTGTCTGCGGGAGCGGGCGATAAGCTTTCAAGCCACCTGCATCGTTCCAATACACATATACAAGCACGGCATCCGTTGGCACTACTTTAATATTCTGCTGCTTAAAATTCAAAGTATAGGAATATTTGTTGGCAGAGGTAAAGTCAACTTTAACAATATCGAAAGTTTGTCCCACGTAAGAATCCCCTGGAACACCTTGGGGCCCTGGATCTCCTTTCGGACCAGTACAACTTTGGAATAATGCAAGGACAGCGAGCAGTAGCAGGGGCAAGAGTTTTCTGTTCATGACTTGTGAGTTGAGAAAATGGAAAATCTGTTAAAAATTTGTGATTAGATGATGATGCAATTATAAAGTTTAAATCCCGGACGGGCATTAACCTTTATTAACTAAAAAACGCCGTACCATGCACCACAGGGAGGCACATACTGGAACAGAGGACGGTAAGTAATTATTGTGTTTTTAATGCAGGGATTGTTTGCGTAGATATCGTTTGCGTGCTACTTTTCCCGGAAACAACGATTTAGGATCAACATTAAAAGGAACAACGATGATTAACCGTAAAGCAACAGCCATTTGGAAAGGTACCGGCAAAGAAGGTACAGGTACGATCAGCACGCAGAGCACAGTTCTGGAAAACACCCAGTACTCTTTCAATACCCGCTTCGCGGATGGTAAGGGCACAAACCCCGAAGAGCTGATTGCCGCCGCACACGCCGGATGTTTTGCCATGAAGCTGAGCTTCGAACTGAATGCTGCCGGTTTCACTGCCGACGAGCTGAATGCTACCGCTACCGTTTCGCTGGACCCCGCGAAAGGTCAGGTTGTCAAAAGCGCAATTGACCTGAAAGCACAGGTTCCGGGTATCAGCGCGGAGCAGTTCGCACAGGTTGCCGACAAAGCGAAAAAGGAATGCCCTATTTCCCAATTGCTCAATGCGGAAATCACATTGAATGCAGAGTTGGTATAAGCTGTTATTGTTCGACAATCGGTCGGAAGTCGCCATGCTGCTTGCAGCGTGGCGATTTTTTTAGTCAATAAACAGATCGCTTGCAATGCGGTCGGCGAAGAGCTTGCCGGCCTGGGTAAGTACCAATATCCCCGAATCCTCCCTGATCCAGCCTTTGCGGGTCATTCGTTCTAACGCATCTTTGGCTTGTACTCCGAATCCTCCCGCCGAAAGCGTTTCCAGTTTTTGTAGTTCAACACCCCATTTGGTACGCAGGCCCGTTAGTAGGTATTCATTGGTCTGGTCGGCAGCAGAAAGTGTTTCAATAGTCGTGGGAATGATGTCTTTTTGAAGCGCTTCCAGATATTTGGCATTGTTGGAAACATTGTACTCGCGGCTTGCGCCATTGTAGGAGTGCGCGCTCGGACCTACGCCCAGGTAGGGATGCTGTTTCCAGTAAGAGCTGTTATGGTTGCTGTAAAGGCCGTTTCGGGCAAAATTGGAGATTTCGTACTGCTCGTAACCATTTTCACGCAGGGAACTGACGAGTATTTCAAATTGCTGCGCCGCATATTCTTCCTCGATCGGTTTGATCTTTTTCTTTTTTAGCCAGCTGCCAAATGCTGTTTGTGGTTCGATGGTGAGGCAGTAAGCTGAAATATGCGGGACATTCAGTGTAAATGCTTTGGATAAATCACTCAGCAATATATCGTGACGCTCGGCGGGGATCGCGTAAATGAGGTCGATGGAGATATTGTCGATACCAGCCTGCTGCGCCAGTCCTACGCATTGCTCGGCTTCCATCGCGGAATGCGCACGGTTCATAAAACGTAAATGCGGCTCATGAAATGATTGAATGCCGATACTGAGGCGGTTAATACCCGCCTTGGCAAACATTTGCAAGCTGGACGCATTCAGGTCATCCGGGTTGGCTTCCAGGGTGATCTCAGCATGGGGCGCCACCCGAAATTGCCGGTGAATGGTTTCAAGCAGAAAATTCAGCTCCGCTTCACTGAGCATCGACGGCGTGCCTCCGCCAAAGTAAATGGTCTCCATATCCCCGTCAGGCAAATACGACCGCCTCAAAACAATTTCCCGTGCAATGGCCTCCACTACGGCACGTTTGTGGGTGGTGTTGGTACTGAAATGGAAGTCGCAATAGTGGCAAGCCTGTTTGCAAAAGGGGATATGGATGTATAAATGCATTATTTTGAGTTTTTCTGCCACTCCCAGCCGATCTTCACACCGGCCCAGAGGTTATTTTTCGGCGCGCCGTTGTAATAACGGTTTCCGAATGCATTCAGGTCGTAACCAAGGCTGTAAATGCCGGCATTGACCTTTTCTGCGGATGCCGATAGTTCGCTGTAAAAATGCTGTCCCCAGCTTTTCTTCCAGGTCACGCGCGCCATCCATTGGTTGTAGGCGGTGTTTTTGACCGTGTTCGCATCATTCAGATAAAACGAATCACCATGCTGGTAGGTCAGGAATGCCGAAATGCCGTATTTGAGCAGCACGTCCAGGCCCGTCGACTGCGAGAAACGCGGAATACCAGGGATGAGTTTCCCGCTCAGATCTGTGTCGGCCTGCCGGAATTCTTCATAGGTATATTTGGTGTAAGTGCCCGTATTCCAGAGTTTCAGCATAACCGGCAGTTTTGGATCGGAAAGGACGTCCCAATTGACGCTCCATTCCACGCCATTCTGTTTGGTTTTTCCTGCATTAACAAAATATTCGGCCCCCGCTTCGTCAAGCCGGCGCACGATCGCACTGCGCAGGCCGAAATGGTACAGACTGATTTCTCCTGAAATGACTTTTCCGACTTTGCGGATGCCTATTTCGGTGTTACTGCCTTTTTCAGCTTCCAGGTCCTTGCGGAAACCACCTGCCGACGGACGTACTTCCTGCAAAGTAGGAGGCGAGAACCCGCCGCTGTATGACGCGGTAACCGACCAGTTGCCGGCAATGACCTTGTTAGCCGCAAAGCGCGGAATGAATATGCCGTCGAAAGTCTTTTGATCTTTGCCGAATGGGAGCGGAAAATAGCGTTCGTATTTGTATTTCGAAGTATTGTAGCTTAAACCTGCGCTCAGGGTCAGGTCGGTGAGCAAAGTTGCTTCCAGCTGGCTGAACACCGAAAGGTTGGCAGTACGAATATCCTCTACGGTTTGCTGTTTGTCGGCAACGCCGCCTTTGTTATCGTAGTTCCGCTGCGCTGATTTGCCATACTGCCATTCGAAACCGCTGGTCCAGTTAGTCTTCACATTGCCCCATTCCGACTTGTGTTGCCAGATATTCCGCCCTCCAATCCCGTTTTCATCCCTTTTCTCAAAGTTGGAAATGAACGGATTGGCAAAATCGGTGAAGGTCAGGTACAATGCGGTCGACTGCGTCCATTTGTCCGACAGCGGCAATACATAATTGCCGCCCAGCAATGCGAGTCTGGTATAAATAGCCGCTTTTTGGACCTCGCTGCCGGGCACTGTTGCCGTCGACTGGCGGGCGAGTTTGGGGTCTGTCTGATATTGGGCAAGGTTAATGCCTCCGGGAGTCTGGTAATACAGATCTGAATACATTCCCAGCAATGAAAGGGTACCCTTTTCACCAATGCTCGAACTGGATGTAAACCGGATCGCGTCACGTGCCATGCCGCTGTGGTTGCGGTAGCCGTCCTGCTCGCTATGGCCATATTGAACGGAAATATCACCGATCTGCAAGGTTGAATTGCGGCTTTGGAAGCCATATTTCCCAAAGCTCATACTCTGCTCCACACGGTTCTGGAATTCGTTGTCGGGGCGGCTTTGCATCAGTACCACGCCTCCGGTACCCGCGCCATAAATGCTGCTACCCGGCCCTTTGATCACCTCCATACTTTGAATAGCGCCATAATCGATCGAGTTCAAGGGCGTATTGCCACTCGCATCGGTGAACGGGATGCCATTCCAGTAAAACTTTACATTGCGTACACCAAACGGGGAGCGTATCAGACTTCCGCGTACCGAAAACCGGTAGCTGCCTGGTGAACGTTCTTCCATGCGCACACCCGGGATCGTGTTGACAGCATTGGCCCAGGTATAATTTGAAAACCGGCCCAGCGAGCGCGGTGTAAGCATTCCTACGGTTGCAGTAGTGGTGAGCGGATCTTTTTCGGATTCAAATGCGTGCACAGTTACCTCACGAAGATCCCGCGCTTGCAGTGAATCCCTCTGGGCCAATGCCTGCCCGGAATCGTGAAAAATGAGGAAAGCAGCAAGAGCGCCGGTAATAGAGATTTTGAGCATATAGGTTTAGGAGTATATTAATAAAAATGCAAAGCTGATCATAAATGCCAATAGTTTCAATACTTCTCCTTTCGCTTAACCGCGCAGTCTGGTGCGAAGTTCAACGACTTCCGGCCGTCTGAGAAGAATTTTCTACAAAAATTGCGTGACTATACGCCTTGCGGGCTGGTAAGATTTTTGCTCACACAATAGCATTTGCACAGTAACTGAAATCAACTTTAATACCCAAAAACATGAAAAAGATCACCTGGATTGTCGCTTCTCTGCTGCTCGCTGGTTCACTTTCATTGACGAGCTGTTCAGACAAAACAAAGGACTCCGCCAAAGAGACGGTGGAGGAAGCTAAAAACGATATGGACGAAAACGTGGCCGAAGCCAAAGCCGATATCAAGGAAGCAGGGGATGATTTTGAGGCCAAAGTGAAGCAGGATAAAGACGATTTGAAGAAAGAGATCGACGATGCCATTGGCAAGCTCGACCGTAAAATAGAAGAAGCCGACGCCAAAATCGACAAGGCGGCAGACAAGGAAAAAGCCAAATGGCAGGAACGCAAAAAGGAACTGAATGCTGAAAAAGAGGAGTTGCAGGCTTCCTGGAAACGCGCTCAGAATGAGACCGCCGACAAGTGGGACGAGTTCAAGGCCAATACCAAAGAAAAAATTGATAAGGTAAAGGCCGATTTGAAGGACTAATAAATTGATGAGGATTATAGAATAACAAAAATGCTCCGCAGAACCGGAGCATTTTTGTTATTTGACCGGCAAATGAATTTCTGTCATCATACATCGGGCCGAGCCGCCTCCGTTCCCCTCAATCACCGAAAGGTCGGTGTGCAGCAGCAGCGCGTAGTCGTCAAGCCGGTCCCTTTGCCGGGGGGTAAGCGAATCGTAGGCTTGGGTCGACATGACCAGGAATTTGTCGCCTTTCCCGTTCCGCACCATCAGCATATTGCCGGCGAAATGCCGCATTTGTTCCAGGGATATCTCGATCACCTCCTTGTGGGTTTCTTCCAGTACGGACCTGACCATCAACCGCTCATCGGGATCTTTGATCGCTTCCAGGCACACTACCGCGAAAATATCGCCGATGCACATGAGTACGTTGGTGTGGTAAATGGGTTTGTCGTGCTCGTCGGATGCCGAGAATGTGATGATTTCATAACCCAAAGCGTCCGCGAATGCGTCGAGCACTTCCTTGTGCGTACGCGGGGACAGGCAGGCATAGGCGATTTTGTAGCGGCGGTCGAACACCATGCTGCCAGTACCTTCCAGAAATTTGCCTTCTGCTTCGAAATGGGTTAGGTCAATCACTTCTTCAACCTTGAAATCATTTGCAAGCGATTCGATAATGTCCCGGCGGCGTTCCCGGCGGCGGTTCTCGGCCATCATCGGGTAGAGTACCACTTTGCCGCTCTGGTGAAAGGAGACCCAGTTGTTGGAGAACACGGCGTCGGGGCGGTCTACCTCGTCGGTATCATCAAAAATATGCAGTTCCAGGCCAGCCTTTTGAAGCTGGTCGATCATCAGGTCGAATTCTTCGCGGGCCACCTGCTGGGCTGTGCCTTTGGTCTGCTGCGCGAACGACTCCTGCTGAAACTCGTTGCTTCCGGCGGTTTCCTCATTGAAACCGAACCGCACGGGCCTGATCATCATGATCCGGCAGGTAGATTGCGGCTGGATTTGAGCGGATGAAGTGATGACGCGCATAGGAGTATAGGGTGGTTATTGGAAATGTAATTCGTAACAAAATGTCATGTATTGTCAGGTATTGTCCTTAATGCAATTTACGATTCTGGCGGCTCGATTACAAGTCTAAAATTCAGTGGGACTAGCCACGTAACAGCGGCATGCTCATGCAATGTGAGCCGCCGCGCGCGCGGGAGAGTTCGGCCGAAGGCAGCGTGATGAATGTGTCGGTTAAATCTTCCGGTACCAGCTCGTTGTGTTCAAATTTTTCGAGCAGTCTTTTGGCGGTTATCACCTTGAAACCTTCTTTCTTGAATGCCTCCAGGGTCTTGTCGTTGCGGTCGTAGCCGATCACCACGCCGTCGCGTAATGCGAGCAAATTGCAGGAGTCGGTCCATTGCTCGCGCTCGCCATACGGAAATTCATTTCCGCCCGAGTAAATAAAACGTACTTTTCCACTGACGCCCAGGTCGTCGCGGCTGATTTCGGCCAGCAGATCTTCCAGGTTTTCGATCTCACGCGGCTGCTGCTCATTGCCCTTCACAAATTGTAGTATCCTGAACTCCTTATTCACATCCACCGGCGCGAAAAAATGCAGCACATCCTTCTTTCGCGCCTCGTCGCCTACGCGTGCGAGCGAGCTCAACAGCACCCATGTATCTTTTTTGACCTGCGTAAAAATGGTGTCGATATGCATGTAATCCCGCTTCTTGGGGATTTTAATAATGGTAATTTTCTCAACCACATTTTTGTCGAACAATATCTTCATCACCTGCTGCGCGGCGTAAATGGACGTCCGCTCGCTGCAACCGATCAGTAAATGCCCCGGCGCGACCATCATCACATCGCCGCCTTCGAGCGTGCAGCGGTGGTAGTCGCTCGCCTTTTCATCGTCAGGCAGCAGGAAATGCCGCTCGTTTTCAGGTATTTCAAGGATGTTTTGTTTTAAATGGGCAAACATCGGATGGTAGAAGAATACGAACTGCGCCAGTATCGATTCTCTCGTGCGGGCCGCTTTGGCCGGTTTGTTGAGCAGGATGTGGTCGTTGATTACAATGCCGATGTCCCGCGTGAAAATCAGGTTCGGCAGCGGCGCGAAAAGCATTCTTTTATCCGAACAATACCCTGAGATAAAAATACGCGCCAGCTCGTGCGCATCGAAGCGGTGCAGCTCTTCCTGGGTCTGGTAGGAGCAGCGCTCGATCCCGCAAATGGCGGCGGTGAGTTTAATGCGGATACTGGGATCTTCCAAAATGTCCCCGAGCAGCCGCTGAATGTCCACCACGTGGTCGGAAGCGAAATATTTCTCAGTTCCCGGAATGAAGAACGAGCGGGTAGGGTCGTCGTTGATTTCGGCAAGCTTGCCTTTAATCTTTTCGGGGTCCAGAAAGTACAGAAGCAGCTTTACATAATAATCATACTCCTTCTTGCGCATGGTATCCAGATGCACGATGTCCTCGAAAAGCCAGTCCTGCGCCTTGCTGGGTACTACTTTGCCCAGGCCACGGTCGGGACTGTGGATCAGGAGCCTTTTGAGAGTGCCGGTTTCGGAGGATACACCGACGGGAAACCCGGATATCGGATTAATAGCCATAAATGAAGTGTTTGGAACGCTGGGGGCGCAAAGTAAATGTTTCTTCGGGAATTAAAAACCGGCCTTTCTTCAACCCGTTTATTCTCTGACCGTTTAAGGTATAAATATCTGCTCTGCGGGAACATCCTGCTCCTTAAAAAGGTTGTACAAAATGAGTGTCCCGCAGTTTAAGACATTGACGCTCATTTTCATTTACGGCTAATGCGTATTACTTTTGCGGGAAATTACCACGAACTATCTTTTAAGTATAAATCAGTTATGCTCTCTATTAATGACTTGCGTGCCTCCATTGAAGGTAAGGAAATATTAAAAGGCATCAATCTGGAAGTCAAGCCGGGTGAAGTGCATGCGATTATGGGGCCCAATGGTTCCGGTAAGAGTACTTTGGCTTCGGTGTTGGCAGGAAGGGAAGAGTACGAGGTTACTGGCGGAAATGTAGTTTTTGATGGAAAAGATATCCTTGAAATGGCCCCTGAGGAAAGAGCCGCCGAAGGTATTTTCCTCGCATTCCAATATCCGGTGGAAATTCCGGGCGTTACGACCATCAACTTTCTGAAAACGGCTGTTAACGAAATCCGTAAATATAAAGGCGAAAGCCCGCTGGACGCTGCCCAGTTTCTGAAAATGGTGCGTGAAAAGGCGAAGCTGGTGAGTATGAACGACTCCCTGTTGAAACGCGCATTGAATGAAGGTTTCTCTGGCGGTGAGAAAAAACGTAATGAGGTGTTCCAGATGGCGGTGCTTGAACCGAAACTGGCGATTCTGGATGAAACAGATTCGGGCCTGGATATCGACGCACTTCGTATCGTGGCCGAGGGCGTGAACTCGCTTCGCTCTCCTGAACGCTCGACGATCGTCGTGACGCACTACCAGCGTCTGTTGGATTACATCGTGCCTGATTATGTACACGTATTGTACAAAGGCCGCATCGTGAAATCCGGACCGAAGGAGCTCGCCCTTGAACTGGAAGAAAAAGGTTACGATTGGATCAAAGCGGAAGTTGAAGCGGTTGGTTAAGTAAAAGGCGCATTGTCTGACAAAACTTAACCCCATACAGCACCATACCCCATTATCGATGAGTAACGAGACCATAGATTTAAAAACCAGACTGATCACTGATTTCCATGCCCGTGAGGCGGTGATGAATGGTGAGGCGTCTTCTGAATTTCACCAGAAAAAGCGCGCAGGACTGGCCCTTTTTGAGCAATTAGGCTTCCCGACGATCAAGCACGAGGAGTGGAAATATAGTAATGTAAGAGACCTGATCAGCGTTTCTTACGATTTCAATGCAGAAAGCTCCATCGGCCTTGCCGAGTTGGAAGATCTCAAAGTTCCCAAGCAGGAGGCTAATATCCTGTACTTTGTGAATGGCCGCTACAATGCGGAACTATCGGCAATCATTTCACCAGTTGGCCAGATCACGATCAGTTCCTTGGCAGATGCCTACAAAAACGATCCCGCGAAAGTGGCGTCGTACTTCAACGAGCTTACCAAAGAAGCCAGCGATGCATTTACGGCATTGAATACCGCATTTGCGCAGGACGGCGTGTTTATCCATATTCCGGATAACCAGTCGGTGGAGCACCCGATTATTCTGCGCTTCGTGAGCGATGCGCGCGAGAAGAATGTGGGCAGCCAGCCGCGCAATATCATTTCGGTAGGTAAAAACGCGCATGTCAAGCTGGCTGAGGCGTTCCGTACATTGGGCGACCAGCGCTCGTTCACCAATTCGGTGACTGAAATTCATGTGGCAGAAGAGGCTAACGTACAATATTATAAAGTACAGAACGAGAGCGAGAATGCCTATCACATCGGTACCACGCAAGTGCGCATGCTCGACCGCTCGCATTTTTATGCAGGTACTGTAACGCTGAACGGCAAATTCACACGCAATAACCTGAACATCGTTCTGGACGGCGAGCATTGCGATGCGCATATGTACGGTTTGTACTTCCCGGATGGCACCCAGCACGTGGATAACCACACTGTTGCCGACCACCAGAAGCCAAATTCGGAAAGCAACGAGCTATATAAAGGTATTTTGCGCGATAAATCGAAAGGTGTTTTTAATGGAAAGATCTTCGTTCGCCCGGATGCACAGAAAACCAATGCATTCCAGTCTTGTAAGAACATTGTATTGTCGCCCGACGCGACGATGAACACCAAGCCGCAGCTGGAAATCTTTGCCGACGATGTGAAATGCTCGCACGGTACGACTACCGGGCAAATAGACGAGGAGGCATTGTTCTACATGCGTTCGCGCGGAATTTCGCAATCGGAAGCGATGTCGCTTTTGATGTTCGCATTCTGTGCCGACGTGGTTCAGCAGATCAAGATCGACTCGGTTCGCGAATACCTCGAAAACGTGATCACGCAGAAGCTGGCTTCGAAATAGCTTTTACGGGCCTTATGGCCCCCGATTAATACACTTCCTGGTACCCAACCGCCATTTTTGGGGTTGGGTATTTTTCTTAAATGACGAATCACAATGAGCCACAATCTCAATATCGCATCCATCCGCAACGACTTCCCGATCCTGAACGAAGTCGTCAATGGCAAACAACTCGTCTATTTCGATAACGCTGCAACGACCCAGAAGCCTAGGTTGGTGTTGGACGCGCTGTCGGGTTACTATGAGCATTACAATGCCAATATACACCGCGGGATTCACCATCTGGCCGAAAAAGCGACATCGGCATTCGAGCAGTCGCGGAAGCGTTTGCAGGCGTTTTTGAACGCAGCATATCCGGAGGAAATCATTTTTACCTATGGGACAACAGACGGTATCAACCTGGTGGCATCGTCCTACGGCCGGAAATTTCTGAAAGAAGGCGACGAAATCATCATTTCAACCATGGAGCACCATTCCAACATCGTGCCCTGGCAAATGCTCTGCGAAGAGAAAGGCTGCATTCTGAAAGTGATTCCGATCAACGATCAGGGCGAGCTTTTGATGGACGAATATGAGAAGCTGCTCACGGAAAGAACCAAATTCGTTTCGGTCGTCCATGTCTCCAATGCATTGGGTACCATCAACCCGATCAAGGAAATTATCGCCAAAGCCCACGCGGTAGGCGCGAAAGTGCTTATCGACGGCGCGCAGGCGAGCTCACATATTGAAATTGACGTGCAGGACCTGGATTGCGACTTCTATTCGCTTTCCCTGCATAAAATATACGGGCCAACCGGCATGGGTATCCTTTACGGCAAGCGCGATTTGCTGAATGCGATGCCTCCGTACCGCGGGGGCGGGGAGATGATCAAAGAAGTGACTTTCGCCAAAACGACCTATAATGAGCTGCCTTACAAGTTCGAAGCCGGTACTCCTAACATCGCAGATGTGGTGGCTGCTAAGTTTGCATTGGACTATGTAGATACTTTGGGTAAGCCGAATATTGCAGCTTACGAGAACGAATTGTTAGCCTATGCCACCGAAGCAGTGAAAGAGATCGAAGGATTGCGCATTATTGGCCAGGCGAAGGACAAAGTAAGCGTGTTATCGTTTGTCATCGACGGCATTCACCACCAGGATATCGGCGTCTTGCTTGATCAGCAGGGCATCGCCGTTCGCACGGGTCACCACTGCACCCAGCCATTGATGAACCGCTTCGGCATTACCGGAACCTCACGTGCGTCGTTTGCTGTTTATAACACGACCGAGGAAATTGATAAGCTCATTCAGGGGCTGCATAAGGTGAAGCGGATGTTGGGATAATTTTTTAAATTACTGGCATTAATCCCTTTAAGACTATGTACACATTATGGAAGATAATTTGCAGGAAGCCAGAAGATACCTTGATAATGCAAAAGAATTACTCAGGGATAAGGCTAAGAAGGAGGGGAAATATTACCAGGATAAGAAGTATGTTAAGCTGGCTGGACATGCGGCATATTCCGGTGTCCTGATCGCATTAGATGTTCTTATCGGAGGAAAGAAGGGAAGGAAGAGTGCCGAATGGTATCAGGAGAATCTTCGTAAAATAGATCGAAAGGCCCTGGATGCATTTAATAGCATCTATAACATTCTGCACCTGTCGATGGCCTACGATGGTGAACGAAATGTAGTTGTCTCAAAAGAAGGATTGGAGGAAGCCGAAGAACTCATCAACTGGGTTGAAACCCGCACGGCAGCGGCTTAAAAAAAGAATTACACAATGACCATAAACGAAATACAGGACGAACTAATTTCGGATTTTGAATTGTTTGATGACTGGGAGAGTAAATACGAGTTCATTATCGATCTCGGAAAGCAGTTCCCGCCGTTGGAAGAGCAGTACAAAACCGAGGATAATATTATCAAAGGATGTCAGTCGCGGGTGTGGCTGAATGCTTACATGGATGGCGATCTTTTGAAATTTGAGGCGGATAGCGACGCAATTATCGTGCGCGGGCTGGTAAGCATGCTGGTGAAGGTGCTTTCGGGACACACTCCCGAGGAGATCGCCAAAGCCGATGTGTATTTTATGGAAAAAGTCGGTTTGCATCAGCATTTGGCACAAACCCGGTCCAACGGACTGGCGGCAATGCTCAAACAAATGAAAGCGTACGGCTTTGCTTTCCAAGCCAAATCAGTGAATGCATAACATTTAATATAGACCTTGCGATGTCAGAGGCAGATTTGAAAGAAGAAGTGATCCGCGCCATTAAAACGGTTTACGACCCGGAAATCCCGGTCGACGTTTATGAGCTGGGATTGATATATGATCTGAAAGTGTTTCCGATCAATAATGTATTTGTGTCGATGACGCTGACGTCGCCTTCCTGCCCTTCGGCAGGAACGCTTCCCGGGGAAGTGGAGCAGAAGATCCGCGAAGTGGAAGGCGTGAACGATGTGAGCGTGGAGCTGACCTTCGATCCGCCGTATTCGACCGAAATGATGTCAGAAGAGGCGAAACTTGAACTGGGGTTTATGTAAGACCTCGGCGGTCGGCTATCGGCCGTCGGCTCTTTTATGATAAACTTCGGTTATCAATATTTTAGAGCTGATAGCTGACTACCGAAAGCCGACAGCCGATGTAACACCAAAAGCCGACGGCCGATTGCCGAAAGCCGAAGTACAAAACAGTAACAACAACTTTTAAACATTAATATATATGTATCCACCACAATTAGTGGCTCCGATGAAAGCCGAACTGGTAAATGTCGGTTTTCAGGATCTGACAACCGCTGAGGAAGTCGATAACTTCATGCAAAATACCAAAGGAACTGCTTTGGTAGTGATCAATTCGGTATGTGGCTGTGCGGCAGGTGCTGCACGTCCGGGTGTACGGGCAGCGCTGGCCAGCAGTGACGTGAAGCCTGATCACCTGGCAACGGTATTTGCAGGAGCTGACCTGGAAGCTACCGCTAAAATGCGTGAGTACACTTTGCCTTATCCGCCGTCTTCGCCGGCCGTAGCGCTGTTTAAAGACGGTGAGCTGATCCACTTCGTAGAGCGTCATCACATCGAAGGTCGTTCGGCTCAGATGATCGCTGAACACCTGAAAATGGCGTTCGAAGAATTCTGCACAGAAGAGGCATAGTTCGAAATTTGTTTAATGACTTGACGGCTACTTTCGATTACATTTGAAAGTAGCCGTCTGTTTTCAATACCTGTTGATATGCGAGGACATCGTTTCACGAAATACATTCCGCCCGAGCAAGGGCCCAACAGCAAGTTTGATCAGTTGTTTGATATATTTCAACAGCTGCTGCTGATGACTTCGGGCGACGTTTCCGAGGCCATGTCGTGGTTAAGCCAGCTCGATCGCCAGTATAACCTCACCAACGATTCGTACGGCATCGGCGACTTTTTCGAAGACCTTAAAAAGAAAGGCTATGTGACCGAAGAAAAGCAGGAAGGCGAGGGTAGGCTTATTATGACGCCGAAAGCCGAGAAGAGCATTCGCAAGAGCGCACTGGACGAGATTTTTGGTAAACTGAAAAGGTCTAAATCCGGCGGTAACCACCATACGCCTCACCTGGGCGCGGGGGATGAGCTCACCAGCGATATCCGCGATTTCCAGTTCGGCGATACGCTCGACCAGATTTCGATGACCGAATCCATCAAGAATGCGCAGGTCAACCACGGGATCGGTGATTTTATGCTGATGGAAAACGATTTGGAAGTAGTGGAGCGCGAGCAGAAAACTACTACTGCCACAGTGGTCATGATCGATATCAGCCATTCGATGATCCTTTATGGCGAGGACCGTATTACCCCTGCCAAAAAGGTGGCATTGGCATTGGCAGAGCTGATCCGGACCAAATATCCCAAGGACTCGCTCGATATTATCGTTTTTGGAAATGATGCCTGGCAAATCCAGCTCAAAGATTTGCCGTACCTGGAAGTAGGACCTTATCACACCAATACGGTAGCCGGTTTGGAGCTGGCCATGGACATTCTACGCCGCAAAAAGACGCGCAACAAGCAGATATTCATGATCACCGACGGTAAGCCGACGTGCCTGAAAGAAGGTATCCGCTACTATAAAAACAGCTTTGGCCTCGACCGCAAGATTATCAATAAAACGCTCACATTAGCCGCGCAATGTCGCCGGCTCGACATTCCTGTAACGACATTTATGATCGCGACCGACCCCTACCTGAAACAATTCGTGCAGAATTTCACCCAGGTCAATAACGGCCGGGCCTATTACAGCAATTTGCAGGGGCTAGGTGGCTTTGTACTGGAAGATTTCCAGCGGAACAGACGAAAGAATGTCAAGTAACTGACGGGGTTGAAATTGTCATGTGTAGTCATTTATTGTCATGTGTAGTCAGATGTGGTCAAGTGTGGTCAGGTGTAGCCAAGTATTGTCAGGTGTAGGCATTTGAGAAATACTCTTTCTCACAATCCCTGACAATTTCTTGACAATACCTGACTACACTTGACTAATCCTGACCACACTTGACAACTCTTAACCAACGACGTTCATTACCTGGTGCTGCCAACTGAAATCATATTCGCGAACAGACGGTATGCCCCGGTTACGCCCGCCGGAAGCTCCCTGAAGAAGGAGAGGCCGGTGTAGATGTAGTGGCCCTTGCCGTATTGTGCGTAAAGCGTGCTGCCTTCGCGGGCAGGTTCGTTCTTATCGTGGGCTGAAAAAAGCGCCACGTAATTCTTCTTATCCCAATCCTGCGCGAAATAGAGCCCGCGCTCCTGGATCCAGCCATCGAAGTCCTTTTGGGTGATTTTATTGGGATGATTCAAAATGGGGTTTTCCGGTTGCAGAAACTGCATTTCCGCATCTTCCTCGGTCACCCGCTCGCGTCCTAATTCAATATTGTAAGGGCCGATTTGCTTCACCTTCTGTCCGCCCGGGATGGTGTACTGAACGACCATCGTTCCGCCATTTTTGACATAATCCATCAGTTTTGCTTGATAATTGTTCAGATATGCCTCGGTGTTGTATGCACGCACGCCTACGACAATCGCATCGTATGCGTTCAGATCTTTCGCCAGACCGGCCTCGTTGAGCATGGTTACCTGGCAATCCATCTGCCGTAATGCGGTGGGAACGTCGTCGCCCGCACCGGCAATGTAGCCTATGTTTTTAGCCGTGATTTTAACATCGATTTTCGCCAGCTTGGCTGCTGACTCCGGAAATAGCGTCTGGCTCGGAATGTGCTGGTAAGCGATGGTTTTAACTGATTTATCATAATTCTTGCCATCCACAATTGCCACTGCTTTGATCACCGCTTCCTGGTCACCGGCCGGCGGCGTGACGACGAACGAGAAATACTGCTGCTGGTATTTGTTGGTCAGGTTGAATTCAACCGATTCTGGACCGGCTTTCCAGCCTGCCGGAATTTCGGGTTTCAGGGTACCTTTTACATTGTTGCGCTGCGCTTCCACAACGATATTCACCGTTTTGGCCTCCATGGAAGGGAATATGAAAACAGGTTCGGTAATGGTGGTCGTCACGAGCGGCCGGATTTCAAACGGCCGGTAAATCTCGCCTTCCGCCGGATCGACCGATTTGTAAACCCATGGCCTTTCATATACAAATTCCTGTCCGCCGATTTCGAATTTGTAGCTCGTTTTCGTTTCCGGCCTGTTTTCGGGGTAGCCGATATCCTGCTGGTTGTCGATCTGGAAGATGCCGCGTTCGATCGGCTTTTCGAGCCAGTAGGGCTGGCTGATTTTTAAGTTGGCTGGGAGTAATGTCTTTTTGGGAAATGTATTCATATCGTTACTTCCCAAAGCCAGATTCAAAACGCTGTCGGCCGATTTACCCGTCCAACGCAGTGAAACCAGTTTCACAGGGTAATCCGACCGTTTTACGATGCCAATATTAATACGCGCTTCATCGCCTGCAACTCCTGAAAAGTCATTCGGATTTGTTTCAAACCAAAGCCCGACGCATTGCTGGATCAGGTCTTTTACTTCCTCTTTTTTGGTTTTGACATAGATATTGTCCGCATCCAGTTTGTCCAGCTCTGCGTTGATTTTCAAAAGCTCCGGAACAGAGGCTGATGGTTTATTTACCGAATAATTCTTAATCGCAGCGACAATCAGCGCATGCACTTTCTCGCTTCCTTTTACCCGTTTCCAGCTCACATCAATACCGTCAAAAAGGCCCTTTTGAGCAGGAGTACCCACTTTATGAAGGAAGTAATCGACGCGATCGCCCCGCTGCGGGGCGCTTCCGAAACCCTGGCTGCGGTGCTGGCTGCGGCTCAATGCGGCTATTTCCGTATACGATTTGCCTAAAACCGGGTTATAGCCGCCGATTTCAATGGAAATGAACGGGTTCTTCTCGTCGCTCGGTGCTTTGTTGGTAAAGCCGGGCGTGAAAGTATTCCAAACCAAGCGTTTGGTTTGCCAGGTTTTGACAAATTTTAGCTGATCGGGATAGGCTTTTGGATCGGCGGCGAGATTGAAACCTTCTTCGGCCAGGTATGCCGAGGTCTGATGGTGACCATGACCCGCACGCGGATCGGGCGGGAAGCGGGTTATGATTACATCGGGCTGGAATTTACGGATCATCCATACCACATCTCCAAGCACTTTGTCCCGGTCCCAGAAGTTGAGCGTTTCATCCCGCGTTTTGGAAAAACCAAAGTCGTATGCCCTGGAAAAGAACTGCTGCGCGCCATCGACGCGGCGGGCTGCCAGCAATTCCTGTGTGCGGATCACGCCGATATTGTAGCCCTGCTCGGAGCCGATCAAGTTCTGGCCGCCATCGCCGCGGGTAAGCGAGAGATAGCCCGTGCGCACGAGCTGATCCTTGGATAAATAGGAGAGCATGAGCGTGTTCTCATCGTCGGGGTGGGCCGCAATGTAGAGCACAGAGCCCAACACATCGAGTTTTTTAATGTTTTGAAAGATTTCGCTGGACGACAGGGCGGGTGTCTGCGCGAAAAGCCGGGTGGCCAACAGTACAAGTACGAGCGTAAAGAAACGATGCATAACGGGTTAAGGTGGTTGATTTGGGCTGGTTAAAGGGTCCAGGTCAGTACATAATCCTCAAATGTATCAAATTGAATCTGTATCGCTTTCGACAGATTATCTTTTTGCAGATTAACTTCAAATCGGCCGTTTTGGTTGCCGGAAAACGCCGGAATGATGATATGTTTTTTCAGGTCGATAGAAGCGTCGCCTGCGTACTTGAATACCGCTTCCTTGGCCGACCAGATCAAATGCATTTGCACATTATCTTCCAGATTGGCCCATTGCAGCTCCACATCATTTAAAAAGTAGAATGCGCCTTTTGAAATAGACGGCTTCAATTGCTGGATATCAACTCCGACCGGTGGACCCTCTCGCAGGTATACGCATACGTACTCGCCCGAATGCGACATGGAAATTTCAATTTCCGATCCAACAATGTGCGGCTTGCGTTCCTGGTCGTAGCCTATGACAGCACCGGTTCCCAGCATGTTCCTCACCAACACCCTGCAAGCCAGCCATTCCTGTTTTCGTTTCTCTTTTGAAATACCTTCCAGTACGGCCATTTCCGAAGCGGGTAGATCGAGCATAGTCTTCAAATCTTCCCACGGTTCCGCCATGTGCCAAAGCCCCAGCTTCGATACCGGTGAAATGGTTTTTATAGAAACGATACCCATTTATTGCTAATTTTGACATCAGATGCGGTGCCACAGTATGCGCCCGTCTGCTGATTTTATGTGGCCTAAAAACAAAGTCCTGCGTTCGGCGCTCAAAGCATTCTCCATCTTTCTTCTGATCATCGGAATACTATTCGGATTATTCATCTGGCGTATCCGTGTCCCGAAGCCGGAGCTTGAAAGTACTAAAACTGTCGAAAGTTACAAGCGTGAGAAAGTGGGCGAGAACCACTACCGGGTGGGTAACAACTGGTTACGGAAGAACGAGCACGGCATTTGGGAAATGTACCTGGAAGGCGCTCCGTACGAACGCGGGCTTATTTACGGCATCCTGGCCGAAGAGCTGATGGAAAAACAGGAGGTACATTTTGTGGGGCAGATCAAGGAAATGATCCCAAGCGCTATGTTCCTGCAAGTACTGAAAGGTTTTGTAGGTTGGTTCAACCGTGATATTTACAAATACATTCCTCTGGAAAACCAGCAGGAGATCTACGGTGTCTCTCAGTCATTTTCAGACCAGTTCAACTACATTGGTCCCAAATATTACCGGATTCTCAACTACCATGCCGCGCACGATATCGGCCACGCGCTCACGGATCTGAATATGGTTGGCTGCACGTCGTTCGCTGTCAACCATTCGCTTACCAAGGATTCTACGCTGCTCATTGCCCGTAATTTCGACTTTTATATGGGCGATGCATTTGCCGAGGATAAGCTCATTGTTTTCATGAACCCTGACAAGGGCTACAAATTTGCTTCGTACGCATGGGCGGGACTTACGGGCGTGGTTTCGGGGATTAATGAAAAGGGTATTACCGTCACATTAAATGCTTCCAAATCGGATATCCCATTTGCTGCGAAAGAGCCCATATCTATTCTGGCGAGGGAAATCCTGCAATATGCCGGCAGCATTGAAGAGGCCCGCAAAATCGCTTCGAAAAGCGAGACTTTCGTTTCCGAATCACTGTTGATCGGCTCAGCGGCGGACGATAAGGCGGTGATCATCGAAAAGTCGCCGCAGAAGATGGACGTGTACGATTCGGGTAAGGATGCGCTGGTTTGTGCAAACCACTACCAGAGCAATGCATTTATCAAGGATTCGGTGAATATCAACAATATCCGCGATACGGATTCGAAAGCACGTTTCGACAGGATGACGCAGCTGATGGGCCGTTCGTATCCGATGGACGTTAACCAGGCTGCTGCCATTCTGCGTGACCAGAAGGGTGTCGATGACAAATTTATCGGTTATGGTAATTCCAAGTTACTGAATCAGCTCATCGCCCACCACGGGATTGTTTTCAAACCTGCCAGAAAGGAGTTCTGGATTTCGGCGCCGCCCTACCAGCTAGGGGAGTTCGTAGGATACGATTTGAATCGCATTTTTGCGCAAAAAGGTCATTTTCAATCGTTTGATTCGCTGGATATCGACCGCGATCCGTTCCTGGAATCGGCGGACTATAAAAAGTTTGAGGCATTTAAATCAGTGAGACAGAAAATCACTAAATATATGATGCTGGATACGCCGCTTTCGTTGACGCCGCAGGACGAGAAGAATTTCATCGCGAACAATGCGCAGAGTTACCTCCCGTATTTTTTTCTCGGCGAGTATCATCAGAAAAAAGGTGATTTCAGCAAAGCGATCGGTTATTACGAGCAGGCTTTGAAACACGAAGTTTCGTCCTTGAACGAGGAGAAATCGATCCGGGAGCGGATAGCCGAAAGCAAGCTGGGCAAGCGTTAATGCCTGATTCAGATTTTCCATACCAACCTTTGATTGCCATGAGTCCCGAAACACAGCAGCCCGCATTGCAGCAGCTCTTGCTGCACGTGTCCAACTATTCGAACTATTATAAGCGCCTGTTTCGCGAAAAGAATATCAATGTCGACGCGATCAGAACAGTGGCCGACTTGGCGCAGCTGCCGTTTACGACCAAAGACGATCTCGCACAATATAACGACGACTTCCTGTGTGTGCCCAAAAGCCGCATTACCGATTTTGTGACCACTTCGGGCACGCTCAGCGATCCGGTGGCATTCTACCTGACCGATTCGGACGTGGAAAGGCTGGCGACCAACGAGTCAGAGTCATTCCGTTGCGCTGGTGGCACGGAAAACGATATTTACCAGCTGATGACGACCATCGACCGCCGTTTTATGGCCGGGCTTGCCTACTGGATGGGCGCGCGCAAAATGGGCGCGGGAATGATCCGCGTAGGGCCAGGAGCGCCATTTCTGCAATGGGAGTCGATCCAGCGGTTTTCGCCGACGGTAATCATCGCTATCCCTTCATTTATTCCCCGCCTGATCGACTACGCCGTAGCCAATGATATTGACTATGCCGCATCGAGCATTAAATCCATTATCTGCATTGGAGAACCGATCCGTAACCCGGATTTTTCTTTGAATGAACTGGGCAAGCGCATTACCTCGCAGTGGGATGTGAAACTGTATTCAACCTACGCTTCCACGGAGATGGGCGCTGCGTTTACCGAATGCGGTGAAGGCAAAGGCGGGCATTTGAACCCGGACCTGCTGATCCTGGAAGTGGTCGATGAAGAAGGTAATACAGTGGAAAACGGCGAGCTTGGCGAGGTGGTCGTGACGACGCTGGGTGTGGAGGGTATGCCACTGCTGCGTTACAAAACCGGCGATCTTTGTAATGTCTATTATGAGCCTTGCGCGTGTGGGCGCACAAGCCCGCGCCTGGGTCCGGTGGTCGGGCGCAAGCAGCAGATGATCAAGTTCAAGGGTACGACCATATTCCCACCGGCATTGTTTGACGTGCTGGATGCGGTGAAAGAAATCGATTTGTACCAGGTGGTCGTATCTAAAAACGAGTTCGGGAACGACGAGATTACCGTGGTGCTTCCGATGCAGTTGCAGACGTCCGCATTCAAGGAAACCATGCATTCGTTGTTCAAATCCAGGCTCCGCGTATCGCCCGCATTAACTTTCGTAACCGCTGAAGAACTAACTTTCCGGATCTACAAACAGGAGAAACGCAAACCTGAAAAATTGATCTATATTTGACCCCTCTGTGACCATTAAAGATAAAGTTACTACTATGAAAAAGTTCATTTATGCGTCAGCCATAGCGATTTCGTTCCTCGCAGGGGACGCAGCCCTCGCCCAGCGCGTCGATCTCCGTTCCGGTGATGTAAGCGTGTTGTCGGGCCAGAAAACCGTCAATGTAGAGTACGATTATTCGGAGTTTGGAGTAGGTAAATTCGCCACTGAGCAAGAGTACCTTGATAAAAAATCAGCCGAGTACAATGCTAAGGAAGCCGGTAAAGGCGATGCCTGGAAAAAGGCCTGGGTCGAAGACCGCAAGGCACGTTACGAGCCCAAGTTCGAGGAGTTGTTCAACAAAGGCATGGCAGACAAAGGTCTGACGGCTGTTACCGCCCGCCCGGACGCACAGTACACCCTCATTGTAAAAACCAAATTTGTGGAGCCCGGTTTCAACGTAGGTGTGATGCGCAAGAATGCCTATGTCGATTTTGAAATAGACCTGGTCGAATCAGCCAACAAATCCAATAAAGTTGCTGAAATTGGAATGAGAAATGTTCCGGGCGGCCAGTTCGGTGGTTTTGACTTCGATACCGGCGTCCGCATTGCTGAATCTTATGCGAAAGCAGGCAAGTCCCTGGCGGCATTTTTGGATAAAAAACTGAAATAAACCAACCGTTCCCAATTACTCAGAGTTATGAAAAAGTTATTACTGATCGCATTCGTGTTGTTCAACGCCGCTGTTGCCCAGGCGGATAACACCATGGCTGACCTCTTCGCTGGTAAAACCAAACTGGTTTTCCTGGGCCTTGATTTTACGCAAGCCAAATACATCGGTAAAGCAGGTTTCATGGACGCGCAGGCGATTCAGAACCAGCATATTGTAAGCTGGAACAACCTGATCGAGCTTGAACCTAAGAAATTTTCCCTGCAGAAAGCATTCAATCTGAAGGACGACCAGTATAAATCGAAAGTGGAGGATATGGTCGCGTTGAACAAATCAGTGAACGTAGAGAAGAACATTACCGACGACGAGTACAGCATCACCGAAGATCAGGTAAAAAAATCCGTTGCCAAATATTCGTTGAGCGAAAAGGATGGCGTTGGTATAGTTTATGTTGTGGAAAGCCTCAATAAAAACGCAGAGAAACTGGTGGCTTGGGTTACATTCATCGACCTGGGCACTAAGAAGGTGATCCACACCGAAAAAGTCGAAGGTAAGGCAGGGGGTTTCGGTTTCCGTAATTACTGGGCCGGCGGTGTTTACAAGATTAATCAGGAGATCGATAAGAGCCTTTACAAAAAGTGGAGCAAGTCGTTCAAGGCTTAAAAAGTGAATAGATTTGTTTATTTTTAGAGCTCAGATTAATTACCGATACCATATCATATCTTTTGTAAGCTGTGATCTGTTTGCCTGAGTCTGGTGAACGTTCACAGCTTACTGTTTAAAAACCGTCAACCCCTTATCGTGCGCATAGCCAACTCGTTTTTCCTGGTGCTCCTATGTCTGCTGTTTACAAGCTGCGGTAAAATGCTCTACCGTTCGGCGGCAAAAGCTTTCACGAAAGGGGCCAAGGAAGCTCCCTATGATGCGATTATCGTTCCGGGTTTTCCCTACAATGGCGACAAGTGGGACATGGTGCTGCAACTTCGCATTCATTGGGCCCATTATCTGTATTCGAAAGGTTATACCAAAAATATCATCTTTTCGGGCGGGGCTGTGGCTACTCCTTATATTGAGAGCCGCGTAATGGCCAACTACGCCGAAGCGCTGGGTGTTCCCCGCGAGCATCTGTTTACCGAAGAAAAGGCAGAGCACAGCACGGAGAATGTATATTATTCCTACCGCCTTGCAAAAGACTTGGGCTTTTCGAAAATTGCGCTTTCCACCGATCCCATCCAGACGAGTTATATGAGAAAGTTCATCAAAAAGTATGAGCTTCCGATAGGCCTGCTGCCGACGGTGATCGACACGGTCAAAACTTTAAATGTATACGAGCCCAAGGCCGACCATAGCAATGCAATCATGAAGGAAGGCTTTGTGAAACTATCGGATAAGGAAGGTTTTTTCAAACGCTTCCGCGGTACGATGGGCAAGTACATTGTGTGGCATGAAGAGGATCTGAAAAAAGCAAAATACAGAAGGAGATACAAGGATCGGATGATACCCTCTTCCGAACAATCAGGGAACAATTAAAGCGTACAATGAAAAAAGAATTGTCGGCTATTGAAGCCAAGTATGAAGCACAGAAGATCGCGTTTGGCCCGATGTACTTCCAGTCGGTGGTGGCCCTCAGGGATCTGGGCATTTTGCAGTACATCAGCGAAAACCGCAAGGGAGTAAGCATTGCCAACATTATCGAAAATGTGAATGTCTCGGAATACGGTGTGACCCTCTTGCTGGAAGCGGCGGAAATTCTGGGCGTGGTGGAAATAGAGAATGATGTTGTCAGGATCAGTAAAATAGGTTTCTTCCTCTTGAAGGACGAAATGACGCGCGTCAACATGAATTTCATGAAAGACGTGTGCTACCTGGGCGCGAGCCACATGACCGAAAGCATCGTCAACGGCAAGCCCGAAGGCCTTAAAGAGCTTGGTAACTGGCCGACGATCTACGAAGGACTCTCGATATTGCCCGAGCCCGCTAAAACTTCATGGTTCGAGTTCGACCATTATTATTCCGACAATGCATTTCCCGACGCGCTGAAAATCGTCTTCGCCAAAAAGCCTAAAATGCTTTTCGATATCGGCGGCAACACGGGGAAATGGTCGTTTGCATGCTGTGACCATGATGCGGATGTGAGGATTAAAATACTCGATCTGCCGGTGCAGCTCAATGTGGCGCGCGCGAACGCCGCCGAGCGCGGCCTGCTCGACCGGATCGATTTCCATGCGATCAACCTGCTGGATACCACGCAAAAAATACCGCAAGGAGCCGATGTGATTTGGATGAGCCAGTTTCTCGATTGCTTTTCAAAAGAACAGATCGTGGCGATATTGGAGAACGCCTTTCAGGCAGCTTCTGAAAACACCACCGTGTATATTCTGGAACCATTTTTTGATAACCAGAATTATCCTGCTGCACATTATAGCCTGGTGGCGACATCTTTGTATTTCACCATCATGGCCAATGGAAATAGCAAGATGTACAGGATCGGTGTGATGAAGGAGCTGGTATGCCAGGCTGGGTTTGAAGTTGTTAATACTTATCCGCTGATTGGCGACAGTTATCACACGATTCTGGAATGCAGGAAAAAGGCCTGATGCCCGATCGTTTTAGATCCCGAATGCGTAAATATCGATTGTTATGAAGCGAATGGTAGCGGTTTGCCTTGTTTTGCTTGCGGCTGTTACAGCCCATGCGCAGATCGACAAGGGAGTTTATTACAAAGCATTGTCCAGCGGAGAGGAAGCGTCCATCGATAAGGTACTCGCGAAGCTGGAAGGTGAAAAGTCGTCGTCAAAGGTGAATGCTTACAAAGGGGCATTGACGATGAAAAAGGCCGGTTTCGTAAAAGGGGTAGGAGGCAAGGTGAAGACCTTCAAAAAAGGGGCCAGTTTGCTCGAAGACGAGATCAAAAGCAATCCTGGCAATACCGAGTTCCGTTTCCTGCGCCTGGCGGTACAGGAGCATGCGCCCGGGATTTTGAAATATAATAAGGAAATAGATGCAGATAAACAGGCCGTCGTTTCGGGCTACGACAAGCTCGATACCGACCTTAAAAACGTCATCGCCGATTATGCGAAGGATTCGAAGGTGTTGAAAGAATCGGATCTCAAATAGGAATGCATTAACAGGATTTTTGCCGATCAATGAAAAATATACTAGTTGTAAACTACTCTCAGTCAGGTCAGTTGAATGAAATTATCGAACAGTTCCTGAAACCGTTCGAGCCTGAAACAGTAGAGCGATTAGAGATTTTCCCGGCCAAACCCTTTGTATTCCCCTGGACTTCAGACGAGTTTTTCGACAAAATGCCGGAATGCGTGCAAGAAGACCCGATCGAGCTCCAACCGCTTCATTTCGGTGCCGAGCGTTACGATTTAATCGTGTTGGGTTACCAGCCGTGGTTCCTGTCGCCGTCGCTGCCGATAACATCGTTGCTGCACGACCCCGGCTTTAAAGCCAGGGTCAGGGACACGCCCATCGTGACGGTGATAGGTGGGCGGAATATGTGGCTCAACTCGCAGGAAAGCATTAAGCAGCTGATCGCCGACGCGGGCGGGAAGCTGGTAGGGAATATTCCGCTGATGGACCGTGTTTCGAACCTTGTCAGCGCGGTAACCATTTTGCACTGGATGCTTACCGGCCGGAAAGACCGCAAGTGGGGCATTTTCCCCAAACCGGGCGTGAGCGATGAGGACATACAAGGCGCCTCCCGTTTCGGAGCGATCGTCAAAAAGGCATACGACAACCGGGAGTATGCCGGTTTACAGAAAGAAATCATGGCCACAGGCCTTATTAACATACCCACGGATATTCTGTTTATCGAGGGGCGGGCCAAGAAGCTGTTCAGGATCTGGGCAAAGTTGATCAAAACGAAGGGGACCACGCCTGAAAAGCGGAAAAGGCTGGTTGGTTTTTTCAAATATTACCTGCTCGTTGCGCTTTTTATGGTAGCGCCGGTGCTGGTCACGGTTTACCGGTTACTGATCGCCCCGTTCACCGCCAATGCGATTAAGAAGAAAAAAGAATACTTTTGTGGTGTAGAAACCAAATCATAATGTCAGAAGCATATATTACAAGGATTGCCAAGTTTTTACCGAATGAGTCCGTTTCCAATGAGGAAATGGAAGAATACTTAGGATACATCAACGGAAAACCTTCCAAATCAAAAGCCATTGTTTTGCGCAATAACGGTATTAAAAACCGGTATTATGCATTGCGCAAAGACGGAACGCCTACGCACACCAATGCGGAAATGGCGGCCCTTGCCATTAAAGACCTGTTCAGGAATAATCCGGGCGAGATCGGCCAGATGGATTTGCTAAGCTGCGCCACGTCCAGCCCCGACCAACTGATGCCTTCGCACGGCTCGATGGTACACGGTAACCTGCCCGAAGCGGCATCCATAGAAGTAGTATCGCCCTCGGGCGTTTGCTGCGCAGGGATGCATGCATTCAAATACGCGTACATGGCGGTGAAGCTGGGCGAAAAACAAAAAGCGGTTTCCTGTGCTTCGGAACGGCTTTCGACGGTGCTTCGCGCCGACCAGTTCGAAGACGAAGTGCAGCAGTTGGTAAAGCTCGAAAAGAACCCTTACCTCGCATTTGAAAAGGACTTTTTGCGCTGGATGCTCTCCGACGGTGCGGGTGCATTCCTCGTAGAGCCGACCCCGAATAAAGAAGGAATCTCCCTGAAAATCGATTGGATTGAAGGTTGCTCTTATGCCAACGAGATCGAGGCCTGTATGTATATGGGTGCCGAGAAGCTCGAAGACGGCACTTTGAAAAGCTATAAGGATTACACTGCCGAGGAAATCAAGGAGCAATCTATATTCAGTATCAAGCAGGATGTGAAGCTTTTAGGTGAAAAAATTGTTAAATTAGGTTTCGCCAAGCTCAAAGATATTCTGGTTAAAAAAGGAATAACTATGGACGATGTGAGCTATTTCCTGCCGCATTTGTCAAGCTATTTCTTCGAAAGCAAAATCGACGAATTTTTCAAAGAGAACGGTATGCCGGTGGCCAAAGAAAAATGGTACACCAACCTCGTCACCAAAGGCAATGTAGGCGCGGCCTCCATTTATATGATGCTCGAAGAGGTGTTCAACAGCGGGGCTTTGAAAAAGGGCGAGAAAATATTGCTGGCAGTGCCGGAAAGTTCGCGCTTTTCGTACATGTTCTGCCTGCTCACTGTGTGCTGAAACCATACAAAAGCTGCCCATACCATGAAAAAGGAAGACCTGCCGCAAGACCCCGGCGCGCTCGACAAATTTACCCGGGAAGTATGCTACGTCAAAAATGAGGACGGTAAGTACGAAACCGCGTTGAGTAAAGGATGGGATGTGAAAAAACAGGCGCTCGACAGCGCGTGGGAAGAGGTGAACGAGCGGGTGGAAGAGGCGCGCAGGGCAGTAGCCAACGGTGAAAAAAGCCCGGTATACTATTTTATGGAACTTCGCCTGATGGATTTGCCGGTTCTGTCGGGTTACACGGGGATCTTCCCCTTTTTTATCAAACGGCATTTCAAACCATCCGTTTTTAAAGGTCTCAGCGAGCGAAAACTGGAAAAATATGCCAGGGCTTTCGATATCACTGTGGACGAGTTGAAAAATTTTAAAGGTTGAACCAGTGAATATTGACAGTCAAACGGATGAGTTCCATCACGTCCAGACAGCTCATTGCGAAAACGGGGTTACCACGGCATTGCTGAGGTATCATGGCCTGGATTTCATGACCGAGCCGTTGGCGTTCGGTATGGGCTCGGGCTTGTTTTATATACAAATACCTTTCCTGACGGTCAATAACGGCCCGGCCATCTCATTTCGGACCATGCCCGGGGCGATCTTCAAACGCACCTGCAAGTCGCTGGGCGTAGAGGTAACCCGCAAGAAATTCTCAAATCCTGCGGCGGCCGAGGCGTTTCTGGATAAGAAAGTAAAGGAAGGCGTGCCGGTTGGCTGTCAGGTGGGCGTTTTTCACCTGACTTACTTTCCTAAAGAATACCGCTTCCATTTCAACGCACATAACCTCATTGTTTTCGGCGAAGAAAATGGCCGCTACCTGGTCAGCGACCCGGTTATGGAAGATGTGACCTCTCTTTCCAAAGAAGAACTCTCGCGTGTACGTTTTGCGCAGGGCCCGCTCGCGCCCAAGGGACATATTTACTTTCCGGAGAAAATAAAACCCATTACCCAGGACATGATCCGCAAAGGCATCGTGACCGGGATTCGCCGTAATGTGCGGGATATGCTGAGCATTCCCGGCAATTTCGCGGGGGTGAACGGGATCAGGCACACTTCCAACCACGTCCGTAAATGGCGCGACAAGCTCGGTTTACGTAAAGCGAGCCTTTACTTAGGCCAGATCGTGCGCATGCAGGAGGAAATCGGTACAGGCGGCGGAGGCTTTCGTTTCCTTTACGGTGCATTCCTGGAAGAGGCCGCAGCCTACTTGCAGGACGACCGCGTGGCCAATGTTTCGGAAGATTTTACCAAGGCCGGCGATATGTGGCGTGCAAGTGCCATTAAAATGGCGGGCGTGTACAAAGGCCGCCTGACCGAACAGAAAGACTTCGAAGAAATTGCCGATATGATGCTGGAAATCCGTCTGGTGGAGAAGGAGGCATTTCAGAAGCTTTCCAGCCTGAAACTGGGTAAATAGTGCGGATGGGTATGGCGGGTCAGGTGTGTATTGCGATCAGGGGCGTGTATAAGCGTTATAAATCCGCCCAGGAGGATAGCTTGTCCGACGTTTCGCTGGACATCATGCAATCGGACGTATTTGGTTTACTGGGCCCGAATGGAGCCGGTAAGACGACGCTGATCTCCATTCTTTGTGGCATTATCCCCGTTTCTTCCGGCCAAGTGCAGTTTCTAAACAACGGCAGGCCATATTCCGATGCTGAGAGAAAGAGCCGGATCGGTTTCGTGCCTCAGGAATATGCATTTTACCAGGAACTGACCCCGCGCCAGAACCTCGATTACTTCGGCGCAATGTATAATCTTCCCAAAAGGAAACTGGAAGTGCGCCGCGAGCATTTGCTGCAAGTATTAGGCCTTGAAAAAGCGGCCGATAAGAAGGTCGGGACATTCTCTGGCGGCATGAAACGGCGTGTGAACCTGGCGATCGGCATTATTCATGAGCCGGATATCCTTTTTCTCGACGAGCCGACGGTAGGTGTGGACGTGCAGAGCCGGAATGCGATTATCCGTTATTTACAGCAGATCAACCACGCTGGGACGACCATCATCTATACTTCGCACCATATGTCGGAAGCAGAAGAGTTTTGCAAGAATATCGCGCTGATCGACCATGGAAAGGTCATTGCGACAGGAGGCTTGCAGCATTTGAAAACCGCGCACGAGGTGCCCAACCTGCAAACATTGTTCATTAATCTGACTGGCGAGGCATACCGCGATTAAAGCCTATGTTTAAGTTATACGCATCATTACGCAAAGAACTGCTACTGCTTATCAATGACAAGGTAGGGCTGGCTTTGATGTTTCTGATGCCTTTACTGCTGGTTTTTATCATCACCATCATTCAGGATAGTGCTTATAAAATGGTGAATGAGAACCAGATTCCGCTTCTGGTGGTCAACCATGACGATGGTAAAGAGGGAAAGAAACTGGTCGAGTTGCTGACAAAATCCGGGCTGTTTAAGATCGATTCGCAGGATGCGCTCCCGCAGGAATCGTTGAAGTCGGAATTATTGTCCAGGGGGAAAATGATCGCATTGTACATTCCTGCTACGTTTTCGGCCGGGCTAGAAAGCAATGCTGAAGATGTAAGTACCATTTTGATGGACGATCTGGGCCTTGAACGCGACACGACGGCCCGGGAGAAGGTGTCAATGCCCAGGCTTTCCTTTTATAACGACCCGGTTTTGCAGGAAAATTACAGCTACTCGGTCATGAGCGTGATCCAGTCCTATATGAGCGTGATCGAAAACTCGCTGATGATCGACCGCATGTATGCCAACATGGATATTGCCGAAAGATCTGCTAAGCTGAAAGATAAGATGATTTCCAACCGCGTGGGCATCGACCAGATCGTCGCGCGTAACAATAATTCCACTGCCATTCCCAATTCCACCCAGCATAATGTGCCTGCCTGGACCATTTTTGCCATGTTTTTCATGGTAGTCTCTTTGGGCAGTAACATTGTGAAAGAGCGCATTAACGGCAGTTTTCTCAGGTTGAAAACCATGCCGACTACATTCATGGTGGTGATGTTTAGTAAAATGGCCATTTACGTGATCGTAGCCGCATTGCAGGTCGCACTCACATTCTCCATGGGCGTATGGATTTTACCCAAATTAGGTTTGCCCAAACTTAGCGTGCCGGATAATATCATTGCGACTATCGCCGTGATTTTCATCAGCAGTATGGCGGCCGTGAGTTACGCTTTAATGATCGGCGCATTTGCCAAAACCGAGCAGCAGGCTAATGGGTTTGGCGCCATATCTATTATCATTTTCGGGGCGATAGGAGGGATACTGGTGCCAACGTTCGTGATGCCGGGTTTCATGCAGTTTTTCAGCAACTTTTCACCGTTGCACTGGTGCCTGGAAGGCTTTTATGTATTGTTTCTCAAAGGCGGCAGCTGGCAGGATCTGCGGACGGTGTTCGCTTTTCTGGGCATTTTTATAGTGTTTTGTCAATTGGGCACATATTTTAAGCTGCGGTTGGAAAGAATTATTTAAGTTTGAAATTCCCCGGGCCGGTTCGCAGGCTGTAACCGGTGATTACTAGAAGAGATTAACAAATCAATATGGACATAGAAAGCTTGAAGCCCATTCTGAAAGGGCAAATTGTACAATACCTGAACCTGCTCGACATCAATCCTGCCGATATCAAAGACGACGAACCGCTTTTTGGCGGTGATCTGGGCCTGGACTCGATCGACTCTCTCGAGCTGGTGGTGCTGCTCGAAAGAGAATATGGTATCAAAATCAATAACCCGGCCGAGGGGCGCAAGATCCTGGTCGATGTAAACCACATGGCCGAGTATATTCTCGCGCACACAAAAGCCGCTTAATTTTCAATGGGAAGGGTGTTGGTGACTGGTATGGGCATGATTTCGGCCATTGGCAACAATGTAGCGGAGAATCATGAGAGCTTGCGCGGTGGGCGTTCGGGGATCGGTAAGGTTGCTTTTTTCGAATCCTTGTACGCTTCACAGCTGCCTTTTGGCGAGGTCAAGCTCAGCAACGGGGAGCTCAAAACATTACAGCAACTCGAAACTTCCAACGGTTACACGCGCACGTGCCTGCTGGCCGACAAAGCTTTCAGCGAAGCCATTGCCGATGCCGCGTTGACGCCGGGACAGCTTTCTTCGCTTGACACGGCATTGATTTCCGCCAGTACCGTAGGCGGCATGTGCCTCACCGACCAGCTTTACGAGGATGCCAACCATAAATCGGAAGGCTCTGAATACCTGGAATCTTACGGATGCTCGGCGCATACGCTGAAGCTCATCAAACGCTATCGTATCAAAGGTTTTACCGATACCATTAACACGGCCTGTTCGTCGTCCGCCAATGCGATTATGCTAGGCGCGCGGCTGATCCGTTCGGGCAGGGTGAAGAGGGCGATCGTAGGCGGCGTGGATAGTCTGGCCAAATACACGGTCAACGGTTTCAATGCATTAAAAATATTGTCTGAATCGCCTTGTAAGCCATTCGATGTGAACCGCGACGGCCTGAACCTGGGCGAAGGCGCAGCTTATCTGGTACTGGAAGCCGAAGAACTGGCGGCAGGGAAGAAGGCATATGCGGAAGTGGCAGGTTTCGGTAATGCGAATGATGCGCATCATCCTTCGGCAATGTCTGATGAAGCGACCGGAGCGATCCGCTGCATGCGCGAAGCGATACGGTCGGCGGGGATTGCTCCTTCTCAAATTGGGTACGTCAATGCCCATGGAACCGGTACACAGAACAACGATCAGGTCGAATTCTTCGGAATAGGGGCGTTATTTGACAGGATGCCTCCTTACAGCTCCACGAAATCATTTACGGGGCACACCCTGGGTGCAGCGGGTGCAGTGGAGGCTATTTTCAGCATTTTGAGTATTATCCATTCGGAATTGTTTCCAAGTTTGAATGTCAGTGAGCCTATTAATGGTACGAACACTGCGCCTGTTTCTGCATGGAAAAGCAACTACGATTTGAAATATGTCCTTTCCAATTCGTTCGGTTTTGGGGGTAATTGCACCTCGCTGGTTTTTGCGGGTGTAAACTAGATATCGGCATTTATAAGCCAAACAGGTAGCCCTGAATAATTTTTTCGTGCGGGGATCTTATCAATTATTAATCCACTTAATAGACCTGAAACAGACGACGGCCGTGACGTTACACAGCCCATTTATTTAAGCTTGACATTAAATCCCGATCGGGTATAAAATAATTAACAAAAATAAGTTTTGTACCCGATATGGTATAATATCTCAATATTTGTTATTTTTATATCATAAAGGGTATAAAATGTCTAATTTCTCAATATTTCTGAAAGAAAGGCGAAAGGCTGTCGGATTGACGCAAGAGGAGCTCGCTTCCAAAGCCGGAGTTGGTTTACGCTTTATCCGTGATTTAGAACAAGGTAAGAAAACACTTCGGTTGGATAAGGTTAACCAAGTACTGTCATTATTTGGTAAAGAAGTAGGGGTGGTTGATTTCAACTCTTAAAGTCATGGTCAAGCAAGCGTACGTTTATTACAGGGAAAGCCTGGCAGGTTACCTTGAAGAAACAGACGAAGGTTATACGTTTACCTACGATGAGGATTATCTTGAGTCCGATCACGCTATGAACTTTTCCTTGACTCATAATACGGATCACACTATTTCTCTTTCACCAGCTTATGACCTGGTTAATGTAAATCTGGTATTTCCAGATGACGCAGACGAGTTGGCGCTCACCTTGAATGGCAGAAACAGAAAAATCGCTAAACCAGATTTTGACAATTTCGCCACGGGGCTCAACTTGCCGGAAAGGGCGGTTCTTAATATTTACGCGAAGTTTGCGGGTGCGGGCGGGAAAGTGAAGGAAGTGATAGAGTCTTCGTTCCTGCCGCAGGATTGGAAGAAGCGATACGTAGAAATTTGGGATAAAAAGCTGCGTATTTTGCTTTGACGTGATCTTGAGGTATGGATCATAGCCTATTGGCAGGGATTCCTGAGGAATGATCAACTTTCCTGTATCAGCATGGTCAAAATCTCCTGTGCGGCCACTGAAATGACTGTTCCCGGACCGAAAATTCCCTTCACGCCTGCATCGTACAGAAACTGGTAGTCCCGCGCGGGAATCACGCCGCCGGCAATGACCATAATATCGCCCCTTCCCAGCTTATTTAATTCGCTGATCAACTCGGGGATAAGCGTTTTGTGCCCCGCAGCAAGGCTCGATGCACCTATGACATGCACATCGTTTTCAATGGCCTGCTTGGCCACTTCCTGGGGTGTCTGAAACAACGGGGCAATGTCGACGTCGAAACCTAAGTCGGCGAAACTGGTCGCGATTACTTTTGCGCCCCGGTCGTGGCCATCCTGACCCATTTTGACAACCATGATGCGTGGCCTGCGGCCTTCCAGTTTGGCAAATTCGTCGGACATTGCACGCGTGCGCCGGAAGTTCTCATCATCCGAAACTTCCACCCTGTAAATACCCGAAACGGGCCGGATCGTGGATTGGTATCTGCCGAACTGCTTCTCCATAGCCTCTGAAATTTCTCCTAATGTAGCTCTTTTGCGCGCTGCATCGACAGCGAGTGCCAGGAGATTTGAAGGCATATCTTTCCCGCCGGTTTCCCTGCAAGCCTGTGTAATGCGGTCGAGTGCATTGCGTACCTTGGTTTCGTTCCGGTTTGCACGAATAGCTTCAAGCTGCGCGATTTGCGCATTTCTGACCGCCTGATTATCAATTTCGAGGATTTCAAAAGACAGTTTTTCGTCCGTTTTGTACCGGTTAACCCCCACTATCACCTCCTTACCCGCATCAATCCGCGCCTGTTTTCGGGCGGCAGCCTCTTCGATGCGCATTTTGGGCAAGCCGGTTTCAATGGCCTTGGTCATGCCGCCCAATGCTTCCACTTCCTCAATTAGTGCCCATGCCTTTTCTGCGAGTTGCATGGTCAGGTACTCTACGTAGTAAGATCCGCCCCACGGGTCCACAGCCTTGCAGAGGTCGGTCTCGTTTTGAATAAAAAGCTGTGTGTCCCGCGCAATGCGGGCCGAGAAATCGGTGGGTAATGCAATGGCCTCGTCAAACGAATTGGTGTGCAGCGACTGTGTGTGGCCCATGACCGCCGCCATGGCTTCGATGGTCGTGCGGGTGATGTTGTTGAACGGCTCCTGCTCGGTGAGGCTGTAACCGCTCGTCTGACAATGTGTGCGAAGCATGAGCGATTTTTCGTTCTGCGGGTTGAACTGCTTTACAATCTTGGCCCAAAGCATTCGCCCGGCCCGCATTTTGGCAATTTCCATAAAGTGGTTCATGCCAATTCCCCAGAAGAACGACAGGCGCGGCGCAAAATCATCGATGGGAATGCCGGCCGCCAGGCCTGTACGGATGTATTCGAGCCCATCCGCGAGCGTGTAGGCGAGTTCGATGTGCGCGGGCGCGCCCGCCTCATGCATGTGGTAGCCGCTGATACTGATCGAGTTGAAACGCGGCATATACTGCGAGGCATAGGCGAAAATATCGCCCACAATGCGCATGGATGGTCCCGGTGGATAAATGTAGGTGTTGCGGACCATAAACTCTTTCAGAATGTCGTTCTGGATCGTCCCGGTAAGTTGATCCGGCCGAACGCCCTGTTCTTCGGCAGCGACGATAAAAAAGGCCATTACAGGTATCACCGCGCCGTTCATCGTCATTGACACCGACATCTGATCCAGCGGGATCTGATCGAACAGTATTTTCATGTCCTCTACTGAATCGATGGCCACGCCGGCCTTGCCCACATCACCGGTCACACGGGGGTGGTTGGAGTCGTAGCCGCGGTGCGTTGCCAGATCAAACGCTACCGACAAGCCTTTTTGCCCGGCCGCCAGGTTCCGGCGGTAGAATGCATTGGATTCAGATGCAGTCGAGAAACCTGCATATTGCCGGATTGTCCAGGGGCGCTCGAGGTACATACTGGCATAAGGTCCGCGAAGAAATGGGGGTGTACCCGCACCGAATGCGAGGTGTTGCGCGCCTGCGAGGTCGCTTTCAGTGAATTTGGTTTTGACTGAAATGCCTTCGGCGGTTTGGAATATTGCCGGTTGGCTGCTGTGCTGGTTGTGATCTTGGATGTTATCAGAAATATTGCTGAAAATGTCGATATCTGTCGTTTTCAGGAAACGTCCCCAGGCTGCATTCGCCAGTTTCAATGTCATGTCTTCCAGCGCGAATGCTCCCGCCGCCGGATCAGCTACTTTGGTAAAATGGCTTTCGTGTTCCAGGATGTACGATACATGCGAAGCCAATCGCTGAGCCATCGCATTATCCGCACTATCGAACGGGAGCACGGTGAGCGCATCGCAGCCGCCTATTACTGCGCTCATAGCCTCAGCAGCAGCTCTTACGAGATTGGTATAGTCCGGCTCATTGTTTTTGTAATTGGTGAACGTCGTCACGTGAATGAAGGGTATACTTTGTGTTTCCGGCAACCCGAATGCGCGCGCTATTTTTTTTAACAGGTACCTTAACGCCCTCAATTTGGCAATTTCAGTAAGGTATTGAGGGCCAATCGAAACCGAGAACGTGGTTTGATTGAATAAGAGATCAGGCGATTGGCTATTGGAATACTCACCCGAAAAAGAAGCCAGGGCTGATACCAGTTGTGTTACCGGGTCCGGGCCTTCCAGTTCGACCTGGAACGGCCGGGATTCGCTTAAAGGCTCTGCATTCACATTAATCCATCCAGCAGTTGACTTTTGGGCATTCTGAATTTTAAGAACTGCTTCCCAGTCGAGCTCTGCGGCAGTAACATAGGGTTTGAAATGCAAACCAGGGGCAACTTCCCACGCGTCCAGCAACCCGGCGCGCCCCTTCACCTCTTTCGCTACGAGCTTTTCCCAAGTGCTTTTGTCCGACGGGAGAAATTCAGAAAAGAGGTTTGCTGACATGGGCTGATGGATTGATGAATGGTGTACGGAAAAGTGCTATTAGCAAAACTACAAATTTTGGGACGCAAATACGGGCGTTGAAATATCAAAACCGCTCCTGTAACCTTCTGGACACGATTACGCTCCCAATTTTAGTTTCGGGTTTGCAGATACACTTTGTGACGATTAAATTGAATATCCGTTTCATCTGGAGAGATCAGGTATTTTTATATCTTTGCCGTCCTTTTGAACTATGATACTCAGAGTTTGGTAAATTATACATTGGAAAGAATCAGCACAAATAGAGAGGTAGACCAGGTTTGGGATGCTTGCCTGAGGATTATTCAGCAGCACATTCCCGAGCAGAGTTTTAAGACGTGGTTTGAACCCATTCGTCCTCTAAAGCTCTATGGCAAAGTACTTACCGTGCAGGTTCCCAGCCAGTTTTTCTACGAATGGCTGGAAGATAATTATGTCAATCTGTTGAGAAAGGCGCTGGATTACGCCATAGGCCGCGACGGTTTATTGGAATATTCCATTATTGTCGACACCGGTAACGAGAAGCACCAGCCGTTGACGATGAACGTCTCAACCCAGAAATCTCCAAATTATTCGAAGCCGGATAACTTTTCGACCGACCCGCGCATGGGGGCGAGTGTGAAGGAGAAAGACCAGGATTCACTGACGCTCGATACGTATTTGAACCCCAATTATTCGTTTGATAACTTCATCGAGGGAGATTGTAACAGGCTTGCCCGCTCGGCAGGTTTTGCGGTGGCGCAGCGTCCGGGACTCACGTCGTTCAACCCGCTGATGATGTACGGCGGGGTAGGATTGGGTAAGACGCACCTGGTGCAGGCGATAGGGAACTACATTACCAACCACTACGAGAATAAGCTGGTACTATACGTTTCTTCTGAGAAATTTACCAACCAGTTCATCAACTCGATCCGTAATAACACCTTGCAGGAATTCACGGATTTTTACATGAAAGTGGATGTGCTCGCCATCGACGACGTGCAGTTTTTGTCGGGTAAGGAAAAAACGCAGGATACATTCTTCCATATTTTCAACCACCTGCACCAGCTCGGCAAGCAGATCATCATGACCAGTGACCGCCCGCCGCGTGAGCTGCAAGGCTTGCAGGACCGTTTGCTATCCCGCTTCAAATGGGGGCTCACGGCAGATTTGCAAGCGCCGGATTTTGAAACGCGTATTGCGATCATCCAGAAAAAAATCCAGTCGGAAGGCATTTCGATCGACTATGATGTGATCGAGTACATTGCGCACAGTGTGAATTCCAACGTAAGGGAGCTGGAAGGCGTGATCGTCTCGCTGATGGCGCAGGCCTCGCTTACCCGCCGCAATATCGATGTGGAACTGGCCAAGAATACGCTTCGTAACATCGTTATGAATGAGGATAAGGAGGTGACGATCGATACGATTCAGGAAATCATAGCCGATTACTTTCAGGTTTCCATTGCCGATTTGAAAAGCAAGAGCCGTAAAAAGGAGGTCGTCTACCCACGACAGCTGGCGATGTATTTGGCGAAAGAATACACCGACCTGCCGCTCAAATCGATCGGCTATCATTTCGGAGGCCGTGACCACAGTACGGTAATACACTCCATCCAGAGTATTAACCTGCTCATGGACGAGACACCCGACGTGGAAGAAACTTTGCAGAAGCTTCGTAGTTACTTTAAATAGGTTTTGACGTATCAATGTTCAGGAAAACTTCTGAACAACATGATGCCCAAGCCTATTCTTCTTTCCCGGGAGCAGATCGATGCTCCAATCTGGGATGACCACATTCAACATAGCCGGCAATGCGTGGTTTACGCATTGAGCTGGTACCTCGATATTGTGTGCGAGCAATGGGAGGCGCTCGTATGGCCTTCTGCCAATGATTTTTCGGTTATAATGCCGCTGCCTGTCCGACGGAGATTTGGCCGGCGCATTCTATATCAGCCTTTGTTCTGCCAGTATCTGGGTATTTTTTCAAAACATGATCTGACTACGGCGCTATGCGAGGCATTCCTCGAAGCTTTGGAAGGGCGTTTTCCTTACATTTCCAGTTATGCATTCAATCCGGAAAACTTTGCGGTAATCGAAAGCCTCCTGTGGCTGAATGGCTTTGAAATGGAGGTATTGCAAACGCATTGGCTGCAATTGGATCAATCCTACGCCGAGCTTTATACCGGCTATTCCAAAGATCGGAGAGCAAATGTGAAACGTGGGCGAAGAATGGAATGGGAAACCGTTGAATCAGACGATTTTGAGCCGCTATTCGCGCTGTTTGCTGCAAACCATGCACCGGGCATAGGCAAAATCAAAGCCGACGCTTACCAAACATTAAAAAAGGTCGGTGTGGAGCTCATCAAAAATGCCAGCGGGCGCCTCACGTACGCGCGCTCGGGCACACGCGTGCATGCAGGGGTAGTGCTCGCACACTATCGCGGGCGAACGGTCTACCTCTTTAATGCAGCGGACCATGCAGGTCGGAAAGGAAATGCAAGGGCACTAATGCTGGACGCTTACTTTCGCGATAATGCAGGTACGGAGCTGGTCTTTGACTTTGAAAGTCCGGCGAAAGAATCGATTGCAGGATATTATGCAGGCTTTGGCGCTATTGAAATGCCCTTTTACTGCATTAAGAGAAATGCATTGCCTTTCCCACTCAGGCAAATACAAGAGCTTCGGAAATGGCTTCTGGTCAAAACCAGTTGATGTCTTTGCGGAGGCCTTTATAGGACTTTAAATCCATTTCCAAAGAGCCGATTTTAAGATCGACCTCGGCTTTCAACGGAATCTTATTCGAATCGTCGGACACCCAGAGCGCCATAGGCTCCTCGCCTTTGAAGAACTTGTTAGCCGGGATTTGCGGTGAAAGGCGCAGTACCTTGCTTTTGCCAAACTTGGTTTTAATCACATCTCTGCCTACATAGCGGACACGGAGCTTGTACACCTCGCCGTCAAAGAAAGTAGGTACTTCGATGATCTCGCCCTCGCGAACCTTGTCGAAATTGATGGTACGAAGGAAAAAATAGCCGCTGATGATGTCGTGAATGTTGTTGGGCACATTGTAGGTCTTGCTCTCGTCCTTCACGTTGGATACCGCCTGGTCTTTGCTGTGATTGAAGAAAACGGTCTCTTCCTTGCGGTATTTGTTTTCCTGGATTTGCCGTTCGAACATGTGAGGGAGAATGGCAGTGGTGTCTATGTATGAACGCCACGTGTCGCGCACGCGGGAAATCAGGTCGAATGCACCCACTGTGCGCCCAATGACATTGACCCGGTAGCAAGGCCGGTTGTTGATCATCGAAACCGCCTTGCCCACCTCCACTTTGGCTTCGGCGGCATTGATAAAGCCGTAATGCACGCGGTACTCGACTCTCTCGCCGGTACCGAAGCTCTTGTTATGAACCACACGGTCCATTTCGGCGCTCTCCTCATACTGGCGGAACGAGAACAGCAATGCAAATGTCGCTATGGCTAATAAAAGTACGTACGATCTTTTCATGCTCATGATAACATTACAGGGAAGGGTATTTGCCCTTTAAATGGTTCAGGTATTTTTTCAAATCCCCTCCAAACTTCTTTTCAAATTCCTGCCTGAAACTGTCCTGTTTCGACTTATAGGTCAGGTAGCTGATAAAGTAAGCATTATTGGGAAGTTTTCCGTCGGGCCAGCGGCTTTTGTTTGTTAACGTGCGCTTGCCGGAAAGAAGTGTATCCGTATCGCTGACGATATCAGTGATCAATTTCATTTTCAATGAGTCCTTTTCAGCGCTCGGCGTTGGATCCGTTCCAAATGTTTTATAAAGACTGTCCAAACGGCCCGCACCCCTAAGCATATGCCGTGAATAGGCATCATTATACCGTTTGGAATATTCGTACTGGCGCATTTGTTCCGAATCCGCGCCGTATTTGTACTTCAAAAAACGGATAGTGCCTTGATCACCTACAAAACTGGCCAGGTTTTCATTGAGTTCCAGGTTGTTTTTCACAAAAAGCGTACCATGTGTAAGCTCATGCAAGATCAGATTGGTCAGGCTGCCAACGCGGCGGAGGAGCATGCTGGAAAGGATGGGGTCTTTCAGATAACCGAGCGTCGACCAGGCTGAAACTTCGCCAATATCGGTATCTAATCCATTGTCGATCAGGACCTTTTCCTCGGCAACAGCACGGGTCGAATCGAAATAGCCTTTGTAGGGGAACGTACCGACGATCGGGAAATGCCATTGATACGGTTCTATTTTATAGCGTTGAGAGGCCGTAATGAGCCATATCAGCGGCCGGCCGTGTTGATTATAGAACGTCGTGTAATTATCAGAAGGCGTAAGCCCCAGCGAGTCCACACCGAATTGCTTGATCTCCTGAATGAGGCGGATCCTCGCCTTGAGTGAATCCGGAAACGTTTTATCGGCCAGGACCTCATCGACCTGCTGCACGTGCATCAATATGCCAATTTGTCCTTTGGCCTGTAAAAAAGCGTATGTAAGCACATCTCTCTGCCAAATGCCGAGCAAAACCGCCACAGCCAGCAGGGCAAGCAATATTTTCCTGATCACGATTTCAATGTTAAAATGAGTACGGTAGGCCGTGGTACGGCCTACGCGGAGCCGCCACCGGAAATGGCTTGCCGGGGCACGCGCTTATTGTTTGCAAAAATAGCCAATTGGCAGACATTTAAAGACCGGGAGTCCGGCTTCTTCACCGTTTGATAATCTGTTATGTCCACTTGCATATCGCCATTTTTATTCTATCCCTACAAACGCTGTAAAATGCGAAAATTTCGGGAAAAATTAAGTTTTAAGGCAAAACTCGGGTTGTTGTTTTAGTGGGAATTAGCTATTTTTACAAAACAATAAAGACCCATTTACGAGCGGTTTTTGTCCTGCAAAAGCCGCTTTTTTATGTACCAACCAAATTACTGTTACCATTTCTATGGCACAAGCAACAACAGATAAAGACAACAAACTAAAAGCGTTACAGACCACGCTCGAAAAGCTCGACAAGACTTACGGAAAAGGTACTGTAATGCGTCTGAGCGACACCAAAGTATTAGATATTCCGGTGATTTCGACCGGCTCACTGGGTCTTGACCTCGCGTTGGGCGTAGGCGGTGTTCCCCGTGGCCGTATCGTGGAGATTTACGGACCTGAATCATCCGGTAAAACCACGTTGTCGATGCACTGCATTGCCGAAGCTCAAAAGAAAGGCGGTCTGGCGGCGTTCATCGATGCGGAACATGCATTTGACAGAACTTACGCGGAGAAGCTGGGTATCGATACCAGCAACCTCCTTATTTCGCAACCAGATAGCGGAGAGCAGGCACTCGAGATCGCCGAGCACTTGATCAGCTCCGGTGCGGTGGACATTATCGTAATCGACTCTGTGGCGGCATTAGTGCCGCGCGCCGAGCTCGAAGGCGAGATGGGCGATAGCAAAATGGGTTTGCAGGCACGTTTGATGTCACAAGCGCTGCGTAAACTTACCGGGGTGATCAATAAAACAGGATGCTGCTGCATCTTCATCAACCAGCTTCGCGAAAAAATCGGCGTGATGTTTGGTAACCCTGAGACGACCACCGGTGGTAATGCATTGAAATATTACGCATCAGTGCGCCTGGATATCCGTCGTGTAGGTCAGATCAAGGAAAGCGCTGATGCGATCCTGGGTAACCGTACCCGTGTAAAAGTGGTTAAAAATAAAGTAGCACCGCCATTCAAAGTGGTAGAATTCGATATCATGTATGGTGAAGGCGTTTCCAAAGTGGGGGAGATCATCGACCTTGCTGTGGAGTTGGATATCGTGAAGAAATCGGGCTCATGGTTTAGCTACGAAGGCAACCGCCTCGGACAAGGCCGTGACGCTGTGAAAGCGCTGATCAAAGACAATCCTGAGCTGATGGAAGAGCTGGAAGGCAAAATCCGCGGCCAGGTAAACAACGATCCCGATTCACTGATCGACACAAGCGAGCCTAACATCGCTGACGACGGTTCTCCAGAATAAGCATTCACAACAATTCATAAAAATGCCCTGTTTGTAGCAGGGCATTTTTGTTTGGTATTGTTTGAAATGATAAGGCCGCTTAAAAAGGTTTACGGTCATCATCGTCATCATCTTCGAAATCGTAATCGTCTTCTCCCGGGCCGGAGAACATGCTGCTCACCAGATCCTGGAACTTCATGCCCTGATCGAGTGCTTGCTTGCCTACAAGCGAGAATTCAGCCATGCCGTGCAATGCGAATTCCATCATAAACAGTTTCTCTTCAGCATCGCCGTAGGCTGAGAGCATATCTACAAAATCGTCCAGGCCGTCGATGGTTTTCAACCGTGCAATGTACTCACGGTCGGTCATGTCGGCAGGCATTTCCATTTCATTGCCGGCACCGAACCATTCTACCACTTTTGCGTATGGATTGATCTTGCTTTTCTTGCTTTTTTCAGGATCAGGGAAGAAATTCAGGAATTGCGTGCGGATCGCTTTGCCGATCAGATTCTGCGCCACGATCACCGGACCTTCGACTTCTCCTTCGTAAACCAATTCTACCTTGCCGCAAATCGCGGAAACGACGCCGTAAAGGTCCGAAATGCGCACGTAAGTCGAGCTTTCACCATTGATGAGCGCTCTTCTTTCAGCAGTGCTCAAGAGGCTTTCATAAGCGGAGATTGTCAGACGCGCCGAAACACCGCTTTTGCTATCTACATATTCACTCTCACGCGCTTCAAATGCAATCTGCTCGATGAGCGTCTTGATTAATTCATTGACGCGTACAACGCCTTTTTGCTCCGGTTTCACGACTGCTTCCTGCTCGGTAATGCGTTTACCGGTCTCGATCGTTTTAGGATAATGCGTCACAATCTGGCTTTCGATCCGGTCTTTGAGCGGTGTTACAATGCTTCCGCGGTTGGTGTAATCCTCGGGATTAGCCGTGAATACGAACTGAATATCCAGTGGTAACCGCAGTTTGAAACCACGGATCTGAATATCGCCTTCCTGCAAAATATTGAACAACGCGACCTGAATCCGCGCCTGCAAATCGGGCAATTCATTAATCACAAAAATGCCCCGGTGGGAACGGGGGATCAATCCGAAATGGATTACACGCTCGTCGGAATAGGGGAGTTTCAATGTCGCCGCCTTGATAGGGTCGACATCGCCGATCAAATCCGCTACTGAAACATCGGGCGTTGCCAGTTTCTCGGTGTAACGCTCGTCGCGGTGAAGCCAGGCTATTTCGGCATGATCGCCTTGCTCGGCGAGCACATCCTTGGCATAGCGCGAGAGCGGCGCCAAAGGATCGTCGTGCAGTTCCGAATTTTTAATATAAGGAATATATTCGTCGAGCAGGCTGACCATCATGCGCGCAATACGCGTCTTGGCTTGCCCGCGAAGGCCCAGGAAATTGATGTTATGCATGGATAGAATGGCCCTTTCCACATCGGGAATAACCGTTTCCTCATAACCCCAGATTCCCGGGAAGACATTCTCCTTGTGCCTGATCTTTTCAATCAGGTTATCTCTCAGCTCCTGCTTGATAGAACGCGACTGATAACCTGCTTTTTTTAGTTCTCCGAGTGTTCGGATTCCCAGTAGTTCTGTGCTTGTAAGCTTTGAGTAAGTCATGTATGAAATAGTGGATTAACGCGCGTAAGCCACGGAGCGCATTTCACGGATCACCGTAATCTTGATCTGGCCCGGGTACTGCATTTCTTTTTCAATTTTTTGCGAGATATCGAACGACAGCAAGCCCGCTTTTTCATCGGAAACATTGTCGGCATCGATGATCACGCGCAGCTCGCGTCCTGCCTGGATCGCGTAGCATTTCTCTACGCCATCGAATGACAGCGCGAGGTTTTCCAGGTCGCGCAGGCGCTGGATGTACGATTCCATCATTTCGCGGCGTGCGCCGGGACGTGAGCCTGAAATGGCGTCGCAAACCTGGATGATCGGCGACAGGATGGAGGTCATTTCGATCTCGTCATGGTGTGCTCCGATCGCATTGCATACCTCAGGGTTTTCTTTGTATTTCTTGGCCAGTTCCATGCCCAGGATTGCGTGCGGCAGATCCGATTCTTCCGGCCACACTTTACCAATATCGTGAAGCAGACCGGCGCGTTTGGCCAGTTTGGTGTTCAAGCCAAGTTCGGCCGCCATTGTAGCACACAATTTGGCCACCTCGCGGGAGTGTTGCAGTAGGTTTTGCCCATACGAAGAGCGGAAGCGCATCCGGCCGATCATTTTTACCAGCTCGGGGTGCAACCCGTGTATACCCATGTCGATCACAGTTCTTTCTCCGATTTCGACGATTTCGTCCTCAATGTTTTTGCGGGTTTTGGCAACTACCTCTTCAATACGGGCAGGGTGGATACGTCCGTCTTGCACTAAACGGTGCAGCGAAAGGCGTGCGATCTCCCTTCTTACCGGGTCGAAACCGGAGATAACAATGGCTTCCGGGGTGTCGTCTACGATAATTTCCACACCGGTTGCCGCTTCCAGGGCACGAATGTTACGTCCTTCACGACCGATGATCTTACCTTTGATATCGTCGTTTTCAATGTTGAATACCGATACACAGTTCTCGATTGCGTGTTCGGCGGCGGTGCGCTGGATGGTTTCGATGACGATCTTTTTCGCCTCTTTGGTGGCTGTAAGACGCGCTTCTTCCATGGCGCTTTTGATATAGGATCCCGCGCGCGTTTCGGCTTCGGCTTTCAATGCGTCCACCAATTGCTCGCGCGCCTGTTCGGCGGTGAGGTTGGCGATTTTTTCAAGCTGGGCAACCTGTTGCTGGAGGGATTTTTCGGCCTCCTCGCGGCGTTTAGTAGCCGCTTCCAGTTGCTGGTTGAGGTTATTTTTGAGGTTATCGAGCTCGTTTTCCTTGCGCTTGGTTTGTTCCAGGCTCTGATTCAGGCTCTGTTCGCGTTGTTTGAGCTTTTGCTCATTGCTTTGCAGGATGCTGCGCTTTTTATTGGCGTCTTCTTCGAATTCCGATTTCAAACGGAGGTACTTTTCTTTCGCTTCGAGAATGCGGTCTTTTTTGATATTTTCGGCCGCTACTTCTGCATTTCGCAGAATTTCAGCTGCACGTTCCTGGGCCTCTTTTTCCTTGGCGTCGAATGATCGCTGAAAAATGTACTTACCTGCAAAAATACCCACCCCAACGGCGATGATATCGGACAGGATGACGATGAAGAACAATGAATTAGACATTTCAATAATGGTTATATATAGTTGGTTTTACCGACTACACCCGCGTTGAAATGCCGAAAATGGAAGAAATTGAAAGTATATTTTTGCAGATACTGTAAAAAATCAAAGGGTCAGGTATGGGTGTCAGCTTTCGATAGCACTGGCGATTGTCTCGTCCAGTTTTTCCACTCTGCTTTTAAAAGCCGCCACCAGGTCGTCCATTTCTTCCTGGTTCCGTTGTAATGCCACCAGGCATTCAATAGAGGTCAATGCAATAGCCTCTATATCACCGTATACTTTCCCTTTTAATTTATGCTGCTGCACACGCTGCATGAACACCTCATACCCATCCCTGTAGAATTTCTCCTGATCCGCCGGAACGCTCAGTTTGAAACCTCTGTCCAGCAGTTTTATAAAGACAGAAACGTCTGGATTAGGTATGCTATTTTTTTTCATAAGGTATCTTCAAGCAATTCGATGCACTTATCGATCTCCTGGATATATCTTTCAACTGATTCTTTCAGCTCGGCAATTGCGCCTGTTGGTGTCAGTTTACTAGTGACAAGTTTAGCGAAACTTTTAGACTTATTAAAGTCTTTTTCTAAAGAGGTGTATTTTTTCCTTATTTCTTTCGATTCTTCCGTGAGTCTCGCATTGGCGGCCCGGAGCTCCGCGTTTTCACGCTGGAGCTCTGAGATCGACCAGGTTAGTTTCTCTTTATGATTGATCAGGATTTCGAGTTTTTTCTCGACGTCGGACAGTTTGTGTTCGATAATACGTTCGGTAGTCCTCTCCATTTTCCTCAACTGAAAAAATCCGACAATGAAAAAACTGTGGTTTACTTTCTGATCACCGCTTCAAATTCCCTTTCGTAGGTTGCAATCAGGCGCTGCATCGTTTTGTCTATCACCTTGTCGGTAAGCGTTTGCTGCTCGTCCTGCAAAATGAAGCTGATCGAATACGATTTTTTGCCTTCCAGGTTCGCGCCCTCGTACACGTCGAACACGTTTACGGCGCGCAGGAGGTTGCGCTCGGTTTTATAGGCAGCCTGGCGCAGCTCTTCGAAGGTCACTTTCTTGTTCAGAACCACCGAAAGATCGCGGCGTACTTCGGGGAATTTGGGTACCTCCACATATTCAACCGCAGCATTGTACTGGCGCAGCAGGTACTCCCAATCGAAATCGGCATAATACACCGGCGCTTTAATGTCGAGTTTTTTGGCAATGGCTGCATTCAGCAGACCGAAGGATACCACCGGTTTTTTATTGGCCAGCAAGGTCAATCCGCTTTTGAATACGGCATTGTCCGCTTCTTGTTTCTGCACATCACGGATTTTCATTGAAGTCAGAACCTGGTTCACAAATGCGGCCAGATCATGAAAAACCACTTCGCGAGACTTCTCAAACCAGCTTTCCTGACTGATATTACCCGTTACGAAAACAGAAAGACGCTCTTTCTCGATGTATTTGCCATCTGTTTCATGGTAGGTTTTACCAAATTCAAATACTTTCAGATCCTTCTGGCGGCGGTTGCTGTTGTAGGCGATCACTTCAAGGCCTGAGAAAAGCAGCGTCTGGCGCATGACAGAAAGGTCTTCGCTCAGGTAATTGAGGATTTTTACAGGATTACCCGGAAGACTTTCGCCTAATATGGCCTGATATTCAGGTTTGGTCAAGGAATTGTTGATCATCTCATTGAACCCATTACCTACCAAAAGCTCTGCCACGCGCAATTTCAGCTTTTCAGGGTCATTCACCGGGAAATCCGACAGGTAATCCGAGCTCAATGCATCCGAAAGTTCCACCTGACCGAACCCATAAATCCTCAGAATTTCCTCGATCACATCGGCCTCGCGCTGTACATCCACCCGGTAAGGCGGCACAATCGCCGTGAAACCAGCCTCCGTTTCGTCGGTGATGCGGATATCAAGTGATTCGAGAATGCTTTTGATCTGCTCTTTTTCCAAAGACTTGCCGATCAACCGGTCGATGTTTTTGTATTTGATATTTACCTTGAAATCTTCAATAGGCTCAGGGTAAATGTCGATAACCTCGGATGAAATGCTTCCACCAGCTATTTCCTGGATCAATAGTGCAGCGCGTTTCAAGGCGAAAAGCGGCATATTCGGATCAGTACCGCGCTCGAAACGGAATGATGAATCGGTTTTGAGGGAGAAACGCTGCGCGGTTCTGCGTACCCATACGGGCGAGAAATAGGCTGATTCGAGGAAAATAGAAGTAGTACCGTCGGTCACGCCGGAAGTAAGCCCGCCGAAAACCCCGGCAATGCACATAGGCTCGGGATTGCCATCGATGCCTTCATTGCAAATCATCAGGTCGTTGGCAGATATTTTGCGCTCAACACCATCCAAAGTCACGAATGGCGTGTTTCCGGCAACGGTGGTCACAATCACTTTTTTACCCAAAATCTTATCCGCATCAAATGCGTGCATCGGCTGGCCGAGTTCGTGGCAAACGTAATTGGTAATGTCGACGATATTATTGATCGCCCGGATACCGATCGTTTGCAGGCGTTGTTTCAGCCATTCCGGCGATTCGGCCACGGTAATGCCCGAAATCGTGAGGCCGGTATAGCGGGGGCATGCCTCGGTATCACGGACTTCTACCGGAATCGGCAGATTTTGGTTATCTACTTTAAATGCCTCCACCGAAGGCAATGTGATCTCACGCTTCAAAACCGCTTTCAAATCACGCGCGACGCCATAATGCGAGGCCGCGTCCGCGCGGTTGGGCGTAAGGCCGATCTCGATCAGGTAATCCGATGAAATGCCGAAATATTCAGCGGCAGGCGTGCCGTTGGGTAGCTGGGTATCAAGCACGAGAATGCCGTCGTGTGAAGTACCCACGCCCAGCTCGTCTTCGGCGCAGATCATCCCTTCGGAAAGCGCTCCCCGGATTTTGGATTTTTTCAAAACCAGCGGCTGGTCGCTGCCGGTCGGATATAGTGTAGCGCCCACGGTTGCCACGATCACTTTCTGCCCCGCAGCCACATTCGGCGCGCCGCAAACGATCGAAAGCGGTGTTTCACCGCCCACGTCCACGGTCGTCAGGCTCAAACGGTCGGCTTCCGGGTGTTTCTCACGGGTCAGTACTTCACCGATCACCACGCCCTGCAAGCCGCCTTTTATCGATTCGATCTCTTCAATACCTTCGACTTCCAGCCCGGTGCCCGTTAGCAAACGGTCGATTTCCTCGGGTGTTTCAGTAATTTCAATTAAATCTTTAAGCCACTTATAAGAGATCTTCATCTAGAATGCTTTAATAACAATAAAAACTCTGGCGCAGAAAATGCGGCCTGTTTGCAAAATTAATGATTTAGTTTGAACGGCATTCGGGCATTTTGTGCCGCGTGCTTGTTTTTTATAATGCCGCCGGTTATTCGTGCGTCGCTTCCTCCGTCACTTCGCCTGCGTGAATGGCGACTGTCAACGTGTTTTCGGCAGGCGGTACCGGGCAGGCATAGCTTTCCTGGTAGGCACAATACGGATTATACGCCTTGTTGAAGTCGAGTACAATGGTGTTGTTCTTGATCTGATCCACCGGATAATCCAGGTAGCGGCCGCCACCGTAGGTCTGCTTCCCGCTGGTAGCATCACGGAAAAGCACCGAAATGGTGCCTTCATTCTTCAAAAGCAGCAGTTTTTGCGGCTGACCTTCGATACTGAAATTGGCATAACCGTATTTTTCGTATTTCTCGGTAGTACCGTCAGTATATTTCACGATTACCTCCTTATCGTCTAGCATGTACGGAGAGATATTGGCTTTCACCCGGAATGCGAGGCTCGGTTCGAAGTAATGCAGGCCATGAAAGCTTTCTTTATCCTTGATAGGGGAGTCGTCGCCGGATTTGAACTGCTCGTCCTTGGCGGCACGTTCTTCGAGGATCTTGGTCTTATAAGCCGCCGGGTTGGCCGCGATGGCATCGTCGGAGCTGCTGGTGCCGCCCATGTTTTCAATAATGAAGTACGCAAGGATCGCAATGAACATGGCGATCGTGCTGTATCGGATCACTTTATTTTTGAACATAATAAGGATTATAGGGTAATCGGACTGCAAACTTACACCCGATCGCGCGCTTTGAAAAAGTATGGAAGGTTTATTTACTTTTTTGGAATAATTTTGAAACTTCGCGACCATCGGGTTTGCGATGTTGGTTGAAATATATCTAAATTGACCTGGGAAAAAACTTTAAACACAATACCTGCCCCATTGTATGTCATACACAAAACGAGTACTCATTGCCGAAGACAGTTCAGTTATTCAAAACCTGGCAAGGAAGATTCTGGAATTTCAGCATTATGAAATCACTTCCGTGAAAAACGGCGAGCAGGTGCTGCAATTGCTTGAAAAAGAGGATTTTGATATCATTCTTTTGGATATCAATATGCCTGTGATGGATGGAATGGAATGTGCAAGAAGCATCCGTAAATTGCCTGACGAGAAGAAGGCCAAAACGCCGATCGTTGCGATCACGGGCAATGCCAAAAATTATTCAGACGAAGATTTCAAAGAAGCAGGATTTGACGATGCGCTGATGAAGCCGTTGAATTTCGACCGCCTGGTTGAAGTGGTGGCGCATTTGACAGAATAAACACCTGATGAGGATTACATTTTTAGGAACCGGCACATCGCAGGGAATACCGGTTATTGCCTGCGACTGTGTCGTTTGCCGTTCTAATGACCAGCATGACAAGCGTTTACGGACTTCCGTGTGGATTCAGGCCCACGGCAAGTCGTTCGTCATCGACACCGGCCCCGATTTCCGCCAGCAAATGCTGCGTGCCCATGTGAAGGACCTGGACGCGGCTATTTTCACCCACCAACACAAGGACCATACTGCGGGGCTGGACGACATCCGGGCGTTCAACCACCGCCAGCAAATGGATATTCCGCTCTACGGCAGGCAGGAGGTTTTGAACCAGATTAAAACCGAGTTCGCTTACGCATTTGCAGAGAAACGATACCCCGGCGTTCCGCATTTCTCATTGCATCCGATTGAAAACGAGCCGTTTGAAATAGAAGGGGTGAAGGTAATTCCCATTGAAGTAATGCACCATAAGCTGCCCGTTTTCGGCTACCGTATCGGCGATTTTACCTACATTACCGACGCCAATTACATTTCCGAACAGGAGCAGGAAAAAATCAAAGGCTCGCAGGTGCTTGTGCTCGATACGTTGCAAAAAGAGCCGCACCTCTCGCATTTCACACTTTCGCAGGCGCTCGATCTGATCGATAAACTGAATGTGCCGCAGGCCTACCTGACGCATATGAGCCATAAACTGGGTCTGCATGCTGTCATCGAAAGCGAACTTCCCCCGCACGTGCATCTGGCGTACGACGGGCTGGTGCTGGATATGTAAAAATATTCAGCTTAGCTGTACCGGTCGTTGCGCCACGGATAAGCGGTGTTGGAATAACCTCTCAATTCCCAGAAACCAAGCTGGTTTTTAGGTAAGAACTGAATGCGGCTGATCCATTTGCTGCCTTTCCACGCATAAAGCTGAGGGGTGATCATACGCGCCGGACCGCCGTGGTCGCGTTCGAGCGGCTTGCCATCGGCAGTGTGGACGAGCAGCACGTCCTCCTTCAATGCTTCTTCCAGCGAAAGATTAGTTGTGTATTGATCGTAACCATGACACAGCACGTGTGTAGCGGTCGGTTTGGGCATGACCAGCGCCGCAATATCGGCCAGGCGTACGCCCACCCAGGGCACATCCATGCGCGACCAGGTGGTTACGCAGTGAAAATCGCTTACGTCGTTGGTCTGGGGCAATGCCATGAAGTCGTCCCACGTCAGTGTGAGGGGCGATTCCACTTCACCGTCGACGATGAGTTTCCATTTGTTGAGCGGGATGTCCGGCTTGAAGCCCAGATCCAGCACGGGCCATTTGGTTGTTTTGGTCTGGCCGATAGGTAATTGGGGCATTCCATGACGGTTGGGCGCGCCGCTTCCCATGGGACGGGTATCGGACACGGAGGGCGTTTGGGCCATTTGCTCTTCAAAGCGGGCTTTGAGCTTCATCCGTGCTTCGACGATTTTATCAAGTTTGCTGTATTCCTCCATCTCAGTTGATGTTTAGGTGCTGATCCATTGCATCATTAAAGCAGTTAAATACCCTCCATAAGTTCCGATGGCGTATCCCAAAATTGCCAGCAGCACACCCACGGGTGCCAGCGACGGGTGAAATGCCGCCGCCACAACCGAAGCCGAAGCTGAGCCGCCCACATTAGCCTGGCTTCCGACAGCGAGGAAAAAGAAAGGAATTTTAAGCCATTTGCATGCGATAATCAAGATAATGCCGTGAATTGAAATCCAGATCAGCCCGATGGCGAATAGGCCAGGGTTACCTGCCACCGCTCCCAGGTCCATTTGCATGCCGATCGTCGCCACAAGCACATAAAGGAATACCGAGCCCAATCGCGATGCGCCATAATATTCGAGCTTGCGCACGGGCGTAAGCGAGAGCAGGATGCCGATCAGGGTAGCAATGCTGATGACCCAGAAAAAGTTGGAAGTAAGGCTATACTTTTCGAGCGCCGGGTAATTTGCAGCCAGATAAGGGGTGATCATCTCCGCCAGTCCGTGCGCGACGCCGGTTGCACCGAAGCCAGCGGCCCCCAGGAAAATGTATTCGCGCAGTGTTGGGTTTTGTTCATTGGCTTTTTGCTCCGAATCCAGGTGCTGCTTCACCTGCTGCACCGCGCCGCTATCGGCGCCCAGCAGCGCGTCCACACGCGAAGCAATGCCGGCCCCGTAGATCAATGCGGCCATCCATAGCTCGGCAACGAGTACGTCGACAGCCACCATTTGGGAGAAAAGCACATCGCTCGGATGGAACACCTCGCGCAATGCGGTTTGGTTGGCCCCGCCGCCTATCCAGCTTCCGGCGATCGTGGCGAGCCCGCGCCAAACGGCATCAGCGCCCTGGCCAGCAACGGTGGCCGGGCTGATGGTGCCGACAATCCATAATGCAAGCGGTCCGCCCAGCATAATGCCGGCAGTGCCGATCAGCATAGCCGCCAATGCCTTCGGTCCAAGCCGGGTCAGCGACTTCCAGTCCATTCCAACAGTGAAAAGTACGAGACAGGCCGGCAGGAAATATTTTGAAACAACCGGATACAGCTGCGATGTGGCGCCATTGACTACTCCTAATGAATTGAGCAAACCCGGTATGAAATAGCAGAGCAGCAGGGGAGGTATAACAGTATAAAACCGTTTCCAGCCGGGCTGCGCGGCCGTGTAGAAAATGCCGGCCAGTATCAGCATTAACAGGCCGAGAACGACCGCGTCGTTGGTAATCATGCGTCAGAATTACTGGTAAGGGAAAAGTGAATGGCTAAAAATAGCTGAAAAGTACCGGATATGCATTCTTTTAAAGCTTCTGCACGGGGCACTTGCGTCTGAAATTGCGGATTTGTAACTTACTTACGATATATCACTTACTTATATTATGGCGGCTCAGGCAGGTTATTCCAATACAAGTCTTGTCAAAAAGCTGGGCATCAAGCCCGGCTTTAAAATCAGGTTCGTAGATCCGCCGACGCACTACTTTGACTTGCTGGAAGGGCTGCCTGCTGATATTATCGTTTTAGAAGAACCTGTGCCCGAATTAGATTTCATCCATTATTTTACCAAACAAGCCGCCGGCCTGGAAAGGGATTTGCCCGCATTGAGAAGGCAGATCGTACCGAATGGGACCATCTGGATTTCCTGGCCGAAAAAAGCCTCGAAGGTTCCCACCGATGTCACCGAGGACGTAATCCGGAATCTTGCATTGCCGATTGGCCTGGTAGATGTGAAAGTATGCGCAATCGATGCGGTCTGGTCGGGTTTGAAGTTGGTGATCAGGGTTAAAGACAGGTAAAGATGTTTGGAACACTAAAAAGATACTTGCTGCTGATACTGACCGCAAATCTGGCTTCCGGCGCCATTGCGCAGCAAAATGAGCCGGTAAATCCGGATACAAACGTCAACGCGGGCATTACCGTGGTACGTGATACAACCGATTCAAGCAAATTGCGGCATTATTATAAGCTGGCCAACGGCCGTGTGCTGGGAGAGGACAGCGTGTATGTATTCGACGCAACCGACGACTGTGAAAGCGACGGCAAGATCCGTTTCCGAGACCGGGTGACAGACAAAGTTGGTTTTTTCGATAACGATGGCAGGGTAGTAGTGCCGGCTGTTTACAATGACGCAAGCCGGTTTCAAAACGGCATGGCGATGGTGATCAAAGATGCCAGGCGGGTAGGATGGGACGGCGAAGATTGTGAAAAGAGTGACTGCGAGCATTGGCTGTGGAAAGGCGGTAGCATGATGCTGATCAATGCGCAGAACCAGGTGCTGGTCGATAGTTTCGAAGTAGACGGGCAGATCAATTGGTATTCATTGCGAATTAAGGACATGCGGGGAGATACCAGCTTGTTTTGCTCGGTCAAGGGCGTCAACGGCAAATGGTATGTGTTTGTGGATTATCAGAAGGAATTCGACAAGTGGTTCCGTGAAGAATACCTGGCGGCGCTGCCGGACCTAGCCAAACTGCGGGAGTTTTCACACGATTCACTGGTTAGTTCCCTGCCTGAATATGAGGAGTGGCAGCGGATGTCGGGGGATGAATTCATACAAAAGTGCGGTAGCCGGTTGGCAGCCCGGTTACAGCTGGTCCGTGACCATAAGATCAGCATCTTTACCGGCCTGACCCCATTTGGCCTGAACCCTTACATTCATACCGGAGCATCGTTTGAACCATTTTTTGACGGATGCATTCCGGGCGATGCCGGGCGTTATCCGGCATTCGAAGTCACATCCAACTTCACCGGCAAAGACGGCCGCCTTCATTACCAGGAGAATTACTCGTTTTTACGAACCGACAAGGGCTATAAATTGATAGGTATCTCCTGGCGTAATCCCTAGCGGAATGCGCTTTATTTGAGCTTAACAAAAAATAAATACGCTCAATTGCGATCGTTGGCGGGGCAGATGTTGTTGTCCCAAACGGAGCCAATCCGTTTTTTAACCACCAATCATCAAGAAACCTTCATCATGAGCACACAGAACGAAGCCACCGCGCTCAAAAGCAGCAAAGAGTTGTTTGTTAAAATGGTAGTCTCCAACTGGGAGCTGCAAAATCAGCGCCTGAACGGCTGGCTGGCCCAATTGCCCGACGAACGTTTGTTGGAGCCCGTTGCCCAAGGCAAAAACCGGGCGGTTTACCTGCTTGGCCATTTAGTGGCAGTCAACGATGGGATGATCGCATTACTCGGATTGGGTGAGCGCCTGTATCCTGAGCTCGACGAGCTTTTTGTCAAAAATCCTGACCGCAAATTCGACCAGATCCCAACCGTGGCCGAGCTGAAAGAGAAATGGACCAATCTCAATGCGGTATTGACCCGCTATTTCGCCGAGCTCGACGCTGACGAATGGTTTCGCAAACATAATGCGGTATCAGACGAAGATTTCGCGCGAGAACCACACCGAAATAAGCTCAATATATTGATTAACAGGACTAATCATGAAGCTTACCACCTGGGGCAACTTATTTTTTTAAAAGCCTGACATCACCTCCCGGCAGTTGTAAAAGTCAGCGATTTTGTAATATTTTACAGCATTATTCACCACTCTCACTAAATCTTCATCACTCATCACCATGGCTGTATATAACCTATCATTAAATGGCAAAAAGGTGAAAGTCGATGTGGAACCCGATATGCCTTTGCTTTGGGTGATACGCGACTTTGCCGATTTGAAAGGGACCAAATTCGGTTGCGGAATGGCGCTTTGCGGCGCCTGTACGATCCATCTGAACGGTCAGCCGGCGCGGGCATGTCAGACACCGGTTTCGAGTGTCGGCAAAAACGATAAAATCACGACGATCGAAGGCATCGGCGAAGGCAAGCTGAGCATTATCCAGAAGGCCTGGATAGAAGAGCAGGTCCCGCAGTGCGGTTATTGCCAATCAGGACAAATCATGTCGGCGGCAGCATTGCTGAAATCCAACCCATCACCAACCGACGCCGACATTGACGCTGCGATGAGCGGCAACTTGTGCCGTTGCGGCACTTACGACAGGATCAGAAAGGCGATCCACCGCGCCTCGGACGAAATGAAAGTTGCCGAAAAAGGGATCGGCCAGCGCTAATGCAAGTTCATCAACCTTAGCCACAGAAAACATTGGAAAATATACAAACATCACGGCGCGACTTTTTGAAAGCCGCCGGATTTACATCACTCGGACTGGCTGTCGGTATTTCGGGCTTTACCAGGGACGCTTCGCTGAAAAAGATCGCGCCCGCGGTATTGAAGCTGGAAATCAACCCATTCATTATCATCGACACGACCGGCAATATCACCCTGGTGAACCCGCGCCCGGACATGGGCCAGGGTTCCACGCAGGCAGTGCCTTCGCTGCTCGCCGAAGAGCTGGAAGTGAGCCTTGATAAAGTGCTTATCGTGCAAAGCGATGGCAAGGGCAAATATGGCAGCCAGACATCCGGCGGCAGCAGTTCGGTACGCGAGCTATGGATGCCGATCCGCAAAGCCGGCGCGGCAGCGCGTGAAATGCTGACCACTACCGCCGCCAAGAGATGGAACCTGCCCGTCTCTGAATGCGTGGCCGAGGACGGTAAAATCTGGCATAAGGCCAGCGGAAAGAGTCTTACCTACGGCGAGCTGGCGGACGATGCCTCCAAACTGGAAATCCCCAAAGAGCCAAAGCTGAAAGAGCCGAAGGATTTCAAGATCATCGGGAAGTATAACAAGCGCCTGGATGTGCCCGAGCGTGTGACGGGAAAGGCTGTTTACGGCCTTGATGTGGGCGTGCCGGGCATGGTGTATGCTGCCATTGTGCACTCACCGATGATCCATGGCAAAGTGGCCTCTATCGACGACTCGGATACCAAAAAGGTGAAGGGCGTTTTGCAGGTGATGAAAACCGAACGCACCATGCCGCACCGCACTTCGGAGGCCGTTGCGGTTGTTGCCACCAACTGGTGGGCCGCATTGAAGGGCAAGCGGGCTTTGAAGGTGAGCTGGGATAATGGTAATTATGCCAAAACGGTGGATACTGCCACCTATTTCGCGGCCACTTATGAAGCTGCAAAAAAAGAGGGCGTGAATTTTGAGGAAAAGGGCGATTTCGCCGTGAAATATGCGAACGCAAAGGATAAACTGGAATCGCATTATGAAACGCCCTTCCTGGCGCATGCGCCTATCGAGCCTGAGAACGCGGTCGTACATGTGAAGGATGACGGAAATGTGGAGATATGGGCGCCGATCCAGGGACCTGACTGGGCATTACGGGACGTTTGTGGCTACTTGAAAGTAAAACCCGAGCAGGTAAAAATCAATGTGACATTGCTCGGCGGCGCATTCGGACGCAAGGCATACCACGATTTTTTGCTTGAAGCATGCCACATTTCGAAAGAGCTGAAAAAGCCGGTAAAAGTGATCTGGACGCGGGAAGACGACATTACCCAGGGACCGTACCGCCCGGGTATGCTGAGCCACATGCAGGGATTTGTGGAAGACGGCAAGATTACCGGTTTTCACCACCATGCAATCGGAGAATCCATTGTAGGCCAGGTTTTCAAAGGGCTGAAAGACGACGAGGCAGACCCGTGGCTGAGCGAGGAAATCAGCACAGGCAACAACAAATATCACTTCGGAACGGCCTCGAAAGTGAGCTGGACGAACGTGAAAACCGACATTCCCGTAGTTTGGTGGCGATCTGTATATGCTTCCAACTTTGGCTGGGGGCAGGAATGCTTCATCGATGAGCTGGCACATCTGGCCCAAAAAGACCCCTTGAAAGCACGCCTTGAAATCCTGCCAGACGAACGTTTTAAAAAAGTACTCGAAACACTGGCTGAAAAAGCGAATTGGAATGAGAAGCTACCCCAGGGCAGCGGTAAGGGAATTGCGGTGTTTAAATCATTTGGTAGCATTTCGGCCTGTTGCATTACGGTTTCCAAAAAGGATAGCGGGGTGAAAATTGATAAGGTTGTCTCGGTGATCGACTGTGGCTACTACGTAAATCCCGACAATGTAAAGGCGCAAACAGAGGGAAATATCGTAATGGGTATCACGGCGGCGATCAAGGACGGGATTACATTCACCAACGGCATTTGCGACCAGACCAACTATCACCAGTTCAATGTAATGCGCATGAATGAGGCGCCTGCGATGGAAATCCATATTGTTGATAGCGGCGCGGTTCCCGGTGGAGTGGGAGAACCGGGCCTTCCGCCGGTCGCCCCGGCGCTGGGGAATGCGATATTCGCAGCAACCGGCAAGCGCCTGAGAAAATTGCCTTTTGATATCAACAATATTGCCTGAAAAGATGGCCTATGATGAACGGGTAGCCAACCGCATTCGTGAGGCATTGGCTGACCAGCCCCTGGTGGAGGAGAAGACCCTTTTCCAGGGGCTGGCTTTTATGGTCGACGACAAGATGTGCATCTGCGTCCGTAACGACGTGCTCTTATGCCGCATCGGCCCGGATGAATACGAAGCCGCATTGGAAATCAATGGGGTAGAACCTATGATCCACAATGGACGCTCGATGAAGGGGTATGTATTCGTAAATCCAGAAGGATACGCCTCCCGGGAAGCCTTTGAATCATGGGTGACCAAATGCCTTGGGTTCAATAAGGTGGCCAAGTCATCTAAAAAGAAGAAGTAATGGAGGAATTGTTGATTAACCAAAGGTACCAGCTGGAAAAGTTTCCCGGAAAAGGGGGCTGGACTTATGTGGTCCTACCCGAAATCCCGCAGCATGTCAAACGGAAGTTCGGGATGGTGAAAGTCAAAGGACGGATCGACGATTATGAACTGATGGGCTATAACCTGATGCCTATGGGCACCGGGCAATTGTTCCTTCCGGTGAAAGCGGAAATCCGCAAGAAGATCGGCAAAAAGGAGGGGGACTGGGTGAATGTCGAGCTCTATGCTGATAGTTCCGCATTAGCGATCCCGGAAGAGCTTATCGATTGCCTGAAAGATGAGCCCAAGGCCTACGCCAACTTTATGAAACTTGCCGAAAGCGGCCAAAAAGAGTACCGCGACTGGGTCTACTCTGCCAAGAAGGACGAAACGAAAGTAGCCCGCATCGCCAAAATGATCGATATGCTATTGCAAGGCAAGCGGCTGACGGGCGATCAGCCGATTTAAAGCAATGCATTAAACAACAAATCCCTACCGTAATGAATAGGGATTTGTTTATTGAAATAGTATTTAGTCTTTATTCGGCGCCATCCGTTTTAGCCCGCTGAACGGCATAGCCGCCGATCTTGTGGCCGGTTGCCAGGCCTACTTCGCAGTCGAAGCGGTAGTGGATCAAGCCGTAAATGCGGGACACGGATGCTTCGGAGGCCATATCGTCGACTTCTTTCTTTTTATCAGGGAATATGTGCGCCAATACTTCGGCCGCGGCTCCCGAGAATGTAGAGTGACCAGACGTGTAAGAAGGGAAGTTAGGCAGTCCCACAGATGTTTTGATCTTGCTGCTCATTTGATTTGGCCTCGGATAATAGTACCAATACTTTACGTCCCAGCAGCAGATTCCCGCGTCCTGCATAGTGGTACCCAGCAAGGCAAGCGTACGCGCGGTGCGCACTTCACTGTATTTGTTTTCATGGCACAATTCAGCACCTTTTCTGTGCCAGTGGCCCGGAGGGGTGTAGCTGCCCACGCCGTCGGACCAGAAGCTGGCAATACGTGCCTGCTCGCGGGTCTGGTTTTTGGCGATGTCGAGCAATTCGTTCAGATCTTTTTGAAATGCAGGGCTGCCGATAGTTGGCGGTGCTTCAGGGCGGAGTGCTACTACCGTCGCAGAATCGAAATTCCATGGTTTCACGAAGCCATAAGTCGGAAGCATGGGCGGGCGGGGAGGAAATTCCTGGCTCACCCAAGGTTCGGTAACGCCAATTTTACGTGCATTCGCGATCATAGCGGCGGTTTGGGCCTGGTTATTAGCACCGCTCATCTTGTCGGTTTTAGCGCGTGCCATAATTTTGGCACCCACCGCTTTGCCCAATTCGGAGCCAGCCAGGATATCGCTTTCAACGTTCATTCCCGCTAATATTCTGCTTTGTTTGTGCTCGGCCAGTTTAGCATCCAGGAATGGTACTTCCCCGGGGAACATCGCTTTGAGAATAACACATGAAACCTCGGCAACCACCGCATCTTCCGAAGGGTAAGAGGGAAGGTCGCTCACTGGTAGCAGAGTCTTGATGGAAGTGTCGTTTTTCGAAGGGGCTTTGCGGTTGTATTTGAATTTGTAGTTCCAGGCCGCGACCAGCGCATCGTACTGCGCTACGCTCAGGTATGCAAGCGCGCGTGCTGTGTAAGGCGGGTTGGCGAAGGGAAATTTCGGGTCTTGCAAGGGTTTGCTCGCGTCGGGTACGGGGTATTTGCCTTCGGCGTTCGAGGCCGGCGGGCTGTTGTAGCGTGCGGCCAGTTCCCGTGCTATTTCGTTCCAGCGGTAGACGGCACCTGCTCCCCAGTAGTTGATTTGCTCACGTTGCTGCGGAGTAACAGCCTCAGTTGCCGTTTTCAGCTTTTGAAGTTCAGCTTTGTAGTCAGCCGAAGTTGCTTCTTTGGGTTCGGTAACGGCGATTTCGCCCGATGAGGCCAGTACGTAGGGCTTCCAGGTGCCGGCTTTTTCGTCCAGACTGGAAGGGGTGTTGATGCCGGCTGTGGGTTCATCGACGGTCTTGGAACATGACCATAGCATCACGGCTGCCATCGCAGGTATGGCGAGGCGCGTGATAGACTGCCGAAAAGAGATATATTTGTTTTTCATCGTTTTCTGTCTGAATATTAGTTTTTAGCTTCTTTGAGGTAGCGGAACTGGTAAAGTACGCCTACGGAAAAGGCGGTGCTTTGGCCCATGTTCTGCCCTGAGATCACGTGCGATGCACGTGCATTCACACCGATATTTTTAGGCTGGAATTTGGCATACACTCCTACCACGGTCGATTTCATATTATTGCTTGGGAAGGGCATGTCGTTACGACGGATGTTGTCGCCGCCATCACAGGCTCCGTACTCGATAAAACCTTCTGCCTGGATGGCTTTTTTGAGGTAACCCAGCCTTGCCGAAGCGTCGTACGCATTGGGGACGGACACCTTGTTGGTATTATACAATCTGTCGTCGGCCTGGTAAGAATCGCGGTCGATGGTGATCTTGCTTCTGAAAATATAGGAGCCGGAAGCGGTCAGATAGATGCCGCTTTGATGCCGGTAACTGGCTAACAACCGCGCAGTGGCTGTTTTGCATTGCAAACCGATGGACATTGGTAAAAAATCGGGAATATAGTTGGAGGTCGGAATCGATGCGCCCCCGATGGCATGCAGCGAAAATCCCGATTTATTCAGGAAACGGTATTTTAACCAGAGGGAAGCATCCTGAAAGCCCTTCTGCCATTTGAGGTTGCCAGCGCTGGTCTGCGTCCACACGTAAGGCAATGCCACGATGGCATTGAGATCTTTGGTAATCCCGACAGCGAGCATGGGCATGACGCTTTGTGTAGTATGAGTGCCGATATTGAGGTTTTCACGTTTCAAGGTGTTTTCCCAATATTGGTCCCACGAGCTGTGCGTATAGGATACTGCCAGACAGGCCGTTTTTTTGCCCATGTAAATTGCATCGTTGGGCATCTGCGCATAGGCGGAGGATATCGGGCCGGCGATCGTCAGCAATATGCCGAGCAGACGCAGCCCCTTTTGATGTAAAGAACTTATCATAGATCAGGAATTGATATGATGGTACACGCCGAAAGGGTGCAAATAATATGACATAACACTACCAGCCAGGGTTTGTGGCGGTAATGTGTTATGAATCAGGAAGAAATGTTAGAAATGTTCGGGCGGGGGGGATACCAGCGACGCTGGACGTGACGGGTAGCGTGCCGCTAAATAATGCGTATTGGCAGATAAGCGGGCTTCCCGGGCAATGGCTTCGGAATGGGCCGGAAACTGCTGTGTATTGGGAATGTAGATCTTCAGAAGGTTGCCTAACAGCTTAATGGCTTTGCCGTATGGATTCTGCGGAATGTCGGCCTGCGGGTCATTGAGGACCTGGATCGCGTTGGCCAGTTCAAAGAAATGGTCGCGAGCCGCTTCATTGGATTGCAGCGTCACATACAGCGTGTCATTTTGGTGAAGCACCTGGGTTGGATTGTAAAACTGCCCCTCCTGACGAACCAGACCGTTGATATTTTCGGGGATTTCGAGATCACTGGAATAGGGTAGCGAGGGAAGGTACATTTTCCGTACCAGCGACTGTCCCGTTTCAGCGGAAGCAGCGATTTGGTAATCCTTTTCAAAGAAAAGAATAGCAAAACTGAGCCCAAACATATTGTAGAGCAGCAATACCAGTAACCCTATCGACGCCAGTCTTCTCAATTCTTAAAGAGGATTTATACCCAAATGTAATCATTTTAGCTACATATAAAAAGGACCCTCAAAATCATTAACAGGCTCATTTAGTGCTAAATGTAGTAACTACTGGTTATTTATTGTAGGATGAATAGGTTATTTATTTGGATTTCAAAGCTATGCGTGAAAGGCCTGGATCAACGACTGCCAAAATTTGCTATCTTGATGCGACCATCATATTTCCTGAACGCCATGAGAACTTATCCGTCTTTGTCCGAGCTTTGTGATAGCGCGATATTCATGCTGTTTCTGGCGTTATGCGCATTTACCGCGGAAACTATATTCACCCGGAAGGATTTCGAAAAGCTGAAACCGATCGTGGGAACCTGGTTGAATAAACGTCCGCGGGGCGATATTTACGAAACCTGGACAAGAAAGAGCGAAACCGAGTTTGCCGGGATGAGTTATACGCTCCAGGGCGCTGATGCCGCAGCTGGCGATACCACGCCTCTTGAAAAGGTACGTCTCTATATTGACGGAAACCAGATTGTGTACGCGCCGGTGGCCGCTGGACAAAATGATGATAAAGAGGTTTTATTTAAACTAAAAAGCATCGAAGGCAGCCGTTTCGTATTTGAGAACCTGCAACACGATTTTCCCAGGCGGATTGTGTACGATTTCAGGTCAAACGATTCGCTTTATGCGCATATCGAAGGCGAAGTCCAGTCCAAACAGCGCAGAGTCGATTATCCTTACCGCAGAATTCATTAAACTATCCATAACACCATGAAAAGCTCAGAGATCCAGCCAATGCCCCAGTTTTTTGACAGATACATTAACCTAGTAGAGGATATCGACCTTTTCGATGGTTTCTCAAAGCTGACACCGGAGCATGTTTTTGGCCAAACCGAAAAGCTGGCCGCGCTTGGGGACCGCGTTTACGCGGAAGGCAAATGGACCGTCAAAGACATTTTGCAGCACGTGATCGATAACGAAAGGATCATGTCCTACCGGGCGCTACGCTTTTCAAGAAATGACAAGACGCAGCTTCCGGGCTATGACGAAGCGGTTCTTGCAGCGAACACGATCGCCGGGCACCGGACCGTCGCCGATCTGATGGAGGAATGGAACGAGCTGCGCCGAAGCACGATCACCTTGTTCAAAAACATGGATAGGACCATGCTGACGCGCGTAGGCAATGCCAATCAGACTGAGATTACTGCCCTTGCTTTGGGCTTTGTGATCCTGGGGCATCCGGTGCATCACATGAATGTGATCCGTGACCGCTATTTCCCATTGCTTTAAACGCCTGCGAGCTGTTCGAGCGCTTCTTCCACTTTGTTTACCGGTAATTGGCAGGCTTTATCGTAACAGACGTAAATGGCCGTTTTGGCATTTATCTCGGTCCGGTTTTGCAGCAGCGGCAGCGTGGAAGAGGTGCTTGTTCCCATCACGATTTTGTTGGGAATAAAAAAGCGGTCAAAATCCTTGCGCATCGCGTCCGCGTCCCCGCCTACGATCGCGATTTCGGCGGTAGGCACGGCACGCTGGCAATATAATGCGGCCCAGTTGGTAACCCATTGCACATCCGCCAACAGCAACTTGGTCATTTTGGAAAGCATGTTATCGGCTATTTCCAGGTAATCGTCACGATCCAGCATTTTACCCAATGTGTAAAGGTTATGGGCCATCATCGAGTTGGAGGCTGGTATTACATTATCGAAGAGCTCTTTTTTGCGCGCAATGAGCGTTTCACCGTACGCGTCTGTGAAATGGAAGAAACCCTCGGCCTGGTCGAAGAAATTACTTATTGCGTAATCGGCCAGCGCTTGGGCTTTTTGCAGCCAGTTTTCTTCAAATGTGATCTGGTAAAGCCCCAGATACCCTTCAATCACCGCGGCATAGTCTTCCAGAAAGCCCGTCACAGTGGCTATCCCGTTCTTGTAGCTGTGTTTCAGACGGTTTTCCGCCATCATTTTCGAGGCAATGAAATGCCCGGTGGCGATAGCCAAATCGCGGATTTGTTCATCCCCCAATGCGCGGTAGGAATCTGTTAAGCCTTTGATCAGCAAACCGTTCCAGGAAGCCAGTATTTTGTCGTCGAGCCCCGGCCTGACTTTCAACCGGCGTTTTTCGGCCAGTTTGACTAATGCATTTTCATACAATGCAGGGAAGTCATCTACTTGAATGCCAGCGGTTTTTGCCGCGAATTCAATAGGTTCGGTCAAATGCAGGTGATTGTAACCGTGTTCCCAGTTTCCCTGCCGGGATATTTTATAAAGTTTTGAAAACCAATTAAAATCCTCACCCAGTGCCGCTTTAAGCTCGTCTTCGGTCCAGATGTAGAATTTGCCCTCGATGCCTTCGCTATCTGCATCCAATGCAGAGAAAAAACCGCCGTCCGGGCTGCGCATTTCACTGGAAAGCCAATGGATGGTTTGTTGGATACGGTTTGCGTAAAGTGGATTTTGGGTCAGTGAATAGGCTTCTGCATAGATGCTCAGTAATTGCGCGTTATCATAAAGCATTTTCTCGAAATGCGGGATAAACCAATCCTCATCTACCGAATAACGCGCCCAGCCGCCACCGACGTGGTCATAAATTCCACCCAGAGCGATGCGGTTCAATGAAAGCTCTACCTGCGCGAGCGCTTCGGGATTCTGGCTAATATCGAAATAGCGCAGCAAAAATTTATAAATCGAGGGCATCATGAACTTCGGCGCGCGGTCCATGCCGCCTTTTTGCGTGTCGAAATGCCGCTGGATCTGCTCGAACATCAGGTCTGCATCGCTGGTGTTGAACTGAACGGGGCCATTCACCAGGCCATATTTCTGGCTCTCGGAAGCTACCATGTTCTCGACAAACCCTTCTGCAGAACTGGCCAGCTCGTCGTAATGATTAGTGAATGCCTGGTTAATGCTCTTTAAAAGTTGCACCCAGTTTTGGGGAGGCAAATAGGTAACCCCATAAAATGGTTTGGTATCCGGCAGCAGGAATACATTCAGTGGCCAGCCCCCGCGCACGCCCATCGCCTGTACAGCGTCCATGTATACTGCGTCCACATCCGGGCGCTCTTCCCGGTCGACTTTAATGCATATGAAATACTCGTTCATTACCTGGGCAATGGATTCTTTCTCAAAGCATTCGCGCTCCATCACATGGCACCAGTGACAAGCCGAATAGCCGATACTGACCAGGATAGGCTTGTTTTCATTTTTCGCTTTGGACAATGCTTCCTCGCCCCAGGGATACCAATCCACCGGGTTGTGGGCGTGTTGAAGCAAATATGGGCTGGTTTCTTGGCTGAGTCGGTTCATATGAGTGCAGGCAGCGGTTATTGCAGGATCACTATCTTTTTGATGACTGTTCGGTTATTGGCAGTGAAACGGGCAAAATACATGCCAGACGATAGTTTGGGCAAGGTGATCTTCGTCTTGGTCTCGCCGGCGAATGCTTTCAGTTTTTGTTGCAGGAATATCTGTCCTTTGGTATTGGTTAACGCGAATTCGACATCGGTAACACCGTTGATCCCCGCCAGTGAAACATTGAGCTCCTGCGCCGCGGGATTTGGATAAACATTTACCAGGTCGAGCGACGGTTCAATACCATTGACAGAATCGTTCAAATCGAATTTGCAGAGGAAAACTTCCTTTCCTTTTAATGTAATGTTGCGCGCCCAGTTCTGATAGGAAACTGTGATCGAAGTTGTGGCATTGTCTGCTGCATAGGGATTTTGAGCGGCGATCAAAATATTTTGTCCTTTTACAATGCCCCGCCAAACCGGGTTTTGCTGTTCCATATTGTCCCGTGCGGACATCGGGATCACCAGTTGATAATTTCCTTCGAGCATATCCTTGAATTGTGAGAGCCGGTACAGTCCGTAAATGAAATGCTCATAGGGTGCATAATTTTCCTGCCTGTCAGCAGATAAAAATGGGTTTTCCCAAAGCCAGATGCCTTTTGCGCCGGAAAAGAATGGGAAAATCGCAGTGGCTTCCGCCATGAAATCGGTGATCAGCGGGATGTTCGGGTCGTAGCTGTCGTGCACGCGCAGCCAAACGAACGGGATAATCGGCTTGGTGCTCCATGCTGCATTCGCTTCAATGCTGAATAGCAGATAGGAGAGGTAATCCTTCCCAATGGGATGATCGTAGCCGTAATAGTAATAAGGTGAGGGCGCGAGGAAATCGATGGCATTGTAAAAGCTGCCGCCGACCTTGCCGGCGTTGTCTTGCATGAGGTAATGCGTGCGCGCGAGGTTGGTCGTCCAGTCCTGCCAGCTGTTTGCGGTGATATTCAGCCAGGTATTGCGGATGGGTACATCACTGTAACTGGTCAGTGAAGCCTTAACACCTTTCGCGCGCAGGCGGTTGGTGGCCTCGGTGTACCACCAGCGCATATCGCGCTTGTAGGTAGCCAGGAAATCGGTGTCGGACAGGTTACGGTAATTTTGGGGAATCTGGGCGTTGGTTTTCAATGCGAGGATATCGCGGTCTTCACGCTGCATGCGCTCGATGTCCAGGCACACAACGTCGGTACTGGTGACGGTGCTGGCATAATTATCCCAATAACTCCGGTACGCGGCGGTATCATTACCCCACGGGCTTTTCAACGCATTATCGGCCCAGGGCTGGTTACCAGTTGATGTGGCCACGCCATACCACAGCATGGCGCGCTGGTCCGGCGCCAGCGACCCGGGTTCCGGGCCGCTGAATGCGGAAATGTGGCTGAAACCGTGTTTCAATGGCTGTGATTGCGTGTCTCCGAAGCGCGGCCCGCTGTAAATGATTTTAAATGGAAGCGAAAACTCGGGGAATTTGCTCCATTCGATGTTATTCTTGGTTGCGACGGGGTTTAGCACATAACCGGGCTGGCAATTTTGAGCATGCGTTTTCGATACAATGAGCAATACACTGAGAAATGCACTGAAAAATGCCTTTGAATAGATGTTTGTATAGTATGTCATAAGATTTGACCAGACAAATTCGTTACTTTTGCAATGTCGCCAATTTCATTTTTCCGGGACGCGCAGTCCGGGACACGCAGTCCGGGACACGTATTCCAGACGCGGGATAGTTCATCAGAATAGAAATTGCCTTGAAACGTAAAATACAATCAACATGAAACGATTACTCCTTTTTGTTCCAGTCCTGTTTTTTTCGCTTTTGGTGATCAGCTGCGGTGACAAAGATAAGAACGAAACGCCTGAGCCGACCGAGAAGAATAAAATACTGGTTAATTATCCATGGCGTATGTCTTCTGTGACCGATTTGTCGGGAAAGGCCATTCCGGACAACCAATGGGGCACGGATACAAAATACATTTTGAAAATGGATATTCAGTTTCAATCAAATGCGACTGTGAAAGCATTGGATCAGAATTCTAGTCAGGTACTCAATGGTGGGACCTGGTATCTGATCAACGACGAGAAGGCCCTGGATATCAAAATTATAGGGTTCTCCGGTGAATTCGGACTAGAAGAACTGACCAACAGCAAAATGAGATTAAAAAGCAAAATGCCGATCAATGGGGTAGAGCAGGAAGCGATCATGGTCTTCCAGCCTGTGATCAAATAACTGGTGATGCGATATACAATTTATAGTGGAAAGCGGCGGATAAAATCTGCCGCTTTTCTTATTTTGTACAAATTTTTTTGAATGAAAAAGAACGTACCCTCCATCATCAACGCCTGGTGCATGTACGATTGGGCCAATTCGGTACACGCATTGGTGATCGTTTCCAGCATTTTTCCCGTCTATTTCAGTGCTACCGCATTAAGTGCGTCGGGAACGCCCGAGGTTAATTTTTTTGGTGCGCAGATCAAAAGCTCTGTACTTTTTTCCTACACCGTCTCTGTTTCATTCCTGATCACGGCACTACTGATCCCGATTTGCACGGCCATCGCTGATTTTACCGGCAAGAAAAAGCGTTTTATGCAGTTCTTCTGCTACACTGGAGCGGTAAGCTGTATGCTGCTGTATTTTTTTACCAAAGAAACAATGCTTTCCGGCGTGTTTCTTTTTGGTCTAAGCCTGATCGGATGGAGCGGAAGCATCGTTTTTTACGATTCCTACCTGCCCGAAATCGCGACCGAAGACCGTTTCGACCAATACAGTGCACGAGGTTTTTCGCTGGGTTACCTGGGTAGTGTGTTGTTGTTGCTATTCAATTTGAGCATGATCCTTGCGCCGCAGTTCTATGGCATTACCCAGAAGTCGCTTCCTGCACGCATATCTTTTTTTACCGTAGGGTTGTGGTGGATATTGTTTGCCCAGATTCCTTTTTACTACTTGCCGTCGGGCAATGCGGATAAGGAAAAGAGTGGCAACTGGATATTTCACGGGTTTAGGGAATTAAGAAAGGTGTACGGCCGCCTGCGCGAGCAGCCTTACCTGGCCAAGTTCCTGAGCGCGTTTTTCATCTATACGATGGGCTTGCGCACGGTCATGTATGTGGCGACAATCTTTGGAGCAAACGAATTGAAACTGCCTTCACAAAGTCTGATCATTACCGTGCTGCTGATTCAGCTTGTCGGGATTGCCGGCTCTTATACATTTGCCTGGCTATCGGGCAAGATCGGCAACATTTATGCTTTGATGATTGGCGTGGCCATCTGGATCGGTATCTGCACCGGGGCCTACTACACCACCGAAGCCATGGAGTTTTACATGATCGCCTGCACGGTAGGTATGGTAATGGGAGGCATTCAGTCACTTTCCCGTTCTACATATTCCAAACTGATCCCGGAGAACATTACCGACACGGCTTCTTATTTCAGCTTTTACGATGTGACCGAAAAGCTGGCCATCGTAATCGGCACATTTATATACGGCACAGTCGAGCACATTACCGGCAGCATGCGCAACAGCATACTGGCGCTGCTGATTATTTTCGTGATCGGACTGATGCTGCTCTACCGCATTCCTTCCAGGAAAGTTTACGGCTTCGAATTGGATCGTAACAAAAATTGATTTAATATCGCGGCACCAAAAAGCAGGATGTTAGCTCAGCTGGTTCAGAGCGCCGCCTTGACAGGGCGGAGGTCAGCGGTTCGAACCCGCTACGTCCTACGAGTTTAAAGGCCTGGATATCATTTTGATGTCCAGGCCTTTGTTGCATTATCCCGGATACTTGTTGGCTGTCTATAATTGTTGCCCGATCACGAACATATCGAGGAAGTCGGCAGATATTTTGAAGAGAGGAATTGCTTAGGGGTACATAAACAAAAATCCAGAACAAATGAGTTGCGCCGTGCAAGTAATAATTTCAATAACCAGAGTTTTATTATTACTTTAAAAAGACAAAGCTGGAAAGTGCCTGTAATTCTCGAATGTATTAAAATATGCTGGAATTGACTGAGCGCCAATGGGCGCTGTTTGACTATGTGAAGGAAATGCACGGCGGGCAGAAACGTAAATATACGGGTGCGCCTTATTACACGCATTTGCTCAGCGTTGCCAATCGTGTCGAAGAATATGTGCAGAATGGTTATGAAACCGAAATAGCGCTTTGCCATGATCTGATTGAAGATACTGAGTGCTCATTGGCCGATTTGTCATATAAACTGATGAGTATTGGCTATAATATTGAAGAAGATGAAGTGATCCTGGCCGGCGTGGATGATCTTACGGATAGATACACGAGCGAAAAGTACCCTTTCCTCAATAGGGCGCAACGAAAGGAACTGGAAAGTGCGAGGATAGTAACATCGCGGCCCATCGCCCAGACGGTCAAGTATGCCGATATTATCGATAATATGCTTTCATTGGCCGAGCACGATCCGGGTTTTGCGAGGGTCTATGCGCGGGAGGTGGATAGTTATCTATGGAAGATCAACATGGGAAACCCCGGTCTCTATGCGGCGTGCTGTCAGCTTCTGACTGAGGTTAAGAGAAAACTGGGAATCAACCCAAGTTAATGTGCTGCAACCGGGCATTAAAAAAGCCTGCTTCTTTGCGTGAAGCAGGCTTTCATTAGATCGGTAGCTGATTAAAGCGTCCGTTTTACTTCGCGTAGCTCAAAGCTTTCAATGATATCGCCGATTTCGATGTCGTTGTAGTTTTTGATGCTCAAACCACATTCGTAACCGTTTCTTACCTCCTGAACATCGTCTTTGTAGCGTTTCAGTGAGTCGATCTCACCTGTATAAAGTACGATACCGTCGCGGATTACGCGGATCTTGTTGTTGCGTTTCACATAGCCATCGGTTACGTAGCAACCTGCAATCGTACCGATACGGCTGATCTTGAATACTTCGCGGATTTCGATGTTTCCGGTGATGATTTCTTCGATCGTTGGAGCCAACATACCAGTCATCGCATCCTTGATCTCTTCGATCGCCTGGTAAATTACCGAGTAGTGGCGGATTTCGATCTGATCCTGCTCGGCCATTTTCTTCGCATTCGAAGAAGGACGAACCTGGAATCCGACGATGATCGCATCGGAAGCAATCGCAAGGTTGACATCGGATTCGGAAATCTGACCTACCGCCTTGTGAATGATATTTACCTGAACTTCGGAAGTCGAAAGTTGCAGCAATGAGTCGGAAAGCGCCTCTACGGAACCGTCCACGTCACCTTTTACAATCAGGTTCAGCTCGCGGAATGTTCCGATCGCTTTCCGGCGGCCGATTTCTTCCAGTGTAATATGCTTACGCGTCCGAATCGACTGCTCGCGCTGGATTTGCTCACGTTTGGTCGCAATGTCACGCGCATCACGCTCGTTTTCGAAGACGTTGAAACGGTCACCTGCCTGCGGTGCGCCGTTCAGACCGAGCAGCTGTACCGGCATGGATGGGCCCGCTGTTTTGAGCCTTTTTCCAAGGTAATCCGTCATTGCTTTCACTTTACCGAAGTGCGCACCAGCCAATACCACGTCTCCCACTTTCAAAGTACCGGTTTGCACCAGGATCGTCGTCACGTAGCCGCGACCCTTATCGAGCGATGCTTCTACAACGGTTCCTGCCGCGCGGCGGTCCGGATTGGCTTTCAGTTCGAGCAATTCCGCTTCGAGCAATACTTTTTCAAGCAGTTCGTCGATACCCAACCCTGATTTGGAAGAGATTTCCTGGGTTTGGTATTTACCACCCCATTCTTCGACCAAAAGGTTCATATTAGCCAGCTCCTCCCGGATCTTCTCGGTGTTGGCACCTGGCTTATCCACTTTACTGAATGCAAATACAATCGGTACGCCGGCTACCTGGGCATGGTTGATCGCCTCGCGGGTTTGCGGCATGACGCTGTCGTCCGCTGCGATAACGATGATAACCACATCGGTTACCTTGGCTCCACGGGCACGCATCGCGGTAAATGCCTCGTGACCAGGTGTGTCGAGGAATGTTACCTGTTTTCCGGTTTTGGTTTTTACGCTGTATGCACCAATGTGCTGGGTAATACCTCCGGCCTCGCCGCTTGCTACGTTTTCCTGACGGATGTAGTCAAGGAGCGATGTTTTACCGTGGTCAACGTGACCCATGATCGTTACAATCGGTGCTCTTTCTTTCAGGCTGTCCTCGTCGTCGACTTCTTCCTGCACATCATTTTGCACTTCTTCTTCGGCTGAAATGAAGGCTACTTCAAACCCGAATTCATCGGCAATGAAAGTAATGGCTTCTGCGTCGAGGCGCTGGTTGATCGAAACGAACATACCCATGCTCATACATACTGAGATTACTTCCTGCACCGTCACGTCCATCAGCGACGCCAAATCGTTTGCGGAAACAAACTCGGTTACGCGCAATACCTTTGTTTCTTCATCTCCGAAGCCGTTCGGATCGTTCTGATCTCCACGGTCGCGGCGACGGCCTTTTCCTCCTCTGGCCGTACCTTTGGTGGTGCTACCACCCATACGGGCCATTGTAGCCTTAATATTGTCAGCCACTTCCTTGTCGGAAACCTCCTCGCGACGACCACCTCTGCGGTTGTTGCCGTTATTACCTCCGCGGTTGCCCTGGCCACCTTGCGCCGGACGTTGTCCGCCGCCTTGCTGGTTACCACCCTGCGCATTGTTGCCGGGTGTATTGGGACGGTTGCGGTTAGCATCGGTGCCACCAGTGTTGGTATTGGCGCCTGCGGTTGGATTGGCATCGGCTGGCCGGTTTTCGCCGGGCGCTGCTGCGCCGTCGCGGATTCTTTTTCTTTTTCTACGGCGTTTCTTGTCAGCGGCATTATCGCTGGAAGCAACCGGATCTTTCTTTTTATTCGTAGGGAGCTCGATTTTTCCAACTACCCTTAATCCTCTGAGTTGTTCGCCACGCGCCTCGATCAGCTCAGATTCACCCGCTGGTTGTTCTTCGCTTGTATTGGCTGGTTCCGGAGCAGCCGGTGCTGGTTTTTCAGCAACTGGCGCTGACTCTTTCGGCTCAACTGGCGCAGGTGCCGGCTTTGCTTCGGCAGGTGGGGTTGGGCGCGGCTCCTCCTTCACTGGCGTTTCCGCGGCCGGCGCTGTTGGTGCAGCGGGAGTTTCTTTCACAGGAGCTTCTGCCGGAGCTTCCTTCACAGGCTCGGGCTGGGAGGCTACAGGCTTGGTTTCTTCTTTCTCAACCGGCGCAGGTTTCGACGTTTCCGCAATTACCTCTTTCGGTGCTTCCGGCTTCGGTTGTTCCTCAGGTACAGGTTGTTGTACAACCGGTCGTTTCGCATCCAGGTCGATCTTGCCAACTACCTTTATACCAGGAAGTTTATTTTCAAAAGCAGGCTGTGGCTCTGTTGCAGCAGGTTTTTCCTCGACAACTGGCTTTTCCTCTGCTTTCGGTGTATTTCGGAAATAAAGAATTCCCTCAACATCGCTTTTTACTTTGTCTTCCTTCACCTCAATCGGCGCTTCCACAGCAGGAGCAGCCGGTTTCTGGCTCAGAGAAGTTCTCAGTTCATTCGATTTGAAATCCTTCGCAAGAAACTCAATTTGATCGGCATTAATTTTGGTATTCGGATTAGTTTCCACCTTATACCCCTTGGCAGACAGATGATCCACGATCGTAGTAATACCCACGTTCAGGATCCGTGCCACTTGGCTAAGGCGCATCATTTTATCTTCTGCCATATTAGCAATTTAGTAGAATAAGGTTTTGCATTGATTGCAGGGCTGCTTTGCACAGCCCCACGGGTTAATATTATTCAAATTCTTTCCGCAGAATATCGAGCACGTCTTCGACGGTCGCTTCTTCCAGGTCGGTTCTTCTTACAAGCTCTTCCTTGCTCAGGGCCAGCACGCTTTTGGCTGTATCCAGACCGATCTTGTGCAATTCATCGATGATCCATTCGTCGATTTCATCCGAGAATTCGGTCAAATCAACGTCTTCATCATTTTGTTCTTCGATATCGCGGAATACGTCGATTTCCATTCCCACCAGTTTGCCGGCCAGCTTGATATTCTGTCCGCCTTTACCGATTGCCAGTGATACCTGGTCTGGTTTGAGGAAAACCGATACGCGTTTGGCGTCGCGGTCAATTTGCATCGAGCTTACTTTCGCGGGGCTCAATGCGCGGCTGATGAGTAGTTCGAGGTTGTCAGTGTAGTTGATAACGTCGATGTTTTCGTTACCCAATTCACGGACAATGGAATGGATACGTGAGCCTTTCATACCTACGCATGCGCCCACCGGATCGATCCGGTCATCGTATGATTCGACGGCAACTTTGGCACGTTCCCCTGGTTCACGAACAACTTTCCGTACCGAAATGATTCCATCGTAGATCTCGGGAATTTCCACTTCGAACAATCTTTCCAGAAATACCGGTGACGTTCTTGATAATGTGATCTTGGGCGATCCGTTGTTCATTTCCACTTTATGGATCACCGATTTTACGGATTCCCCCTTGCGGAAACGGTCTTTCGAAATCTGCTCGGTGCGCGGCAGCGAAAGTTCATTACCTTCCGAATCCACGATGATTACCTCGTGTCTCAAAGTCTGGTATACCTCGCCGGTGATCATTTCACCCACCTGATCCTTGTATTTTTCATACATGATCTCCTTCTCCATGTCCTTGATCTTCTGGATCAGGGTTTGACGGGCGGTTTGCACAAGGCGACGGCCGAATTCCACCAGCTTCACTTCTTCGGCTACTTCTTCACCCACTTCAAAGTCACTCTGGATCTTGCGGGCTTCTGAAAGAGGTATCTTGTTATATTCCCAGATATCCTCGGAGTTGTCGTCCACGATTTCGCGGGTACGCCACATTTCGAGGTCACCGCTTTCCGGGTTGATGATCACATCAAAGTTATCGTCGGTGCCATATTTCTTACGAATCATAGTACGAAATACCTCTTCCAAAACACTGATCATCGTAGGACGATCGATGTTCTTAGAGCTTGCGAACTCCGCGAATGACTCAATTAATATTCCGCTATCCATGGGTATGTTAATGAATATTTGCTGATACTAAGTTATACATATTATATAATTGATCACAACCGGGAAATGCTATTCCGGCCTTGTGAGTCTATTTAAACGAGATTTCGATCAACGCCTTGGATATTTCATCCAGGCGGATCGTCCGCACCAGCGACGCCTCGTCGACCGGTGTCTTCGGCTTTTTCTTCGGAGCGGGCAGTTGGATGGTAATGCTCTCATCACCTGCGTCGGTCAGGTTTCCAAGGAGGGCTTCACCGGTTTTCAAGGTAATCTTGAGGTTCCTGCCCACATTTTTCTTGTACTGGCGCGGCAGTACCAACGGCTGGTCCAGGCCGGGGGAAGAAACTTCCAGCGTGTACGCGTCTGTGAATATTTCCAGCTCTTCAAGCTGCTTGGCGAGCCTGCGGCTGATGGAGGTGCATTGCTGAATTGTAATGCCCTCGTCGCTGTCGACAAGGATGGTAACTTTCTGGCTCGCCTTCGAAGGTTTCATAACGATGTCTACCAGAAAACAATCGCCATCTACCAGAAGTGGGGCCAGCAAAACTTCTAAATGTTCCTTTACGGTCATGTATAAGCTATACAAATAAAAAAGGGGATTTAGACCCCCTCAATCAATCGATCAAAATAGAATTGGATGCAAATATAAAATTATTTTATCATTTCTACAAACATTCGGGGATGTCTTCCAAATCCATTTCCGTCGCCTATTTTTGCAAAAAATGCTATTCTGAATCAATGAAGGGGATCAAGAGGTTACTGTGGTTTTTATATCAATGCTTTGCTTGCTATACCTTGCTGATTTACATGCTGATACTGTGGGTGCCGCTGGATGGCTGGGTGGCCGGTTTTATGATGATGTCCTTTCCGGTAGTAGTGCTTGTTCACTTGATTTCAGTGCCCGTTTGGTTCATCGTTGAGAAGAAAAAGGCCATTTTGCCACTGATTATGTTTGTCGCCGCAGGTTTATTTCTTTCCAGGACGTATCAGTTCGGTGGTTCCCGGGATACGCCTGCGGAAAAGAACGACAAACGCAAATTCTCTGTAATGAGTTACAATGTCCACGTATTTCAAAAGTTTTCAGAGTGGCGAACCGAAAGCGCGCGCAAGGAAATCAGCGAAATGAAAGCCTGGATAGGGGACAGCGGTGCAGACGTGTTGTGTATGCCGGAGTATTACGATGAGGATGACAGCATTTTCGATTCGGGAAACTACCTGCGAAAAAAGGGATACAAACATGCGGCCCATTTCTATCGGCGAAAATACGGAAAAACGTATTGGGGGCTGGTAATACTTTCGAAATATCCTATCATAGCATCCCGTGACACGGTTTTTGCAGCACAAAACGGTATGATCCAGGCCGACATCAAGGTTGGTCGCGATACCGTGCGGGTGATTGGTCTGCATTTGTATTCGATGACGCTGGGCCTGAGTAAGCTGGTGCATCAAAAGGAAATGGATGGTGTGAAGGCTGAGGGGCGCATTACACTCCGGAAAATGAAAAACGGCTTCACGCAAAGAGCCGAAGAGTTTACCGTTTTGCAGGACTGGATCGAAGCATCGCCTTATCCGGTGCTCGTGTGCGGGGATTTTAATGAAGTGCCTTACAGCTATATTTATGGAAAGCTGCGAAAATCACTTAAAAACAGCTTTGAAGAAAAGGGGCAAGGATTTGGCTTTTCTTACAATCACCTGCCTTATTTTATCAGGATTGATCATCAGTTTTTTGATGAGCGTAAACTATCGTTGCTTGACTTCACTACTTATTCTAAAATAACATACTCGGACCATTATCCGATCATGGGTACTTACCGTTTCAAATAAAAAACAGGCTCCGAAGAGCCTGTTTTACTGATATTTAATGTCGAGACTGTCTAGCTCGTGTGTGGAGATAGTCGGCGGGAAGACACCCTGGTCGAGCTTATGCTTGACCAGCTTCCCCGTTTTAGCGGCCTCCTGCTCCGTTGCAAAACCATTCATGCCAGGCACTCCCGGAATAACCTTCTGCTCGATTACCAGTGTGGTATCCTGACGGATATTGTAACCCCAGCCATGCTCGCCCTTTATAGTTTCAACCTTGAAACGGGAAAGGCCTTCGCTGCCCTGATTTACACCCCGTTCCTTAAAGAACAGAAAGTAAATCGCTGCTGCGAAGGCCGTTGCCACTGTGGCCAGTATTCCAATGATCAGGACTCTGCGGTTTTTGCGAATCACAGATCGTCGTCGTCGTTAATTGGCTGGCTGGGATCGAAGCCCCAGAAGTCGTCTGTTCCCCCTGAGCCGGCTGCACTGCCTGTTCCCAGGTAACCGATTTTACCGATTGTGAATGCGCCAGCAAATCCTCTTTGAGTTGGGAAAGGAGCTCTTTCGAGCCAGCTGTTTGCACCCGGATCATATTCCCATACATCAGATCTGCCTTCACCGCCAACAATATAAGCTTTGCCGTCGATCACAAAAGATGAGCCGTATGCGCGTGCAGGAAATTTATCCTGGTCGAATCCGGTAGCGAAGTCGATGCGGGTCCAGTTACCTGCGCCGCCGTTACCCGCAGGGTCGAAGCTGTAAATATCTTTGAAAGACGTGTTAGAGTTGCTTTTGCCGAACCCAACATAAGCCTTTGAACCAATGGTGAATGAAATAGCACCGGTTCTTTTACCACCTTTAAATGTAGCCATTTCGGTCCATTTGTCGGTAGCAGGGTTGTATTCGTAAAAATCCTGATAGTAGTTGGTGGCGTTGAAGCCCAGACCTACATATGCTCTGTCGTTTACAACGAATGAAGTTGCAAACTGGCGAGGGCCGCCGCCGAAGTCGGCAATAGCATCCCATTTGTTAGTAGCAGGATCGTATTCGTAGAAATCTTTTTTGTAGCCGTTGTCGACGGTGCGTACGTCGTCGAATCCGCCACCCACATAAGCCTTGCCTTTCAGCACGAACGCAGTGGCGTTGTTACGGCCTGTGCCGGGGAATGGAGTTATTTGGGTCCAGGTCTGTCTTTCGGCATTGTAAGCCCAAAAGTCCTTTACCCGGGCAACTGTTTCATTTGTATAACCAGTACCAATGTAACCTACGCTGCCAATTACAAAACTCACTGCGTTGGTCCGGATCGATCCTCCGAAGTTTGGCAGATCCTTTCTGAACCAGTTTCCGCGTTTTTCTTCTTCATCCTTGTCGCCGCAGCTTATCTGCACCAACGAGGTTGAAGCGACTAGAAGGGCTAACGAAGTCTTTTTTAAGGTATTAAACATGAAATTATTGTTTGACGAATTGTTACAAATGAGTAATGAGACTTAATGATAATTTTTATGGACTGGCGGCCTATACGCGATACAACCAGCTCAGCCGTAATCTAAATTTTTGCAAACATAACATCTTGATACTGCTAAGTAAAATAATCAGAAATTTTTTGTCCAAAACTTTAATCTGTCAGTTACTTTCAACGTGTATCGGGTTACAATGTTGCGCCGTGGCACGACTGCCGGCAAGTCTTGGGATGCATTCCAACCGCAAAAGGTTTAAAATAGTCCTTGCACTTTTACGTTTCTTACCGGGTTTGCCACTATTGGGGTGCTTACGGCGTAACGGTTGAAAAGCCTTTGCTTAACTCTTACGTATGCATCCTGTTTTTTGTTGCAAACCGGATTTTACTTTCTTATTTATCCGAAATCTTTGAATCATGTTGTAATTAAGAATGCAACTGATATTTTTGCACTTTTTACTGTTCTTACTCTAAATGAAATTTCAGTCTTATTCCTTCGGGAAGTCGTCCATAGTCTCTAAGCTTCTGATCATAATTGGATTTGCGTTTTCGCTTGCTGCGTGCGAGTGGGGGGATGAGATCGAATCCCTGGCGCAACCCGATCCGGACGATTTCGCTGTGTTAAATGCCGATACAGTGACTGTTAATCTGTCCACGATTGGTACTGATTCACTTCAAACCGGAGCTACGCTGCGCCTGCTTTACGGCACATATAAAGACCCTTACTTCGGCCGCGTAAAGACCATGGGCTTTTTTCAGCCCACTATTAATGGTTCGGAAAGCGTTGCACAGGAAGCGCAATACGATTCGCTGATCCTTTCGCTCAGATACGATAACAAATACAGCTACGGCGACAGCACCAAGCCAATGAATCTGACGGTTCATAAGTTGCTGAAAGACATTACCGATATTCCTGCTGATGCCGCTTACTGGAACCACAATCTCACTCCTTATGATCCGGTGGCGATCGGAAAGGTGACGATCACACCACGTCCGAGAACTTCTTCTGTATTGCGGATCAGGCTTTCAGACGTTCTTGGAAAGCAGGTTTTTGAAAAAGCCCGCGCCAATCAATTGGGCTCTGCCGACTGGATCGACCTAGTGAAAGGACTTGTGTTGGTGCCTGGTTCAACGGATAACAGCGCAATCATAGCTTTTCGCAGGGATAGCCTCAGCACCTCTGTGCAGCTGCATTACCATACGCCGTCGGTGAGCGAGTACAAAAAAGATTCAGCCGTATTTCAGGTTACTGCGAGCTACAATCACGTCACAGCTGATCCTGCGGGAACGCAGCTTGCCAAACTGCCCGCGAATAAAAGAATTGCGCTGCCTTCGACGGAATCAGGCAATATGGCATTCATGCAGGCCGGAACTGGGATTATGCTTCGCGTAGATTTGCCCTACCTCCGGAATTTCAGATTTGCGCAATACACTGCCATTAACAAGGCATTTTTGAAGATCAAACCGTTGAGAGGTACAGTTACGAATGCATACACGCTTCCCCCTGTGCTGTATTTGTACCGCGTTGACAAAAATAACCAGTTCTATACGGATGCGAACGGCGCGCCATTGGCAGTATCGATCCTGGGTGGCCAGGGAGGTGCATATAGCCCGCTGGTGAATGACCTGATCAAAAATGAACAATATTACCGTTTTGATATCAGCTCATATGCAACCGAACTTATGGTTTCCGAAACCGGCGATGTAGGTGGGATTATCATCCGCAGCAGCCCATTCAAGGCAAGCGGGCTTTTCCGGGAAACCGGCAGCGAGTACTCGCAGAGCGTCGACCGGCTGGTGGTAGGAGATCAGCGCAATACGACCGAGAAGGGCGTTGAGCTCGAATTGTATTACACGAAGGTTAAGCCGAAATAGTAACTTTCAATACGCATAGGCAAAAGGGGTAAGCAAAAGGCTTACCCCTTTTGCTTTTACATCACTACCCCATTCTTGGGCAGGATCTTCTCAGGCACCTTCTCAGCGCCGATCAATTGCAGCAGGTTAATCTCGATATTGCGCGACATCGAAGTCATTGGAATATCGTTAGGCCCGTTTTCGAACGGGTTTTGCATAATATAAGCAATCCATTCCACATAAAAGAACAGGAAAGAAATCGTGAAAGTGATCGGGATGGCAATTCGGCCGATGCTTTCGACAAGGCCCATGGGCAACACCAGCGTGAAAATAAATATCACCAGATGTACAAAAAAGGCATATTGCGTAGGGAAGACCGTATTCTTGATCCGTTCGCATTTGCCCATCGCGTCGCAAAGTCTGCGAAGGGTATCATCGATATTCTGGTAGAGCAATGTCTTGATCTGCCCGGAATCATGTAATGCAGCAATTTTGAACTGGATAAGATTCAGAATGGCGTTGGGAATATTGTCTTGTGTGCTTACATACTCGCGCTCTTCGGCGGTCAGGTGAAGGTCGGCATACACGAGGACCTGCGTGCGGCGCAGCGAGTTGGCCAGCGCATAGCACCAGGCAATCTGCAAGTGGGCGATATTGGCGACCAGTTCGCGCTTTTCGTTCGCTGGCGCTTCGGTGAATGTTACGGCCTGTCGCACGAGCGTCCGACTATCGTTGACGATCTCTCCCCAGGATTTGCGCGCTTCCCACCAACGGTCGTAGGCAGAGTTAGTCCTGAAACCAAGTAGCAGAGAGAGAGCGCCGTACCGAGAATTGTGGTGATCGAAATGGGGAAGGAGAGAAAATGCCAGTTTTGATAACTGAAAAGATAAAATACCAGCGTTGCGTAAGCTGTAACCGCAACGACGCCCACCCAAATGCCTTTGAGCAGGCGCCAGATCGAAAAGACCTCTTTGACGTACATATATGATCATAATAAGTTCTTTGCCAAAATATAAAAAGCGGACCATAGTAAGACCTATGATCCGCTTTTCGAAATAAAAACAATATACTGTTAATGTGCTGGAGCGTCGGCGATATTGCCCGGCTTAACTGGCTGATTGCCTTTTTTGCCAGTTGCGAGCTTTTCGATGGCTACAAACAATACAGGGACCACGAAAATCGCCAGGGAGGTGGCGGCAAGCATACCACCGAATACCGTCCAGCCGATGGTTTTCCGTGATTCGGCAGCGGCCCCGCTTGCAAACGCGAGCGGAAGTACCCCTAGAATAAACGCGAGCGAGGTCATAATGATCGGCCGCAAACGCAGCTGCACCGCTTCGAGTGTTGCTTTTACGAGCTCCATTCCGTTATCAACCCGCTCTTTGGCGAATTCAACGATCAGGATCGCGTTCTTGGCCGCCAAACCAATCAAGGTGATCAGACCGATCTGCGCGTAAATGTTGTTGGACAAATTCGGCAGAAACGTCAGCGTCAAAATCGAGCCGAATGCGCCGATCGGTACGGCGAAAAGTACCGAGAACGGAATCGACCAGCTTTCGTAAAGCGCAGCAAGGAACAGAAACACAAAGACAATCGAGATCGCGAAGATGGTCACTGTGCTGTCTCCGGCTTTAATCTCTTCACTACTCATACCTGAAAATTCGTAACTGTAACCGGCAGGAAGTTTGGCGGCCTCTTCACGCAACGCGGTGATCGCCTGACCGCTACTGAAACCAGGTTTAGGCGTACCATTGATCTCCACAGAACGGTAGATATTGTAATGCGAAATCAATGCAGGGTTTTCTACGACGCGGGAAGTGACCAGCGCGCTGAGCGGTACCATATTGCCGGCCCTGTTGCGCACGTAGAACTTCTGGATTTTGTCCAGCGAGGAACGGAAACTGCTGTCGGCCTGTACCATTACACGGAAGTTACGGCCGTAGAGGTTGAAGTCGTTGACGTAGGAACTACCCAAAAGTGTCGACAACGAGTTGAACACATCATTCACCTGCACACCTAGTTTCTTGGTTTTATCCCGGTCAACATCGATCTGATAGCTTGGCGTCCTTGCATTGAAGAAGGTATAAGCCATCGCTATTTCAGGACGTTTATTAACTCTTCCCAAAAACTCGCGGGCTACTGCTTCAAATTGCTGGATATTGTCGGTACTGGTAGACTGTTGCAGCTGGAAAGTGAAACCGGAAGTCGCACCCAGACCCGGGATCGCAGGCGGGGCGATGGCAAGTACGCGCGCTTCCTTGATATCGGCCGTGCGCTTCTGGATTTCCTTGATCACCGCCTGTACGTGGTGCTCTGCGCCTTTACGGTCGGCCCACGGGTGCAAGCTCACGAACATGGTACCCACGTTGGATTTGTTCGAGAAGCTGATCACGTTCAATCCGGCAAGACCACCCACTACTTTTACTTCCGGAATCGAGGAGACGCGCGACATAATGTCTTTGATCATCGCCACGTTGCGGGTTGTCGAAGTCGCTTCCTGCATTTCATAGGTTACAAAAAGGCGGCCTTCATCTTCTACCGGAATAAAGCCCGAAGGTTTGTTTTTGAAAAGAAAGAACAAGCCTACAAACAAACAGACCATCATCACCAGCACCAGTGGGGTGGCTTTGATCCATTTGGAAACGCCTCTTGTGTAAGAGTGCGATACTTTGTCAAACCAGCGGTTGAAACGGTCGAAGAATTTTTCGAGCGCGTTCTTGCTCTCATCGGCGCCTTTGGAAGGCCGCAGCATGATCGAGCAGAGTGCCGGCGTAAGCGAAAGCGCTACAAAAGCCGAAAGCAGTACAGATACTGCGATCGTGATCGCAAATTGCTGATAAAGCCGTCCTACGATACCCGGAACGAAGCCTACCGGCACGAATACAGCCGCAAGGATCAAGGCAATCGCGATTACCGGGCCGGAAATATCCTTCATAGCCTGTTCGGTAGCGGCGCGGGGCGACATTTTCTTTTCATCGATATAATGCTGCACAGCTTCCACCACCACAATCGCGTCATCTACCACAATACCGATCGCGAGTACAAACGCGAAGAGCGTGAGCGTGTTGATCGTAAATCCGAAAGGAATGAAGAATATAAATGTACCGATCAATGAAACCGGGATCGCTAGGATCGGGATCAAAGTCGCCCGCCAGTTTTGGAGGAACAAAAACACGACAAGTACCACCAGGATCATCGCCTCGCCAAAGGTGTGAAGCACTTCCTCGATAGAGACCTTCACGACTGACGCTGTTTCGACAGGGATCACATAGTCGATGTCTTTGGGAAAGGTTTTTTTCATTTCGGTCAAAGCCTTCATCACACCCTCGTAGGTATCGAGCGCGTTGGCACCCGGCGCCTGGTAGATGAGTACGAACGCCGCAGGCTTGCCGCTTACGAATGCATTCACCCCGTAATCGAACTTGCCCAGCTCTACGCGCGCCACATCGCGCAGGTATACGACACTACCCTGTTCGGGCGCCGAGCGCACGATGATGTTCTCAAACTGCTCCTTGGTATTCAGGCGGCTGTTGGTCAGCACGCTGTATTCGAATGCCTGCGCGCCGGGTTGCGGGGTGCCACCCACCGTACCTGCCGCGATCTGCAAGTTTTGTTCTGCCAATGCCGCTGAAATATCCGACGGGGTCATTCTCAGGTTGGCTAGTTTCTCCGGATTGAGCCAGATACGCATCCCGAAGTCGTCCGCACGGGACACGATATCACCCACACCTTTCACGCGTTGCAGCGCGTCCTTGAGGTAGATGTTAGCGTAGTTACCAATGAACTGCGCATCGTGCGTGCCGTTGGGCGAGTACAATGCGAGGGCGATCATGATACTAGGCTGGCGTTTACGCACCGTCAAGCCAAGGCGTTTCACCGCATCGGGAAGGGTTGGTTCGGCCACGCTTACGCGGTTTTGCACGTCAAGGGCGGCGATATTGACGTCAGTGCCCACGTCAAATGTGACGTTAATGCTGCTTTGGCCGCTGCTGGTACTGTTACTCGACATGTAAGTCATGCCGGGCACACCGTTGATCTGCGTTTCAATAGGGGTAGTCGTTGTCTGCTCGACGGTCTGGGCGTCGGCCCCTGTAAAGTTACCGCTAACTGTCACGGTAGGAGGGGTAACGTCGGGATATTGGGCTACCGGCAGGGTGGTCAGGGCAATGAGCCCGACCAGGACTATCACCACCGAGGATACTATCGCGGTGACCGGCCTTTTTATAAAAACATCTGCAATCATTTCGTACTGGTTTATGAAATAGTAAAACGGACCGGCTACTTATTTTTTGGGAGCGGTACCCTGAGCCTGCGCTGGCGCACCTTCCTGTATAACTGCTCCTTCGCGAAGGTTCTGCACACCTTCCACCGCGATTTTCTCGCCTTCTTTAAGCCCGTCTTTGACGATGATATTCTTGCCGATAGCAGTACCAAGCACCACTTTGCGCTGGGTAACTTTGCTGCTGTCGCCAGCGACGTATACAAAGAACTCTCCCAATTGCTCTGTAACGGCTTTGTAAGGAATCACGACGGATTTGGATCCTGCATTGTTGAGCACCATCACAGTGCCGCTCATGCCTGCCCGGAGCTGATTGTCCTTGTTGGGGAAAACAAGACGGGTCTTGATGCTACCGGTCTGCGGATCCACGGCGCGGTCGAGCAGCGCGATCTTACCGTGTGCGGGATAGATGTCGGTTCCGAATTTGATCGAGAATGTCGAATCGTTCGCCTTTTGAGACTTCATCAAGGAAGTGAAGCGGTAAATCTCTTTCTGGTCCACGTTGAAATCGACGGCCAGCTGATTGTCGGTCGAAACCGTGTTCAGAATGGTTTGGCCCGCTGAAACCGGCGCGCCGACTTTCACTTGCGAAATACCGATGACGCCGTCGAATGGCGCGACCACTTTCGTGTAACGCACGCTGGTCTGGCTGGCTTTAATGCTTGCCTTGGCAGCATCTACCTGTCGTTTTGCTACTTCGAGCGCTGCATCCGCGTTATCGACGAGCTGTTTGGCTACCGCGTCGTTCTTTTCGAGCTCATGATAGCGGTCGGCATCTTTCTGAGCGCGGGCCAGATTAGCTTCCTGTACATTCAGGTTAGCTACCGCCTGATCGTAGTTGGCGTCATAAAGCTGAGCGTCGATCGTATAAAGCAGCTGGCCTTTGCGCACGCGCGCTCCGTCCGTGAAATGAATGCCGGTTACAAAGCCGGTAACCTGCGGGCGCAGCTCGACTTCGTTCAGTGGCACAACCGTTCCGGGGTACTCGTCATAGTAGGAAGCCTCCGAGGAAGCTACTTCTGCCAGGGTTACCTGTACGGCCGGAGGAGCGGTAGGCGCCTGTTGCTGGTCTTTTTTGCCGCATGAGAAGATCGTCAATGCAAGCAGGGCAGCGGGGTAATATTTTGTTGTATTTAAATACATATCATTAAAGTATTTTCTAATGGAAGCTGGTGTTAAATGGATTGATGACGGGTCGGGCCGCGTAGGTCGGGCCGGGCCGCACCTGTTATTGAATGTTGATCTGTCCGAGTGCTTTCTGAACGTCGATCTTGCTGGCCAGTACCAAATACAATGCATTGTAGTAATTGATGCGTGCCAGACGAAGGTCGGTTTCGGAGGTGACCACTTCCAGGTACGTTTTGATACCCGACTTGTATTGCAGCTGGATCACGTCATACACCTCACGTGCGAGCTCAACATTTTCTTTCTGAGCCAGCAGGTTAGTCAGATTGCCTTTGTAATTGGCCAATGCGCTGGCGTATTCAGAGTTCACATTGTTTTGCAGGCCTTTCAGGTCCCAGTCCAGGCGTTTGAGCTGCCATTCGGCCTGTTTGGTATTCGCCTTTCTTTTACCGCCCTGGTAAATAGGGAGCGAAAGAGTCAGCAAGCCGAACGAGTTGGGATAGTTCTTATTATAAAGGTCCGAAAAATGATTGTTCTGAAAGTTGAGGTTATAAGCTCCGTTCAGCGAGAGGTTGGGCAAATAGCTCCATTTGTTGTACTGCAAATTCGCTTCGGCCAACTTTTTCTGCGTTGCCAGGATCTGGTACTCGATCCGGCTGTTCAGATCCACATTCTGCAAAGTATCCAGGGCAATTTCACGCTCCATTTGCAAAGTGTCATAACTGATTTGCAATGCCTTGTTAAGCGGATAACCCATCAGCGTTTTCAGATATTCCAGTTTTGCTTTCAACACTTCCTCGTTGCTTTTCTTATTGGCACGGGTGTTGTTGAGCGAAATGGTAGCCCGTTTATAGTCAATCTTGTCGGCAACGCCGGACTTGTACTGATTCTGGGCATCTTTCAGGCTGCGTTCGAGGCGCACGATGTCTTCTTCAGCCACGCGGATCTGCTGGGTCGTGGCCAGCACATCATAGAATGCCTTGGAAACACTCACGGCCAGGTCGGTTTTGTTGTTGACCGTATTCTGGCTAGCTGCGAAGAGTACATCGCCGCGGGTACGCTTGGCCAATAGCACATCGCGGTTGAAGATCTGTTGGGAAAGCGTGAACTGTGTAGCCGAAACGTTGTTAACCCCCAGTTTCACCGGGTTACCTGCGATAATGCTCGTTTGAACAATAAAGTTGTGCTGCAAATTGTAATTAAAGCCGATCTGCGGGTACCAGTCGGCCAGTTTGGCACGGACCTGATTGGCGGTAATCTGCTCGTCGATTAGCGATTGCTGGATCGCTGGCTGGTTTTTGATAGCGTACGCAACCACTTCCTGTAAAGTTGCCTGTTCCAGGACCGGCGCTTCCCGGTTACTTTCCTGGATGCCCTGAGCCAGGGCGGTACTGAGCAAATTCAATAAGAGGAATGCCGAGCTAAGCGCCAAACGCGTCGTTTTTTGTGGCTTAGACCAATGCTTCATGTAGGTGATCAATTAGAATTTTGGATAGAAATTAAGTGTTTCTGTCTGGTGATGAACAGGTTTGATAATTGGAAAAAATCGTGAAAGGATCAGCTATCCGTGGCTAGGAACAGGATTTTGACCCCCGAAAAGAAAGGATGGATTGGCAATAGCATGGCCAGCAGGTTTAGAGAACGTTTTTGTAAACAATCGGTGACATTAGTGGGCTGCGTATAAGCTTCCCCGTTGTCTGATTGTACTTATTAAGGATTAAAATGAGGGAATAGTTTCCTATCTCTTTGAAAAAAATAGGTAGGGCACCATGAATTCTTTAAAATGTGTAATTTTAAAAGAGAATTGTGCCGTATTAGGACATTTCAAAGGCTTTCACTGTGCGTAAAAATTACGCATTAGGCTTTTCTTCGATGCGTGTTTCATGCTGCGGCCAGATCTTCTCGATCAACCCTGCGAAGATGATCACCAGTACGCAGCCAATTAAATTCAGCCAGAGAAAGGCCGTCAGGTCGATCATATAACTGACGATCACGAATATTTCCCCTATAATGCTGCCAAAGAAAACCGCCCGGCTGCCGATGTTCTTAAAATAGAATGCAACCAGGAATATGCCCAGAATCGTCCCGTAAAACAACGACCCCAGGATATTCACGGCCTCGATCATACTTCCCAGCCGCGAAGCGTACTGCGCAACCGCAATACAGAATACGCCCCAGAAAAAAGTCGCCCAGCGGGAGGCGGCCACGTAATTACGGCCATTCTCGTCTTTCCGCACGATCCTTTTGTAAATGTCAACGATTGTGCAGGAAGCCAGCGAGTTATAGGCCGCAGCCACCGAGCCCATCGAGGCCAGCAGTATCACCGCAATGAGCAAGCCAACCATACCCGCAGGAAGGTAGTCGATCACAAAGCGGAGGAAAATGTAGTTCACATCGTTGGTATCACCGCCGTTGGCTTTGGAGAGCACTGCCGCCGCCTCTTTGCGCACATCCTTGACCTTGCCTTCCAGATCCGCCAGGACACTGCGGGAGGCTGCAATCGCTTGCTGATCGTCCTTGCGGATAGCTTCGGTAAGCGCCATGACCTGCGGACGTTTTATGGCCTGGATTTGTTCATGCTGCTTTTCAAGGGCTGCATATTCGGTGGCATAGGGGCTGGATTTGACATGATCGACAGCCGTCTGGTTGAAAAAAAGCGGTGGCGTGGTGAACTGGTAAAACGCAAACACGAGCACACCTACCAAAAGGATCAGAAACTGCATTGGGATTTTAAGAAGGCCGTTCATCGCCAACCCGAGCTTGCTTTGGCCTTGTGAGCTGCCGGTCAGAAAGCGGCCGACCTGCGACTGGTCGGTGCCAAAATAGGAGAGCTGCAAGAAAAAGCCGCCGATCAGCCCCGACCACACATTGTACCGGTTATTCAAATCGAATGTGAAATCAATCAGATTGACCTTTCCCATCTTGCCAGCGACATGCAGCGCGTCGGTAAAGGAAACCTGCTCGGGTAAGAACTTTACCACCATCACACCTGCCACGACCATGCCGATGGTGATAATGCCCATTTGCTGCAAATGCGTATGTGAAACGGCCCGCGAACCTCCCAGCGTGGTATACAGGATCACTACGCCGCCTGAAATAATGTTGGTCCAGGTAATATCCCAACCCAGAATGGCCGAAAGGATCAGCGAGGGGGCATAAATGGAAAGGCCCGTGGATAAACCGCGCTGCAGCAGGAACAAAAATGCGGTGAGCGCACGCGTACGCAGGTCAAAACGGCCTTCGAGGAATTCGTAGGCGGTGAATATTTTAAGCTTGCCAAATTTGGGCACGAATGTCACGCAAAGTACCACCATTGCCAAAGGCAGCCCGAAGTAGAACTGCACAAAGCGCATACCGTCGGTATAGGCCTGGCCGGGAGCGGAAAGGAAGGTGATAGCGCTGGCCTGGGTGGCCATCAGCGACAATGTCACATGGTACCAGGGCATGGACTGGCCGGCGAGCAGGAACGAATCCATCGTGTGCTTCTCACGGCTGCGGTAGATCCCGTAAAGTACAACAAATAAGAGGGTAAGCGAAAGAACAATCCAGTCGAGTGTGCTCATTGAAAATGGGTCATAAATAAATAGAAGAGGACAATTTGCAATGCGAGCATGCCGATCAGCAGAATGTACAGCTGTTTCCAGCTATTGACAAATGGGGGCAGCCCGTCGCGGTCCTGCGAGCTATTTTCTTTTATGATCATCGTTCGGGTCGAAGGTTTAGTACTGGAAACGGCCGGGGATTGTACCACAAGCAAAAGTAGAACGGTTTTGACATACTTTTAGCATGTAAAAATGTTAACGAAGCGTTAACGGTAGCTATATCCGTCACTGGGCCGGACAGGACAGAACAGGCTAGTTGACTAGTTTATAATTATTTATTTTCCCGCAATATTACAATCCTAAACGCCAAAACTACCTACTTGTGAAAAATTACCTGGCCTTCCTTTCATTTTTTCTATGCGTCTTTGCCGGCAAAGCATTTGCCCAGGAGCTTTCCGGTTCCGGACCATCCAGTGGGGGATTGCCTCCCATTTTCGACAACAGTTATGATGCAGAGAAGGATTCGAGAATCAGGCAGTATCTATCCCCCAAACGCATTGTGTGGATGTCTGACCGCAGTGGCGCCAGTGTGGTGGACGCTTCCAATCTGCTCAGGAAAGGCACCGGCCAGGCGGATCTGGTTCACACCAGTTTCGCCAAGCTAATCAGCAAGGAAGGCCAGACGCCGGGGATATTGTTTGATTTCGGAAAAGAGATACAGGGTGGCATCCAGATCGTGACCGACCAGCCGGCGGACCATAATCCGATCCGAATCCGCATTCGCCTGGGCGAATCGGTTAGCGAGGCGATGTCCGATATCGACACCATTCAAGGGGCAACCAACGACCATGCTATGCGCGATTTCGTCATTCAGGTGCCCTGGCTGGGCGTCATGCAGGTAGGAAATTCCGGTTTCCGCTTCGCCCGCATCGACCTGGTGGACCCGGATCGCGAGCTGCAACTGAAAGAAGTACGCGCTATTTTCGAATACCGCGATATTCCCTACCTGGGCTCTTTCAAAAGTAACGACGAGCGCTTGAACACGATCTGGAATACAGGCGCTTACACGGTGCATTTGAATATGCAGGAATACCTTTGGGACGGTATCAAGCGCGATCGTTTGGTGTGGGTAGGGGATATGCACCCGGAGGTGATGACGATCAACACAGTTTTTGGTAAAAATGAGGTAGTGGCCAAAAGTCTGGATCAGGCCCGCGACATCACGCCGCTGCCAGGCTGGATGAACGGGATTAGCGCCTATTCGATGTGGTGGGTGCTGATTCACCGGGACTTATATAAAAATCAGGGAGATTTACAGTATCTGCGCAAGCAGCAAAAATATCTTGTCGCGCTGCTGGACCAGCTCATGGAGAAAACCAAAGACAATAGGGAAGATCTGGACGGTACGCGTTTTCTGGACTGGCCATCTAGCGAAAATCCGAAAGGCATTCACGCCGGACTGCACGCGATGATGATCATGACGCTGGAAGCCGGCGCAGAGCTTTGCCAGATCCTGGACGAGCCCGCGCAAGCGATCCGCTGCAAAACAATGGCCACCCAGATGAAAATGTATGTCCCTGATGCCAACGGCTCCAAACAGGCAGCGGCATTGATGGCCCTGGCAGGGCTCATACCTGCCGAAAAAGCCAATGCCGACGTAATTGCCGTAGGCGATTGCGAGCGTTTTTCGACGTTCTATGGCTATTACATGTTGCAGGCCAAAGCCAAAGCGAAGGACTACACCGGCGCCTTGAACTGTATCCGCAGTTACTGGGGCGGCATGCTGGATATGGGAGCCACCACATTCTGGGAGGATTTCGATCTGGCCTGGACCAAAAATGCCGCGCCGATCGACGAGCTGGTCCCGGACAGAAAAGATGACATTCATGGGGATTTTGGCGCTTATTGCTATAAAAAGCTCCGCCACAGCCTTTGCCATGGCTGGGCTTCGGGGCCTACTTCCTGGCTTTCCGAGCATGTGCTGGGAGTGAGCATTGTCGAGCCCGGCTGCAAGGCGATCCGCATTCAGCCAAACCTGGGCGATTTGCAATGGGTGGAAGGTACCTATCCGACACCGATGGGTGTGGTCAAGATCCGGCACGAGAAGCAGGCTGACGGAACGGTGAAATCTAAAATCGATGCGCCCAAGGGGGTGAAAGTGTTGCGTTAAGATCTAATTCGCTTTTTTATGAAAAGAAATATGCTCTCGGTTATGCTGGTATTAACTATCCTTACGGCAAGCGCAAAGGGGGTAGTGCCAGCTTACCTTCGCTGCGAATACAAAGAATCACCAGTAACGGATGTCCTTCGCCCGCGCTTGAGCTGGGAGCTGTCGGCAGATGAAAACAATCAGGTACAAACTGCCTACCAGATTCTGGTTGCCTCTTCTGTTGAAAAGCTCACAGAGAAAAACGCCGATTTGTGGAATTCCGGGAAAATAGCCGGTCGCCAAACTTCTCAGATCGAATATGCGGGAAAGCCGCTCGAATCGCGCACGGTTTGCTATTGGAAGGTGCGGAGCTGGGATAAAAATGGTACAGTAGGTGAATGGAGCAAGCCCTCGCAATGGGAGATGGGGCTGCTGGATAAATCGGAATGGAAAGCCGCATGGATTGGCCTGGACCTGGACCATTTGGGTAAGGGTAAAGTGTACCATCTGCCTCCTGCTCCCTATCTGCGCAAGGAAGTAACGATCCGCGGCGGGGTTAGGAAAGCACGGCTATATGTTACCGCATTGGGCCTGTATGAGTTTAGTATTAATGGTAAAAAGACCGGCGACGCATTTCTGACGCCCGGCTGGACGGATTATGACAAGCGGGTTTATTACCAGACCTACGATGTGACGGCCGATTTGAAAGCCGGTAAAAATGCATTGGCCTCGCAGCTGTCTTATGGCTGGTATGCGGGTTATCTGGGCTATTCATTATTAGTTCAAAACCCGGTGGTGCGCGCATTTTACGGGAAAGTGCCATTGCTGAAGGCGCAATTGGAAGTAGAGTACCAGGATGGGAAGACAGAAACCTTCGTCACTGACCAGACCTGGAAAGCAAGCCAGGGAGCGCTGCTGGAATCGGATTTGCTCAATGGGGAAACTTATGATGCACGTTTGGAGCAAAAGGGCTGGAATATAGCTGGTTTTGATGACGCTAGCTGGAAAAATCCCCAGGCTTTTCCCGACAAATCGGAGCGGAAAATACAGGTATATCCCGGTCCGCCGGTGAGAGTTACCCAGACGTTAAAGGCGGTAAGCCGGAATGACCGCGGCAATGGGACCTACATTTTTGATATGGGGCAGAACTACGCGGGCATTGTCAGGCTGCATGTAAAGGGTCATGCTGGCGACACGATCCGTCTGCGTTTTGGTGAAAAGCTTTATCCTGATGGCCGGCTAATGACCGAAAACCTGCGAATGGCCCGCGCTACTGATACTTATATATTAAAAGGCGACCCGGCTGGCGAGACCTGGGAGCCCAAGTTCACATTTCACGGGTTTCAGTATGTGGAGGTAGCCGGGTTGAGAAATGCGCCGACGGATGAAACGCTAACGGGGCTTGTCATCGGCTCGGATACACCAAAGGTCGGCGCATTTGAAACCGACAATGCGATGGTTAACCAGCTTTACAGCAATATCGACTGGACGCAGCGTGCCAATTATATAGATATTCCCACCGACTGCCCACAGCGCGATGAGCGGATAGGCTGGACGGGCGATGCGCAGGTGTATGTGAAATCGGCGACATTCAACCGGGACGTGGCTTCGTTTTTCACCAAATGGGTGGTCGATCTGAACGACGGTCAATACGAAAACGGTGCTTATCCGCTTTACGCACCGCGACCGAACCTTCGCAAAACTGATACTTTTTCGCCGGGATGGATGGAGGCCGGCATTATCTGTCCGTACCAGATTTACAAGACTTACGACGATACCCGCATGATCCATAACGGCTGGGCTGATATGGTGCGGTTCATGGATTTTCTTGATACCAGAAGCAAAGGGTCCTACCTCTTCAAAGAGAATGCATTTACCGACATCGATCCGAAAGGAGGCTTCGGGGACTGGCTTTCATTTGGCAAGAAAACCCCGCCGGACATGCTCGCCTCTTTTTACTATGCCTACTGCGCCGATCTGATGGCTGAAATGGCAGCGGCGATCGGCAATGCAAAGGATCAACAGCGGTTTAGCGAAACGGGTAGGAAAGTACGGGAGGCGATCCGCGAGCATTATGTCGATCAGCAGGGGCGTTTCAAATGTAATGATAAAGCTTATGGCAATGGAGCCGGTTATGTGGACGGTTCCCTGGGTTTTACCGGACACACCCAGACAGCCTATGCCAATGCCATTTACATGGATATTATCGATCCCTCGGACCGCGTCAAAGCAGGGGCGTACCTGGCCGAATTGCTGAAAGAGAACGGCGATAAGCTAGCTACCGGTTTTCTGGGTGCAAAGCCGCTGCTTCCGGCGCTTTCGGCCACGGGCCGCTCGGACCTTGCTTACAAACTATTTTTGAGCAAAGAATTCCCATCCTGGGGATTTGAGGTTGAAAACGGCTCTACCACGATCTGGGAGCGGTGGGACAGCTTCACCAAAGAGGATGGCTTTAAGTACAATGCAGCCATGAACTCGTTCAGCCACTACGCGTTTGGGGCTGTGTGCGAATGGATGTTTGGTAATGCGGCGGGCATCGTGATGACCAAACCTGGTTTCGAGACGTTTGACATCCGGCCAGAAATTGCCCCAGACGGTATGGGTAGCGATGGGATCAATCACCTAAAAGCCTCACTGCGCACGATTAGCGGTACCATTATTTCTGAATGGAGCAAGAAAGGCGGTATACTGACAGTGAAAGTGACCGTGCCCGTGAACACGTTCGCGCGTATATATATACCCGCGGGCGCGGATGCGAAGGTGCTTGTAAATGGACAGCAGCTATCTGCCTCCACGACGGTAAAAGGCCTTCGAAAAGAAGATAGCTGCGTGGTTGTCGAGGCGGGCTCGGGCAGTTATGAATTTACGGTGAGCAGGTAAGGCAACTAGCTTACCGTTTCATTTACCAGGCGATCTATACAGACGCCCAGACTGTCGCGCCAGTAAGGAATTCCGATGCCGAAAGTGTTTTTGATCTTGGACTTATCCATCACCGAATAAGCGGGGCGGACTGCGCGCGTGACATATTCCGAGGTTTTAACCGGATTGAGCTTCACAGTCGTTTCGCTCAGGTCGAATACCGCTTTGGCGAAATCATACCACGAAGTAACGCCTTCGTTGCTATAATGGTAAATACCATAGGATGTGCTACCGGATTCGGTAATATCCAAAATCACATTGGCCAGATCGATCGCGTAAGTAGGAGAGCCCACCTGGTCGACGATCACGCCCAATTGCTCGCGCTCGCGACCAAGGCGCAGCATGGTTTTAACAAAGTTGTTGCCGAATTCAGAATAGAGCCAGCTCGTACGGATGGTAAAATGCTCGGGCAAAATCTCGGTGATCGCTGCCTCGCCCTCCAGCTTGGTCAGTCCGTAGATATTTTCAGGCTCGGCAGGGTCGGTTTCGGAGAGTAATTTGGGAGTGTCACCTTTGAAAACGAAGTCGGTTGAAATGTGGATTAGTGTTGCCTGATGTTTTTTACATACCTCGGCAATATACGCAGCGCCGTCGCGATTGACTTTCCGACAGGTATCCACGTCGTCCTCGGCTTTATCGACAGCCGTATAGGCAGCACAGTTGATAATGAACTGCGGTTTCTCAGCCGTAAAAAGTTTATCGAGCTGTTCTTTGTCGAGGATGTTGGCGTTCTCTTCCGAGGGGAAGGAGATGTCGGTAATGTTACGTTCCGCTGAGTTTTTTTTAAGGCAGCTTCCCAACTGGCCTGAGGCACCTAATACGAGTATTCTCATTGAGTATTTATTGAAATACGTTGTTTGCAAATTTAAAGAATGCCTCAGGGAAGCAGGTATTATTTATTAATTATTATTTTGCGGGAAGTGATTTTGCCTTTATCGTCTTCGATACTCACCAGGTAAACACCTGCTGGCAGGTCGTTTACATTGATGCCTTTCTCGTAGTTCCGGTTAACTGATATAACGCTCCGGCCGCGCATGTCGACAACCGACACCTGTTTTATGCGCCGGCCATTGCGAACAAAAATCCTGTCACGCGCCGGGTTGGGATACACCGCAGCGTTTGCTTCATCCGCCGAACTGCTCCCTGGTTTCAGTATTTCGGTTCCGTTTGCTGCGACCAACAGGCTGTCGGCGCCTGGCGCCATTTCGCGGGTCGAGGAAAGATCGACCCCGAATGTATAAGCCAGATAAGTGTTCGGCACGATCGCAGCGTTGGTCGTCATCGATCCTACGCTAATGTAGCTGGCGCCGCCAAATAACGATATCGGGTCGACTGTGGATGGGATTTTTACCCATCTGGATCCATTCCAGCCAATGATGTAAACCTTGCTAAGATTCCCACCCGGTGCAAGTGAAGACATACCGCTTTCCAGGTGCCATGATAGCGTGATTTTCGTAGCAGTTGTGCCGTTAATATCCCAATATTCCTGGGGCGAGACTTTGCCGATGTTAGCGTCTTTACTCGTGGGTGAAAACGGGGCACCTGTGGGAAGCGGAGGATAGTTGCCTCCCTTGTGACTTGATGTAATGGCTACGGCCGGATTAGCCGAGAAATAGGCCCCTGTTGTTCCGTCTGCGCTCGCCGCAAATGGGCGATACACCGAATTGTCGCTGGTTGGAAAAATAAATCGATTGCTGCCGGTAACTTTCACATAGCCGTCGACCATATTGGCGGTGACAACGGCAGTACTGGGATAAGTAACCTTCCCGAAAGCCGTGCGGTCGGTAAATATCCTCCGTCTTTGCGCATGCAGGCTGTCCATCCCGGTCAGGAGCACGCATACGAATGCTAAAATACGTAAAACCCTTCTCATCTCTCCTTTATAAATTCTAAATGCGTATAACACTTTTTGTTACTCAAAAATAGAATTTATTCTACATATAAAAAAGCGTGCCCCGGGAAAATCGACGGTGTACAAACACAAAAAGCGCCATTGGCGCCTTTTGTGTTACATTAAAATATGGATACTGTCATAGAAATGCTACTGACCGCGCCCTAGAACCATTACCTGAACGGTTCTGAAAATCAGTTGGACGTCGTCGAAAACACTGTAAGATTTCAGATATTGAAGATCATATTTGAGACGCTCAACATTCTTGGCAACTGTATCGGCATAACCTACGTTGATCTGGCCGATGGAAGTAATGCCGGGTTTAACCGTCAAAAGGCGCTGAAAATCGTGGGGAGCAGCTTCCATAAGCATGTCCACGTCATATTTGTACAATGGGCGCGGGCCCACAACCGACATTTCACCTTTCAATACATTGATGAACTGCGGCAACTCGTCGAGGCGTGACTTCCTCAGTATACGGCCTATCGGCGTAATACGCGGATCGTCGTCGCCTTTGGAGTGCTGTAAGCCCATTTTATCGGCGTCCACGCGCATACTGCGGAACTTGTAGATATAGAACGGCTCGCCCCAGCGGCCCGACCGCTGCTGTTTGAAGAACACGGGTCCCGGCGAAGTAATCTTGATCGCCGCCCATACCAGGAAGAATACCGGTGCGCCAAGAATCATCACAATGATGGAGAATATCAAGTCGAATGCACGTTTTACAGTCTGCTCGTTCAGACTTGAAAACGGCTTGGTGTTGATCTGGATAATGGGGTACATGTCGTGGTACTCGATCGTAGCCATATTGGTCATAAAGCCACGGAAGTCAGGTACCAGGCGGATATGCGTCCGATGGCGTTCGCCCAGACGGATGACCTCCTTCACCTGCTCATCATTCATTTCCGAAAGGCAGCAATACAGATAGTCGAGACGCTTTTCTCTGACCATTGTTTCAAGCGATTCTATCGGACTTTTCTCAGAAGCTGGGTCGATTGATCCGGAAAAACGGTAGCCTAGTTCTTTGCGTTCGGCGTAAAATTCCCGGATCAGCGCAGCCAGGTCGCCTTTACCTACGATGCCGTATCGATTGTAGTTGTACCCGGCCTGGCGGTATACTTTTAAAAACAATACGGACGCGGCGCGAGAAGTAACCGAAAGCACAACGAACAGCCCGTAAGTAAGCAGGAATTGCGTTCGGGAATATTCCTCTCCCTGTTTGGTAAGATAAAGGAACGCCATCATTACCGCTGCGTGCACAATCACCGCTTTCAGGAAGTTACCGATCTGCGTGTTGAAATGATAGGATAGCCTGGTGAAGCGGTAGGTCTTGAACAGGTAAATAGTGAATATCCACATCAAGTTCGCCATCAGTAGCAGGTTTATGTACTGATTTTCGAATACCGTGGTTACGCTGTTGTCAAACCGGAAGACATACGCAAAGAAGAACGATACGTTCAATAAGGCTACATCCACCCAAAGGTGCACCTTAGGCAGAAGCCCAGGATAGTGATTTTTCATAATTATAACGTTGAGTATGATGTTCGGTAAAAGTTGGCTTCGACGCATTGTGGGCGGTTCCGCGGCAACTTCCTTTGTCCCGTTGCACAAGTCTACGACTAATCTTTAAATATTTCAATACGTAGCTCGTATAAATTTTGAAAATAGTCGAATAGACGCTACTGGGCAGTAAAATTTTTATTATATAACTATTACTACTTTTTTTTGTTCTATTTGGTTGGGGCGGATTCTGAACGGTTGATGTTCGGTGTGAATCCGGTTTAGATTCGGGCCGGGATTGCCGGTTATCCAAAAATTGTACCAACGTGTCGCAGGTGAAACGGAAAAGCCAATTGCGGTTTAATACCACAACCTGCGGTGTATTGCTACTACATTCACAATGATACTTTGTAGCATATTTTCACCAAAGGTAACATAATTTGTGACAGTCGATTTCCTTGTACAGTAGACTGTATAAGGTCATAATGCCCAGCCAAAGCAGGAATATTATGAAGGGTAATTCAGCGAGTTAAGTAGGAATTTTGAGAATGGAATGGGTTTTTGAAGCGATTGGCTGGAATTTACCTGGTATTCGTCCCGACAGTCACGCTGTACCGGTTCCAGAAGTGCTGCCCGGCGGGCAGGCTTTTTTTACGGCCGGAGTTTGCCGAAACCGGGGTGGGAGATCTACAATACGAAGAAAAGCGTTTGTGAACATTCTGTTAAGAATTGATTACAGGGATGTAGGGAAAAAATCCAATTTTGAACTTTGACAAAATTATTTGCCGTTTTGAGCACAGAAATGTACAACTTTCAATTGTTTTGTCTTAATTTTATCCAACTTTGTACTAAGTAACAAACTGCGGTCCGCAAAACCGACTGGTTTTATTCCTCTGTCGGATCGTCTGCGGTCGTATTTTCATATGCTCAACTGGTTATTCGATAAGAAGAAAAAAGAGGAAACGGACCTTTCCCTGATAGGAATGGATTTGCACTCTCACCTGATTCCGGGGATCGACGATGGTGTTGAAACCATAGAAGACTCGCTGGTAATGCTGCGTAAAATGTATAGTCTCGGTTATCGCCGGATTTTTGCGACGCCTCATGTTATGTGGGATTGTTACCGCAATACGCCACAAATTATCCGTGATGGCATCAATGACGTTCGAGTGGCAGCCTTGAATGCGGGAATCGATATGGATATTAATGCCGCGGCTGAATATTTTATCGACGAACACTTTGTGGAATTGCTTAACACAGGCGGTGAATTACTTACATTACCAGGCAACAGGTTGCTGGTCGAGCTTCCTTATTCGACCAAGCTGATGAACACCTCCGAAACGTTGTTCCAAATAGTTGCAAAAGGTTATCGCCCGGTTCTGGCTCATCCCGAGCGCTATACGTATTTCTATCAGGATACGTCGATATTCAAGAAGCTGTGCGATCAGGGTTGCGAGTTGCAGGTGAATATTCTGTCGCTCGGAAACTACTACGGTGAGAACGTACACAAGATGGCGGATTGGCTGCTGAATAACGGCCTGATTACATATGTAGGGACCGATGCACACAAGCCAGCACATTTGGATTTAATTAATAGGACAGACAAAAAGGGCTGGCTGAAAAAATACAGATTCCAAAATCTGAAACTGATGGAAGAGTAGGATTAAACCTGGAATGAAATTCTACAACGACATCAAATATATTATTGAGCCAAATAGAGAGTCTTTTTACTGCGTTTATCCGTATTTTTAAGCAGGTTGTTCGAATGTTTTTAGGTGTAAGTTAAAATAAACCCGTTAAAAAGGTGTTTTTTATAACAAAACAATGAATTATATTCGTGCTCTGATTTACGTAATCATTCTTACTCAACGTCAATACATGAACACATTACAAAAATTACCCGTTCGTTATTTTTTGCACTCCCTAGTGCTGGGAATCGTTTTTATCAGCGCTTTTTCTTCTTGTATCTCGAATAAGTCAATTGTATATTTTCAAGGTGACTCGCTTCGCTACACGGCACAGGAAATTACTCAGAAGTATACGCCGGTTATCCAGCCCAACGACATTCTTTCGATCGTGGTGGGCAGTTTGAACGCCGAAGCTAACGAGATATTTAACACTCCGAACTCATTTACAACTGCGACTACCAACTATTCAACAACGGGTGGCGGTGCGCGTGTACAACCTCTCGGGTATCTGGTTGACGCGGACGGTAGCATCGAAATGCCAATGGTGGGAAAGGTGAAAATTGGCGGCCTGCGCACGATCGACGCTGCGGACACCATTCGCACCCGCCTGTCCAGTTACCTGAAAGAGCCGAGCGTGATAGTCCGTAACCTGAATTTTAAGGTATCGGTGCTGGGCGAGGTGGCCCGCCCGTCTATATACGTGATTCCGGACGAGAAAATTACGTTGCCCGAGGTGCTCAGTCTTGCTGGTGATCTCACCATCTATGGAAAGCGTGAGAACGTGATGATTATCCGTGAAGAAAACGGCAAACGCGAATATGCAAGAATAGACCTTACCAGCCGGGATGTTCTTAGCTCTCCCTATTATTACCTTCACAAAAACGACATTATTTACGTCGAGCCGATCAAAACAAAGATCAATGCAACGGACCGGAATGTACAGCTCGTGCCGATCATTACCTCTATCGTAGCCGCCATCGGTACGCTGGGTATCCTGATCATTAATATCACCAAATAGAATTTCAGTGCCTGAATTAGTTTCAGTAGACACTTATTATACTCAACTGTTATGATCGATAAAATGAATGGAGTGCAACCGTCCTTTTTGGAGGAAGAGGAGGAAGAGTTTAACCTTATGGAATACATAAATCGGTATTTCAGATATTGGTATCTTTTCCCGATATTTATTGTCCTGGCCCTTACTGGCGCATTCTTCTACCTGCAAATTACACAGCCGGTTTATAGCACCAAATCAAGCATTCTCATCAAGGAAGAGAAAAGCATCGGAGGTTCGCAAGGCGACATTCTGACTGAAATGAGCTCGGAATTCGGTGGTAATAAGGTGGTGGAGAATGAGTTGGAAATCCTGAAATCCCAGACGCTTATGGAGCAGGTGATCAAGGAGCTCGGTCTGGACGTTTCCTATACCTCGAAAGATGGCTTGCGGACGGTGAATTTGTATAAAAGAAGCCCGATTACGCTCACGGCCGAGGTGATAACTCCGTTGGGATTGGAAGAGCCGCTGACGATCCATATGGTGGACAGTACGCATTTTCGGTTCAATGACGAGGATGAAGTGTTCCAGGTAGGCCAGCGCTTCAACAACGCCTGGGGCGCTTTTGTAATCAACAGAGGTAAAGATTCGGAATACACCGACATTAAAGTGCATTTCAGTGACGTGAAGGCTCTTGCTGAGGCGATCCTGGGCCGATTGTCTATCACGCAGCCGAATATCAAAAGTACGGTTCTCGAACTCACTTACGAGGATACCGACGTTCAGCGCTCGAAAGACGTATTGAACAAATTGCTGGATGTATATGTACAAGCGTCACTGAACGATAAAAATACCGAAGCGAGTAACACGCTGAAATTCATCGAGAATCGCCTGGGCCTCATTACCGAGGAATTGGGGGACGTAGAGAAGAATGTAGAATCTTACAAAACCAATGCAGGTATTACCGACATTAGCTCGGAATCCAAACTTTTTTTGGAAAACATTAAAGAGAACGACGCGCAGTTGAACGAGGTGAACACCAAACTCAGTATCCTCGAAAGTGTCGATAACTACATCCAGAATGCAGGTGAAGGTGCCGTTGCGCCTGCCACATATATGATTGACGACCCTGTGTTGGTATCCTTGCTGACCCGTTTCAACGAATTGGAACTGCAGCGGGAGCGTTACGCACGTACGACAACGACGAAAAACCCGTTGCTGGAAACGATCAACACGCAATTGGAGGGTACTCGTCAGTCGATCCGCGAGAACGTGCAAAACTTGAAGCGGGGAATGGCTGTAACAAAGCGTAACCTCGAAGGTATCAACAACCGTTTCTCCGCAGGTCTGCGTGCGATCCCCAAAAAGGAGCGTGAGTTTGTTGGCATTAAGCGTCAGCAGTCGATCAAAGAAGAACTGTATCTTTATCTGTTACAAAAAAGGGAGGAAACCGCGCTGGGTTATGCTGCTACCGTTTCGGATAGCCGCCTGATCGACGCACCGGTAACCAGCTTCCAGCCGATTAAACCAAAGCGTGCATTTATCTGGCTAGGTTCACTGGTAGGAGGGATCGCGGTTCCCGTGTTGCTAATCAATCTGCTTTTCATGCTGAATAACACAGTTCAGCGCCGGGAGGAAATTGAAAAGGTAACGCATTCGTCGATCCTCGGTGAAGTAGGGCAGATGAATACTCCTGCGGGAGCGCCTGCAGATGATAATATCATTAAAATGACCAGCCGCACCGCCGTTGCGGAGCAATTCCGTGCGCTGCGTACCAATTTACAATACCTCGGAGATGGCAATTGCCGCATTCTGATGTTTACTTCGTCGATCGGTGGAGAAGGAAAAAGCTTCGTGAGTGTGAACCTGGCTGCGAGTTTGGCATATTCGGATAAAAAAGTGTTGCTGATTGGTCTTGATTTACGCAAGCCTACCTTGCACGAACGTCTGTCCCTGCCCAACAAAACAGGGGCTTCGAACTGCCTCATCGGGCAAGGCAACTACGAGGATTACATCCAGCAGACCGACGTCCATCCTAAATTCCACGTTCTGACCAGCGGCCCGATCCCGCCAAACCCGTCGGAGCTTTTGAGTAACGGACGGTTGCCGGTTATGCTCGCCGAGCTTCGCAAGGAGTACGACTACATTCTGATCGACTCACCACCGTTCGGTCTTGTGACCGACTCTGCGCTGATCGCCGAGCACGTGGATGCTACATTGTATATCGTTCGCTTCAACTACACGTTGCTCGACCATCTGAAACGCATTGGTGAGCTGCACAAAGCACGCCGCTTCCAGAACCTGTCTATCATCTTCAACGGTGTGAACTATGGAATCGGCTACGGCTATGGCTACGGCTACGGTGGCTATGGCTATGGTTACTACAAAGAAGAGAAATCCGAAAAAGGCAGCAGGCTGAAAAAGCTTGTTGGTATGAACTAACCCACAAAACCCCCGGGAAATGATAGGTAATATCCCTTCTCGGGGAATCCATTAGACATTTCGTAGTACTTGGTAGAAGTAATTTGGAATATCTTTAAAGAGTATTATTTTAGTAGAGCGTTGTTGGTAGATATTCAGTTAAGTTTTATCAACAACATCAGGGAATAATTATAATCTAATCAATTTACTCAACGTTATTTTTTTGCGTTATGAAAATCGCTGTTATCGGAACCGGCTATGTTGGACTAGTTACTGGAACTTGTTTTGCTGAAACAGGAAACCAGGTTACCTGTGTTGATATTGATGTCAACAAAGTAGCCAGAATGCAAAAGGGAGAGATTCCCATCTACGAACCAGGTCTGGATGTATTGTTCGATCGTAACATTGCTGAGGACCGTTTGAAATTCACTACCAGTATCGTGGAAGGTATTGAAGGCGCGGAAGTGATTTTTCTGGCGCTTCCTACGCCGCCGGATGAGGACGGTTCTGCCGATCTTAAATACATTCTCGGTGTGGCCAACGACCTCGGTCCGATCCTGAAAGACTACGCGGTGATCGTCGACAAAAGCACTGTTCCCGTAGGGACTGCCGAAAAAGTCCGTGCGGCGATTGCCCAAAATGCTACTGTGGATTTTGACGTAGTTTCCAATCCGGAATTCCTTCGTGAAGGAGTCGCGGTGGAAGACTTCATGAAGCCCGACCGCGTAGTGGTAGGAACGACTTCGGACCGTGCGAAGAAAGTGATGGAACAATTGTACGCGCCATTGGTGCGCCAGGGCAACCCGGTGATTTTCATGGATGAGCGCTCAGCCGAGATGACCAAATATGCAGCGAACTCGTTCCTTGCATTGAAAATCACTTTCATGAACGAAATAGCAAACCTTTGCGAACGAGTTGGCGCGAACGTGGACGACATCCGTCGCGGTATCGGAACTGACAGTCGCATTGGAAAACGCTTCCTCTTTGCTGGTATCGGTTATGGCGGCAGTTGCTTCCCTAAGGACGTGCAGGCGCTTGCTAAGACATCCAGAGATTATGGCTACGATTTCCGCACTTTGAAATCGGTGATGGCGGTGAATGCCGACCAGAAGAAGAAATTATTACCGATCGTGGAAGATTACTTCCAGGGTAGCCTGGCGGGCAAAACAATCGCCGTTTGGGGCCTTGCGTTTAAGCCTTACACGGACGATATCCGCGAAGCTCCGGCGCTCGAAAACATCGAGGCGCTGCTCGCAGCAGGCGCGAAGGTGACAGCCTACGATCCTGAGGCGATGGAGAATGTAAAAAGACAAATCCCCGACATCACCTATTGCCATACGGCATACGCAGCGCTCGATGACGCCGATGCGCTGATGATCTTCACAGAGTGGCCGCAGTTCCGTACCCCGGACTTCGCCAAAATGGGTAAGCTCCTGAAAGAAAAAGTCGTTTTCGACGGCCGCAACCTTTATGAGCTAAACACCATGAGAGAGCACGGCTTTACTTATTATAGCATTGGACGCGAGGCGGTTAACGCGGTTGAAGAACCGGTAGCTTAATGCGTCCGTATGGCCCCGCAGGTGCGGCTATGAGCCGTGCCTGCGGAAGGTCCTTCCCCTTCCACGTTCATTTCAGTGAAGACATTAAACGGATTACTCAACAGATATGAAAGTATTAGTAACAGGCAGCGCCGGATTTATCGGGTTTCATACGGTAAAGCAGCTACTGCAAGAAGGTTTCGAAGTGGTAGGCCTTGACAATATCAATGACTACTATTCACCACAACTCAAGTATGCGCGCCTGAAAGAGGCTGGTATCCAACAGGAAAAGATCAAATGGTATCAACTGGTAACCAGCACGGTTAACAGCAACTACCGCTTCGTGCGCATGAATCTCGAAGACAAGCAGCAGCTTTTCAGTTTGTTCCAGGCTGAGCAGTTTGACTATGTGATCAACCTTGCGGCACAGGCAGGTGTACGTTACTCGATCGAGAACCCGGATGTGTACGTGCAATCAAACATTATCGGCTTCCATTATGTCCTCGAGGCGTGTCGTTACTTTCCACCAAGGCATCTTGTTCATGCCTCGTCGTCGTCGGTGTATGGTGCCAATGCTAAAATCCCTTTCTCGGAAGAGGACAAGGTAGACTCGCCCGTAAGTCTCTATGCGGCTACCAAGAAGAGCAACGAGCTGATGGCTCATTCATATAGCCATCTTTATAACATCCCTATTACCTGCCTGCGCTTCTTTACCGTTTATGGCCCATGGGGACGTCCGGATATGGCGCCGATGCTTTTTGCCCGTGCGATCGCCGAAGGCAAGCCTATCCAGGTTTTCAATAACGGCGATATGGAACGCGACTTTACGTTCGTGGGTGATATCGTCGACGGAGTCACCAAAACGATGGTGGCAGGGTTCGAAGAAAATCCGCAATACCGCGTGCTCAACATTGGTAACGGTTCACCGGTGAATCTGATGAAGTTTATTGAAGAACTCGAACAAGGTATCGGGACCAAGGCACTTAAAAACTTTTTGCCGATGCAAGCCGGCGACGTTCCCCGAACATGGGCAAGCCAGGAAAATCTCGAACGCATTACCAATTACAAACCGCAGGTCGAACTCAGCTCTGGTATAAAGGAATTTGCCGATTGGTACCTTGAATACAGCGGCCAGTTGGCGGCGCATTACGTGTAATAATGCCTGGTATTATCCTGGTTGAGTGCATTCTTCGTAACACACCCTATGGAAAGCGCATTAAAATATGATCTTTTTCGCAGCGCGGGAAAGACGGGCTCTAAGGCCTTTCTTTCCCGGTTGTTTTTCAATTACCCATTCCGGTTCATCGCTTTTTACAGGTTGTCCCAGAAATATCCGAAAAGTAGTCCGCTGGGGTTCCTGTGCAGACTTTTGTACCGGCGCTATGGCGTGAAATACGGTATACAGATCCCACTTTCGGTAAAAATTGGTAAAGGTCTGTTGTTACCGCATTTCGGCGGGATCGTGGTCAATTCCCAAAGCCGTATCGGCGATAATTGTACGTTACTGCACAACGTTACAATAGGAAATACTAAAAGAGGGGAGAAGAAAGGCGCACCAAGCATCGGAAACAGCGTTTATATTGGCCCTGGTGCTGTCATTGTAGGAGGTATAGAAGTTGGCGACAATGTGCTTATTGCGCCCAATTCCTATGTGAATCTCGACGTGCCGTCGAATAGCGTGGTAGTGGGAAACCCGGCCAGAATATTTGCCAAGGAGACAGCCACAGAAGGTTATATTACCAATCCCGTTCTTTAAAACGAATATTTATTCACAGTTTGAATGTCTTCTCAGGTAAACAAAATCGCTAAAAATACCCTTTTCCTGTACGTCAGGATGTTCCTCCTGATGTTCATTGGGCTTTATACGTCCCGTGTGGTATTGGAAGTGCTGGGCGTTGAAGACCTGGGTATTTACAATGTAGTGGGGTCGGTAGTAATGATGCTGGAGTTCGTATCGTCGAGCCTTACCAACTCTTCCCAGCGCTACCTGAATATTGGTTTAGGAAAAAATGATATGGGACTTACCAATCGTTATTTTTCCCAAAGTGTAGGCCTGCATTTCCTGCTCTCCATATTTATTGTATTGTTACTCGAAACCCTGGGACTATGGATGTTCAATAACAAATTGGTCATTCCGGATGGCCGGCGTGAAGCCGCTTTCTGGGTTTACCAGCTATCCACACTAGCCGCATTTATTAAAATTAATCAGATATGTTTTCAAAGCGTGATCGTCGCGCGTGAGAGCATGTCCGTGTATGCGTATCTGAGTATTTTTGAGGGAGTGGCTAAATTGGCGGTCGTTTATCTGATTGGCGAAAACACGCCGTTCGATAAACTTGCTTATTATGGTTTTTTGATCGTGGTTATTCAAGGAGTGGTGTTTCTGGCGCATATGGTTTACTGCTATATGAAATACCCCGAATCGCACTACAAGTTGTTTTGGGACAATGCGTTGTTCCGGGAAATGGCAGGCTTCGTAAGCGTGAACGCTTTCGGCTATATTTCATGGGCCATCGGTGTGCAGGGAATCAATGTGGTTCTCAACCTGTTCTTCGGGCCGACTGTCAATGCGGCGCGCGGGTTGGCTTCTACAGCGGGGCGGTTTATCAACCAGTTTGTCAATAACATTTACCTTGCCATTAAGCCGCAGATTATCCAGTCCTATGCAAAAGGTGAGACAGAAAGCATGGTAACGCTGGCAGAGAAATCGACTGTTTATGTGTTTTACATGGTGCTGTTCGTATCACTTCCAATCCTTTTTGAAACGAATTTCATTCTTACATTTTGGCTGAAGGAAGTGCCGGAGTATACCAAACTGTACACCGAGCTGACGTTGATTCAATCCTATTTCTGGATGCTTCCGATCCCTTACAGCCAGATCGCCACCGCTACTGGCCGGATCAAGAACATTCAGCTATACGGACGCATTTTTACCCTACTCGCACTGCCTATTTCGTATGGGATACTGTTGTTGGTGAAAAATCCTTACTACCCCATATTCGTGATTATCACAATGGACGCTTTTTTCTGGCTATATACGATTTATGATGTTGATAAACAGCTCAATATTAAATTTGACCGGTATGTAAGAAATGTGATCCTTCCTGTGCTGTACATGGCTGCTGCGATGGTGATTTCGCTTACGCTCGCCCATTATATGATCGCGGGTCTGGAGCCGGTGTTCCGGTTTATTATTGAAGGGGTAATCAGCCTTTCGCTGGGATTTCTATTTACTTTTTTGTTCGGTATGCCGCGTGATGAAATGGCGTATCTGAAAGGTGTTGTAATTAAGAAAATAAAAAGATGACTAGGATAATAGCGTTAGTTTTCTTTCTCATATTTTTTATTGGTACCAACGTGTTGAACACGTTGAAAATAGATAACTATACTTTTTTTTATCTGATCGTGGCGACCGCTGTGGGAGTACTGGTAATGAGCTTCCGCACCAGGACATTCAAAGATCGTAAATATGAGATTGGCGTATTGCTGCTGATCGCTTTTGTGATCGTTTACAGGATCTACGCGGGTATTCTTACCGATTCGCTGAGAAGCGCAGCCATCCTCTTCGCGACGCCGCTCATTTATCTGTTGATTCCCAAAGAAATAAGAACAAAGGACGATTATCTCGTAAAGAGGAAGGTTGTGAAGATTATCATCGCATTCTATATTTTCGAATGCCTCGTAGCCATTGCCGAATACCTCTTCCGGACCCATTTTTTCCTTTGGATCGATACTACATTCCAGTCACACTTGATGAATTTCCGGTTGCGGGAATCGTTCAGGAGTGTGGCATTGCATGGCGCACCTTTGAGCAATGCATTGATGGTGACAGTACTCAGCGCATTTTTTATCACATCCTCCCTTAAGGACAAATATAAGTTCGCATTATGGGGCTTGGGCTTTGTGGCGGTGCTCGCATTCAACGCGCGGATGGCGATTATTGTAAACCTGGGTTTCTTTGCTTTCTACATCCTAAAATTGCTGGGCGACAAGAAAGCACAGTTTACGACTAAATTGTTTGTATATGCGGCCTCTGCTGCATTCTTCGCGATAGCTGCTTACCTGGTTTTTTACCAGGGATTAGGCGATCGCCTTTTTAAAACCGAGCTTCTCGACCAGGCGAGTGCGCAGAAACGCTTTGACCTGTTTGCCATATTTGACGGCCACACGATTTCGGACTTTCTGTTTGGCCGTTCGATGCGGGACTTTGACTTGATGAAAGAGCTGGCCGGGCTATTGATCATCGAGAATTTCTGGGTTTGTGAAATTGTATTGTTTGGCATTCTGTTTGTGGCGGGCATGGTGATTTTGTACATTAAGCTGCTGGCACCCTACGTACGCGAGTATTCATTTTATAACAGAATGGTGATCTGCTTGTCATTTATTCTGCTGGCTTCGACTAACAACTCGCTCTTTACGCAATATCTCCCGTTGTTGCTTTTTGTGGTTTGCCTGAACCTGTTCAGGCCAGACACGTTTAAGATTATCCTTCCTGCCAAATACCTTAACAGATACGCGTTAACCAGATCAAGACGATGAAACTGATATTTGATTTAACCAAAACACAACCTGTCGGGAATACGAAATTTCACGGAGGGGGAAAGTACGGTGAAATCGTGTTTAAATCCCTCGCCAATAGTTCAAAAGACATCATTGCCTATTACAATTCGGAGAAATGGCTGAACCCGGAAATCGCGCAGATTTGTCGGGATAACCATTTGACGATGGTCGATTCGAACCAGCGTTCTTTGCAGGAAACCGTGGCCGAGCACCCGGGAGTGGTTTACAGCCCTATTATCGAAACGGACCTCAATAATATCGGTGATAATATTACCTACATTACTACGGTTCACGGGCTTCGCGTTCTGGAATTGCCTTATGATAAATACATTGGCGATTATCGTAGCAAGAGCTTCAAGTTAGGTTACGATTTATATTACAAATACAAATCGAAGAAAACTTTCGACCTCACTTTGAAGAAGTACCGTGAGGTTTTTCAGAAAAAAAATATCCATGTCGTTACGGTTTCGGAGCATTCGAAGGCTTCGATTTTATCGTTCGTACCTTATCTGAAACAGGAGGATATCGAGGTGTTCTATTCGCCGTCGACGGTGGGTGAATTGAAGAAAGTGGAGCCATATGACGCCGGCGAGAAATATTATATGATGGTGAGCGCCGACCGCTGGGTAAAAAATGCATTGCGCGCAGCTATGGCCTTCGATGAAATATTTACCGAACGCCCGGATTTTAAAGGAAAAGTGATCCTGACGGGCTCGAAGAACAAGCACATTTTCGACAAATACATTAAGAACCCATCGCGGTTCGTGTTCGTCGATTATGTGGATGCGAAAACGCTCCTTTCGATGTATAAGGGGGCTTACCTGTTTGTTTATCCGTCCCTGAACGAGGGATTCGGTTACCCGCCGGTAGAGGCGATGACACTAGGAACACCCATCATCGCGTCTGCGATCTCATCCATTACCGAAATCTGCGGGGATAGTGCATTGTACTTCAACCCATTGATGGTGAGTGAGATCAAGATGCGTATCCTGCAAATGGAGAACAAAGAAATCCGTGCGGAATTTATTCGCAAGCAGGAAAAGCGCATAAGGGAAGTAAAGGAGCGGCAGGATCAGGATCTGGAAAAGCTGACGCAATACATTCTCTCACACGTCAGGCAGTCCGTAAACGCATAACCAGCACTCACCAGCCCTTTACGAGAATGGGAAGACTAGGAATTTTAAAGAATATGTTGAAACGGTGGTGGCTATCACCGGTGGATTATGCGCGTTCAATTGGTGTGAAGGTCGGCAGCGGCTGTCAGTTGATCAGCGTCACTTGGTCGTCCGAGCCTTACCTCATTACCATTGGCAATAATTGCCAGATTACCAACGGTGTCAAAATCTTCACGCATGGGGGAGCATTCATGTTCCGACGGGAAATTCCCGATTTTGATTGTTTCGGCAAGGTTGTGATCGGCGACGGCGTGTACGTAGGCAATAACAGCCTTATCCTTCCCGGCGTGACGATCGGTAACAATGTACTCGTAGCGGCCGGATCGGTGGTCACTAAGTCGGTGCCTGACAATGTATGTATTGGCGGTAACCCGGCGAAAATCATTTGCTCGGTCGAAGAGTATAAGAAGAACAACTTACAATATAATGTGCACTCCAAGGGCATGAGTCGTGAGGAGAAGAAGGCATTGCTGCTCTCGCTTCCCCCCGACCGCCTGATCCAAAAGGGTTACCTGAAATATAATGAGCGGATTAGCAACCTCTGATACAACCAGACAAAAGGCGATTTTCTTCGTGAACTGCTATGCGGGCGGTGCCGAGAAAATGACGCTGTTTATAGCCAGCTGTCTGGATAGCAGCCGTTACGATGTCATTTTTTATATTGTCGGGAAGGAAATCGGGCTGATCCGCAACTTCATTCCTGAAGAGCGGACCTGCCATTACATTCACGTCAAAAACTATAAGGACGGCCTTATGGGTAAGCTCGCCAGGGTAATGCGCGAGGAAAAGCCGGATTACGTCTTTTCCTCGCTGATGCCAATCAATATCCGGCTCGCATTCGCGTCCATCATGTTCCCGAAGGTGAAAGTGATCCTGCGTAGCAACAATTATTTATATACACAATCCATCATCCAGAAAGCACGGCTCTTTGTAGCCTATCGTTTCATGGACCATCTGATCGCACAAACCGATGAGATGCGTGACGAAGCCGTGAAAGTCCTGCGCCTGCCCAGGAATAAGGTCACGACGCTCGCCAACCCGATCAATGTAGAACAGATCAACAAAAAGCTGGAAGGCGCGCCATCTCCATTCGAAGGTACGTCGACCAACTACGTGTATGTGGGCCGCATTGATCGTATCAAGGGGCTGGATGTGCTCATAAGATCCTTTGGAAAGCTCCTGGCCGATGAACCGGACTCGAAACTGTACATCGTGGGGAAAGTGGAAGGTGGTTTTGCCCCCTATTATGAAGAGCTGAGGGCTATTCAGGCTGATTTGAATATCGGAGACCAAATCATTTTTACCGGATTTAAAGAAAATCCTTACCAATACATGAAGTTCGCGGACTGCCTCGTGCTCCCATCGCGGAACGAAGGCTTGCCCAACGTAGTGATCGAATCATTGTATTTGAACACACCGGTAGCGGTAACCGCGTCCATTCCCGTCATCCGTCGCATTGTGCGGGAAGGCGTGGATGGTTTCGTAGTGGAGGTCGACGACGTGGAAGGTTTAGCGCAAGCCATGAAATCGGCTTCCAGGCTGGGACGTGTACAGTCGGCTTACAAGTCGGCGACGAAGGAAGATTTTCAGAAGTTGTTCACAAAATAACCGGCGCGCGTATGCCTGTCGGCGGGTTGCTGAATCTATCAAACTCAACGTTAGTATGTCAATTTTAAAGGATTACGCCGCCTATGCCGAGCATTCGGGCAGTAAATTGAAGCCGTTCGTGAAGACGATGTTCTATTGCAACATTTTCTTCCGCGTGAGCCACGTGCTTTACAAAATCAAGCTCATTCCACTGGCCAGGGTCTTCTGGCTGATCAACCGCATTCTTTTCTCCGTCGAGATCGACCCGCGTGCCAAACTCAGGGGCGGCTTTGTAATCCTTCACGGGACAGGGGTTACGATCGGCCATAATGTGCTTGCAGAAGGGAATTTCAAAGTTTACCAAGGCGCTACTATTGGCGGGAACATTGGTAAAAAGCGCACCTTGAATGGCCGTACTTTCAGTCAGCCGTGGTTGCAATCGGATGTAGTGGTAGGCATTAACGCGGTGGTCGCCGGGCCGGTAGTACTAGGCGCGGGAAGTAGGGTGGGAGCCAATTCCGTGGTCACCAAAGATGTCCCCGCCGGTGCAACGGTGGTATCCAATAATGTGATTCTGGCCCCTAAAGCGGAAATTGTAGTATAAACTCATCCACACGCTCGTCCTATGAAAATCCTCTTTGTGATCAACTCATCCAATAATGGTGGCGCAATCAAGATGATCGTCGCATTGTATAAGGAAGTGAAACTACATTTTCCCGCAAGCAAAATTGTGTTCCTGAAAAAGATCGAATCGCAGTATTCGAATATCGAAGGAGCCTATTATCTCAGCGATGAACTGAGCTCGCTTTCCGATTACTATACAGTTTACAAACGCCTGAAGGCAGTGATGATCGACGAGCGCCCCGATGCGCTGATCAGCTTCTTGCCACTGGCAAATATTTTCACGTCCGTGATCGGCCGGTCGCTGGGAATCAAACATCGCGTAGCCTCGCAGCGCAACCCGCCGCAGATTTACGGCACCGTGGTGCGCACACTCGACCGTTACCTGGGCTCACGCGGTTATTACACGGCCAATGTGTGTAATTCCAAAGCGGGAATGGACGCATTCGGCGCATATCCGGAAGCCTATAAAAAGCACTTGTCGGTGATCAACAACTGCGTGGAGGAGCCGGATTTCACGATTTCGAAAGCCGATGCAAGGAACCGGATCGGCATCCCGTTTGACAAGACAGTCCTTACCTGCGTGGGCCGCCTGCACGACCAGAAGAACCACGAGGTAATCGTGAAAGCGATGAAACACTTAAATGACGCTGTGCTCTACCTCGGCGGCGACGGCCCGCTGAGGGATGAAATCACGAATCTGATCAAATTAGAAGGCGTTGAACAGAAAGTAGTGATGCTCGGTGACCTCGACCGCGACCAGGTACGCCTGCTATTGCGTGCATCAGATGTGTTCCTGATTCCTTCCAAATATGAGGGGTTGAGTAACTCGCTGCTCGAAGCGATGTCGTACGGCCTGCCCGTCATTTGCAGTAACATCCCTTCCTTCACCGATTTTTTGAAACTAGACCACGAACCGGGTCACGCCGGCATGGTGATTCAAAACAACGACGACCGTGAATGGGCGAAGGGCATTCAGCGGATGATCCACAGCGACGACTTGCTCGACCGTTACCACCGGTTGTCGCTCGGTAAAGTGGCCGATCTGAGCCCGCGGAAAATGGCTTTCCGGTTTTTAAAACTGCTGGGTGTTTCGGAAAAGGAATATGTTGGTTGATATCCATTGTTTTTTATAACATTAAGAAAATGAAAGTAATAGCCATAGCTTCGGTAGGCGGCCACTGGGTGCAACTGCTGCGTTTGCGGCCGGCATTTGAAGGAGCGGAGCTGATATTCGTTTCGACCAAACCCGATTTTGCCAAAATGGTGGAAGGCAGCAAGTTCTACGCCGTGGCTGATGCCAGCCGCTGGGACAAAATGAAGCTGATTAAGTCGTTTTTCGACGTTTTCGGCATTATTCGCAGGGAAAAGCCCGACGTAGTAATCACGACCGGCGCGGCACCGGGCCTGATGGGGCTGATTTCCGCCAAAATCCTTGGCAAGCGCACCATTTGGGTGGATAGTATCGCCAATGTGGAAGAGCTGTCGATGAGCGGCAAAATCGCTTCTAAATTCGCCAGCCGGGTGTACACTCAATGGCCGCAACTTGCAACGGACAAAATTTTATTCGCAGGAAATATATTGTCATGATTTTTGTCACAATAGGTACTCAGGCTCCGTTCGATCGGCTTATTAAGGCGATCGATGAAATCGCGCCGCAATTAAGCGGTGAACGGATCGTCGCGCAGGTATTTGAATCCTCGTATCAGGTGAAAAATCTGGAAACGGTCGGTTTCTTATCGCCCGACCAGTTTAACACGTATTTCGAAGAGGCACGTCTCGTAGTCGCGCACGCGGGTATGGGCACGATCATTTCCGCGCTCACACAGGCGAAGCCGCTACTCATCCTGCCGCGCCTGGCCAGCATGGGTGAGCACCGCAACGATCATCAGATCGCGACGGCGAAGAAAATGCAGGACCTCGGTTATGTGCAAGTAGCATTTGACGAAAAGGAACTGGTCCAGAAGTTGCTCAGAATGAGCGCTGCCACGAACGGTTCTGCGTCATCCCCGCAAATCCGCAAAGTGGCGTCCGATTCGCTCATCAGCTCGGTACGCGGTTATATTTTCTCAGGTAAATAAGAAACAGCGCTCATGCGCGGCTAAAACGCACAAGGTTTGGAAAGAAACGCCAATCTGGACATCGCAAAACTATCGCTCAGCTTTCTGGTCATTGCCGTACATTTGCCATTGTACAGCGGTGCAAGCGAAGATTCAGCCTATATGATAGGTTGGCTGTTCTCGAACGGCATTTCGCGGATTGCCGTGCCATGCTTCTTTATGATCAATGGGTATTTCGTGAATCTGACGGATAAAACGAAGGTAAAAAAGTACATGACGCATTTGCTTATTTTGTATGCCGTGTGGATGCTGCTGTATTTGCCGGCTTATTACCAGTCGGTCGTTGGGAACCCTAAATACCTGGTGAAACTGATCGTATTCGGCTTTCACCATCTGTGGTATGTGATCAGTCTCATTTTTGCGACCATCTTTTTGTATTTGATCAAACGGTACCTGCCTGTTTCGCAACGGATGCTCATGGTACTGGTAATCGGGCTGTTCATTGTCGGATATGTGATTCAGGACGTGGTTGCACCGCGTTTTAAGCAACCGCAACATTATGTGGTAATGTACCGCAACTTCCTCTTTTTCGGTTTGCCGTTTTTTGCCTTCGGGCACATCATCCGCAATACCCACTTCGAACTAGATGCACGTGCGCGGCGGAATTGTTATATTGCAATACTGATAGGCACTGTTACATTGCTGATCGAATCATACCTGAGCCTGAAATACAAGCTCGGGGTAAACCTGTATATTTCGCTGCTGTTCCTCTGTCCGCCGATCATGATTTTGTTGTTTAAATCGAAATGGCGGAAGTCGGATAGCTTGGTGGCGGATATTGCGAATGCGGTTTTCTTCACACACACTGGCGTGATTCTTTTCTTGCAAGACTACTTCGGGGGAATGCCTAACGTTTACCTTTTCCCGATGGCCGTGTGCCTGTCCATCATAGTGTCCTACGTGGTATACACACTTAATCGAAGATTGAAATTTTTATTATGACTCATTAATCAGATACCCTGATATGAAACTCGTTGTTTTATGCCTGGTAATGACCGTGTTCTGTGGTGTGATCAGCCTTACCTCCTGGACGGACGTTCCCAATAAGGCGTCCGTAGCCCACGAATATTCCCAAGTGGCATCCACTGAGGGAACTTCTGTCGGTACAGACGAGAAGTCGCTGCGCGAGGCTTATAAAGATTACTTCCCGATCGGTACCGCTGTTTCTCCCAGCATGATTACGGATGCCAGGCGTGCTAAATTCATCGCAACGCAGTATTCGAGCATCACGCCAATGAATGGTATGAAAGCCAAATACATTCATCCCGAAGAAAAAACCTATGCGTGGGCGGAGGCGGACCAGGCCGTTGAATTTGCTCAGAGCAATGATATGAAAGTGCGGGGGCACACACTGATCTGGTTTCAGAAGATGCCCGACTGGTTCTTTATGGACGGCAACGACTATGCTTCCAAAGAGAAGATCATGCAACGGATCGACGAGCACGTGACTACCGTGATGAACCGCTACAAAGGCAAGGTGTATTGCTGGGATGTGGTGAATGAGGGCTATCAGTTTTTCGGTAATGCACCTGTGACGCCCAAACGCGCGAAGATTTACGATATGATTGGCAGTGAATACATCGAGCGCGCATTCGCCGCCGCGCGCAAGGCCGACCCGACTGCCAAGTTGTTTTATAACGACAACGGTTTCGAAGACCCCGAACGACGCAACCGGATTTTTAAATATCTGAAAGCCAAAAAGGAAATGGGTATGCCCATTGATGGCATCGGAATGCAGAGTCATTATGGCGTAGAAGGCATCAATGAGGGCTATTTGCAGGAAACGATCGATATGTTCTCGTCCATCGGCCTTGACGTGCAGATTACCGAACTCGATGTGTCGATCTATCCCAAACGGGAAAACAAGGTGGGGAACGGGCGTGTGCTGGAGGCGGCGGAGATACAAGGTCTGAGCGACCAGTATACCAAGGAAATCCAGCGCGAACAGGCGGACGTGTTCGATATCCTGTTCCGCACATGCCGGAAAATGAAAGGAAAAGTGACCGGCATTACGCTCTGGAGCCCCTACGACAAGGACAATTACCTGACCGAAATGCTGAACAAAAAGAACTATCCTTATTTATTTAATGAGAATATGACCCCGAAAGCCTGCTATTACCGGATCGTGAATTTCTAGGTAACAGCCTGAACAAATGCACTTTACCGAAAGGTATCGTAATACCCCTCTCGAAGAACTAACTCAACGTTAATGAAGAAAATCTCAAATTCCTTTGTGCTCATGGTTTGCATGGGCCTGCTCGTCCCGGTGTGGGTTCATGCACAGGATATGTCAATGCCTGCCGCACAGGACAGTATTTTTTTTCAGGAGCCTCAGCAGGGCCTTTTCCACGCAAGTATCGAGCTTCCTATTGTAACTACTACCAATGAAGTCGTGCCATTTTGGATGCGCGCCAACCGTTTCGGTAACGTCCCGGTCGCTGGAACTTCCGGTGGGTTGATCGGGAGTATTTCTAAAAGCTACGAGACAGGCCGAAAGGGAGTGTTCGACTGGCGGGCCGGCATGGTCTATCGACTCAATATAGGCAGCAAAACAGAGGGCACGCTGATTGAAGGTTTCGCGGCCATCAAAGCGGGTATTTTTGAATTGAAAGCGGGCCGTTCCCGTGATATAACCGGATTGGTAGATAGTACCTTGTCGTCGGGCGCCTTGGCCGTGTCCGGTAATGCGCTGGGTATTCCCAAAATAGAACTTTCTGTACCCGAATACTGGCGGTTGCCCATACTGGGCGGTATTCTGTCGTTCAAGGGCAATTTCAGCTACGGATGGTTTGGAACCACGCCCATCAATCCGGTGGGCGGGGGAGGGGCCAAAAAGGACAATATCCCGCCTATTAGCTCCTATTACCACCAGAAGTCACTTTACGGACGTTTCGGCAAGCCGGGCTGGCGGCTGAATATCTTCGCTGGGTTTAACCACCAGACGATGTATGGCAACGAGGATGATATCTATGAAGGCTTCAACTTGTCCAAGATGCAATCGTTTTTTTACGTGGTGACTGGCCAGACCTGGCGGGCCAATAGCGGATTCGCAACTAAGCTGGGCAACCAACTGGGCTCCATCGACTTCGGTGCAACCTATGATTTGGGTACAACGCAGGTTTTCTTGTACCGCCAACAGATCTACGACGTAGGCGCATTGTCCAAACTGGCGAACGTGCAGGATGGTTTAACGGGTATTTCTTTGAAAAACAAGCGGAAAGGCAACTCCGGTTGGAGCAAGGTTCTGGTTGAATTTTTATATACCAAAAACCAGGCGGGCGAACTGTGGTCGAAGGTTACGAAATCTGGTGACGAGAACTATTATAACAACTATATGTATGGCGGGGGCTGGTCATACCGTGACCAGGGCATTGGCAACCCGTTTCTCACACCCCGTCACGAAGCGCGCGCGGAGTTACGGCACAAAACCGGCGAATACTTCGTCAATAACCGCGTGATTGCTTTCAATGCCGGCTTTATCGGCAACATCGGTAGTGTGAATATTACCACCCGTTTGTCGTATTCCAGGAATTTCGGCACATACGGTACAAGCCCGATCGGTACTTCGCTGGGCAAAAGAAGAGAAGTATTGCCGCCGCCGTATTTCCAGGAAGTTAACCAGTTTTCCGGATATCTCGAAGGTAGTAAAAAGGTGAAAAATAATTGGGAAGTGGGTCTGGCTGCGGCAATAGATTCCGGCAGGCTGCTTTATAACTCGTTTGGATTAATGTTGAATGTGAGAAAATCATTTCAATTCTGACACTGAATGACGGGGATCGCGAAGTTCTGGATAAATGCGTTCGCGGGCTTGTTGTCGCTTCCGGCATTCGCGCAAATGTCTGTGACCGGGCCGGCAGTGCCGGGAATCACCGCCGGTTTTCAAAACCCTGCGTTCCTCGATACAGACGGTAAAACATGGTCCGCCAATATCGTGACCATAAGCGCCCGGGCGACTTCTAATACTGCGTCCATTCATATAAGCGATTTTGGAAAATCGGGAGCGGATTTTCTCCGCTCCGATGTTTTAGGCACTTCTTCCGTGTCGACTGGGGTAGGTACCCTGGATTTTAAAGGGCCGTCGGTCGCGATTCGTGCGGGTGACCGGCTCACGCTGGCGCTTACGACACGGATGCGCATTCACGCCAATTACGGACATGTGGACGGTCGCTTGCTTTCCGAAATAGGGGAAATTACCAAAGTGGAACAAAGTTACCCGTATCGCCTGCCGCAGATTGCGAACATGCAAACCAGCATTGCTGCGTTCTCGGACGTCGGCGCTTCGTTCGCTTATGAGCTGCTGCACAGCGGCCAGCACCGCTTGCGTATTGGCGGGGCGCTCAAATACATCAACGGCGTTGCCCACACATCCATCGACGTATCCGCACTTACGGGGCTTATTCGCATCAATTCCGATGGTGTGAGTTTCATTACCGGTGCCACAGGTACAGTCTCTACGCTCACGGCAGGGAAACTTTTCGATCGATTTTCAACCGGTAATCTTTTCAAAATGGGCGAAGGAAGTATAGGAGGGGATATAGGTTTGAGCTATGCCTACCACACTGCGCCGGGAGAGCCGTGGAAATTCAGGTTAGGTGTCTCAGTTACCGACATCGGGAACGTCAAATACAAACCCGACAGCACGTACAGCAAGTCGTATGACGTCCACATCACCAACGACGAGCGACTTTATTTCAATGGTAGTTTCAACAATTCGCTGTTCAGCCGTGCCTCCCGCGTTTTTGACAAATTTCCGAAATTTTTCACACGTACCGGTCGCAAAACCGAAGCCTACACCATTACATTGCCGACAATGCTCCACTTACAGGCGGATTACCGTATGTCCCCGAACTGGCTCGTAAATGGCGGAGCGGGTGTAAGCTTGCATGGAAAAAATAATTTGTACAAATTGTATCAGGTGCCCTATGTGACGCTGGTGCCGAGCTGGATGCGAAACGACGTGGTGCTTTCCGTGCCATTGGCCTACCAGGAACATACTGGCCTCACAGCTGGTGCCGCATGGCGGTACAAGGGTTTCACCATAGGCAGTAACAGCATTCTTTCGGCCATTTTGGGAGGTAAACAAATTGACCTCTACCTCGGCTATGTGATTTCTTCGAGCAAATGAAAAGTCCGCCCAGGCCGAGGCGGACTCTCCGTTTACTTTCTACAATGCTATTTAACCAAAATTATTCGCCGGGTAAGGATCATCGCACCCCTTCGAAGCTGGAAAAGATACGTGCCGTCGGGCTGGGTGCCGAGGTCGATGGCCTGTCGTATGGTACCGCCTTTGCCGGCTACTTCACCTGTCCATATCCGCTGGCCTGCGAGGTTGAATACCTCCATAGTCGCGCGTTGCTTGTTGTTGAGCTGAAAAATGGCCGTCATCTGCCCGCGGGTTGGGTTGGGGGCCATCACGAGCCGGGCGTCGTCCTTCCATTCCGGTCCGGTTGTCTCCGGAACGATTTCCACCATTTCTTCCGGAGCAGCAATCCTTCCGGTGGCGGTGCATGTTAATGTTCTCGGGGAATCGGTGAGGGTGAAAGTGGTCCCTTTTACACGTACGCCGAACGTGTGGGCCTTTCCGTCCTTGATAGCAGCGGGCGTCGCAATTTTAAACACATAATTACCGGTGCCAATGCCTGAGGTTTTCAGCGCTTCTCGGTAAATGTTGGCAATGCCGGTCGCCAGCACCGTCGTCCCTTCGAAAACTTCCACGGTCAATGCATTCGCAGGGAAATTTTTGTCCCAGACCCAGCCGTTGATGTAGCTGCAACTCGGCGTTTCAACGCGGCCGGCATAGGCATTCACAGGACAGTTGGTCGTGCGTGGGGAATTATTCAGGATGGTAGTCGAACCCTTTACGCGAATGCTCAAAGCGTGATTTTGGCCGTCTTTCAGTGCTGTTGGCATCGTGATTTTGAAACCATAGTTACCCGTTCCTGTGCCTGCGTTCTTTAAATCCTCTCTATACTGATCTGCTACGGCCGTAGCGTAAACAGTGGTCCCTTCATAGAGTTCAACGGTGACGGCGTTGTTCGGGAAGTTTTTGTCCCAGGCCCAGCCTTTGAGCGATTCGCAATCGAACCATTCGAAACTGCCAGCGTATTGGTTTACGGCGCAGGTGAGCGCCCTCGGGGAGTCTGCCAACGCAAATGTGGTGCCCTTCACGCGTACACTCAGTTGGTGTGCTTTCCCGTCCATCAGGCTCATCGGCGTCGCGATCTTGAACGCATAGTTACCTGTGCCAATACCCCCTGTTTTGAGGCTTTCGCGGTATATATTCGCCACGCCGGTTGCGTGGACGATAGTGCCTTCGATAATTTCGACAGTCAATGCATTCGCCGGGAAATTTTTATCCCAAACCCAACCCGCGATAAAGCCGCAGTCGGCGGTTTCGAAACGGCCTTCGTAGGCATTCACCGGGCAATTCATCGCGCGTGGTGAATTGTTCAGCACAACCGTCGAAGCCTTCACGCGAATGCTGATGTTGTGATTCTGGCCATCTTTGAGCGCAGCAGGCATTGCGATCCTGAAACCATAATTGCCGGTCCCGATGCCCGCATTTTTTAAGTCTTCGCGGTATTGATCGGCTATCGCCGTTGCGTAAACAGTCGTTCCTTCATAAACTTCCACTGTTACGGCGCTATTAGGGGCATTCTTGTCCCACACCCAGCCTTTGATCGCGTCGCAGTCGAACCATTCGAAACTGCCGGCGTATTGGTTTACGGCGCAGGTGAGTGCCCGAGGAGAGTCGGTTAATGTAAATGCGCTGCCTTTCACCCGTATTCCCACCTGATGGGTTTTGCCGTCCATAAGGGCGGCCGGCGTGGGTATTTTAAAGCCGTAGTTACCGGTCCCCTTTCCGGCTGTCTTTAATGCATCACGATAGATATTGGCTGTGCCTGTGGCGTATACGGTGGAGCCTTCGTAAATCTCGACTGTTAACGCATTGCCGGGGAAATTTTTATCCCAGACCCAACCCTGGATGTAGCTGCAATCAGGCGTCTCCATGCGGCCTTCGTAATTATTTACAGCGCAGTTCACTACGCGCGGTGAGTTGCTAAGTACGGTCGTAGAACCTTTCACACGAATATTGACGCTGTGGTTCTGGCCGTCTTTGAGCGCGGCCGGCATCGGCATCCTGAAACCGTAGTTGCCGGTTCCGGTGCCGTTGGCTTTGAGGTCATCGCGGTAAATGTTTGCCACGGTGGACGCGTACACGGTGGTACCTTCGTACAATTCCACTTCCACCGCGTTGTTAGGAGCATTTTTGTTCCATGCCCAACCTTTAATGGATTCGCAGTCGAACCATTCGAAACTACCCGCATATTGGTTCACCGAGCAGCTTAATGTTCGTGGTGAATCGGAGAGCGGGGCGGTGGTGCCTTTCACGCGCACGCTCAGCTGGTGACTCTTGCCGTCCCAGAGCGCGGCTGGTGTAGGTATTTTAAAAACATAATTGCCCGTGCCATAACCTGCCGTTTTCAGCGCCTCCCGGTAAATATTGGCGGTACCCGTAGCGTACACGGTGCTGCCTTCATAAATCTCGACGGTTAATGCGGAGTTAGGGTAGTTTTTGTCCCAGACCCAACCCTGTATGTAGTTGCAATCTGCATTTTCGAATCGCCCTATATATTGATTTACCGGGCAGTTGACCGGCTTCGGCGAGTTGGGTAATGTGTAGTTTAAATTTTGCAGACTTATGCTGATCTGGTGCGTGTTACCATCCCGGAGTACGGCAGGCAGCGGTATTTTGAAGCCATAGTTGCCTGTGCCGGTGCCATTGTTCTTCAAGTCCTGCCTGAAAATATTGGCCACTGCGGTAGTATGTGTAGTGCTCCCTTCCTTCACCACCACGGTCAGTGCGTCGCCGGGATTGTTTTTGTCCCATGCCCAGCCGTTCAGCGTGTAGCAATCAGTACCTTCGAAACTACCACCCAATGTGCAGTTTAATGCCTTTGGCGAGCCGGTAATGAGTGTAGAACTACCTTTCACGCGGATGCTCAGCTGGTGAGTGGTCCCGTCCAGCAATATGCCGGGAGTGGGAATGGTGAAACCGTAGTTGCCCGTGCCGGTACCATTATTTTTCAGATCGGCACGGTACTGGTCGGCGCGTGCGGTGGCGAGTACCGTGGAGCCTTCCACCAGTTCGACGGTCAACGCCACATCGGGATAATTTTTGTCCCAAACCCATCCATTGATGGTCGTGCAGGCAACATTTTCGAGGCTTCCAATGTAATTGGTTGGCAAGGCAGCTGAATTTAATGCTGCAAGGGTATAAATGCTGTATGTACTCGGCACGACGGTCTGCACGGTGGTGATTGAACCGGCCGTGAGATTGCTTATGCCACCCTGATGCGCCACTTCGTCGACTACGGCTTTGACGGGTTCCCAGCGAGAAGTAGAGGTGTTCCAGCCTACTATGCCCAGCATTGTGAGCGAGTTGCCTGTGAGCGCACCAACGTTACTGGCCGCATTCCACGTGAGCGTAATGCGCGAGGCATTGGCACCATCGATATCCCAATATTCCGCTGTACTTACCGTTTTGACGGTTCCCTCACGGCTGGATGTGGCAAAAGGGCCACCGGCGGGTAAAGTGGCCGTTTCCGGGTTCTCTAGAAAATAGGCCCCGGTAATTCCGTCGCCGTCCGCTCCGAATGGGCGGTAAACACCCTTGTGCCCGACAGGATATAGAAAGGACCCCGTTCCTGTTTTTTCAACATACCCGTTCACGTGTTTGGCATTACCGATACCCGTCAATTTAGCCGTGGCCGGGAAACTCACCAGGCCGCGCGTCGCCGAACGGTCGGTTTCGACAATACCTGTCTGACAAAAACCGGCTACTGCCATTGCGAGAAGCCAGGCCGTTATGCAGCATTTATATAGATTTTTCATATCGAATTGTTCGCTGTAAGCATCGTTATTATTTAACCGGTAATATTGACGCTGTAATCGCCCAGGAATTTGAGCTTCCCACCCGACTCGACTTTGACGTCTTTCGCCGTGATATTTTGCCCCACATCTATGGTATGTCCGGAATTGATCCGAACAATGGCCTTCGCATCGGGGACACGGCCGTTGGACCAGATTTCCGGGTTCGGCCAGGAGCCGGAGGAGATCGTTTGCACCACATCGGAGAAGAGAGACGTGGTTTTAAAATCGCGGTACAGGATTTGGTCGGTTTTGGCGTCGGCGGTACCGAACCAGTCGTTCAGCACATCGGCATATACGCGGCGGAAATCGATTTGCATTTTAATGTCGCGGTTGCTCACGCCCGGGCCTGGCGTGGGGGGCAGAAGGCCGTTCACGAGATCGGGATTGGTACCAATGACCTGCCTCTTGATGCCGGTTCCGAATACGAACATCGGCGCACCAATGCCGTGGTCGGTGCCTTTGGAGGCATTGGAAGAGGCCCGGCGGCCAAAATCGGAAAAGGTCATTCCCAGTACTTTATCCTCAATTCCCTGTAACTTTAGGTCATTCTGAAACGCTGCAATCGCATCAGAAAGCTTTTTCAGTAAGATGGCATGAACACCTTCCGTGGTATTCGTGCCTACTTGCCCGGAATGTGTATCGAAGCCGCCGAGTTCGACATAATATATTTTGGATTTCAAACCGCCATGGATCAGCCGGGCCACAATTTTGAGCTGCTCCGCCAGTTCGTTTTTCAGCGAAGCGTCGGGATACGCGCCAAGGTTTTTGCCGGCATCCGCCGCCGCCTTTATCTCGGAAGCGTAGCCGACGGCGAGCACCTGTTTTTGTCTTACATAAGAAAGTAAGTCGCCCGCGTCGCAGCAAGGCAATGGCGCACCCACCGTCTGGTTGTTCTCTCCGATTAATTGGTAAAATGCATTCGGATCCTGGATGTTCACACCAGTGGAAACGGCCCTGTCACCAAAAAGCGTGGTAGTAGCGATCTGCCCGATCTGAACGGCAAGCGGGTCTTCCATTTGGGCATTGGGGTAACCTTCGGGATAGCCCGAAAACCGGTCGCTTAGGTAACGCCCCGCCCAACCGGAAGTAGCATATTGGCTGGAATCTACTGCTGTCATCCAGATATCCGTGGAGCGGTAATGCGACTGGTCCGGATTGGGGTATGATACCGAGTTGACAATGGCCAGTTTCCCTTCATTATAAAGGTCCCGCATACCTGTCATTACCGGATGAAAGCCCGTTTCGGGAGCGCCGGCGAGTTTCAGTACGCTGGATTCCGGGATCGCGATGTTGCTTCGGAGGCCGTAATACTGGGAGTAATATTCGAGTGGGATAACGGTATTAAGGCCGTCGTTGCCGCCGGCGAGGTAAATGATCACCAAGGTGCGGTCGTTGTAGGCTGCTGAGGTTTGTTTCAGTGCCTGCACCAGCGCCGAACTTTTGGCAAATGCTTTAACGCCAAAGCCATTCAGCACCACAGGGACCATCAGCGAGGATGCCGCTGACATAAAATCTCTTCTTTTCATCGACAGCGGGAATTAAAATAGTTGATATTCGGCCATTCTCATCATGTATCTTAACAGTGCGCGGCATCGCCAGAGGATCGTGCTTTGCTTGGTCGCGTCGTCCGGAGCGGCGCGGTACGCGTCCCATTCCCTGGTCCAGGTGGCACGTACGGCGCTGTTCATCATCATGATCTTGTCGATCAGGAAATCCTTCTGTTCCTGCGAAAGCTCCAATGCAAAAAGATGCTTGGTAAATTCGGCCAGTACCTGCTCAGCGGTAATAGCGGGGGAAGCGGCTATATTGGAAAAATTAGGCTGGATCGCTCTGAGGCGGCCCAGGATATCGATTGAAATGTACTGGCCGGGTTTGATTTCGATAACCGACGACACCAGCGTATCCGAGCGCCTGCCACGCAGTCCGATCAGCGTCTCGTTGATCCAGTTTTTTGAAAAGCCGGTCTGGTAATAAGCCGGGGAGCCGAATACTGTCGGCTGATCGAGGAGGTTGAGCTGCAAAAGCTTCATGTTATCGGCCAAATGGCTTGTCATCCGCCCGAATGCCGCCGGTTCGGTGGTCATATCCGCAATGGGCATGTCGAACAACCTTACCGTGCCCACCAGAAACTCCGCCGGTGATTTGATAATCGCTGCGATGTTCTTTGGGTCGAAAAAAATCTGGCTGGTCAACAGTTTTTTGATGACTGGTGCGATAGCGAAATTGTTGGAGGAGCCGGCAAAAAATGCAGCCAACGGTACAATCACGTTGTCTTCGATTTCCTGCGTTACATTGGGATTCACATAATAGCGGTAGAGTCTTCTGCAAATGTATTTCGGGGACTCAGGGTGGCGCACCAGCATGTTGATGAGATCTGCAACCTCAGCGTCGCCCGCGGTGGAACCGGAGCGGCCGATGATAGTCGTGCCATTGTATTTGGCAGAAAAAGTCTTGTCGGAAGTATCATGCCGGTCCGGGTTGAATAGCGAATCGATGGTAGTGCTGCCTTCAAGGCGACGGTTTTTTGTTTGCCAGCCTGTAAGTACCTGCGCAGCGGTTTTTACGTCCTGTTCGGTGTAATTGTAGTTGCCATGAAAGTCTTTTTGACCCACTACGAAAATTTCCTGCAGTTCGCGTGCATAGTTTTCATTCGGGTGTTCCTTGGTATTCTCGTTGCCATTCTGGAACGTGAGCATGGCGGGGTCTTTGGTGATCGCAATGGCCATATCGCGGAAGTTCCCGAGCGCATTTGCGCGTAAGAGGCGGAGATAGCGATACATATAGCGATAATCCTCTACCGCCGAGTGGATCACGACAAAATGGTTCTGCCAGAATGCAGTCAGCTTTTCGAGTACTGACGGATATCCATTCTGCTCGGCCATCAGTCCCACCCACCAGTTTTTAACATAGCTGAAATAGGTGTAGCTCAATGCGTTGACAAATGGCTTTTCAATAAACGGCTGGCCAACGTCGCTCCTTGTGCCGTCCATTTCGACGGGCGGCGGGGGAGAAGGGCGATAGGAAGCATTGCTAATCAGAAGATCGACGGCCTGGGTGGCGGTTTTTCCTGTAAAATTGGCTATTTCCTGCTGAGTGGGGCCAAATGTCGCCCTCCGGAGCAAATGGGCCGCCAACGCGGGTGTCAAAGGGGGCGTGTAGGTGTCTAGATATGCCATATCTGGCGTAGTTTTTAGCTATTGTTCAAACTTTTTTGGGTAAAACGCAGTGGGCGCTGGCAGATTGGGCATACCGCTCCCGCGCGGGATTTCCGCAGGGATAAGTCTTCAATAAGGTTCGGTTGGAATTTAAATTAGTGCAGGAACTGCTGTCTGGAACGTATACTCATCACATATCATCCTCATCTTCTGTCTAAATGTCACTGTTCGTTAGCGTATCAAAATTAATATATTTCGCTACTATATTCAAAGTATTTCTACAAAATTTAGCAACAAATTTTTGACGAGAAGAAGTGTCATGCGCCGTAATCAGAGTAGTGACCATGCCGGTTACCTGCCCGCTACCGCATCCTGATGACGCCACAAATCCTGAAACACCGGGCTGTTCCTGTAAAGGTCATCGAACGTACCTTCGTCGATCAGGTAACCGTCGCGCAGTATGTAGACGTAATCGAATTTGGTCAGCAAATGCAAACGGTGCAGGGTAGATACCACGGCTTTGCCCCTGAATTCAGCAAACATCTTATCATAAATGGCCGCCTCCGTCTTCGGATCGATGCTGCTGGTCGGCTCATCGAGCAGCACAATGTCGCTCGTGCGCGCTGCGAGGATGCCCCGCGCGAGCGCAAGGCGCTGCTTCTGCCCGCCCGACAGGTTCACGCCCTTTTCCTGAATGCTGGATTCGAGGCCTTTGGGTAGTTTGTTCACTACTTCTGCGAAATGGGCTGTTTCGCAAACCTGCATAATGTCTTCTTCTTCGAATGGCAGGCCGAGGGTAATGTTGTAGGCAATGGTGTTTTCAAAGATTTCAGGGTCCTGGGGGAAGAGCGTTACCTGGTCGGCAAGCATTTCGATAGCGGCTTCGTATCGGCCGTCGATGGTTACTTTAACATCTTTTTCAGGTTGGTACAAACCTCTTAGCAAGGCAAGGAGCGTACTTTTCCCGCTTCCGCTTTCGCCGATGAATGCAATGCGTTCGCCGCGGCGAATGCGGATATCGAGCCGGTGGAGGCTGTGGGCCTGCGTCTCGGCATCGTACATTTCGCCGTGAGAGAAATTGAGGTTACTGATATGGATTTCCTGCCAGTTTTCCGGGAGGTCGCCGGCTTCGTCGACGCGGTGATGTTCGTGGTACGCCTCGCCGATGGCGCGGGCAGTTTGTACTTCGGTGTTGTACCGGATGATCTCGGTATACTGCCAGGCAATGTCCTGGAACACGGAGGTAAATTGATTCACATAGCTCAGCAGGGTAACCAACCCACCGACCAGGAACACTTCGCCCGGCACGTAATGCTGGTATACATAGCCGATCGTGACTACAATGTAAATGATAGCAATGAACACGCTTGCCACAAACCACTTCCATTCGTTAATAGACACCGACCGCCGGAAAGGAGGAAATACGTCGGCCACCTTGCTCATCAAACTGATTTTCATCCGTTTTTCGAGCCTTAACGTGATAACGGTGATGATGTTGGAAAGACTGTCAAACAGCGTTGAGGAGACGATGTGCTCTTTTTCGTTGGATTCGTCGAGTGCTTTTATGAAGGGCTTATCAAATTTAAAAATCACATACACATTAATGACCCCGATCAGTACGCCTACTGCGCCAAACAGGGGCGAAAACCAGATAATGGCGACAAATGAGAATATGAATTTGGCAAAGGCATGCAGAAACATGAAGCCGTTCTGAAAAAAGTCTTTCAATGCTTCATAGGCCTTGCGGATGCGGTTGATCGTCGCGCCGCTGTGGTGGTCCTGATGCCAGCGAATGGGCAGGTGCAGCGCCTGATGATACAATTCGTCGAGAAAATTGCGGCTCAGATCGAACGCCAGTTTGCGCTCCATCACTCGCGCAGGCCCGTGAAACGCCCATTCAAGCAGGATCAAGCCCAGGTATGCGCCCCCGTATACCCACACATTACGCAAAGTGCCTTCTGCATCCTGCTGGATGGATTGGATAAACCAGCCGTAAAGCAACGGGTGCGCCGCCAGTACAAGGTTGGCCATCACAAACATTCCATACACGAGCAGATAGCGGCCGCGTTGCTGCCGGGCATAGCGCCAGGCTGTTGCGAGCAGGGACAAATAGGGATTCTTCATGCTAAAATCAGTGGTTGCGGAAACGATGGGACGTCCCCCCGGCTCAATACAACCACAAAATGCAGTCGAAGGTTGCCTGCCGGTCGGTAAACTTTATGTGAAGAATCAGTAGTTTTTAGAAGTTTGCGGTTTAGTTACACGGTGACCGATTTTCACAAACCAACCTTTTTGAACTACCAAACCGGAATTTTATGAAAAGATTAATGCATGTTTTTTGCAGCGCCGTTTTGCTGAGCATTGCCCTTGGAATTTCTGCACACGCACAGGACGGCTGGATCAGCCTGTTCAATGGAAGGGATTTTACCGGGTGGAAAATCGGGGCGAATGCGAGCTCCTTCACTATCGAGGACGGCACCATTAAAGTGGCCGGGCCGCGGGCGCATCTGTTCTATGATGGTCCGGTTAAGAACCATATGTTCAAAAACTTCGAATTTAAAGCCCAGGTGAAAACAACACCGGGTTCAAACTCCGGTATTTTCATTCATACTACTTACCAGGAGGATGGCTGGCCGGCGCAGGGTTACGAAGTGCAAGTCAACCAGTCGCATACCGATTACAAACGCACCGGCAGCCTTTACAATGTGATCGACGTGAAGGATACTTATGTGAAAGACAATGAATGGTATACCGAATACATTAAAGTGGAAGGCAAGCACATTACCATCAAGATTAATGATAAAGTAGTAGTGGATTACGAGGAAACCGACGTTGATAAGCGCGAGGGAGAGATGAAGAATAAATTCCTGAAACAAGGTACATTTGCATTGCAGGCACACGATCCGAAGAGCGTGGTGTACTACAAAGACATTCAGGTAAGACCATTAACCGAGTAACCGCATTGCTTCCGATGGAAGAAGAAGTTCATTTTGAATCGATACTAGAACGCCTCCCCAAAAAGGGAGGCGAATTTTATATGATGGTACCCGACGAGGTGGCCGCGCAATTCGTCGAAGGCCGCAAGCCCGCACGTGTGCGTTGCGTGATCAACGGGCAGGTGCATTTTCAATGCGCGATCCGCCCCAAGGGAGGGGGAGGCTTTTATATTAATGTAGCCACCCCGCTCCGTCAGCAGGGTAAGCTGGTATTGGGTCAAAAGCTGCACGCGACTGTCCGCAAGGACGATAGCGAATATGGCCGCGATATGCCCGAGGAATTGCAGGAATTATTGGCGCAGGACGAAGAAGCGAAGCGGCTCTTTGAAAATGCCAAACCTGTAAACCAACGGGCCATTATCCATTACATTGCCAGTGCCAAATCAATCCAGGTCAGGATCGACCGTTCTATTATGATGACAGACCGCCTTAAAGCTGGACGTATTGCATAAGGAAGTGTCAGGTGTAGTCAAATATTGTCACGTGTAGTCAGGGATTGTCATGAATGGTCAAGTGTGGTTAGGGATTGTCATGAATGGTCATTTATGGTCAGGGATTGTTTTCCCCTCAATGACGTGCTTCACAAGATATAATGCTTGACCAATATTGCCAACAAATGACATCACATGACAATAAATGACAACACTTGACAATACCTGACTACACCCGAGCACAGCGTCATTCATCGCGGCTAGCGACGTTCCGGTACTGGCTCGGCGAGATGCCTTCCGATTTACGGAATTGCCGGCCGAAGTAGTTTAAATCCGAGAAGCCGAGCTGATAGCAGATATCCGAAATGCTGTCTTTGGTGTGAGACAAAAGCTGCTTGGCTTTTTTGATCTTTTCCCTCAAGATAAAATCCAGAGGACTGATGCTGAATTCGCGTTTGAATGCGCGGTAGAAAGAGGCGCGGCTCATGCACGCCTTCTCGCTCAGATCTTCCACCTGAATCTTCTCACTGATATTGGCTTTGATATAATTCACGACAAATGCCAACGGGCTGTCTTCGTGCAGATAGGAGGCATCGTCGGCTGCGGCCAGGTGTTGGGTCTGGATAATATGTACAATGAGCTCCTGCAAGGTGAGATCTGCTAGAATGTCTTTGCCTAATGCGGAACCCGAACAGATTTTAATGAGCTTATTAAGCGTCTGCGCGAGTTCGATATTATTCAGGAAATGGTACTGGCTGTGCTGTAACGACCAGAACTGCTGCCGGCCTTCGCGGGGGTACATCTCGCTGAGGCGGTCAACGATCTGCTGAATTTTCATCTGGTCGATTGCCAGGGCAATGCACTGGGTGGGGTTGTCACGCTGGGCTTCGGGGAAATCGATTTTCATCGTCACATTTGCGGGCACTAGCACTGTTTCGCCCGGCAGGTAGTCAAATCCTGGCTGGTCGAACAAATGCATGACTTTTTTCCCCCGCAGCATGCTCGTCACCACGAAATCAGGGAATGTAAGCGGCACGAGTGCCGAAGGCTGCAAAGTTTCGAACAAGTTCAACTCACAGTTTTCCAGCGTAAATGCCCTCCGGTTCTCCACCAATGTTTTCAGCGATTTCTCCCCCGAAACCGCCACCTGATCCAATCTGAAACCTCCCGCCATTGTTTTCTTTTGTTTTAAACCTCGACATTCTTTTACAGCCTACATTCTCTACCACAACCATTAACAATACCTGACTATCAATAGCCACACCTGACCACAAATGACAATCCTCTGTTCCACCGTCCACTCATCCATCCAATGATTGAATATAACTCTTTTTTGAAAAAATGAGATAATTATCCTAATGCTTGACACGATCGTACCAATGATTAACGCCTGGCGGGACTAGGTTTGTATTATCAATCATTTCTAAAAATAACCTTTAATCATGGATACGATCATCGAAAACAAGGCAGTTGAGGGTAAAACGTACAGCAGCGAAAATCTGGCTAAAAGGCCTGATTTTAAAGATAAATATGACAACTATATCAACGGCCGGTTTGTAGCGCCGGCCAAAGGCGAGTACTTCGAGAACATTTCCCCCATTGACGGGCGGGTGTTTACCAAAGCAGCACGTTCGACGAAAGAGGACGTTGAGGCGGCGCTGGATGCGGCGCATGCCGCATTTCCGGCTTGGAGCAAAACTTCGGCTACCAACCGCAGCAACCTGCTGCTGAAAATTGCGCAGGTGATAGAAGACAATCTGGAATACCTGGCCATCGTCGAAACCATCGATAACGGAAAGGCCATCCGCGAAACCCGTGCAGCCGATCTCCCGCTTTGCGTTGACCATTTCCGCTACTTCGCGGGTGTGATCCGTGCGGAAGAAGGCAGCATTTCCGAGCATGACGAAAATACGGTTTGCATTAACCTGCACGAGCCGCTGGGCGTGGTAGCGCAGATTATCCCCTGGAATTTCCCGCTCTTGATGGCAACCTGGAAAATCGCGCCTGCACTGGCAGCGGGTAACTGCGTGGTGGTGAAACCTGCCGAGCAGACGCCTACTTCTATTATGGTCCTCATGGAGCTGATCGGGGACATTCTGCCTCCTGGCGTGCTCAATATCGTTACCGGCTTCGGCGTAGAAGCCGGTAAACCGCTCGCATCGTCGCCGCGGGTGGCTAAGGTTGCATTCACGGGTGAAACCACTACCGGACGGCTTATTATGCAGTACGCTTCCGACAACCTTGTGCCGGTGACGATGGAACTGGGCGGTAAATCGCCGAATATTTTCTTCCCGTCGGTGATGGACGAGGATGACGCATTTCTGGACAAAGCTATCGAAGGTGCGGTGCTGTTTGCATTGAACCAGGGCGAAGTTTGTACCTGTCCGTCGCGGTTGCTGGTGCATGAGAGCATTTACGACAAATTCATCGAAAGGGTTATCCAGCGCACGAAGGCAATCAAAATGGGGCATCCGCTCGACGGCACGACCATGATGGGTGCGCAGGCATCGAACGATCAGTACGAAAAGATTTTGTCATATCTGAAAATAGGCAAGGAGGAAGGCGCAGAAGTTCTCACCGGTGGCGATGCGCAGACCTTCGAAAACGGTATTTCGGGCGGCTACTACATTCAGCCTACGATTTTCAAGGGCCATAATAAAATGCGGATTTTCCAGGAGGAGATCTTTGGCCCGGTGGTGTGTGTGACCACTTTCAAAACTACCGAGGAGGCTATCGCTATTGCCAACGACACTTTATACGGGTTGGGCGCAGGTGTGTGGACGCGCGACGCGCACGAGATTTATCAGGTACCACGGGCGATCCTGGCGGGTAGGGTGTGGGTGAACAACTATCACGCCTATCCCGCCCACGCTCCGTTCGGTGGTTACAAAAAGTCGGGTTTTGGCCGGGAAAACCACAAAATGATGCTCGGTTACTACCGCCAGACCAAGAACATGCTGATTTCATACGACAAGAACAAGCTGGGATTTTTCTAAGGATGTTATGACGGAGCGCGTTCTGATTACTCCCGAAGCCGAAAAGGTTGTCGACCAGCTTCGGGAGTTGCACGGAGAGCTGATGTTTCATCAGAGTGGAGGGTGTTGTGATGGCTCGCAGCCCATGTGTTTTCCGAAAGGAGAATTCCGCGTCTCGGAAAGTGATGTATTGTTAGGGGAAATAGCGGGCTGTGCGTTTTTTATGAGCCGTGACCAGTTCGAGTACTGGCAGCATACGCAGTTGACGATCGATGTCGTGCCCGGCCGGGGCGCGAGTTTCTCCCTGGAGATACCGTTGGGTGTGCGTTTTATCACCCGTTCCAGACTTTACACGCCCGAAGAAGCCAGTGATCTGAGGGCCGTCAACGTCTGAAAACCGTATTATTTTTGGAAGGTGTGAGGCCGCCGTGTAGTGAATCTTTTACACGGTCGTTTCGCACCTTTCTTGTCGTTCTGGCACATATTCGTTATATTTGTTCAAATCGAGCGGTTTGCTGACTGGGAAAATCAAGGTCAGCTATATGTATAACACATCTGTAAATCAACGGATTTGCGGATTTTAAAAGCTGAATTTTGAATTTCAACGAATTTGAACTCCACGAAGACGTTCTGAACGCCGTGGATTCCATGAACTACCAACAGGCAACGCCTATCCAGGAGCAGGCTATACCACACATTCTCAGCGGCAAGGACCTGCTTGCCTGCGCTCAAACGGGAACCGGCAAAACCGCCGCGTACCTGATCCCCATTCTGGACAAAGTTGCCCATGAGGCCAATGCGCATACCGGCGCACTGATTTTGGTACCTACCCGTGAGCTTGCGGTGCAGATCGACCAGCAGATCCAGGGTTTGGGTTATTTTGTGGGCGCTACCAGCATTGCCGTGTATGGAGGTAACAAAGGCCCGGAATGGGACCAGCAGAAGAAAGCGTTGACCCAGGGTGCGGATATTATCATCGCCACACCAGGCAGGCTCATCGCGCATTTGCAGCTAGGCTACGTCCATTTCCGTGACCTGCGGCATTTGGTCCTTGATGAGGCCGATCGTATGCTGGATATGGGCTTTTTGGGCGATATCCTGAAAATCATGAGCTATCTGCCCAATGAGCGGCAGACATTGATGTTTTCGGCCACTATGCCGTCCAAGATCGGTGATCTGGCCAAACGCATTCTGAAAGACCCAGAAGAGATCAGACTGGCGGTTTCCCGCCCCGCCGACCGGATTGACCAGCAATTTTATATGGCCAAAGACGAGCAGAAACTGCCATTGCTCATGCATTTGCTGAAGGGCGTCGAAAATATCAGCATGGTACTGTTCACTTCCCGTAAATCCAACGTAGAGCCGATCGTGCGGGCGCTGCGCAAATTGAGACTAGGCGCGCATGGGATTTCATCAGATTCGGAGCAAGGGGAAAGAGAAATCGTATTGCGTGATTTCAAAAACCGGCAGTTTCCGATCCTTGTAGCGACCGATGTATTATCCCGCGGCATAGATATTGATAACCTCAGCCATGTGGTGAACTACGACGTTCCCCGCGACCCCGAAGATTACGTGCACCGTATAGGGCGTACGGCACGTGCCGAATCAAAAGGCACGGCGATAACGTTCATCAACGAGCACGATCAGAAATATGTATTGAAGATCGAAAGGCTTTTTGAAAAGGAGTTGGAGAAAAAATCCGTGACTGCCGAACTGGGGCTGGGCGAGGCTCCTGTATTTGAGCCGCCACGTTTTCGCTCCGGGGGACGTAATAACAACAACAGGAAGAACAGGAAAAAAGCCGGCTCGGGTGCGCCATCTTCGAGGAAACCGCATCGCGAAACGAAGCCCCAAGGGACCACAAGCGCAGAAACTGCAACTTTGGCGGCTAATGATGCAGCAATGGCCGTAGCGCCGGCTGCGAGTGGTAAACCCAAGCGCAGGAACAAGCGGAGGAGACCTAAAAAGGATCAGCCGAAAACCGTAAACCCTACTGAGGCACAGGCCTCTTAATCAGAGTTGGTCAGACGTGGGCATTGTTTGTCTTGCTTAATCGTCATGAAAGAACTTAAATTACGTGCACTTGGACCGTTTGATAGATTGGATAAGGAATTATAAATTCAGCGTATCCGATCCTCCCATCATTACGATGGAGGGCTTGTTTTCGCTGTTACTGCTTTTGCTTCTGAGCTTGCTTGCGGTATTTTTTCACCTTGTCCGCATCCTTTTCAACTCCCCGGTTGACTTTTCGCTCGATTGGAACCTGTTTCTGAGCTGGATACCGCTCATTATTGCCTTTATGGCGGATAACCTCACGAAGCGTTTCGGACACATTCCATTTGTTTTAGGGATTCTCAGCATTGCCTGGCTCTCATTCTTCCCGAATGCGCCTTATATGATCACCGACCTGGCGCATCTGACTGTGGATTACCAACGCGATTTGACGTGGCACGACATCATTATGCTGTTTTCCTATGCGGAAGTAAGCCTTTTCAATGGTCTGGTATCGCTTTATTGGATCCACCGCTCCTGGCGTAGGGTATTCGAACGGAAGCCAGCCAATACGCTGCTGCTTTTAAGCCTTCCGCTGGCTGGCTTTGGCGTATATCTAGGCCGCGTGCGCCGGATGAACAGCTGGGACATTATTCATGAGCCGGGGGCCATCATCAATAACCTCTTCGAAAGTCTGCTGGATCGTACCGCCTGGGTGTTCGCGATGGAGATCGGGATGTTGCTGGGGATATTGTATCTCGTACTATGGGGCGTGATCCGGTTCAGGATACGGCATTCCAGAAAGAACCACGAGCCCCATTGACCAGCGGCGCCTCTATCGGCTGTGTTTATTCGTGGGCTAGTTTCGACACATTGACCGCCTCGTTTGGGATAAAATTCCCCGCTTTTACATTTCAGAATGGACCCGTTAGAAATTTTATTTCAGTGCGAGCACCTGGTAGCCATCAATAAGCCCAACGGCCTGCTCGTACACCGATCGCCTATCGCCAACGACGCAGATGTTTTCGCCGTGCAGCTGCTGCGCGATCAATTGGGCCGGAAAGTGTACCCCGTCCACCGCCTGGATCGCAAAACCTCCGGCGTGCTGCTATTTGCCTTGGATGAACCGACCAACGGTGAAATGCAGCGCAAATTTATGGACGGCGAGATTACCAAGACCTATCATGCCATCGTGAGAGGCTATACTCCTGACACAGGAACGATTGACTACCCTCTAAAACGTGACGATGGCGTCACGCAGAATGCTGTAACCCATTTCGAGACATTAATGCGCAGTGAAGTACCGTTTGCCGTCGGAAAACACCCTACATCCCGCTACTCGTTGGTGAAGCTAAATCCCGTCACGGGAAGAATGCACCAGCTCCGCAAGCACATGGCGCACATTCTACATCCGATCATCGGCGACCGCCCGCATGGATGTAACAAACAGAACCGGTATTTCAAAGAGCATCTGAATATGATGCAGATGATGCTGCATGCGGTGGGGTTGGAATTTGTGCATCCTTTTACAAAAGAAATGGTAACTATCCGGGCACCCTATCCGGCAGAGTTTTCGCGAATGCGAAGGGCGCTATTGCTGGAATGACCATTAAACGCGCATCGCGACCTCCTTCTGCTCGAGTCTGACAAAGAGTTTCCCTCCATGTACGCGAAATCCTGGTTTCTGCTGGTAGTTCCAGTTTGAGAAACCACGGTAATTGCGTGGTAGGAGGGGATCTTGCGGAATGCAGATCCCCGTTTTTTGTTCCTAGTCGGCGCTAGCCAGTTTCGGTCTGAATTTAACCACCTTGTTGCTCTGCGGCTTCACCGTTTGCAGGTAAGCGAAAATCGCCCTCAGATCACTTTCCTTCATACCTGCATACATCGTCCACGGCATTGGGGTGTTCATTTCATTAGGAGCGATCTTGTGTGGCTTATAGCTCGAATCGGCGTAGGGCTTAAAGCGCTGCACAAATGCATCGGCCGTCCAGGTACCGATGCCGTTGGTTTTGTCGGGCGAAATGTTCGCGGAGGTGGTAATGCCGTTTGGCATGATAAATTCCATACCGCCGCCAAATTCCGTCCCAGGCACTTTTTCACCTTTCTCACGCTTGCTGTGGCATTCTACACAGCTTGCCGCGGTGGCTACATAGCGGCCGTAGGCGACCTGGTCGGTTTCCGACGGGCGCTGAGTCAGGTTTGCTTTCGTCGGCATTGTATTGATCAGGATATTGACCGGGAAGTCATACTCGGGAGCAGCTATGTCATGCTTGACCGGCGCGAGGGTGCGTACGTACGCGATGAGGCTGTAAATATCCTCCTGGTCGAGCTGGCCGTAATTCCGGTAGGGCATAATGGGAAACAGCGCCGTGCCGTCCCTGCTGGTACCGGTGGTAATGGCGCGGAAAACCTCGCCGTCGGTCCATTTGCCGATTCCATAAGGTGTGATGTTTCTTGCATAAAACACGCCGGGAAAGCCCATATCCCGATTGAAGACCTCGCCACCGCCACCGAAATTGCCGGCAGCCAATGGGGCCGAAAATAGTGTCCAGTCGCGGGTACTATGGCAATCCACGCAGACCGCGACGTGGTTGGCAAGATACTTTCCTCGCTCGATCCGCTCGGGCGTTCTTTCAACGGAAATGATAGGGGCTTCGCCGACATCAGGAAGTCCAGTTTTTACATAGGTAGCAGCGGCCGCGGCGGCCAGAATGAGCACCACAAGGAGAATGCCCACGATTTTAAGGAGCTTTTTCATAAAGATGGGTGACAGAGATGGTGAATATGAGGATTGAATATAAGGTACAACAATTCCGGTAAAGCTCAAATACTTAGTTATTTAGCGAAAGTACGGGAAGCTGGTTGCAACGTTTAAATGCAACATGGTGTCTAAAATCCAGAATTCAATCCGGTCATTGCCATGAAAAGAACTTTACTTGCAAGTTGCCTCGCATTACTGATGCTCTCATGTTATCCCAGGGACTCGGAGCCCTTTGTCGGCAATGTGAAATTCGACGGAACAGGCTACCGGCCCGTTTACAAAAGTCCCGATGAGGTATCCAAAGTGGAGGTTCAGGCGGCCCAGGCGCTCAAAACGCCGGGGAAAATATATACATTCGACCGGTATCTGTTCATCAACGAGCTAGGCAAGGGCATTCATATCATTGACAATACCGATCCCAAAAAGCCTGAAAACCTTTCATTTGTCTCGATCCTGGGCAACTACGACATCGCCGTGAAGGACAATTGGCTGTATGCGGACAACTTCTCGAACCTGCTGGTGATAAACATCGCCGATCCGAAGGTCCCCAAAGTTGTAAAAAGCATTCCTGGTGCCATCCCCGTTCATAACTATCCGCCATTGCAGGGCGTCTATTTCGAATGCGCCGACGAGAAAAAGGGCATCGTAGTGGATTGGGAAAAAGTGGATATGGCCAGGCAACCCAAATGTTACCGGTAGTCACTGAACGATATTGATTTAGCTATGAAAAAGTTGATACCTCTTTTATTCCTCGGGCTTGCGGCGATCGGCCTGATGCTGCTGTTGAATGCCTGCGATGGCGAGAAGGCCGATTCCGGACCCAGCCCTCAAACGGGAGCGGGCGGCTCGATGGCGCGCTTCGCTATTACCGGCAACACGTTGTATATCGTCTCAAAACAATCGCTCGAAGTATACGATATTAATGATGCAGCAAATCCTACCAAGACAGAAACCCAAAATATGGGCTTTGGCATCGAAACGATTTTTCCTTACCAGAAAAACCTGTTCATCGGTGCAATGGACGGCATGTACATTTATGACAATACCAAGCCGAATGCTCCTGTATTGTTGTCTAAATACACGCACGTATTTTCCTGCGATCCGGTGGTCGTGCAGGGGCGTTACGCTTATGTGACGTTGCGCGCGGGTGTAACCTGCCGGACGGGCACCGCTTTCAGTTCGTTGGATGTGGTCGATATCAGCGACCCGGCCAAGCCGCAATTAGCAGGTAGCCACCGGATGGATTCGCCATACGGATTGGGTGTGTCAGGCAATAAACTGTTTGTATGTGAAGGCGACAGGGGCTTTCGGATGATGGATATCAGCGATCCTAAGGTGCCTATTCAAAAGCACTTCTTCCAACAGGTTCCGGCCTACGATGTGATCGTGAGGAACAACCAGCTGATCGTCACCGGTAAAGAAGGTCTTTATCAATACAAATACGACGATTCGGACAGTCTGGAATTTCTTAGCAAGATTCCTGTGCTATGAGAACCAGCCTGTTTACCATTTCGATATTCTTATGTTCGTTTTGCGCCTGCCTGGCTCAGTTTGATGTAGAAACTGCCAAACGGCATGTAATCGTCAAGTACTCGCCCCTGCCCATGTTTGATCTGGATAATACCATTCAATTCGGGGTGGAAGTGCCCCTGGGGAAAGGCGATTTTGCGATACAGCAGGATCTGGGCTATGGAAATTCTTCTTTCAATGGCTGGTATCACGATAATACCCGGCGGCCGGATAAGGAAACCTTCAAAAGCCGGACGCATTTGAGGTGGTATTTTGTCGAGAAACGAAGGATGCGCGCCTACGCCGGGCCTGAGGTCCTATATAAAAAAGTGGTCTACCGCGAAAGCCAGTGGGCGGGCAGGGAGTACGATTCGCCCTGGGGCCCGTGCAGTTTTTTTCAGAACCAGGACGTGAGGGTCGACAAAGACGTTGTGGCCGGGCATGCCCGTTTTGGCTGGCAGTTTATAACCCCGGGCCGGTTTGTTTTCGATGTTTTTACCGGTATCGGGTTCCGTAATATTGCCACCACTTCGCATTCATCAGGCATACCCGACTCGGATATCAAAGGCATTTACGACAGTTGGCAACGCATTCACCCGAATGAAAGCGAATTTCATCCTAGCGCGGTAATGGGTTTTCATCTGGGTATTCTGTTAGGAAAATACCGCCGGGATTAACTACATTGCCATTCTAATCCCTAAACATCGGACATCTATGGACAATGCTATCAGCTGGTTTGAAATACCAACCACCGACCTGGATCGCGCTACCGCTTTCTACGAGTCGATTTTTCAGATTAAGCTCTTTCCGCTCGACACGCCCAACCTTAAAATGCGTATGTTCCCGATCGACAACCCGGCAGCCGGGGTAGGCGGGGCGCTCGTATACAGTGGTGGGTTCCATAAGCCTTCCGCCACAGAAGGACCATTAATTTACCTGAACGCAAATCCGGATGTCCAAATCGTGCTGGACCGCGTAGCCGATGCTGGTGGCAGGGTAATGGTTCCCAAAACACAGATCAGCCCCGAATACGGCTACATGGCCGCGTTTATCGATTCAGAGGGAAACCGCATTGCGCTGCACTCAGCGCCGGTTGCCTAAGTTTAAATTTTAACCTGCAATGTCAGGTAAAAGCCCCGCCCATCGGATGGCAGGATACCCGGACCGGGATAGCCTGTCGCCCGGCGGGTAAAATACATTTCGTTGGCCAGGTTGTTGATGCTGCCTTCCACGCGGAACCGTTTCCATTCGTAGGACAAGCTCACGTCCATGATTTTGTAAGCAGGAATAAGCCCCACCACCGATGATACTCCGCCGTCTACCGCATTGGTTGCTTCGGAATACTGGTCGGTAAGGTGTGTAAGTTGGAACGAGCCTTTCAACTTTTTGTAACCCAGCCGTAGGCCGGTTTTCAGGTTGATTTTAGGGACAAATTCTACCTGATTTCCCTGAACACCCGGGATCTCGCTGTGTTTGTACTCGGATTTAATAAATGCGACATTCCCGAAGAGCACGCCACTCCAATCTGCCTGTTCAGGCCTTGCGAGCCTGAGGAAATCAGCTTCCGCGTAAGATTCAATACCCATGATAATCGCCTGGCCGACGTTACTTCTCAGCCGCAGCACGCGGTTGCTTTCATCATAAAACTGCACTTCGCCGATACGATTGTCATAATTGAGGTAAAAAAGGCTCACGTCGTAATTAAACAGCGAGGTTTGATGGCTGCGCACGCCCAGGTCAATCGAATAGCCTTTCTCATCCTTCAAGTTCGGGTCGATGACCGAGGATGGGTTGGCTATGCGCATATCGCTGAACGTAATCGAGCGGTAATTTTGAGATATGTTGCCGTAAAGCTCCACTTTTTCGACAGGCTTGTAGCCGATACCAATGCCTGCAAGCAGGAAATGGCGGCCGTTGGTGCGGTACTCGTCGGTCCGCGAGATGTTGATCACATTACCCGCAAGGTCGCGGGCGATGTTGCCGTAATAGCCGTCCGCGGTGGTTTTAATGTATTCAAAACGCAAGCCCGGCGTGATCGAGAGCTTGTCAGTGAGATAAAAGATATTTTCTGCAAAAAGGGCTACATTTTGGTTCGGGAAGCGGTAGTCGTAGGTGATGAACCTGTCGGGCTCTACGAATGTAAAATCTGCGTCCTTCCCCTTGCTGCCCAATCCCTGCAAGTTGTGGTTATAGCCATAATAATAGCGCCCGCCGAGCAGCAATACCGACATTTTCTTGGCAAAAGAATACCTTTTAAGATAGCGGGCTTCGGCTCCCCAGTTGGTGAAATCACCTTTGATCAGATCGCGCTCGCCATTGTCGTCGATGGTCGCCACCCGGTTGGGGCGGAAACCAAGCGAATAGCGGTTGGCGGCCAGTCCGAAAATGCGGAGGTTGAACTCGTTGCCCGCATTAAAACGGTGGTCGAAATGCACCGCTGCCATATTCCAGTTGACGTTGAACCAGTTGCGTTCGCGGTTGGTCTGGCGAGGTTTGTCCGCAAACATAGCGTCTGAAAGTCCGCCGGGCTGCTTGGCGAGGTAATGCATGTGTGTGATATCAAGGCCGATTGTGGTTTTATCCGAAAGCTTGTAGTCCAGGTCGGTATAAAAAGTATAGTTGTTGAACCGCGAGTTCGCACGCCAGCCGTCGGCTCTTTTGTACTGGAAAAAGGTGTAGTAGCTCAACTTGCCGACAGTCCCGCTGGCACTGGTAAACGTATTGTAGAACCCAAATGAACCCACGCTCTGCCGCGCTACCACCTCGATCTTGCGATCCTGAACTGGTTTTTTCATGACAAAATTGATCAATCCGCCGAACTGCGTACCATATTGCAGCGAGGCTGCGCCGCGCACGATCTGGATCTTACCGACCGCCTCGATAGGAGGGGTATAGTAGCTTTCGGGATAACCCAGGGCATCAGCGCTGATGTCGTGACCGTTCTGCCGCACATTGAAATTGGCCGTCCGGTTCGGGTCCAGGCCGCGGCCGCCGATATTGAGCTGTAAGCCCCCGCCTTCGTTTTCCCAGATATTCAGCCCTGCTACACGCGAGTAAACCTGCCGTGCATTGTTGGTCGATAAATTGGCAACCAGCTGCTCGGGGGAGATCACTTCCGACTTTTTGCCTTCATAAATTCCCATGCTCTCCACGCCGCGTAACCGCGAGAAACCGAAATCGGCCGTTTTCTCCTTGACAGTCAATTCTTCCAGGTTTTGCTCGGAAGAGGTCAGGTAAAGGTCGAAATGCAGGTCTTTGCCTCGGGCATTGAAATGCTTCTTCTCGATGCGGTAGCCTGACAGCGTCGTTTGGAGTGTATAATTACCATTGGGTACCGATGTGAAAATGAAGTTGCCTTCCTGATCGGTGATGGCGGTCAGGTTTTCGTTCAGAAAAATAGTGCAGCCTCTGATGGCCGAGGAGTCGGATTTGGAAAAAATGCGGCCCGACAGCTTTGTTTGAGCTACGGAAAGACTGCCGATCAGCAGCAGGAGGGGTAAGAGTTTAAAGACCTTTAATTTCATTTTCAAATGGGGTAATCCAGGACTTGTGTCGGAACGAATCGTTTTGTTGTGCCAAATCCACGTCGGGTGCGATCAATGGTTTACCTGTGCGGCCGTTCAGGGCTACGTACGAATCCACGTACACCTGCGGGTGAGTGAAGCCGTGCGCCGCGTAATAGTCGCGCAGCATGTGTGCGTATTGAAGGATCATATCGGGCTGTGTCGACATCATTTTTTCCTGCAAACGCGTGAGAAAATCATTGTTATTGACGGTTTGTCGCTTTCCATTGGCATCCGTAATTGTAAATTGGGTATATCCCGCTTTCTCCATCAGCATAACCCTCCACGAAAAACGGTAACCTTCCTCAGTCCAGAAGAGCTCGCCCGGGTAGAGCAGGTACCGGAACGGGAAAACGATTTGGAATACAAAAAATACTGCAAAAACTACGTGTACCGCCGGTTGAATTAGTGTTGGGAACCGGTAATGCCCCGCCGGTTTGGTAACGACCGCTGGTAACCTGAGCAGGCGCCCCGCATAGCTGATCAGCTTTTGGTGAAATGCAGCCGGGAAAAATACGAGGGCAGTAACAATCATGATGTAGGGGAACATACCGATCGGGAAGAGCAGCGACGTGAGCAAATGAAACACTACAACCGACGCGTAAGCAAATCGTCTGGTCCGGCGGTTCCAGAGCAGGAAGCCAACGCCCAAATCATACACGCAACCGATCCAGCTGAAAATGTAAGCCGTTTCCAAATGGTTGAACAATGAGCCGATGATGGGCGTATCATTTTTGGCCGGTAACCATATTTTCATGGGTAACGCTTCCAAGAGCCAGTCGCTGTTGAGTTTGGCGATGCCTGCGTAGAAGTACAGCATGCAAACGATCACACGAATGCTGTCGACGCACCAGGCTGGGATTTGGCCTGCGCGTAATGCCGCATTCCGGCCTGCATCTACTGAAAAAACCGTATTTGCCGGCAGAAAAATGAGCATAAAACAAATCAGGCTCACAAAATAGTAGTGATTCAGATAGGTGCTTTTGTCTATGAGCTCGATGTAGGTGAAACTTATGAAAAGCGCCATGGACGCCAGCCGGTAGTACCAACCGACGGCAACAAGTAACGCCGAAATGCCGCAGATCGCGAATAGGAGGTAAGTCCATTCGCCGAGCGGCTTGACAAACCCGAAGCCATAAAAGGGGAAAAAGAACCGCGGGGTGATATACAACTCCCTGACCCATCCCAAAGCGACAAAGCGGCCTGTGCTGATCAGCAGCATCAACCCGAAAATGGCCCTGAATACTGCCAGGGGAGCCGCCGAGGTATATTTTTGCAGATATGCCCGCATAGTGTTCAACTAGTCCCCGTCGTTGTCGGTATAGGTAATGGTAATGCTCATGGCCGAGGTCATGTCCACTTTCAGCATCCGTACAGCCTTTTGCATTTCGGTGTAGGTGTCCTTCATGGCCTGGTTATTGTTTTTAACCTCTTCGTACAAGTTCGGTTTCAATGCGTCGAGCTTGATGGTTGCGGCCTGAAATTGGGCGTTGATACTCTCGCTGAGCAGTTTGCCCGTACTGCTGTCTTTTGCGCCCAATGCATCCAGGTAGGTTTTAAGGCCTGGGCCGGCTTCACCTGTCACGGCGTGTCTCCCATTGAAGAAATCGACGTAGGCTTTGTGTGCTGTTTGAGCCAACGTTTTGGAAATATCTTTTTTATAAAATGCCTCCACTTTTTCGGGCGCAGGAATGCCTGTGGCCATTGCACCCGAGGGAATCCCGAACTTACCTGAGCGGATGTACCGCTCATAATGCAGCACCGTACCATTGACCATCAGCGAGGTCGAAGAGCCGATGTCGAGGCCGGTTTTGCTGATAAACGTATTGAGGTACTCGCCCTTCCAGTCGCCGATCACCTTGCCCAGCAGCGATTCCATGCGTGTGATCACGCGGGTAATGTACGCGAGTCTTTTCGCAGCGTCTTTGTCGGTGGTGTACTGTGCAAGAATCGCGGTATCGCCGGTGCCCAGGCCATTGATGAGGTAATCGAGCGCAGGGAAGCCCTGGGTAGCATAGGAAGCGGGCACTTCCAGGCTCGATGTTGGATCAGCTATGTTGGCAGCAATCCCCGCCTCGCTGGCAGGATAGATGTTGAAGAAATTCCGGATCGTTTGTTTTTCTCCCGGACCGAAGTCGAACAACTCTACGCGCTCCCACGCTACGTATGCATCGGCCCATGCACTGCGGAATTCTGCCAAAGTCTGAGCATCAGGTTTGGCCGTAAATGCTTTGGACTTTGCTGTCATCAGATCGAATTTTGTTTTGAACTGATCATATGAGGGAATAACAATGTTTTCGGCCAGGGCTTTGAGTATTACCGATCGGTCTTTCCCATCGTCCGTAGGCTGCGGATCAGGCTTATCGCTTCCACCCGAGCAGCCCAGGAAAAGCGTTGTCAGCAGGAGCGCGAAGTACTTTTTCATTTATCAGAGGTTAGATTTAAAACGACAAATGGTGGACAGGCTAAATGCCGATCCACCCACTTGAATAGAGGTAATATGTGCTCTTACAGCTTGAATTTCGCATTAATGGCGTCGGACGCCGCGTTAATTTTGTCATTGGTCAGATCCCAGAAGCCGTTTGGTGAAGCCACCGGATCGATCAGGCCTTTAAGAATGGCGTCAGAGAAGGTGGCGTCGGCACCGTTGATGGTACAGAATCGCAATGAGTAAATGAAGCCAAGGCCTTCACCGATCGCATGTGCACGCGCAGGGTCGTCCGTACCTTTTTTCCATTTATCCAGGTAACCTACGGCAGCTTTCGCGACAGCTTTCTCTAATTCGGTGCGGATTAAAGTAGCCTGCGTTTTCAGCTCAGTCTTGTCATTGTTGACAATCGCAACTCTGCCTTTGAGAAAGGCAGTATGGATTTTTGAAGAAACCTCTCTATTGTATTCCCAAAGGTAAGACCCCAGAAACTGCTCAGTTGCTTTGGCTCCTTTTTCTGACATATTAGCGCCTTCGAGGAGAATTGGGTTTGGCGTAAGCAAACCAAAAGCCTCGTCCCAATTGTGTTCCAGCGCGGTGTATTTTTTACCTGAAACCAGTGTTTTGTTGTCGGCTTCCAACCCTTTGTCTAACAATACATTACCGATATAGTCAAGCTGCAACGCGCCGATGAGGCCTTTTTGAATAATCTGGGCCATTTCAATACCTCTTGCGGTTACCAGGTAATTACCCAGCTTCCCTGCCACGCCTTTTGCTGCTTTCACTTTCACCGACTTGCTGGCTTCTGCCATTTCGCCGAAATAGCCATCAAGTGCTGCACGGTTTGCTTCCGCTTCTGCCGACGCCCTTGATGAAGCGGTCACATTGCGAAGCTGAACGCCAGATGCATTCAGGTCTGCACCGTTTACCAAGACAGCTCCGGATTTAATATCCTTGAACGGGTTACCTGTATTCGCAAACATATTTTTCATTACCGCAGCATCCAGTGTAGCCGAGTCGCGAACTGCGCTGCCCAGGTAATAATTCAATGCCTGAAACATCCGGTAACGGTCGGTGCCCGATTTCAAATCGGCAGTGGTGTCACCTTTGGCGTCAATAAAAAGGCTTTTATAAGGTGTAGTGGGCGTCACCTTCGCGTAGTCGATCTTGGCGCGAAGGTCTTGCTGCGCGGGAGGCGTAGGCTCATCGTCATCTGAGCACGAAACAAGTCCGAATACAGCGACAGAGGCGAACAATATGGCCCGCAACTTGAAATTGTAGTGTAGCATTTATCCAGTAGGCGTTTTTGTTAGGGATGTAACCAGATGGTTTATTTAGATTAATTATAAATCTTTGGCAAACATATAGATTATTTAGAATTGGAACAAATTATAAAACAAAGAGTGTGAAAAAAGATTTTCGGGCTAAAAAGTAAAAGGGACATTCCTCCTGAATGCGAGCCATTTGGCCCGGCATCCGAGGGATGTCCCTTTTACTCATTGATCCTAAGCGGTGGTACTAGCTGCCGCTTTCCGCTTTCTTTTTACTATTGAATTTCTTTTCGGCGGTTTTCGCTTTTTCAAAATCCAGTACCACACCGTTGATGCAGTACCGCAGGCCGGTAGGAGGCGGGCCATCGTCGAAAACGTGCCCCAGGTGCGACTTACAGCGGCCGCACATCACTTCGATGCGGTGCATGCCGAGGCTGTTGTCCGCAGCTTCCACAATGGATTTCTTGCTGATCGGTTCAAAAAAGCTCGGCCAGCCGCAGCCGCTCTCATATTTGGCGTCGCTTTTGAAAAGAGGATTACCGCAAACGGCGCAGTAGAAGGTGCCAATCTCTTTTGAATGCTCGTACTCACTTGTGAATGGCCGCTCGGTGCCTTTCAGGCGGGCTACGCGGTACACTTCCGGCGAAAGGATCTTCTGCCAGTCGTCATTACTTTTTCTGACGGGGGCCGTTTCGGTATGCGAATATTCGGGTGCTTTTGCGGCCGGTTTGCTCTGGTCGGCAGAGGATTGTCCATAGCAATTTTGCAGCGTAAGGGCAAAAACTCCGGCGATCGCAGCCATAATGAAGTTTTTCATGCGTTTATGATCTGTTTTTTCAAGATATACGATTAAAACGCTCGCGTAGGTCAAACAAATTCCCCGAATTTTATAACAAAAGTATCACAACGCCGGTCAGATGAACACCGACAAGTCGCGTACGCCGAGCTTGCGGGCGGTGGTGAAGCCTTCGCCGTATTTCACACCGATCGCATGGCCCATCTCTTGTGCGCGTGCGATGATGAATTCCAGGAACTCGGGAGATGAAATGTAGCTCTGCGGCTCACCTTCACTTTTGTATTCGGGCACATGGAATTGGCTTTTAAATGCCTTCACAGCCTCGATCTTTTTGTCGTGAAAATCGGTGATGTCGACGATGAAATCGGGCGTGATGTACCGGTCCTGGATAGAATGGAATACCTGTTTAGGACGCCATGCTTCCTGCTCGTTTCCCTGCTCATCATAAGTTTTGATCATGCGCAAGCCGGAATAGAAGCTGGCTTCGGCCACCAGCGCCCCGCCGCGGCCATGATCGGGATGGCGGTCGTGAACCGCGTTGGTGATCACGATCTCGGGGCGGTATTTGCGGATGAACGGGATGATCGCTTTCTGGTGTGCTTCGTCGTTTTTGAAGAAGCCGTCGGCCAGGCCCACGTTTTCGCGGACTTCCACACCGAGAATGCGGGCGGCTTCGATGCCTTCCTGAATGCGGCCCTCGGGTGTGCCGCGGGTGCCTAGTTCGCCTCTTGTCAGGTCAACAATACCTACTTTTTTACCCAGTGCGATTTGCGCGAGTAATGTGCCGGCGCAGCACAGCTCTACATCGTCGGGGTGGGCTGTGATGGCAAGGATATCTAATTTCATGATAGATTCGGATTATTTAATGCGCAATTTCTGTCCGATCCGCAATGTGCTGCGAGTCGACATACGGTTTTTACGGGCAATGGATGATATACTTACGCCGTAACGTGAAGCGATTGAGCCCAGCGTATCCCCCGAGCGTACTTTGTGCAAAATGGAGCGGGAATAGGCCTTTGGCGCGTCACCTGCTTCAAATTCGCTCTTGGCCGATTTGCCACGGATGTGGCTCCAGGCGGCTGCCGTAAGCAGAAAGTGGTCAGATTTAATAGCTGCATTTGGCCAGTCGAAGATATGCTCGGGATCGAACGGGTTACCTTCGTAGCGGTTTTCGTAATGCAAATGTGACCCTGAGCTCCGACCGGTGTTTCCTCCCAAACCGATTACTTCGCCGGCTTTTACCAGCTGACCCGACTCTACCATTTGTTTGGAAAGGTGGCCGTACAATGTTTCCAACCCGTTATAATGTCTTACCACCACAAAACGGCCGTATCCGCTGCCGTCCCAGGCAACGATCCGAACCATACCGTCATACGTGCTCCTTACCGAGTCGCCCGTTTCCAGATCGAGGTCGGTCCCATTGTGCCAGCGGCCCCAGCGGTAGGCGAAGTGGGATGTTACCGGAGTACGTTCCATGGGAGCGGACCACATGCGGTTGGCCGCCTGATCGTATAATTTGAGATCTACCGGCTCGTCGAAATCTTCTGCTTTGAGTCCGTAGGGGTTAATGGTGCGGGCGTCCCAGATCACGTAATATTCAGCGGCCTTTACCCATTCATCCGCAACAAGCACAGAATCTTCGGCGATCACTACTTCGGTTTCCCCTTCGTCAATGGTGGTGGTATCTTCATTCACGACGGGGTTCAGCGGCTTGACCGGCTCGAACTGGCTTTGGAATTTCAGGTTGGAGGTTTCTACCTCGTATTCGTCCTCGGGCTGAGGCGTAGCTTTGGTGGTCGGGCCCTCGTTGGCATTGTTGCCCGACTGGTTAATCTTGGGGTTTCTTCGGAATTTTCCTCGCTCTTGCGCTTGCGTGTTCCAGGAGATCAGACACACGGCCATTAGCAAACAGACAATAAGCTTTACTTTCATAAGTATAATACCAAGTCAGACCACGCTGGTGCTTATTATTCAGCGTAGTCTGATCCTTTTAGGGGTTGTGCGATTGATTAAGCTGTTTCTTCTTCGATAATAACGTCCACTTCCCGCTCTACCAGGAATCGCTCAGCATCCAGCGCAGCCATACAGCCTGTTCCCGCAGCGGTGATCGCCTGGCGGTAAACATTGTCCTGGGCATCACCACAGGCAAATACGCCTTTGATGTTGGTGCAGGAGCTTCCTTTGATGGTCTGGATATATCCGGTTTCGTCCATATTGACATAACCTTTGAAAATATCCGTGTTGGGTTTGTGGCCAATCGCAACAAAGAAACCGGTTGCTTCTAAAAGTTGCTCCTCGCCCGTTTTATTATTTTTAACCAATACCGATTCGAGGCCTTCCTCGCCGTTCAGTTTCACGGTTTCGGTGTTCCAGAGGATTTCAATATTAGGCAAAGTTTCCAATCGTTTCTGCATGATCTTCGATGCGCGCATTTCGTCGCGGCGAACGAGCAGGTATACTTTGCGGCAAAGTTTGGCCAGATAACTGGCTTCTTCGGCAGCTGTGTCGCCGGCACCTACCACCACCACGTCCTGGCCGCGGAAGAAGAATCCGTCACAAACCGCGCAGGCCGATACGCCGCGTCCGTTCAAACGTTCTTCACCTTCCAATCCAAGCCATTTGGCAGAAGCGCCTGTTGAAATAATGACCGCGTCGGCGATGATCTCATGCTTGTTGTCGATGATCACTTTATGAGGGTATCCGGTAAAATCAACCGAAGTAGCCATGCCGTAACGGATGTCAGTACCGAAACGTCTGGCCTGTTTTTCGAAATTGATCATCATTTCGGGGCCGGTAATGCCATCGGGGTAGCCCGGATAGTTATCGACTTCTGTGGTGATCGTCAGCTGGCCACCCGGCTGGGCACCTTGGTAAAGTACAGGATTCAACCCCGCGCGGGATGCATATATGGCGGCTGTGTAACCGGCAGGGCCGGAGCCGATAATTAAGCAAGAGACTTTCTCGGATGACATGTTAATATAAAACTACTGTTAATGACGAATGTTCTAAGTTTAGGCTGGAAATTCCAGCGGTGCCCAGCAAGGCTTTTCTTTGTGTGTGAGACTTGATTTCGCCTTATTGTACCTGTTGGTACAACACAGGCAGACTGACAAAAGTGCAAAATTTCAGCCCGTTATGCAAATGCATTTAGAGGATGCGCCATTCGATCCTTCGGTTTTTTTGCCGGTTTTCATCGGAATCATTGGGCGCCATAGGTTTTGTTTCACCATAACCTTTGGCCAAAATCCGGTCGGTCGCAATTCCCGATTGTTGCAGATAATATTGTACGGACTGTGCCCGGCGTTGGGAGAGTGCCATATTCTCGGTATCCGAACCTACGTCATCAGTATGGCCTGATATCTCGATTTTGATGGTTTTATTTTTGTGCAAAAAGTCGCTCAACTTGTCTAGCTCCACTTTCGATTTATCATCCAGGATATATTCCCCCGTTTTAAAGAAAATGTTGTTCAAAATCTCTGCGCGGTCCTTCTCGATCGCTTCCAACGGAATTTCAAGATCTACAAACGACTGATCGTTATTGACCGAAAATGAAAGGCTTTTAAACAGATATCCCGGTTTGGATACATAGAATGCATATTCCCCACCACTATTCAAAACCGCCAGAAAGGAGCCATTCTGGCTATCGGAAGTAAAAGAGCCGACTTTGGTCTGGGTTTTAAGGTCAAAAAGATCGATGTCGGAAGCCAATACCGTGCCTGTCTTTTTGTCAAACACCTTACCTTTCGCGTAACGCGTAGGCGTGATGAGCTTTTGCAGCGCGTCGGGCACCCGGAAGGTGTACAGCAGGGAGCGGCCTCCTCCTTTTTCGGTATTATCATCGGTATAGTAGGCATTTTCTCCATTGGAGGTTATAAAAAGCCCCACCTGATCCGAAACGGTATTGATCGGGTAGCCTATGTTCGCGGGCGCCGCCCATATTGTGTCTGTTTTTTGAGTAATGAAAATGTCAAAGCCACCCATCCCCGGCAGGCCGTTGGAAGAGTAGAACAATGTGCGGCCGTTCGCATGAATGAATGGGGCGTTCTCGTCGTCGGGTGTGTTAATGACCGGGCCGAGGTTTTGGGGGGCGGTCCATTGTTTCTTGTCGTCCAGGTGCGTCATCCAGATGTCGCGCTTCCCTACGCCGCCTTTTCGGTCGGACGCGAAATAGAGGGTATGCCCATCGGCGGACAGCGAAGGTTGTGATTCCCATTCGCGCGAATTGACCTCCGGGCCGAGATTCACCGGTGGGCTCCATTCTTTGCCTACTTTATGGGAAATGTACAAATCGCAGCTGCCCAGGCCGTCGGGCCGGTTGCAGGCAGTGAAAACAAGCGTCCGGCCATCGGCCGAAACCGTGCAGGTACCTTCATTATTGGCCGTATTAATGGTTTTCGAGATTTCCTCCGGTACATCCCACCGCGCAGCCGGGCCCTTGATGCGGCGTGTAAAGTAGATGTTTTCGTCGCGGTTTGCAGTCAGGCCTGTGAAAATTAATGTCTCGTCGTCAGCCGTCAGGACCGGGAAGTACTGAGTGTCGAGGAAGTTTACCGTATCCCCCAATGACTTTTTCTCAATCGAAAGCGGGTTCTTTACAGCCTGCTGGGCGAAACGGGCTGAGGCAACCGATCTCTCAGCCAACCTTCCCAGACTCGACCTGGCAGGAAACAACGCGAATGCCTTTTCGAAATAAAACTGGGCCGAGTCGTACCGCTGCACATTGAAATGGTCACGGCCTATCCATTGAAAAGCCGCTGCTGATTGCGGGGCATCCGGTTTAAGATTGACAGCCTTGTAGTAATGCTTGCGGACCAAGTCGGGCTTCCGTTGCAGTTCATACACCTGTGCCAGGCGCAAATGGGTATCGTAGCTGTTCGGCTCAATTTCGAGCACTTTTTCAAACAACTCTGTGGCCTCGGGGAGCTTCCTTTCCTGCCATGCTTTTTGTGCCTTATCGTATACTTCTCTCGCTTTTCTGGGTAATGTAACGTCCTGACTGGAAGCGTTTTGTAGCGTTATGGTGACTAGTGCGAAGCAGAAAAGAAATACCCGGTGCATTATGGAATGTTCATAAACTTGTGAGTTTGTAACGACATTTTCCATTTGGGATTGTCTTTGATATAGTCAATTATCAAAGGCAGCATCACGTCCTGCTTACTCCATTCGGGTTGGAGTAGCAGCGTACAATCAGGAGAAACTTTGGCTGCATGTTCTTCGGCGAACTCGAAATCGCTTTTATTGTAAATAATCGCTTTCAGCTCATCGGCGCTCTGGTAAATGTCGGGGTGAGGCGTTTTGAATTTTTTTGGGGAAAAGCAAACCCAGTCCCAATGTCCCGTAAATGGATAAACGCCCGACGTTTCGATATTGGTTTTGAAGCCTGCCGCTTGTAATGCGCCCGTCAGCTCGTTGAGATTGTACATTAATGGTTCCCCTCCAGTAATTACTGCTAATCGACCGGGAAACTGCAATGCGCCGTCCACGATCGCATTGATATCGAATTTGGGATGAATACTCGCGTCCCACGATTCCTTCACGTCGCACCAGTGGCAACCTACATCACAGCCGCCGAGGCGGATGAAATACGCGGCACGACCGCTGTGCTGGCCTTCACCCTGCAAGGTGTAAAAGGCTTCCATCACCGGAAGCTCTGAGGTAACGATAGGCAAAGTTTCGGTAAGCAAGGTCTTGAAAATCTTAATGTTGAAAAAAGTGTAACACGCAGGAGCGCCGTAAAAATCCCGTAAAGGTACAAAATTCAAACTTCCTGCGGCGGTTAATGGTTCTCTTTAAAAGTAGCATATTTGCAATTATGAATACAGAAGTAATACAACAGCAGGAAGTGATTTGCGCGCTCGCTACGCCCTCGGGTGTGGGCGCGATAGGCGTTATACGCGTGTCGGGCCTGGGCTCGATCGCGATGGTGAATAGCGTATTTAAGGGTAAAAACCTCGAAAATGCCGAATCCCACACCGTGCATTTCGGTACTATCAACGCCGGCGACGAAATCATCGACGAAGTGCTCGTGTCCGTTTTCAAAACGCCGCGCTCATTTACCAAAGAAGATTCTGTCGAAATTTCCTGCCACGGCTCCGACTACATTATCCGCCAGATATTAAAGCTGCTCATCACCAAAGGTGCCCGCGTCGCCAAACCCGGCGAGTTCACGCAGCGAGCCTTTCTAAACGGCCAGTTCGACCTGGTGCAAGCCGAGGCCGTCGCCGACCTTATTGCCGCCGACTCCCAAGCGAGCCACAAAACCGCATTGAACCAACTGCGGGGCGGTTTTTCCAAAAAACTGGCATCGCTGCGCTCCGAGCTCATTCATTTTGCTTCATTAATCGAGCTAGAATTGGATTTCGGCGAAGAAGACGTAGAGTTCGCCCAGCGGGATGATTTGCGACGTTTAATCAATGCATTACTTTCAACCATTGAACCGCTGATCAGCTCATTTGACTTTGGCAATGCAATTAAGGAAGGGGTTCCGGTGGCTATCATCGGCTCACCCAACGTGGGTAAATCTACTTTGCTGAACGCATTATTGAATGAAGAGAAAGCTATCGTAACCAGCATTGCCGGCACTACGCGCGATGTGATAGAGGATACCATCGTGCTGGATGGCTTGAAATTCCGCTTTATCGACACTGCGGGCATCCGCGAAACGAATGACGTAGTGGAATCCATCGGCATCGGGCGCTCAAAAGCGGCGATGGATAAGGCGGACATTGTGATTTTTCTCTTCGATAGCGAGGTGACGCTGGCCGAGAACCGCGCATTGGCTGCATCGCTGCCCGCTAGTAAGGAGGTGTTGTTTGTTTTGAATAAGACGGATATTAATCCTTCACTGGCATCCGAACTGGCCGGTTCGTTGGACATTATCCCCATTTCCGCACATACGCAACAGAATTTACCTGCCTTGACCAGGAAGCTTGTTTCACTTGTTCATGGGCAGGCAGCAGGAGATACGGTCGTTACGAATTTGCGACATTATGAGCATTTGATGAAGACTTCGGATTCTTTGACGGATGTATTGAATGGGCTTTCACTGGGCGTTACCGGGGACTTTTTAGCACAGGATATCCGGTTGGCGCTGCATCATTTGGGGGAAATTACCGGGACTATTGTGACGGATGATTTGCTGGATAATATATTTTCTAAGTTTTGTATCGGAAAGTAATAGGCTGTGAATCTTGATTAGACCTCGTAAGTAAAATGAATGAAAACCGTAATTAGAGCGATCTGATGCGGTTTTTTTGTTTTCCGATTTTTGCATTGCTCCCGGTCTAATTCAACTGCGAGACCGGTCTGTCGGTGTCGTGGTTCTTGGAATTGTCAGGTTCATTGGGCTAAAAGGTGAGCTAAAATCAGGGTGCCAAATTTCAACGAGCGAGCTATCAGAGGAATTATTGACGTATAATATCATAAGTTATCTCTCGTGTGGATCCACAGATATTACTATGAACGTATAGTCATATCGTATGTAGTTTTTTGGCCGGTTAGCTATTTTGCATACTGAACTGGGTGCTTTGTTTTGTTGAAATAATTATGTTTTTATCTGGATGAGTGAAGTTTATTTTCTGGGGGGACACCCCAGCTGAATCAGATTAATTGTTTAATAATAAGTTTATTAACGGATACATCGGTCGGGTCGGGCCTTAGAGTCCCGGAAAAGTGCATTGTGAAGAAATCATTTTAAAATGTAATTGTAGAATATTATCAAGAATTTTAGCTCGCTGACTTTATAATATTTTTTAAAAATTAATAACCACATTCGGACGCTACTCAGAATGATGATTTTGAGTGAACGTCGTATGTTAACTTGTTTTGAAATTATATTTCATAAAATTTTATAATTGCGAAATATAATTTTGTTGTATTGTTGAATATGCAACTATCATATATTTGTTTCCTGAAATGTAGGTTGGTTTGTATTGATAGTGCAAAAGGGTATTTTTGTTAAGAGACAAGTCTCCGATACCAACCTAACTATTGTTTACTTATGAAGAAGGTTTTACTGCTCAGCACCCTGCTGGTGTGCTGTTGCTCATCATTGCTATGGGCACAGGAAAAGTTTGTAACAGGTGTAGTCACCGCTGCGGAGGACGAATCACCAATCCCGGGAGTGAACGTGTTAATCGCCGGCACCCATAACGGTGTCATCACGGACATGGATGGCAAATACAAAATCGCCGTACCCGATCAGGGAAAATTGACCTTTAGTTTTGTTGGAATGATCTCACAGGAAATCACTTTTGATGGCTTGTCGGTGATCGACGTGAAGCTGGTATCCGACGCCAGGATTTTAAGCGAAGTGGTTGTGACCGGTAGCGGTGTGGCTACGAGCAAAGCCAAGCTGGGGATATCGGTCGAAACGATTTCCGGTAAAAGCCTGCCGCAGACGCCCTCTGCTTCGGTGGATCAGGCGCTGGTTGGGAAAATTCCGGGAGCGCAGATCACCAGCGGCAACGGTACGCCGGGGGCGGGAGTCAACATTTTGCTAAGAGGTATTAACTCTGTGAACCGGGGGACATCGCCAATGATCCTGATAGACGGTATTCAGATGGCTTCGACGGATCTCAGCGCGATCGACCTTAATTCTATCGAGCGGGTGGAAGTCGTGCAAGGCGCCGCTTCTGCTTCGATCTATGGGGCTCAGGGCGCGAACGGAGTTATCCAGCTTTTTACAAAAAGGGGGAAAAATGGGCAGCTGAACATCGATATTTCCAGTGCGATCACAAACAATACCTATCTGAATGTGGGTGGAATGGCCAAGTCGCGTTTTCACGGATATAATACCGATGCAAACAATAACATCATCGGATCTTCGGGCGCGCCGATTTCGATTGACCCGCAGACCGGCTTGTATACCGAAAACGTAATCTGGAACAGTACGGATCCGCTTAACAAGACCGATAAGCCCTACAACGCCAATCTTGCTTATCATGATCACTTCAAACAGTTTTTTGTTCCTGCCAACACGATCAACAATAGCATTTCCCTTTCAGGAGGCAGTGAGAAATTCGATTTCAGCGCCTCTGCGTCCAATAACCATCAGAAATCCAATTTCCTTAACAATGGTTATAACGACCGTAGTAACCTGGTTACCAACCTGGGCGTCCAGCTTGCCAAGGGGTTAAGGCTGCGCAGTACCACGCAGCTGGTTTATACCAAAAACACGGTTAATGGGAATAACATCTACTCGATTTTTAATAGCCGTGCTTTTGTGGACTACGATTTCAAATTACCCGATGGTAGTCCGATCAACAAGTTGGGAGATGCAGCGGGTGTGAACGGAAGTAACCCTATTTACGCCCAGTATTATTCAGACAGCGACGATAAAAAGGTTGATATCATCCAAAATTTCAACCTGAACTATAAAGTCAACAAGTATCTGGAGTTGGATGCAAAGTACGGACTCAACTACAATAGGGAAGACTACGTCTATATGGCGCAAAACCAGTCAAACAATGCCAATTCCGTTGCCGCTTCGACCTGGGTGGGCTCCGCGATCAGCCCTGACAATACAGGTGGTATCGATAAATATACCTATGCAAGAACATTCCAGAATTTTTTGGGTACTGCATTTATCTACACCAATTTCGAGGATGACTTTCATTGGAATATTCCAATTACGACATCTACCCAGGTTTCCTTTGATTACCGCAACCAGAAACAGACGCTGTATGCAGCAGCGGCTGCCGGATTGCCGACTTACACGCCGTTTAACAGCACGCAAGGAACATCCTTCAAGGTTATTCAGGATTACAAGGAACCGTTTATTACCTACGGGTACCTTGTCAACCAAAAAATTGAATATGGGGATATATTCGGTGTTGCCGGCGGGTTCAGAAGTGACTACTCGTCCGCATTTGGCGGAGGTTCAAAGCCGTTTACCTTTCCGAGAGGTGATGTTTATTTAAGAATGTCCTCACTGGGCTTTTGGGAATCAGGAGCGATCGCCGACCGTATTCCCGAATTTAAATTGCGTGCCGCATACGGAGAGGCAGGTATTCAGCCCAAGCCTTTTGATCGCTATGTTACTTTAAGCACAAAGGTTTTGGGTGCCAGCAATGCCTTCTATTTCGATCCAAACCAAAATAATCCTGACCTGGGTGTGGAAGTATCCAAAGAGCTTGAAATCGGAACGGATTTTACATTGAACGTGATGCCGAACGCCGACTGGCTGAACGATGTGCGACTGTCGGCCACTTATTGGAAACGGACTACGGACAATGCGATATGGAGCATTGATGTGGCGCCGACTTCCGGTTCGGGAACTTTGAAAACCAATGCTTTTTCACTCGGCTCCCATGGTTTGCAGGCTTCATTGAACGCATCTGTATACCAGGGCAAGAATTTCAGCTGGAATCTGACTACCAACTTTACGAAACAGACCTCGAAAATCAATTCTGTCGTTGGCGATCAGGAGATTGTTGTTATCTCCAATGCCGGAAGTACGAATTATGTGCTTCGCAAGGATGAAAAAATCGGACAGCTTTACGGCCATAGATTGCTCCATAGCCTGGATGCCACAAAGCCGGACGGTACCCCCTTTCTTTCGGAAGCCGAAAAGGGTGACTATACGCTGGCAAGCAACGGCTATGTGGTCAACAAAGCGACAAAATTCCCTTATGTAACCCCTGATAAATACAGTTTCGGCGATCCTAATCCGAAGTTCAACATCTCATTCATCAATGATTTGACGATCAAGAACTTTCTGACTTTCAACGTTCAGTTGGACTGGATACAGGGAAGCCATCTTTACAACCAAACCAAGGAATGGATGTACCGCGATGGAATCCATGCCGACTACGCAAAACCGTTCACGATCGACGGACAAACCGGAGCATGGACCGCGTTTTACCGGGGTGTATATGCAGCCGTTACCAGAAATGGTACCAAAGATTATTTCTACGAAGATGCCTCTTTCCTCCGTCTGAGAAATATTTCTGTTGCTTTGGACTTTGCAAAACTGACTCATATTAAAGGATTCAGAAGGCTGCAATTAGTACTCTCGGGGCGCAACCTGGTTACGTTAACCAAATACACCGGTATGGATCCTGAAATCGTGTCGGGTGCCAACAACTCGGCATGGGACCGCGGAACCGACCACAGCAGTATGCCGAATTACAGATCTTATCAGGTCGGTTTAAACTTCGGTTTCTAAAAACATTCATTGCATTCTTAAAAGAGATAAAACATGAAAAAAATAAAATTGCTATCGATGTTGGTGCTTCTGACGTCTGTTCTCTCCTGTAAGGATCAATTAGACGTTAAGAACCCGAACCAGCCAACGACTGGAAGCGCTAACTCGGAATCCGGTCTGATCAACCTGGCGCAGGGCGCTATTTATGTAAATGGCTTCCTGACTGTGAAGTATGGCGGTTTTTATGGCGGGTTTTTCGGGGATCCTTTTAGTTATCACGAAATTATGGGGGACGTTGTAGGGGTGGAAGCTGCCAACCAGCGGCTGAACGAAATCGGGGTAGCCAATTACGTGATCCTCGATAACGGCACCAGGGTGAAGAACCCCAATTCTCCGACCCTTCAACTGGACATGCTGCGGCAGGTAAATATCAATGCAAACGCGAGCGACAACCCGTTGTATTACGAGTGGGCCTACATGTACAGTCTCAACAGCGGGGCCAATAATGTGTTGGCGCTGGTGGACAAAACCACATTTACGGGAGATGCCGAAAGTAAAAAGAACGCACTTAAGGCCTGGGCATATTGGTGGAAGGGTTACGCCTATGGCCGTATCGGTTCACTTTACTATGCCGGTATCATCAATGATCAGGCAGTGGGTACCAATAACACGTTTGTGAGCAAGGAAGCTATCATTGCCGAGTCAAATGCCAACTATGATAAAGCCGCGGCAGCTCTAAGCGCTGTTAGCAGCGTTGCCGATTACTCGGCAGTGATCGGTAAAATTATTCCCGCATTTTTTCAGGTTGGGAAGGGGGGGATACTTACACCTGATATGTGGAAGAGGAACATCAACTCGATGAAAGCACGAAACATACTGGTAAACACCACTGTAAAAAAGATGACTGCGGAGCAGTGGGCGTCTATCATCGCCCTTGCCAAAGATGGAGTTACAGCAACGGATTACGTGTTTACGGCCAGATCAAACGAGACCAGCGATTTCATTTCCGCTACCGGTAGTACGCCTTCGGCCCTCACTACGGGTACTACCAAAACCAGTAGTTTCAAAGTCAGCGAACGCCTTGTACAGGATTTTAAACCGGGCGATAAAAGACTAGAGAACAACTTCGCGATCGAAACCAACCCATGGATTGGCAATAATGACCGTGGAAACATTTTCAATACCCGGTATGGTCTGATCGATGGCGGAAAGGGACTTGCGGGCGTAGTTGTGTTGGGCAACAAAGCGGTGGGCGAATACGAATTCTATATGGCCACCACCTACGAAGAAAATCAGCTGACATTGGCGGAGGCGCTTATCAACACGGGAGATATAGAGGGCGGTCTTAAAATCATTGATGCCATCCGTAAACTTCAGGGTGCCGGTCTGGCCGCCGTCGCAGGTAAGGGGCTTAACCTGGCAGCTGCCAAAGAAGAATTGAGAAGCGAGAGAAGGGTGGTTCTGCCATTCCGGGGGCTTGCCTTCTACGACGCCAGGCGCTGGGGAGTGATCGATGATGTTGCGACAGGCGGAGGCAGAACCGGCGCGGTTGTAGTTGATAAGGCGGGTGTGGTTAGCAAGAACGCGACCATTAATTACAACTTCCTGGATTACTGGGACGTACCTGCCAACGAGCTTGCCTATAATAAGGCTGGCGAAGGAAGTGTGGCGGTTCAAAACCCGAAGGGATTGTAGGATTCTCTAATGTAGCGTAGTGTTACCGCAGCCACCGTGTTCCGCAACGGATTGACCACCACTCAAAATTTACGACTTGTGCATCGCTGCCGTTTCGAGGCGCGATGAAATGAAGGACAGGGTGGTCAATCCGGGCGGAATGCCCGATCGGCAAAAAATGAAATCAGCTAGTCTGTTTATGATATGATCGGATTAACCAGATTTCGGGCCGGTTGATGTGCAGGCAGACACTGAAAAATGTATCTCGGGGCTATCTTTCAAAAGTTCTTAGGCCCGGAAGACTGCGGAGGTGGGTTCCGTTTTGCCTTATAAATCACACAAAAGAGTTGGATATGTCTAGTCACTTTGTTTTTCTTGAAATCACTAATTTTAATCTTGACGACTTGATACCACACTTAGGATGGATAGGGGCCAAACCAGTGAAAATCTACACGCGGGGCGAGGCCGTTGGCTATTATCTGTATGATGAAGAAATAGGCAGGCTGTTCGAATTTCGACTCATTGAGCCCAATGGAGATAATTCCAACTTGCAGTACGACCAAATCTTGGAAGCTTATCGTCACCGATTCAACTAACAGGTTGGTTTTGACACTGTCGATCTAACTTATGACCTTCCAGTCAATCCACAATTCCTTAAACCCCGTTTTCTGCCAGCCGACTTTTGAACATTCTGAACCAATTGTCCCTACTATTCAAATCGGCAAGGATAAATCCATGTCCTCCTGGCTGCGGGATGTGCATTTCGGTTTTTACGCTTGCTTGCCGCAAGGCATCAAAAGGAAAGCATGTTTTTGACGGGGATCACATCGTCGTCGGCCGCATGTACTAGAAAAGTCGGTGGTGTAGCAATACTGACATGCTTGCCCGTATTGCACTGATCCAGTAGTTCGCGGGGAGGCATCTTGCCAATTCCATTCAGCTGCCCGTTTACGTACCATTTTGATGGCGGCCTGCCCATCCTGAAGAGGGCCAGTCGACTTGTCGACCTTGATATATTGCCGATGGCCCTGGCTGCCACCCCGTTTCAACTTCTGGGGGGTGCATGGTAAAAGCAATATATTCTGAAGAATATATATAAATTATATTGTATTTTTCTATGTATCCGATATTATATATTGCATTTTGCTATTTTTTCGATATTTTCAATGTGTTAGCCGCATATTTGATACAATGACACCATGCAGATCCGGAAGGGGGTCTGTTGCTATCAGACTGTGTCCATCCAGTTTGATCCTTTGAAATGAATATCCAACTAAAATCACTCCATTACTATGAAGAGAAACTTACGAAAATACGAATTCGTGGCCAGGCCTGCGATGCTCTTTCTGCTCATTTGCTGGTTACCGTTTACCATGCTTGCCCAAAGCAAAAAGATTACCGGTAAAGTGTTTTCTGCATCCACTGCGGAAGTGTTCCCTGGTGTGAACATCATCTTGAAAGGAAATACGAATAAAGGTACTATTACGGATAATCAGGGTATGTTCTCGATCGATGCTGTGCCGGGCGATGTACTGGTATTCAGCTTTATAGGTTTTAAGACCAAGGAAGTTAAGATAGGTTCCGAAGCAACGTTAAGCGTTCCGCTGGAAGATGGCGGCACGGAGTTAAATGAATTAATAGTTACAGGGTCCAGAAATACCGGGCGAACCATTCTGGAAACCCCCGTCCCGGTGGATGTCATTTCCATCAAGGATATCATGGCAGACCTTCCTCAGATTGACCTGGCCCAAATGCTGGCTTTTGTGGCACCCAGTTTTAACGCGGTCAGATCCCAGGGTGGTGACCTTGATTCCCACGTAGATCCGGTCCAGCTCCGCAACATGGCCCCCAACCAGATACTGGTTCTGGTAAATGGAAAACGAAGGCACACTTCCGCCCTGCTTATTACCGGAACGGCCGTCGGTAGCCCCTCCACGTCCGTTGATTTGATGACCATTCCAGCGTCCGCCATCGACCGGGTTGAAATTTTACGCGATGGCGCTGCCGCTCAATATGGTTCGGACGCAGTGGCCGGCGTAGTCAATATTATCCTCAAAAAAGGGACAGATAAGCTGACAGGCAGCTTTACCGGTGGAGGTTATGCCAATACCGGCGGTAAGGCAGGGGAACTGACCAAAGATGGTAAGCCGGATGGATTCAATTATCAGTTTGATGCAAATTACGGCTTCAAAATGGGAGACAAGGGGTACTTTAACCTGTCCGGGCAAATTACACAGAAGCGCCCGACCCTGAGACCTTTTGTGAATGACTGGGGATTTTTTGATAAAACTTACCTGAATAATCAGCGGACCGATAAAAACGGAAATCCGGTCATCACCAATCCCGAGCTGGTTGCCGCACAGGCCTCGGGCAACACAGCGGCACTTGCGTCGCTGACCACAGAAGCGGGATTAATGGCTGCACGCGGCCTGACCAAAGCTGATTTTGCCGTTTATGCGGGTATGCCTGCCATTACTCTCGGCAGTACTTTTTACAATGCAGGTTATCAGCTGAATCCTACCACAACGCTGTACAGTTTTGGAGGAGCGTCTTACAAATATCTTAAAGGTTTCTCGTGCTACTTCCGCCGTCCTGCACAAACTGACCGTTTCAATTACCTGCTGTATCCCAATGGCTTCCGTCCACAGATGACCTCCAATACTTCCGACCTTTCCAATACAACCGGTATTAAAAGTAAGCTGGGGGAATTCAATGTCGATTTCAGCAACACATTTGGCCGGAACCGGATGCGGATAGGGATGGTCAATACCATGAATGCTTCACTGGGTTCCAATTCACCGGTCAATATGTATTTGGGTACGCACCAGTTCACCCAAAATTCGACTAACCTTGATTTTTCCCGCTATTTCAAAGATGTGCTGCGGGGGCTGAACATTGCCTTTGGCGCTGAAATGCGTATAGAAAACTACAAAATCATGAAAGGTCAGGAAGAGGCCTATACCTATGGAGATGCAGGGGTGCTTACCGTGGGTAAAGCCGGTTTGCTTGTCGGCCCTGATGGAAAACCTTTGGAAGATGCCAGCAGCACACCGATCGTAGATGCCAATGGAAATCCGATCAGTGTGAATGCAGGCCAGCAGGTTACCGTTAAATCCTTGTCTTCAAATTGCCAGTGTTTTGCCGGATTCGGCCCGAAAAACGAAAGGGATGAGTACCGCACCACCATGGCCGCTTACCTTGATGCCGAACTTGAAGTAACTAAAAGCCTGCTGGTAGCCGGCGCTTTCCGTGTGGAAAATTATTCGGATTTTGGCGGCGTTACCATCGGCAAATTAGCCGCGAGGTATTCCATTGCCAAAACGCTTTCATTGCGGGCTTCGATTGCTTCCGGATTTCGCGCGCCATCCCTTCAGGAGTTGAATTATACCCATACTGCCACGGCATTCGTGCCGGATGCAAACGGTATCCCGCAACCGCTTGATGTGACAACTTACCCAACCAACAGTACCGCTGCCAGGGTTTTAGGAATTCAGGGTCTTAAACAGGAGAAATCGAGGACCTATGGTTTCGGTCTCACCTATCAGCCGGCCCACGGATTTGAAGTAACTTTGGATGCTTATCAGATTGATGTAGATAACCGCATTTTCAGGACCAGCTACTTCAATGCATCCGAGGTTGGCAATCACTACGACGAGGTCATCGGTGGGGGAGAAGCCCAGTTCTTTGTGAATGGTGCAGACGTACGTTCCAAAGGAATTGAAGCAGTCGGAAACTATACGCTCACCCTGAGTCGTGGTAAAAGCTTCATTTTCAGCCTTGCGGCTATTTTCAGTAAAAACACCATTCTGAACAGGAAAGTACTCGATTTGAATGTGGCTAATCTGACCGAAGACCAGATTGTGGCCAAGTACCTGGACCGGGCCACAATTGGTCAGTTTGAAACCGGAACACCAAGACAAAAACTAATCGGTTCGGTTACCTATCGTGTCAATAAATTTCATGCTATGGTGAGAGGCACATACTTTGGAACGGTGACCTCCCGGTCAACTTCCTCCGATGCGGAAGGTAACTTTTATGATCAGAAGTTTTCCGCGCAATCCATTTTCGATGCCAGTGTTGGCTACGATTTGACCAGGAACCTGAAATTGTCCATAGGCGGCAGTAACGTTTTTAATAAATATCCTGACATTTTGCGCCCCGAAAACCAGGGCTTCTACCTGTATGACAACAATCAGCAGGGCTCCAACGGATCTTACTACTACGGCCGCATTTCTTTCAACTTTTAATGATCATCCTGACATGAAAACATATATCAGCAAAATCACCCCGATGGTATCCCTGGTTATCACGATGACGCTATTTGCGTTGCTTAGTTCTTGTGAACAACAGGACTACCCGCCCAATTTAAGTACAGCGCCAGGTGGCGGTACTGTATCGACGTATAAGGCATATACGTTAGCTGCCGCGACTACGGAAAATATCTATGGGCGCGTAGTCTTTTACAAGTACAACAAAACGATCACCTTAGTACAGATGGGCCTTTATAACGGAGCAGGGGGGAGCTCTTACACAGCCGCTATTTTTCCCGGAAAGGTGACAGCAGCGCCCGCCACGGCCCTGAAGGTGCTCGACACAGTCGCGGGTGCTACGGGCGCGTTCGCGACCAGTAAGTATTTTAGCATTACTGAAGAGGGGTTTTTCGATAAGCTTGACGCCTACAATGCTAACGTGACGGTTAAACTAGGTGCGGTCACCGTAGCCGCTGGTAATATAGGCGCGAACGCAGCGCCGGTGGCAGAGTCCAAATAAATAAGGCGTGGTTAAGCAGAGTCCGGGAAGATATTTAAAGCTTCCCGGGCATTGCCATTACTTTTGTCTGACATGCGTTTTCCGGCATGATAGCCTGGAATCCTTCATTTGTCAATTATGCTGTCGTTGCACGGAACACCAACAATATTCAGAATACCAGGTTCCGCTAGCCAGCTCATGCAGAGCGAAGCCTGGAAGTGTTTTTAGAAGGCGGGGCGGAATCTACATACTGCATTCGGCCAATACCATTGGAAGAATACGATAAAATGATCGGGCTGGGGTGGCGCAAGACTTCGGAGCGCTATGCGCTTGAAATCGGTCCGTCTAATCAAATAACCAGGATCCCACCGGGTGAAGGGCAGGGGACTGGTAGCCGGAACTGATCGCTCTCCAAAGGTTATCGACACCTGGCTTTGACTTAAAAAGTGAAAGAAACACAAAAACATGTTATCCGGCTTCAACAAAAGCGGATCGGGCTACATCCACTTGGGCAATCGATCAGACCTTTGCATTGGACAAACAATAGCAAAAATGAAAATCGTTCTTACTGGATCGTTAGGAAATGTTTCCCGGCCGCTTGCGGAAATATTGATCCGCGCCGGACATAGCGTTACCATAATATCAAGCGACCCCGGAAAAAGGGAGCAGATACATGCCTTGGGTGCCAGGGCAGCAATAGGTTCGGTAACCGATGCTGGTTTCATGGAACCGGTATTTGCGGGCGCGGATGCCGTATACACCATGGTTCCACCTGATTTTACAGCACAAGATCCGTTGACGCATTACCGGAAAGTTGCCTCCGCGTATGCGGAAGCACTAACAGGCTCGGGCGTGAAAAAAATCGTGCATTTAAGCAGCTGGGGCGCAGACTTGCCTTCCGGTACAGGGTATATTTTAGGATCGCATTTCGCCGAAGGTATCTTGGATCGTGTACCCGGTAGCAGGGTTACTCATCTCCGTGCAGGGTTTATCTATTACAACCTTTTTCATTTTGTCGATATGATCAGGGCCACAGGTATGATTGCTGCAAATTATGGAGAAGAGGATAGGATTGTGATGGTTTCGCCCGCCGATATTGCCGCTGCCGCCGCGGAGGAGCTGCGGTTGGGTAGCGATGGCAAAGGCATCAGATACGTGGCTAGTGATGATCGGCGCGCATCGGAAGTGGCCAGTGTTTTGGGCGGCTCTATCGGCAAACCTGACTTACAATGGAAAAGGCTTACGGATGATCAGCAACGACAAAGGATGGAAAGCCGTAAAGTGCCCCGGCATGTTATTGAAAATACATTGCAGCTCGGGCAGAATATTCATAATGGCAATTTGCGCAGGCATTTTGATCAAACAGCCCCGCATGTCTTTGGCAAGATAAAGCTGGAAGATTTTGCCAGAGAATTTGCGCTCATTTACAACAAGGTGTAATTTAGTGCAATGCAGCCGCACATCATCAAGTCGATCAGTGAGTACCATCAGATCATGGGCTTGCCCAAGCCAGAACACCCATTAATCAGCATTATATCGTTCGAATCGATGCGGCGGCTGCCGGCAAACAGTCCGATCAGCCTGGTGCTTCCATTTTACAGTGTCGGCCTTAAACGCAATTTCAACGCCAGAATGAAATATGGGCAGAGTAACTATGACTTTGATGAAGGCATCCTAACTTGTATGGCACCGGGTCAGATATTGCAAATCGAAATGGATGGTGACCAGGAGCTGAATCATTCGGGATGGTTGCTGCTTGTCCATCCTGATTTTTTATGGAATACTTCATTGGCTTTGAAGATCAGTAAGTATGAGTTTTTCGGTTACGCTATTCACGAAGCACTGTTTTTGTCGGAAAAAGAAGAGTTAACGCTAATAACGATATTTCAACATATTGCACACGAATACCAGGGGAATCTTGACGCCTTTACGCAAGATCTGATAGTTTCCCATCTGGAATCGCTTCTAACCTATGCAGACAGGTATTATTGCCGTCAGTTTGCAACAAGAAAAGTAGCCAACCATAAGCTGCTGGAAAAAATGGAGCAGTTGTTGTTTCACTATTTCAACAGCAATGAGCTTTTGGAAAAAGGCCAGCCCAGCGTACAAGTCGTTGCGCAGCAACTAAATGTTTCACCAGGTTATCTCGGTGCCGTTTTAAAGACGGTTACGGGCAAAAGCACACAGCAACATATTCAGCAAAAGCTGTTGGAAAAGGCCAAGGAGAAGTTGTCGGTTACCAGCTTGTCGGTGAGTGAAATTGCTTACGAGCTCGGTTTCAGCCATTCTCAATCGTTCAGTAAGTTCTTCAAATCGCAAACGAATATTTCGCCGATGGCCTTTCGTCAGTCGTTTTAATTTTAATACAGAAAAATTGCCTGGCCTTCAGGCGGGGCTGCGCCGTAGTCACTGCCACCGTAATTCCAGGTGCAGTACCTTACAAAATGAAATCTCATTGTAATAAAACTTCGTAATTTAAAATAGTAAAAATTAGTATATTGGTAGCAAATAACCGCTAGTAGATTTGTGGTTTATCGGCGATACATTTCACCCATCACCCGCTGCCTATGAAGACGTTTACGATCAAAATGCAAAGGAGCCGCCTGATTTCATACTTGTTTGTGGCTACATTCTTTTTAAATTTTTCCAGCCGGATAATTGCGCAACCGACGGGACAATATGTTTATCTGCAAAAATTGTCTGATGCCATCGAAGGTGGAAAAAACGGTATTTATAAAATTGGCCTTCATTATCCTGTTCCATTGGCTGAGGATGTAATAGTTGCCTATTCTTTTCTTGCATCCGGACAAGCAACAATGGGGCCGGACTTTGTCCATTTACCTGCCTATACGGGAAATGCGGTCATTCCGGCCGGATCAACCCAGGTCCTGATTGACGTCGATGCTTTCAATGACGGTATCATCGAAGGACCGGAAAGTACCGGCATTCAGATCACCAGTGCAGCGTCGGCGACATTGACCTTGCCGATAGATCCCGCCAATAATCAGGCGCAGGTTAACATCATCGATGCCAACGCCGCTTCATCGACACCGGTCCAGTTGCTTATCGGGACCAATGCTGCTGAGCCCTCCGGGCAAGCCACTTTTACATTGAAACTGGCCGGCGTGGCAACGTCCGCGTGGCCGGTCCATATCGCCTATGTTTTGTCGGGCACGGCCTCCCCGGGAGTGGACTGTCAATCGATCGGAGCGCTGGTGATTCCACCAAATACGAACTCGATTACTGTATCTGTCAACATGTACGACGATCACATTATCGAGGGCCAGGAAAATCTCCGCGTTACTTTACTTTCCGGAAGTGCGACAGACGGCGGGGGCAATGCTTTTATTTTTCCACCGGACCCGGTGAACACGGCGATCGATGTTCTTTTTACCGATGATGACTACACCGCAGCCAACACGCAGATAACACTCACCAAGATTGCGGATGCTGCCGAACCGGCAAGCTCCGGGATTATCAGAATGAGTCTTCCCGGGGATTATGTGCCTTCGACAAGCCTTGTTGCCAACATTCAGTATGGGGGTACGGCTACGGGCGCCGATTACGCTAACTCCGCTGCCATACTGCTGGCTTATCATAATACTGCCGATGTTTCCCTGACCGCCATCGATGACACCCTTGTCGAAGAAACGGAAACGATCCTGTGCACCCTTCTCGGAGCTTCTGATGCAAATTCTCTGCAATATACAGGAGCCCCGTCACAGAACGTTGCGTCGGTCGATATCGTCGATGACGATGCCAATTTGCCGCTCCGGCTTGTGAGTTTTGCCGGAAACAGGCTCGACGGCGGCGCTGTTAGGTTGAAATGGGCGACTGCCGACGAAGAGAACACGTCGCATTTTGAAATATTAAAGAGTAGCGACGGCCACACATTCGGGCAAATCGGCGTAATTTCTGCCTCCGGCTCCGGTAATCATGACTACACATTTACCGATCCCGACCCTGGCCCTGGTAATTTTTATCGCCTGCGTATGATCGATCAGGACGGCTCCTTTACTTACAGCCGTGTTATTAGCATCGCCATCGACCACGGGCAATCGATCAGTGTTTTCCCAAATCCGGCCAACAGCCGGTTGACAGTCGACTTGGGCAGCTCGAACCTGCTACCGCGCAAGGCGACGGTCGTAGATATTCATGGAAGGTTTTATAAACAGGTCCGCCTGAACGGGTCTCGCTCCGTCATACCAATCGCGGGCCTGAAATCAGGGGTGTATTTACTGTTGGTTGAAAACGGTGAATCGGTTAGATTTATCGTTCAGTGATTGTAGTTATTCCCATACCCAATTGCGTTTCGGGAGTCGCAATGCGGGAATGTAATTTCAGTGGAAGAAAAGGCGGCAACTTTATTCTATCTTATCGTTTTGTAAATGGTAACAAGCGATTGCTGTGGCGTGTTTCCTGCTGTTCTAAAGGAACAATTTGCTAATATCTGACAGCGGTGATCCAATTATCAGTACCGGGGGCGGGGCATTGAGTTGAGTTATGTACCGGCGCCGATGATACCGGCTGGATCATCGGCTAACCAGTTTAATGACAGGGCTATGCAATTCAGGCCCGTTATTTCTTAGCCATAGTCAATGTCCTAACGCCCCGGGCAGTTGTGAATCTCAGGAAATAGACACCAGTGTGCAATTTGGAAACATTGAGTTTAAAGTTTCCGCCTTCAGATTGTCCGCTCAGCATTTGCATTCCTGCTGAGTTGATGAGCTGCCAATTGCATGCCACTTTTGGCAGTTTTACCTCAACAATATCCGCGACCGGGTTGGGATACAGTGTCGCCACCGCGTTGGGTATTGCCAGCTCGCGGATGGTCGAATAAGCAAATGTACCATCCCAATCGGTCATTTTTAAGCGATAATAGACTTTCGGTACCAGGATTTTACCCAGCTGTGTGTCAATGAAGTTATAATGGCCTGGAATGGATCCGGCAGAAGGTTCAATGGTGGCAATCGCTTGGTAGCTCCGGCCGTCTTCACTCCGCTGTAACTCAAAGTGTGAAAAATTGACTTCTTCGGCCGTTTGCCAGTTTAGCACAGCATCGTTCTCCAGTAGTTGTGCATTGAAATTGATTAATTTGACGGGCAAAGGTCTGTTGGTGTTTGCCAGGTAAAAGGTGGAAAAGGCGTCCGTTTTGAAACTAAAGACATAACCGCCACCGGTCCAGGGCTCAACGCTCGTAGCGATGGCGCGGGGTGATCCTGAGATACTTCCGCTGCAACTGTTGGCGCCGGTTGTAAATACCCCGATTTGCGTCACATCCTGGATTGGCTCAACCTCCATATCGGCATTGTTGGCAGCCACGAGCGCATCGTATTCTTCCTGTTTTATATAAATCCTGACGTCTACCTGGCCGGAGGTTATGCTGCCCGAAGGCGTCATTGTAAAATCCCTACCCAGGAAATAACGTCCGTCCCTTTTCCTTACAGCGCCGCTGTGCGTATATAGCCAGCTTTTTATGGTGCCCAGGTTATTGCCATTCGCTTTGATTTCTGCCACTGCTTCGTTGGAAGCGTCAGTAACCGCAAGCCACTCGTTGAAATTATCGGTGCCGATCAAAGAATTCGCAAGCGTCATACAAGTGCCCGGGTTACCGGCCGATACCGGTGCTGGTACTGGTGTGGGCGTCATGTAAAAAGGGTTTATCCCGCTGTCGGTAGAAAGCCGGGCCTTTGTTTTCAAAATTTTGGTTGCGGGATCCCACTCGAAGACCGAGCCTCCTTCGTAAGTTCCCATAAAATACAATTTGTTGTTATTGACCGTGATGTCGGCCTTGAGATCGTTGCCGAGGACAACCAACACACTTACATCTTGGGTTGCCGGGTCCACCTCCAGCAGTGTCGATTGTGTGAGTCCATATAGTTTATCACCATAGACGGTAAGTGAGCCGTAAGGTTTTAGTCCTGTGCTCGCCCTGAGATCGCGCAATTTCGTATAAACGTTCGTAGCCGGATCCCACTGGAAGACCGTACCGGTGTTAAAGGCGCCGCCTCCCATGGTCATTCCATAAAATTTGCCGTCCTTCCAGCAAAGATTTCCGAAGGGACTGGCGCCAGCGAGGAGGTCAAAGTCATACCTCTTCGTGTAAATGTTGGTTTCCGGATCCCATTCGAAGATCACGCCTCGGTTGGATACCCCGCCAGTAGGAGTCATCCCAAAAAATTTACCATCTCTTTCGACCAGATTCGCGTAAGGCCTACTACCATTGATGGACTCAAAATCCAGCTTCTTAGTGAATACGTTGGTCTTGTAATCCAGTTCAAACAGAGTACCTAACCCATTCACTCCTCCGGCAGAAGTCATACCGTACAGTTTTCCATTCCGCAGCACCATTTTACCTAATGGCTTACTTCCTGTTTCCTTGCTAAGCTCCTGCATTATTTTATAAGCTTTTTTCTGTGGATCGAATTCGAAAATCACGCCCAGTGCGTCTTTGCCGCCTTCGGAGGTCATGCCATATAGCTTACCGTCAGCAAATGTGAGACTGCCCATAGCCGCCCGCCCCATAGCCACATTGCTGATGTATTCGCTGGTAACATTTGTTGCCATATCCCAATTGAACACTTCGATCGATATAGAACCATTGGACGGATCAGCCACCTGCACGCTTGAATACAACTTCCCCTGCCACGGTGTAAACTTTCCCTGGAATATGCCCGTGCCGTTGCCGGGCATAGCAGATCTGATGCTGAACCCGTTCGTAACTGGGTCCCATTCATACAGGAGCCCTGTACGGGCTTCGCCCCCTTTGGTAATCCCATAAAACTTGTCACCAACCAGAAGAGGAGCAAACGCGTTGAATGGTGCAGTTCCTGCGTTGGGGAAATCAACCTTTTTAGTAATTGCATTCGTAGCCGGCTCCCATTCGAATAATGTGCCGGCGCCTGATGCGCCCCCGGAGGTAGTCGCGCCATAGAGTTTACCGTCTTTTGAAGTCATCTTAGTAAGACAATTGTAGCCTGTGACCGGCGTAAAAGTGGCTTTGGACGTAAAGGAACCCGCAGCCGGGTCCCATTCTACCAGGTCCCCATAGTTAGTACCCGCCGATTGGGTTATGCCGTAAAATTTACCTTCAAACGGCTCGAACTGAGCGACCGGCACATGGGGTCCGGGCTGTAAAGATCCATTTACATTCTTCACTTTCGAAAATAGGGAAGTTTCCGGGTCCCATTCATACAGCGCATCGCTAAGGTTCCCGTTGTCCGTTATGGCAACGCCGTAAAGTTTTCCATTGAATCCAATAATGCGCGAGGTGCCCCATAGCAAACGGTCTTTCGCAAGATTGGCGAAATCACTCCGTTTCGAATAAACATTATTGGTGAGATCGTACTCGAAAATAACTCCTTGCTCGTTGATTCCGCCCTCCGTGGTGGTACCATAGAGTTTATTGTTTATGATGACCATTGTGGAGCCCGGGTTGTTACCTGTCTCGCGCTTGAAATTATGCAAAACGGTGTATTCATCGGTCGCTGGGTTCCATTTGAAAAGGATGCCTTTGAAGACGGCATTATCTACATTAACTTCCAATGCCGTCCCATAGAATTCACCATTGTATTCGGTGAACTGCCCCATGGAAACGGCCTTACGCGGCACGCTGAAGTCAAATTGCGCAAGGGGCTTAGTGCCGTCGGTGGCCGTATTAAAAATAGTACCCAGACCGTCGTTCCCGGCGGATGTGGTTACGCCCCATAATTGATTAATTCCTTGGGCATTTGTATGAAGAACGGCGGTGAGGTAGAGGAAGCCAAGGAATAGACCAATCTTGTAGTAAGTTTTCATGAATTGTAGAATAACGTTGAGCTTGTGTAAATATAGGCTAATTTGTAGTACGACAGTTACAGATGGTCAGGAAATAGGAACTTTGTTGGGATCGACCTCTTTAAATTGCGAAAGCCCCTTCCGAAGGAGAGGGGCTTTCATTTCATTTGCAGGGTGCGTCCTTATTTTTGGATGACAGTTTTTAAATGGTGGGTCAGTCCATTTTCCTCTGTAACCTCGATCACATACAGTCCGGACACCCACTTGGCTACCCGTAAACCTGTGACAGGGAAGCTGCTTGCAGAATAAACCACATTGCCGCTGCTATTGGTTATGGTTACGCGGGAGATTTTCCGTCCAGCCAGGTCTGTGAGGAAGATCTTATCGGATACGGGGTTGGGGTAGGTTGCCAAACCCCGGATACCGGACTCGACGTTCCTGATGCCACTGTATGCATAAGTCTGATCTTTATCGACCATTTTGAGGCGATAGTAATTCTCTCCCGGGGCCATCGCAGCATGGACGAAAGTATAGTCGCGGCGTATGGCGCTTTCCCCGAAGGATTCGACCTTGCCGACAGCGCGCCAGTTTTTGGTATCCTTGCTGTGCTGGATCTCAAAATAATCGCTGTTGGTTTCCCAGGTAGTTGTCCATGAAAGCAGCGCCTGACTGCCTTCCCGAACCGCCTTGAAGTCGACCAGCGTGACTGGCAATGCAGCCTGGTCTCCGGAGATATACAGTGTCGCATTTGCTGTCGCACCCTGTGAGTCTGTGGTGGTGTATGCGAAGGCAACGCTGCCTTTGAAGGTAGCTTCGGGAGCAAAAGTGTAGCTGCCGTCAGACTGGAGCGTCAAAGTTCCCTTACCGGTTACAGAAGTTGTCTGCGCAGTCACAGTCTGGGTATCCCCCTCCGGATCTGAGTCATTCGCTTTTACGCCATTTGCCGCGGTTGCGTTGATTCCGCTCGCCGAAGACAGCAGGGCATAGTCATCGGCAGCCTGAGTGCTATTGGTCGTCCCGGCAAGTGATATTTGAACGATCTGATAAGCCGAGGCGCTTAAAGGAACCGGTCTGTTATCGCTGACTGTGTAAAGTATTGTGTCTTTACCCACAATTCCGGTCGGAGGGGTGTAGGTCACCGCTCCCGTAGCCGGGTTTACAACCGCAGTGCCGCCAAGACGTGTGTTACCAGGATTGCCCCCGTTGAGGTCTGTCAGCACAACCGAGGCAGGTACCAACTGTACATCTTTGTTTCCGGCGGCATCATTGGACAGCGAATTAATTGTTACCGCTGTATTCATTTTAGTGGAAGCAATGTCCAGGTTCGCAATCGGCGGGTTGTTCGTTCCCGTGCCGTTTACGGTAATTACGAGCAGCTCTACCGGACAGTTTGTTGTCACCGAAGGCGGGCAAACCGGTACCAGGAAGCGGTACACGCCCGGAGTAGCGGAGCTAAACGTATAACTTCCATCGGCAGCTACAACCGGCAGCTCGCCACCTGGATTTGAATATCCCGGCACAGTTGAGGCGCTTCCATACGTGGTTCCTGCAAGGATAACATCATTGGTGGAAACATTTCCTGTAATGGCAACACCGGCAAGTGCTACATTGACATCCGGATTTGTCTGGTTACAACTGAGCCCAATTGCCATGCGGGTATCGACAATGGCGCCGTATACATCCACGTATTGGTCTACGGCCTGTGCGAGCGAACCGATCGAAATTTTGATTTCGTCAAACGGCACCGTGGTATAGAATCCTGGGTTGTAGAAGTCAGACGGGGTGCCGAACCATTGGTTCAAGACCGAGAGGTCGAACAGAGCTGCATCGTTTTTCGATTCCTGCTGTACCCCATTCAGGTATGTCGTGATGGTGATGCCGGTAAATAGCCCTCCTGAAAGCAGGAATGGGTTTTTCTTGATGGTGAAGCCAGCAAAAGTACCGGCAGGGAACGATGTGGCAGGGACCGCAACGGCCAGAGAGTTTACTTCCAAGCCGCTGGCAAGGTTGTGTATCCGGGCGAAGTCTGTGGTGGAGGCTGTAACAGCACTCCAGGGCGCTTGCACTTCGCAGCCTGCACATGCTATACCTTTGGTCCCGGTCTGCTCGGCATCGATCACCGCGCCATGGTTTTGATCGTTCAACGTTACATTGAAGTCACAACCGACCGTAATCGCGCAGCTGCGTTGCATATACGCCCGGTAGATCAGAATATTGCCTAAGTCCGCTCCTGCCAGGTTGGTGATTTCAAGCTGTGCTTCATCAAAAGGCACTTTGCTGATGATACCGACGATTTGCCTGTTAGCTCCCCCAGTCACCAGGGAAGTGCTCACACCTGCGGCCAGCGAATTGCCCGTGCCGCTTTGCACGAGTACGCCATCGTTGTACAAATGGATCGTCATACTTCCCAATGCGCCTGCTGACAGCAGTGTACCTGACTCGATGTCAAAGCCTGCAAAAGATTCTGCCGGATAGGTTTCAATGGCATTAGCTACTGAAACAGTTGCTTTTGAACCTACGCTTGCTCCCATCACCAGTGTAGCAGGTACTACCACCGATCCGTTTACGATGTTCTCCGAATTATTGAGCTGACAGGCCACGCATCCTACCGCGTCGATCGAGGTCCTTACCCCGTTGACGTAAACCGGATGAGTGGGGTTTGAAACGGCTGTCAGTGTATTACAGGCCAGTTCGTTGGCGCAGAATGATTTGAATACCGCATTGTAGATCCGGGTTGTACCTATGTTGGCATTGATCACAGAGCTGACCGTGATTTTGACCCCGCTGAAAGGCAAGGTCGCCAAAAAGCCGATGGTCTGCCGTCCTGCGCCGTTCAATACCGAGCTTTTAGCAGATATCAATCCGGTGTTGCCCGAAAACGATTCGATAACTGCCCCGTATTGATCCGTGGTGGAAATGGTAATTCCTGAAAGCGCGCCCGCGCCGATCAGGTTCGGGTTGTCGATGTCAAAACCGGCGAAGGTATTGGCAGGGTAAATTTTCGCCCCGTCGGCCACCGCGTAAGCGGCCGTTGTGCCGATGTTGGCCGGCACCACCAGCTCGGTATAATTGTCCGGATCTGCGTCAATCGCATTGCCGGACGCTACAATGTTACATTGCACACAGGCGGTGGCATCAATTCCGGTATTGCGGGTGTCGACAAAGACAGGATAATCCGGTTTGACCAGCTTGGTGTTGGTATTACATGCCAACGCAGGTCCTTCGCAGAACCGCTCGGTCACGGCCCCGTACACCCGGATAGGCGCTACCTGTACCGCACCCAGCATGGAGACGCTGAACTGGATTTCATCGAAGGCGAATTTGGTCTTAAAACCGGTGATAGCGTGTCCGGAAGAAGTAAAAAGGCCGGCGCTGCCCAAAGCCCCCCCGTCTGAAACAGTTTCCTGCTGTACACCGTTGAGGTAAGTTGTAACCGTGTGACCTGCCGCAAATGCAACCCCGAGCGTTCGCTGGTCTTCTATCTCAAAGCCGGCGAATGTCCCGGCGGGGTATACCGTCTTGGTATTTTTGATCGAAACCGATCCTGTCGAAGCTACCGAAGCAACCAGGTCGATTTCCGCATAATCCGTTGCGTCCGAATTGACCAGATTATTTGTATTTCTCACTGCGCAGTTTACGCAGGCCACATTAGTACTGATACCGGTCCTGTCGGTGTTTACATATACCGGGAAGGTCGGGTTATTCCACTGTTCGACCAGATTACAAGGACGAGGCGTGGATTCTGCACAAAATTTGGTGACCACGGCATTATAGATCTCGGTTGTACCCAGGTTAACGCTCAATGACGATGCCTGATCGATCTGGATCCGGTCGAAGTTCTTGGTAGTCAAAAAGCCGACGGTCGTTCTGCCGTCGGTATTGACGATGTTTGCCGTCAGCAAGCCGCCGGGGCCGGTATATTCTTCCTGCAAAGTGGTTCCCAGATAGGTCCGCACCGTCAGCGACCCCAGCAGCGAGGCGCCTGCAAGGCCCGAGTTCTGAATCTGAAAACCGGCGAAATACCCGGCAGGATAATAACCATTATCGCTTTGCACAGTCAGGCGTAACCCGCCCGCGGCGGTAAGCACGGCGACAAAACTTGCGAAGTCTGTCGTGCTGGCACTGATGGCATTAGGCGTATTATTGACCGCCGACAGGGATACACCATACCGGCCTGTCCAGACAGTCAAACCTGCATTGGGAACAATGCTCATATGATAGGTCGGTAGGTTCAGTGCGGTAGGTGTGTTACAGGGCAACAATGAAGTGTCCGGCGAAACTACCTGCGCGATAGAGAGAAAAGGGAGCAGAGCAAATGCCGACAGCAGAAGCATCTGAGTTGATAAACGAACAAGCCCGGATTGTTTGACAGCTCTCGTAAGAGCGCGCCTGGGTAACATTTTTTCCATAGCGTTTGTTGGATTGATTAATAAAATCTGATCGCCTGGTCTTTCAGGGTATAACAGACCTTGGTGGCCCTTTTACGGCTCCTGGGCAAAGGCGAACTGCTTGTTAACGAATGTATATATACGAACAAAATGATGCACCGCTGCTGAGTTGGCAAAAGCGCGTAAGAGAAACCGCCAATGGTAACTTTGGCATTCGTTCAAGACAATACAATAACAACCAACACAGCTGGCTGTTTGGGTGGATCTATGCTTGTTGCGAAAATTTTGCCTTGTGCAGCAAGTGCTTTAGCGGAGTTAGACCTGCACTCTATTACGGGACGGAGGAGCTCTCTCGCCCTGGTACGCAAGCGTCAAATGGTCAGTTGCAGTAGGAATTGAAGTAGAAGTTGCCATGATGTTTATCTGTCCGGTTATATGAAAGGATTACGAATGGCAAAAACCTTTGGCTTACTTTTTCAATTGCAGGTGCTTGTAGAACATTCTTGGATCTCGATCGTTCCCGGGACGATCTTAATAGAAATATTTTACAAGTGAAACTACAAAACGAGACTCAATGATACAATAAAATAAATTCTACGCAATATCTCATTTATGTAGATATACTATACAATATTGGTAGTATTTATTTGAATTATGCCTGCTCTTACGCTAGGAATGTGTCATTGGGTAGCACAGATGCACTTTCTCAAAAAATGGACTCTCTGTCATGTCGCGGAAATACTACAAAAAAATCGAGTGATTTTTTAAAAAAAGTATTATTCCTTCGATTCTCGGAGCGATGGGAGGCGCAATTCTGCCCCATTTACTCGTAAGACGGCAGGGCCGCGACATACTGGCTGACGACTTCTGGTACATTCTTCATCATCCTGGGGATTTGTAAACCCGACCTGCGGCTCTTTTTTCTTTGATACCAGCCTATATACGTGTCAGGTCATAAGGTATACTTATTGTCTACATAACAGAAAAAATAATTCATTATGGAAACAGGAGCAATAAAAGCGGCGCACATTTATACTTGTGCCAACTTATTTGTCACCGCCGCTTTGGAAATAAATGTGAAAGGCGTCAACTTCTTTTTCGGAGGGCATGAAATCTTTCATTCCGGAGTCAGAGGCGGCAGGGCAGGTGATATACCATACCTGGGAAAGTTCGTATACCGATGTCTTGAAGTTTGCGGCGTACAGGCGTGGAGTCAGTTGAAAAACTGTAAGGTTCTGGTTAAGATTGTCAATAGGCATGCAGTGGCTATCGCCCCGCTGTTCGGTAATACGTTTTTTAACCCTGCGGAAGAATTTGGTATTGCTGATGATATGGATAAAAATGGTATCGTAATGCCAGAATTTGGCTGATAAAGATACTTAGAGGGCAAGAGACTTCTGGTACAGTTCAAACTTGTCGGTCACATTCATTTTTCTGCAGATCCGTTTTTTATAGGTGCTGATGGTGTTGCATTTGAGATTGAGCAGGCAGGCAATCTCCTTGGTGCTTTTACCCAGTGCCACCTGGCCCATGATAACCTGTTCGCGGCCGGAGAGCCTGTCGATCGATTCCAACTCTTCTATCTTGTAACCTGCATCGACCTTGGGCAACAGGGATGATTGCAGTTCCAAGCTCATATATTTGCCGCCGGAAGCCACGATCATGATCGCGCGGACCAACTCACTGGGTTTGGAATGCTTCATAATAAACCCGTCAGCGCCGGAGCGCATCGCTGGCAAGGCATATAGCCGTTCGGCCAATCCTGAATAGAGGAGTATCGAAACATCTGGTTTGGCTCCCCTGAAAATATTCACGAGGTTCGGCGTAATTATCCCGTCGATTTTGATCTCACTGATCACGAGTTCGATACCATTCTCGTTTCTCAGCAGAGACAGTGCCGTTTCGAGGTTGGGCGCCTCGAAAAGACGATAGTCGTTGCAAATTGTTTGTAGCAGTAGCCGCATTCCTGTTCGGAGCAGCGTCTGATCATCGACAATCAATATCTTCATGGCAGGGAGGGATTTGAAAAGAGAATCTTTTGAGATAAACTTTTGAAACAGACGTTCCAGTAAGCCGTGTACCGGCTACCGGAGCGTCTGTTAACTACTAATGAGCGTAATACACTATTTGATATGAACGAATTTGTGTGTGTGGACCGACCCGTCAGTGTGTGTGATGCGCAGGATATACACCCCCGCATCGAGCTTGCTCACATCTACTTTGCCGGAATCGACCGGTCCGGAGTTGTAAACCTGTAAGCCTGCCAGATTATCGATCCGGATGGCTTTCACCTGTTTCCAACTGGTCACTTTGAGCGTGAGCTCACTCATAACCGGATTTGGAAAGATGCTGCTTTCCAGTTTGCTTTCGAAGCGGACACTGCGGATTGCGCTGAATGCGAACGTCCCGTCCTTGTCAACCATTTTCAGTCGATACAGATTGGCGTTGCCAACTCCGACCTCCGGCTGATGATCCGTGAAAGTGTAGTTCTTTTTCACGTTGCTCTCACCTTCCGCCTGAACATCGCCAATGCCCTTCCAGACCTTGCCGTCGGTGCTGCGCTGGATTTCGAAACGCTCTGAGTTTGTTTCTTCCGAAGTCGCCCAGTTGAGCTCAACCGCATTTTCACGTGCGGTCGCGGTGAACGACACGAGCGTTACCGGAAGCGGTTTCTCCCAGCGGATCGTATAAGGAACAGACGGAGATTGTTCACCGGCTTCATCCACATAAGCGTACTCAAAAGTAATGCTGGTGTAGCCGGTACCTGTAAGTTTGATCGCCAGCGAGTCAGGATTGTAGTTCGGGATTACTTGTCCTGCTGTTACCAGCACGCCGTTGTAGTACAGCTCGCCATGGTCGGGCAGGGTCGTGATCACTATTGTCCTGTCATGGTTATCGCCATTCAGTGTGCCGTCCTCAGGATCGGCGCCGGTGAGCCCGTCGGGCGATGTTGTGCCCGCCCCTGTACTCACGTGCGAACCGTTGAGCGGTATCATGGCGTCAGTAACAGGCTGATCGATCAGGTAATCCTTCGGATCGGCAACCGGCGGCTGCTGTACGCCGAAGTTCGCATTGGTCACATCGGTAGTGGTTACGACGATGTTTGGCAAAATACCATTCACCGTTCCATCACTTCCGGCATTAGCGCCCAAATGCTCACCGGTGTTATTCCAACCGGTTGGCAGGCTAGGTACCGTCGAGCCGGCTGCTGTCTGATGCAACACCACGCTGTAAGTGCCTGGCTCCACATTACCAAAGTCGTAAGAGCCGTCGGCATTGACTGCTACGGTGGCAACAATAGCCCCTGTGCTGTCGATGAGCGACACATACAAGCCTGCTGGAATGGTCGTTACCGATCCGGTTGTATTGACGGTACTGTCAGTCAATGCATTCGCATCGTGGAATACGTTACCTGAAAGGCTGACGATCGGAGTCGTAAACGGCTTGGTTACCGAACTTTCGTTGCTCTCCAGCCCACCATTATCGGTTACCGTAAATGGCACGTCCACAGTCGGGTTGCCATCGATCGGGTCGATGAGCACTTGCAAGCCTGTTACCGGCACGGTCACGCCCGAGTCAGGGAATACCTGCTGGCCTGCTTCCGGGGTCGTGCCTGGCGCGACGTAGGTTGTACCATTGATCGTTACGGTCGTCACATTTTCAGGGAACTGAGTAAATGTGATGGTTTCCACGGTTCCATCGGCATCGGTGAAATTGAAATCACCCGAAATATCCACGGTGGTAGTGCCGCCAGGGTTTGGCGAAGAAGGCAACGCCTCGTCGGTCGTAACCGGCGGCTGCTGCACACCAAAGTTGGCATTGGTCACATCGGTAGTGGTTACGACGATGTTTGGCAAAATACCGTTCACCGTTCCATCACTTCCGGCATTAGCGCCCAAATGTTCGCCGGTGTTATTCCAACCGGTTGGCAGGCTTGGTACCGTCGAGCCGGCTGCTGTCTGATGCAATACCACGCTGTAAGTGCCTGGCTCCACATTACCAAAGTCGTAAGAACCGTCGGCATTGACTGCTACGGTGGCAACAATAGCCCCTGTGCTGTCGATGAGCGACACATACAAGCCTGCTGGAATGGTCGTTACCGAACCGGTGGTATTGACGGTACTATCAGTCAATGCATTCGCATCATGGAAGACGTTACCTGAAAGGCTGACGATCGGAGTCGTAAACGGCTTGGTTACCGAACTTTCGTTGCTTTCCAAACCGCCGTTGTCGGTTACCGTAAATGGCACGTCCACAGTCGGGTTACCATCGATCGGGTCGATGAGCACCTGCAAGCCTGTTACCGGCACAGTCACGCCCGAATCAGGGAATACTTGCTGGCCTGCTCCCGGGGTCGTGCCTGGCGCGACGTAGGTTGTACCATTGATCGTTACGGTCGTCACATTTTCAGGGAACTGAGTAAATGTGATGGTTTCCACGGTTCCATCAGGATCGGTGAAATTGAAATCACCCGAAATATCCACGGTGGTAGTGCCGCCAGGGTTTGGCGAAGAAGGCAAGGCCTCGTCAGTCGTAACCGGCGGCTGCTGCACACCAAAGTTGGCATTGGTCACATCGGTAGTGGTTACGACGATGTTTGGCAAAATACCGTTCACCGTTCCGTCACTGCCTGTATTCGCGCCCAAATGCTCACCGGTGTTATTCCAACCGGTTGGCAGGCTTGGTACCGTCGAGCCGGCTGCTGTCTGATGCAACACCACGCTGTAAGTGCCTGGCTCCACGTTACCAAAGTCGTAAGAACCGTCAGCATTGACTGCTACGGTGGCAACAACAGCCCCTGTGCTGTCGATCAGCGACACATACAAGCCTGCTGGAATGGTCGTTACCGATCCGGTTGTATTGACGGTACTGTCAGTCAATGCATTCGCATCGTGGAATACGTTGCCCGAAAGCTGCACAGTCGGAACTGTGAAATCGGCGGTTACGGTGCTGACGTTACTTTCCAGACCGCCATTGTCTGTCACAAAGAACGGGATTTCCACAACAGCGCCGCCATCGACAGGGTCGACCAGAACAGACAGACTGGTTGCGGGGACAGTGAGATTCCCCGGCCAAACTTGCTGACCAGCGCCAGGCGTTGTGCCCGGGGCGACGTAGGTTGTACCGTCGATGGTGATCGTAGTAACATTGTCAGGGAATTCGGTGAACGTAATCGATGTCACAGTTCCATCGGTATCGCTTAGTCCGAAATGCGAGGTCAGATCGACAGTCGTCGTGCCGCCTGGGTTTGGTTGGGTAGGCTCGGTCCCGCCAGTGGTTACCGGAGGCAACTGAATGCCGAAGTTGGCATTGGTCACATTCGTACCTGCCACGGTTATGCCGGTCAGGATACCATTTACGCCTGCGTCACTACCCACACCTGCGCCCAGGTTCTCGCCTGTATTCACCCAACCCGCAGGCAGGCTTGGCGTAGTAGAACCGGCCTGAGTCTGGTGCAACACAATGCTGTAATCGCCGGGAGCGGTCACGCCAAAGTCATAAGTACCGTCTGCATTCACAGGCACCGTTTTCACAGCCGCGCCTGTCGAATCGACCAGAGTCACGTACAGGCCGGTCGGGATAGACGCGTCGGTAGCTGTACTGTTGACAGTCACATCCTTCAATGCATTAGCATCATGAAATACATTACCCGTCAGGGTTACCGGCGCGAAACACGCCTCAGGTGCATTGATCGCGACATTCACCTGTTTCACCAATTGGCATTGGCTGGCATTGTCGGTTACTGTTACCGTATAAGTTCCTGGTGAACCGGTGGTAACCGTCGGATTGGCGATGAATGCATTGGAAAGACCTACAGACGGGCTCCATACGTAGGAATAGTTGCCCGAAGAGGTTACATTCAAAGGCAATGCCGCCGAAGTACCCTCGCAAAGTGCCACATTGTCGACAGTCGCGGTAATGGTATTTGGATTAACTACCACTACCACTTCTTTGTAGTTGCTGCAACCGGTGGTCAGGTTGGTCTGTGTCAAACGGTAGGTTTGCGTAGAAGTAGCAGCTACCGTGGTAGAGGTACCGTTTGGATTAGATACTCCCGCCAGCGGGCTCCACTGCCAGGTGGTGTTGGCAGGAGCAGTACCGGCCAACGAGAGCGTAGCCAGGCCGCCTTCACAAATCGCGGTATTACCGGTAATGGCAAAGTCGGCAGGCGTGTTCACGCTCACCACAACCTGATCGGTGGTGGTACAGCCATTTAAGGTCACGCTAACAGTGTAGGTAGTGGTAGCGGCCGGTTTGACGGTCGGCTGGGCAACATTGGCCGCGCCGACGATGCCTGCGCCTGTCCAAGAGTAGGTAGCACCTGCCACGGCCGGGGTCCCGATCACGGTTGATTCGCCAGGGCAAAGCACGGCATCAGAACCTGCATTGGCCGACGGGCTGACTTTCACCTGGTCGGTGAAAACACATCCACTGGGCAAAGTCACTGTGACAGTGTAGGTCATCTCGCTGGTGACGGTAGCGGTCGGGTTGGCGACGTTGGTCGCGCTCAGCCCGGTTGCGGGAGCCCATACATACGTAGCGCCCGCGGGGGCGGCGGGGTTGCCTGCTGCACCGTAGCCGATGGCGATCGGGCCGGCAGGACAAACGGTTTGGTCAACCAGTTCAAGACCATTGACCGGGTTAACCGTAACGGTCACCTGATCGCTCAGCGGGGTATTACATCCCGGATAGCTCACCTTCACTGTGTAAGTCGTAGTAGCGGTCGGGTTGGTGACAGTCGGCGTAGCGCAGGTCGTGCAGCTAAGCCCGGTGGCCGGCGTTACGCCATCGGCCATAAACCATTCGTATTGGGCGAATGGCACCGCATCGCGGCCCAATTGTACGGCAGCTCCCTGACAAGTGGTAACCGCTGCTCCTGCATATTCGCCGGTAGCAACCGTGTTGCTGAGTACAACCGTATCCTTGTCCACACAACCTGAAAGCGGATCGGTTACCGTCAGGATGTAGCTCTGAGGCGTCGCGAATGCAAACTGTACCTGAGGTTGCGCATCAGTTGGCCCCGTACCGTTAGTCCAGGCGGTGTTGGCTGGCTCCCAGGAATACGTCCAGTTAGTGCCGGCAGGGGCAGCGGTACCGAGTGTTACCGTCGCGCCGTTACATACCGCACGGTCATTGCCTGCATTGGCAACAGGGGCAGACGAATTCACGACAACTTCGGCATTGGTCTTACAACCGGAAGCTGTTTCGGTTACAACCACCGCGAAGGTCTGACTGTTGGCAACAGTCGCTATCGGGTTGGCAATGGCTGGATTGCTCAGGCCCAGCGCAGGCGTCCATGCGTAGGTAAAGCCTGCCACAGGCGCGTTGCCTATCTGCACAGGGACATTCGGACAGGTATATTTGTCCTGTGTGGGGAATGCGGGCAATGCCCATCCCGGTGGGTTGATCACGATCGACTTCTGACATACGATCGAAGCATCGTATTTATTGGTCACCGTGAGCGTGATCGTAGCCTGGGCGGTCGAAGTGATATTTACCGTCTGTGCATTGGCATTATCCACCAGATTGGCGGGGCTCCATGAGAAGTTGTAGTCGGCGGGATTGCCTAGTGAACTGCCCAGCCGCAATGCAGTACTGCCAAATACTTTGGGACATCCTTGCTCCGACAAAGTCAGGATTTCGAAGTCGCAAGTCGCTCCCGGCCCGGTGCAGGGTTGGATTAGTACATCGGCCGTACAGCTAACACCGTTCAATGTTACCGTCCGGCGGAAGCGCGTAACGCCGCTATTGCTTTTCAGATAGGCATCTTTACCGCCATTACGGGTTTGCAGAATGGTGCCGTCGCCGCTTACGATACTCCATGTATAGGTAGCACCGGCAGCATTGTTTTCGTCCAGGTGGGAAACCCAGGCGGGACCGCAAATGGTTTCGTCCTGGTCGGTGATACGGTTGTTGAGGACCGAAACCTGTACCTGGTCCGTGAATGCGCAGCCATTTCTGGTAGCGGTAACCGTATAATTGATTGCTCCGCCTGTGACGGCCGCGGTCCCTGCATTAAAAACAGGATTGGCTACCTGTAAAGAAGACAGGTATTGCCCGGGTGTCCAGGTATACGCGAACGTATTATCCGCAGTACCGCCCAGGGTAGTAGAGGTGTTTTTACAGATCGTCTGATCTGCACCCGCAAAAGCCAGTGTATTATTAGGCGCTGTTACCGGCGTCACGGTCACATCACTGGTGCTGCTGCACGTAGCGCCGCTCTTCTGGGTAACCGTTACAGTCAGGCGGTAGGTGGTTGCGGAAGCAGGATTAGCAATGGGCTGCGCGCAGCTGGTGCAGCTCAGGCTGCTGACCGGATCGCCCGAAATGCTTGTCCACGCGTAGCTTACCGAGGGGCTGGCCACCGGAGTTGAACCGATCTGTACACCGCCGCTGCCCTGGCATACCGATTGGCTTGTACCGGCATTAGCTACCGCCGGAACGACGGTCACCTGATCGATGTCCACACAACCTGCCGTGTCGGTGATTTTCAAGGTGTAGGTCGTTGCCTGCGTGATGGCCGGTGTGGTAAACGAAGCGGTAGAGGCTACCGGTGTCCCGGTGCTGGTGGAGCCCGTAAACCATTGGTAAGCGCTGTACGAACCCGAACCTCCGGTAGCAGTACCGTTCAATGTAACGGTGTTGGCGCCCGCTCCGCAAACGAACCATTGAGGGCCGTCGGCATTGGCGATCGGTGACACGTTGCTGCTGATCACGACCGAGGCTACCTGCGAGCTATCCACGGTCGCCTGCGAACAAAGTTCGGCATTGACCTTCACTAGCCGCCGGTAATAAAGCGTCGTCTGGGAGGCTAGCGGTTGCAGATCTTTAAAAACCTCCCCGGGCATATCCTGCCACGGGCCGGTTGGGCTGTCCGCTTTTTGCCATTGATAAAAAACCTTTCCCGTGTAGGTTGCCGGTGAGGTTACACCCACCGCATTGCCTTCGATTACCGCTGGAATGCCCAGTACACAGGCAGTTTGGGTCATGGGGGCCAGTGTGCTGGCCGATACCGCGAAATTATCGGGCAGCGAGCCGTCGTTGAATTTGGCAATGACGCCGTCGTTGGTCCCGCCGCCATAGGTCTCCTGGTAGGCGCCCGGTGTGGCCGCGTTGGCACCTGTGGTGTTGTAAACGACGACGATATTACCCTGCGGATCCGTCGAGATGCTTTTGCCTCTGGCGTCGGCTATGTTTCCTAATCCATAAGGAGCATCGACCCCTGTCGTTCCCAGATAAGTACCCCAAACGCGTTGTCCTTGGGGCGTAAAGCGGTTCATAAACACATCCGTGCTTCCAACAGGCCCAGGTTTGTAAGAACAATTGGTAGCCAAAGCGGCACCGGCATCGTTCGATTGGCCAACAATGTTGAGGTTACCCGCGTTATCCTGCGTGATGCTGGTGGCAATTGTCATAGCCGAAATCGAAGTCGTCAGGTATGTACCCATTTTTTGCGTCCCGCTTAAATCAAAACTGGCGAAAAAAGTACTTCTTACCAATTGTCCCGAAGTTTCAAGTCCGGCTGGCATAGTTTCGATAAAGGTCCCGGGAGTACTGATCCCCGAAGCACTCTTCGTCTGCCCAACAGTGTAGATGGTCTGCCCAGCCTTATCGATGTGTATATCGTGTATATAGTCGCCCAGAACGCCGCCGAAATAACGTCCCCAAGTCCGTTGACCGTTAGTTTTATTGATTTTCAATAAAAAGCCATCGGTCGACCCGTTTTTAGTTTGCCCTTGCGAGGCATTGGCGGCAAGGTCTGTACTGGTGGTCGCTCCCGAAACGTATATCTGACCATCGGCATCGAGGTCCATGGCGCCTAAATAGGAAATCGTAGCATTAGTAACCTGGCTGAAATCGATGTAGGTACCCCATTGCCTTACGCCCGCATCATTGAACTTCACCAGGGCCGACTGGATCTGGTTAATGACAATGAGGCTGGGAAGGGTCGGCCGGAATGTTCCGGGTGTAGCGATGTCTATGCCTGGAGGATTTTGGCCACCGGTGATGAAACTTCCATACGCATAGAAATTGCTCTGGTCGTCGACAACGATCCTGGAAGGAAAAAACGCCATGCTTCCTCCAAAATAGCTTCCCCACGTGCGTTGGCCTGTGGTGGCATCGAACCGTGCCAGAAAGCCGGTATTCTGGTCCGCCGCGGTTTGAGTAGTCTGATGGGCGCCGGCGGTTGCCATACCGGTGCTGGTGGTTGTTCCGCCAATGTACAGCACATTGTTACGGACGGTTATAGCGGAGGCCAAATCCCTTCCGGCTCCCCCGTAATAAGTGGCCCAGATACGCTGCCCCAAGCTGTTGAATTTAGCCAGAAAGGCGTCCTCGTTTGGAGTCGTTCCCGTTACACCGCCGCCATAAGTCCCATCATAGGCACCGGCAGTAGCAATGCCGGCAGTGCTGGCTGTATTCCCAGTTACATAAATGTTACCGTCATTATCGGTTGCCACAGCCGCGATCTGATCCACAGCTGTTCCGCCGTAGTAGGTCGCCCATTCCAGTTGCGGGGTAGGGTCGATAATGAGTGTTTTACGCTTATCATAGGCCGGTACATGAAAGGCATATACATCATCTTTCCGGAACTGATAACGGACATTCAGTTTCCTGCCTGTTTGTGCAAGCCAGCTAGCCGGAATTTTTTCGCTTAACTTCCCATGGTTCAGTTCCATCACAACCCGGCCGTTTTGGAGAACAGTCCGGTTAGCACCTTTGTATTTGAGGTTAATCAGGGAAGGATCTGCCCCAGGATGGACAATGAAGTTGTACTCAACCGGCTTTTCCGTTCCCTTGCGGGCAACAAATTCCAGGTCAATGCCCGGATAAACGTCGTGGTAGGTAACGGTCTGGAAGCTGCGGATACCATAAAAATCCCCATTTTCGCCGATCACATTGATAGGCTCGGATGTCGCGGGACCGGTGGTGATCGCCGCCGCCGGGTTCGCTCCAAGGAGCTCGATGTCGACGCGGTGGAACTTGTTTTTTCTATAGGTATCGTAGCTGAAACCTGTTTGACGCAGCTGTACCTTCATATGGGGCAGGTTCAACAGGTATTTGACGGCCTTGTTGGGTTTTCCCGTCTGGTTGACCAACTGTCCCCGGTTTTCGACGAATCCCGTGCCGGCTGCATTTTTGAGCCATTGCGAAGCCTGATCGTTGGTCACCTGCTCGGCAGGTCGTTGAGTCGGCGGAGGCAATGCGGGGGCCAGAGGTTTTTGGGCCGGCGCCGCATAGGTTGTCCAGCCCCAAAGGGCCAGAAACAGTAGAAATCGTTTTTGCATAACTGATAGTTAAATGAATAATCAAGATTTGGGTGCAATTTTCAGATGTTTCTTTGTCTCATAGGCAGCAGGTTTTAGTGGATAATGCCGTCGTGTGTGCATATTGGGCCTTGCCTGGCGAAGTGTTGGTCAATTGAGGAATGTCTGGCCTGAGCAATAGTTATTTGCCGCCTTCATCGTTGATCAGGACTTTGTTGAGCTTGACCGCAAGGTCGAGCAGATTGCCTACTTCCAGCTTTTGAAAAATCCGGCGTTTGTAGTATCCCACGCTTTTGGAGCTGGTTCCGGTGATCGCGGCTACCTCCTGATGTGACTTGTTGGCAATCAGCAAATCGGCCATCATTTCTTCCCGCTTGGTCAGCGTGCGGTTGATGGGCTTCGCCACAATATGGAATAGCAGTTGCTGCTGGACATCCGAGCTGATATATCGGGTGTGACTTTCCGCGTGCCTGAGTCCCTCGTTAATTTCTTCGGGTAATGACTTGTTTGAGAACAATGCCGTGGCACCGGCCCGGATAAATTTGTACATAAACTGGGTTTGGTCACCCAGGTTCACCAGTACGGCCGCCTGTGGATTTGCTTTCTTGAAGTCGTCTATCAGGTCTGTATTCTTTGCGTCGGCTGCGCCGATATCCAGGAACAGCGCATCGACTTTTGACACTTGCGACAGCGCGATGGCGTTCCTGAGGCGTTCAGTTTCGATAATGGTTCCGTCAGGGTATTGATTCTTGATAATTGCGTGTAATGCCAGGGAAAACAAATGATTATCGGTAACGATCAGTATTGTCATGGTAGGTGGGTTGTGCATCTGAATGGTGCTTGCGCAATCAGGGGTACGAATGAATGGGAAGTCCGGGCAGCGCTGTCGCCGCCCGGACTTTCATCCCCGTTATTACCTGGTAACGGCTATTTTGTGTGTGCTGATAGTGCCGTCAAACAGGGTCATGATAACGATGTAAATGCCTCGGGGGAGCTTTGTTACATCAATTCCGGCCGCTGACGGCGGCTGGTTGCTGATCACCTTCCGGCCGCTGGTGTTTACAATATCCAACTGTCTGACCAGCTCATATTGCCGAATAAGGATTTTGTCCACGACGGGGTTCGGATACGGCGCTACGCCTCCTTCACCTTGAAATGAGACCCTACGGATCAGGCTATACGCGAACGTCCCGTCGCGATCGACCATTTTAAGCCTGTAAAAATTCTGACCCGCCAACGGACTGGCATCTACGTGGGAATAATTCACGAGCACCCTGCTGTCGCCTTGCGAAGCCACGGAGGCGATGCGGCTCCATTGCTTGCCATTTTGACTGCGTTCGATTTCAAAGTGGTCGCTGTTGGCTTCTTCGGTTGTCGACCAGTTGAGGAGTACCGTTCTACTTTCCACAGCTGCGGTAAACCGGGTGAGCGTGACCGGCAGCGGCGAAATGAGCGATGCAAATGTGTATGCTGTGTAGGCGTCGGGTGCGAGTGGCGAGATGGTGGTGATCGAGCCGGCAGTGAGGTCGCTGGTACCACCTAGTACCGATGTAGTATCAACTTTGGACGGTATCGCCACCCATTCCGTCCCATTCCAGCCGACGATCGTCAGCTTGGTGAGGTCGCTGCCGGTCAATGGGCCAATCGCACTTCCGGCGTCCCAGGTCAGTGTGAGCGGCGTCGCATTCGGTCCGTCTATGTCCCAATATTCGACGGTGCTTACAACATTGACATTAGTGCCCATGCTGCTGGTCGCAAATGGGCCTCCATTGGGGAGGGCCACATAATCGGATCCGGTGAAAAGGTTACTGGTAACGGCTGTATTCGCATCGGCGTGAAAGTAAGCGCCCATCACGCCGTCGGCCGAAGCCGCAAACTGGCCGAGAAAACCATTGTCGCCCACAGGAAACACAAAGCTTCCCGCGCCGTATTTGCGCACGTACCCATCTACGTAACCCGCATCCGAAGCGCCTGTGGAGGTAAGGTTGTCACCGGCAAAGTTTAGCACACCGAAGTTACCCGTTGCGCGCTCGGTCAGGATTACGCCCGGCTGTGCGCCCCCGCCACCGGTCACGAAATTATGGTTACTGAAAAAAGTCATCTGGGCACCGCCGAAGATCGTGGTATTCCCCTGGCTGCCTTCCTGGGCCTGGGCCAGTTGCCCAAGCAGAAGCAAGGCAGTCGAAACGGCCGTGCTGATCCATCCTTTTCGGGATGAAATGGTATAGTTTTGTGTCATTGATTGGTCTGTTTAATGGCATTAGGTGATCCTAATTGCGCGCCGTTATAGGGTGGAAATTGAAACAACCTCGATTGAGTCAATGCTGGTTTTTATTTCAATCGGTAGCAGTGCAGCCGTTCTCCATCATTTAAACTCAGTCCAATGGTCATTCTGCCATAAGCTGGTGGGAGTTTCTTCAAACAGGTCGATGTGATAGGTAGCACCGGGAGGGACAATAATACTGACACTTGCGGTGTTTCCCAGGGTCCCATTGCCAGTACCAGTGGACGATGTAACTTTAACCCCATTCACGAAACCGCTCAGAATGACTCTTTCCCCCACAAAAAGTGCACTATGTGCGCCAGCATTCACCACGATTTCATAAGGCAGGGAATTTGTGTAAGTGGTACCGTATGTTCTGTCGATCCCTTCTGTGAACGCCTGCCAGGTTCTCTGAACAGGTATTGAGGTTGCTCTCACCCATTGAGTCCCGTCATTATAGTACTGCCCGGGGTAGACTGCCGTGTTGCCGCTTCCGGCACTCGCCGTGTTGTAAACGAACATACCGGCTACGTGGCTAGCGCAAGGAGCGGCAATGTTCGTTGCAGCCAATGCTACCCTGGGGAGCAAAATGCCCGCACGATTGCCAGGGGCTTCCGCATCTACCTGCAGCATGGCGTTGGGGTCTATCGTAGTTGGATTCGGACCGATTTTTACCTGAGCCCATATAGTTGACGGAGCAAGGAACATAAGCATTCCAAATACAGCCACACAAAATGCTTTGTGTAATAGTTTTTTCATTAGCGCAGTATTGAAGTTGATTGAGAGATAAATGCGTTTTCTCTAGATGCCTTGTTGGCAGAGGCTTGTCAAAGCGTGCTAAAATGGCCCGATTGCGTAGGTTTCGGTAAACCTTAGTTCACCGGAAAAGAAGCCGGTTTGAAACCAGAAATAAAGCGTTTGAGGCCCTGCAACAGTAACTCTGAATGAGGGTGTAGTGTGGTAGGCCCCGCCTGCGATAACCAACCACTCTGCTGCTATGCCAACGGGGTCATATGTGGAAGGGCTCGTCGATAAGGCCGTGTTAACAAAAGCTTGGTTACCAACAGGATAAGTTGTGGCGGCGGTAGGCATTGTCCACTGTGCAGTGACCATGTAGGTGCCAGGTCTGGGTAACGTTATCGTCGCGCCCGAATAGGTAGCAAATGTTCCTGTGTTTGTAACAGTTACCTGTCCTCCGGTGGTTCCGTTGACCATCGCACCAGACAAGGGGTATTGCCAGCTCGTCCCGCCGGCTGCATCGGAAGTCAAAACCTTCCCGGCGCCCTCCGTGCCGTCGGCGATGGATACCTGGCCGGTTGTTTTGTCCACTTTCATTTTACGTCCGGGGGTGGAAGCCTCCACTTCCAGGTTGGAATTGGGCTCGATGGTCGTCGGATTAGTTCCGATCTTGACTTGCGCGAAAGCAGTGGAAGAGCCGAGCAACAGCGCAGCCGCAAATAGCGCAGTAGAAACCTTTTTCTTTGAAATGCCGATTAATAGATGTTCTGTTTTCATGCAACTATCGATGAGTTTAAAATATTTGTATTGAAATCGTTCGTATCGATCGCTAACTTCTTAGGTTTCGACAAATCGATGTGTAAACATAGAGAGGCCAGGTAGCAATGGAAATCGAAATATTACTACTAATTGCTACGAATTTTTCAGTAAGTAAGCTCAGGGAGTTACCTTTACCTTGAAATTTAAACCGCCTTCTACAACCCCGATATGTATCACATACTTATTATTGACGATCACCCTATGGTATCCGTAGGGATACAAGCGATTATTAAAACAGTCGTCGAAAATTCCACCATCACGTTTGCGTATTCTTTTCAGGAAGGGCTCGAAGTGCTGGCGAAAACCCCGGTCGACTTGATGGTATTGGACCTGGCCATTCCGGGGAGCCGCGGGGCGGAAATGATCGGTGCTTACCGGGAGGTGCAGCCGGATTTGAAAATTCTCGTGTTTTCTGGGAGAGACGAACTCACCAATGCGCCCATCTGCTTACATAGGGGCGCCAATGGGTTCCTGCACAAAAACAGCTTCGATTCGGAGACGGCAAATGCCATCCGTATGATACTGGAAAACAAAAAGTATGTCAGTCCAAAGTTAAAAGAGGCAATGTTCAGCACTCTGATGGAGGGTAAATCGATGCAACCGGACCCCATGGCGGCGCTTACTACGCGGGAGCGTGAGGTACTTGGTTTGCTGCTCACAGGCAAGTGGCTTAAATCGATAGCCGATGAACTGAATGTCAAGATTTCCACCGTAGGAACCCAAAAGAACCGCATTTTTAAGAAAATGGGTGTAGACAACATCGTGGACCTTGCCAAAAAGTTCTGGTATCTCGAACAAAGCACCGCTGACCATTTATAGCGTCGTTTTAGGCAAATTGCTTTTTTTGAAGATCAAATGAACGGAGGCTCCCGGGGTGTTTGTGACGTATATGTCTAAACGCAATAATTTGGATATCTGTTTTAACAAGAGCAAGCCGAGACCTTCATAACCTGCTGGCAGGTTTGCGTCTTCAGGACTGGCCACATTGAGCCAGTTCATCAGCTCGGGTGGCATACCGGGGCCGCCGTCCTCAAAAATGAGTCGCAGGTCGGTATCTTCGTGCAGGACATAAATTCTAAGTGTGTTTCTGTCACGCGCCTTAATGGCGTTGTCGATCAGGTTATGGACAATGATGCTCAGGAGTTTGGGATCGGTAAATACGATCTCCTCCGGGGCCAGGTCCACCTGAATATCGACATTATTAGCTGCTGCGATCTGCCTGAACAGCGAAATCTTTTCGTTGATCAAATCACTCAGTTTCACGGAAGTCACGGTATTACCCGCGCCGCTCACCTCCGGTTTAATGAAATTGACCAGGTTGTCTACCATGTGGTACATATTTTCGACGGCCTGTTTCAACTGCCTGATAAAGCTAATCGCACTGTCCAGCTTATGATCGTTAATCAGTGCCTGACTATAATCCAGCGCGTAGGACATGTGCCTTACCGGCGTACGGATATCGTGGGAAATGGACGCAATCATATGCATATGCAACCGCACCTGCTGTTCAAGCTGTTTCTCGGATTCGCTCAATACGCCGAGTGTTTTTTCCAAATGCTCTGTTCGTTCCTTTACCTTGATTTCCAGGGCCTGTTTTTGCCTTTCAACAGCTTTTACGCGTCGTCTTAATATCCCGTAAAACAGCAGCAGAATCGCCGCGGCAACCAACCCTCTGAACCACCAGGTTTCATGCCACTGTTTTTCGACGAAAATGGCGAAATCCCGCTCGCTATGGTTGCCCATGCCAAACCCGTCGGCCTTACGTACACGCAGTGTGTAGTTTCCTCCTCCCTGAAACGGAATTGCAATGCTTCTGCTTTCGTCCAGTACTTTCCAGTCGGTCATGGGTTCGGCGCCTTTGAAGAGCCTGTATGACATTTTCAGGTTATACGGGTTGCCAAAGTAGGGTGTAGTCACATTTAGTACGATTTGGGGGACACCGGGTTTAACGGAAATCCTGCTCCGGTCAAATGCGAACGTACTGTCATCACCGTCGGGTTCATCGATGTAAATCTGCTGCTTGGGAACCTCCGGTCTTACCAGCTCCGGGACGAACCACACCAGGCCATTGATCGAGGGGAGCGACACCATACCTCCCGGTGTTTTCAGGGCGCATGGCTGGCAACCTCCGTTGAATTCGTTGGTATTAAAGCCGGCTGTTTTGGCATAATAGTGGTAATATAAATCGAATGGCTTGGAGGCATAAGCCAGTAAATCGGCCTTCTTCACCTGAAACAGCCCTTTATTGGTAGTTATCCAAAAGTAGCCGTTTTTATCCTCGACGATGCAATGGGCGCCGGCAAGGTATTGCCCTTTGTCGAGGGGGAACTGGGTCAGTTTTCCATCTTTTAAAAGAAATATGCCGTCAGTGTATGTAGTAATCCATATTTCGTCGCTGCCGTCGGGAATGTAGAGGCTTCGTACGTAGCTGTCGGCAAGCTTGTTAATTCGGGATAATCTTTTGGAGGGCAAATGAATGCGGTAAAGGCCCTTTCCCGTTCCAAGCCACAGTATTTCGGTTGTCTGATGCTGAATCCAGGAGATGCTCGATAAATGTTTCCCTGCGAAAAAGCGCGGCTGGGCGCCGGGCACCGACGGATCAATGTAATAAAGACCAAGCGAGTTAGTACCAATCCAGATCTTACCGTTTATGCCCGGGTAAAGCTGTTTTATTTCATCAGCCATTTTCCAGCTGGCAATGACGCGTTTGCCACTGGCGTCAAACCTGTACAAAGTCTCTCTTCGTTTACTCCAGAATGTACCTTCGCGGTCTTTGACGATGCAGTACTTGTCCCAATCAATTGTTTTTTCTATCAATTTCAAGCGCCGCGCAGGCATACCCAGGCTGCCGCTGTCCAATGAGAAAACAGCCCCGGTGAGCGTGCCCAACCTGTTGCTGTCAAGTAGTGTTTGTCCGTAAAAAACGTTGTCGGATTTTGCGGAAGGATCGACGATCGTGCGAAATTGTTTTTGGGAAACAATATACAGGCCATGCAACTGACTTCCCAGAAACAGCCTGTTCGTCTCATTGTCGAAAAAGATGGTTTTAATATCCTTGTCCTTAAAATCGAATCCATCCAGAACCAACTTGCTGGCCAGTGAGCCATCTTTGGCCGGTTGCAGAATGTACAGCCGCCGGCCGGTATAGATAAATGCCTGGTCGGAATGGCTGTTCCAAAAAATCTGGTGCTGTTTTGTGGATTGATAGTCAGGATCCGTGGAAACCGGCCCGGTAAGCATCGACTGTACCGTCCGGCGGGCGGTTCCTGAAAAACGGGTTAGTTTTAAATTCTCGTCCAGGTAATAAAGGCATTCACCCAGGCGGAAAAATCGGAAAAAACTTTTATCCGGAAATGGAAAGACCCTGGTTATCTTGTTGCTCACATAATAACCGATGTTTTTGAGGTCATACACGAAATACCGCGCGGCCGGTGCAGGGTAGATGACGCAGATAGTTTGACGGTAAAATGTCAGGGCTGCTTCATTGAGATCGGGCAATGCTTCGATCACATTCTGGCTAAGCCTTTTTGAAATATTCATCGGCCTTTGCAACGGATAACCTTTCAAAGAAGTATCGATCGTGGCTCTGCCATCCTTGATCCGGATCCAGGCCCGGTTGTTGGTTATCGCCAGCAGGCCATCGGTTCTACCTTGCGGATCCAGATAGAAGCCTGAAATGCTTCGCGCCGCAAAGGAATTGCCAAGGTTATCAAATGTTACGAAACGATTGCCATCAAACCGGACCAGGCCTCTTTCGGTAGCCAGCCAGATATTCCCGCGTGAATCGCGTACGATGGATTTAACGCTGTTTTGCGGAAGGCCATTTTCGTCTGTGAAGTGCCTGACCTCGTAGCCGGGGGCAGTGTTGCGTCTGGGTTGTATTGGTTGACTGAAGGAAGTGTTGAAAATGAAGAGGAGGCAAAAGAAAACCCGTAAAGAAGACGCGTAAAGTAGGTGCATTTTTATACCGCTGAAAGCCACGTTGAATAAACCTCCGCATGATAGAAAAAATTCGACGAATATAGATAACAAAGTTTTTTTGAGCGCATGGCATTTTCATCCATGGGAATATCAATGGGGCGTCGGCCACGGAGATAGGAAAGCTGGCAATGCGCACGTGTGACTGAATCCTGGCCCAATACGACAACATCCCGGAAAGCCGCCTTCCCGGGATGTTGTCGTATTGGGCACCCGCAACTTAAAGAGCAATGGAACATGGCGTTGCAGGGCTACATGGTGGTCAGCTTTCTGATTAATTCTTGATAAATGAACCAGTGGCATTATCCAGACGGTAGAAGTAGATTCCCGCGCTCAGCCCGGAGACATCGATCTGAATAGTTCCGCCTTGTGCCGAATTCGACCGGATCACGCTTTGCCCCAGCGCGTTGGTTATCACCAGCTCGCCGATCACTTTATTTTCCTTCAAATCCAGGGTTAGCAGGGTACTGACGGGGTTTGGGTAGACGGTAATTGATGGGAAACCGCTGTTGTTAACGGCCCTGATCACCGAGTAGATAAAAGTGCCGTCCAGGTCATTCTGTCTCAGGCGGTAATAGCTCCTGGCAGGAAGAGGCGAGTGGTCGACCCATTGATAGTGGTTATCTGTCTCACTGTCACCGAAGCCCTGTACCGTGGCTATTTTCACAAACCTGCGCGCATCGGTACTACGTTCGATATCGAAGCCTGCGTTGTCTTTTTCACCGTGAGTGGTCCAGTCAAGACGTACCGCCCTCTCGGAAGGCGTTGCCGTAAAGCTGCCCATGCGAACGGGGAGAGCAGTTTCATCTAAAAGAAGCTCGAGGGTTTGTGCGGTCGTCGAAAGTCCTGGCGCCAGGTAAGCGTCAAAGGAGCGGATGCCTGGCTGAGAAGAGGCGGTAACCCGGGTGAATACGGGCGCGCCGTTTGTACTGTCAAGATAATATCCGCCAATAGGGGCAGGGATTCCAATGTAGACTGCGCCTGTGATGCCAACCTGCATATTGCGTACCGCGCTGCCCGCGAGTTCTGAATTTGCGCCCGACCTTAAATTCGCCGAAGCGGCTATGGCTCCCGAACCCACAAATGCAAAGGTGCCCGTGCCATTGACCAGTACCGGGGTATTGGCCGGTATTTTGCCGCCGACGATAATCTTTCCGGTTATTTTAGGGTCCGTATATTCGACGGTATAAGCTTTTACACCGGCAGGTATATCGGCTTCGAATGGCAGTACAAGCATTTTCAATCCATTCAAAGTACATGTGTATGTTGCAGCGGTTGCCGTAAAGCCGGTTGGTGGATAGAAGTCCGCACCAGTGTCGCTGATTTCAAGCTTTTCACATACATTCTGGTAAACAACGTTATTTTTTTCGCTCAGTTGAGCGTCTTGCGTATAGAATACAGCGTTTTTGTTGGCGGCGGCAGCGTGCCAGTCGGTCTGGGGCGTGATACCCGTGGTATTTTTCAGGTCCAGTGAAGTGTAGCCGGCATCGTCAAGACAGTCCAGAAGATAGCTGTCGGTATCGCTGTACGGGCCGGAGAACCTGTAACCTCTTTCATTGCCGACCGACAAGTACACATTGGCGAATTTGAAGGTCAGTATTGAACTGTAATTGCCATTACTGATACCGATAATGCCACTACATCCGTCAGCAAGCACGTTCTCTGAAATGTCAAAAACCCAGTCGAAGTTTTGCCTCCTTGAAAAGTTAACACTTCCATAATTATGGGAATTGACTGCCCCGGCACTATTGACGTAATACAGGGTTGTATTGCTGGAAGAGTAGTTGTTAGTAGAGGAGAGATTTTCTACCCTGAAAACCAGTTTGTTGAATTTTTCATTTAATTGCAGGTAGCCGTTTTCTGCCGTTCTGTTGGGACTTACAAGCTGTTGGTCGAATTTGATAGTGGCTGTTTTTCCACTAAGTTGATAGCCGGTTCCGAACGCCGGATTGGTCACTGTCTGGTTTTCAATCTTTCCATAATGAATCAGTTCGCTGGTCATTTGAGAAACCGACCGCTCACCGCTTTTTTCAAATACCAGTGTCGTAATGCTGGACGCGCCGATTGTTACTTTCGGACGGGCCGTCTGCTCTGTGAAGGCCACCGGAGTTTCAACCATGCTGGCGGTTTGGGTCGTTGTCACAGCCTTTCCTGCATTGGACAAAAACGGCAAGTCAACCGAAAGGTCATAGGTATTAGCCGACGGATTGATGATGACTACGAAAGCTTTATCACCTGCCTCGGAAATATAGCTCGAACCATTCAGCATACTGGTATTGTCATTCCATATACTTTGAATACGCCTTGCGCCGGTGACAAATTTCGCATAGTGGGAGAGCACGTTGCCACGCCTGGTAATTTCTCCGGCCACCGTACCAAACTGGCCGTCGCCCATTAGCCCGTAGTAGCGTTTTGTTGCATAGTGCACCCAGGCGTTGACATTAGCCAGCAAGGCATCATTGAGTCTGGTAGCAAAATCGAAGGCATCCCGCTGCCAGTCATAGTTGCGCGAACCGCCATCTGCGTTCCAGTTGATCAGATATTCCGTCATCCACACTTCTTTTCCCTGGGCCTGTACATTCAGATGGCCCGTCTGGATCGCGCCGTACTGATGACCGCCAAAAATCTCGAAATTGGGGAGCACAGCCGGATCCAGGAAGGCAGTGGCGTAATTATCTGTGATGCCTACGCTCTCGGGAGCAATTACTTTACAGCTGATCTTGTCAGCATGATTTTTAATGAAATTGGCCATTTGAGCAGGCGTCCAGATGCAACCGGCGTAGTCAACCTGGTAGTCGGGCTCATTCTGGAGTGATATCGCTTCCAGTTCGACACCGTTGTTTTTCAAGTATGTAACAAAATTATCCAGGTACTGAGCATAGAGTGCGTAGTTTTCTTCTTTTAAATATACTGGCCGTACCACTCCGTTTCCGTCGGTGTATCGTGAGGCCTGTGTATTATAGGTTTTCCATTCCGAGGGCATTGACCACGGAGACGCGAATATTCTCAGACCGAGTGAGTGTGCCAGTTGCGCCGTGGCCAGGGCTTGCGGCCAGTTGGCCTCGCCGATGGGTATATATATACGCATTATGTTGTAGCCCGCCTCGCTGTTTGCTCCCCACATCTTCCTGATTTCAGCCTCACTCATATGGTTGTAGCCGAATTGCGGGCTGTTGACAAATCCTCCAAAACCCGAAATCTTCTGATACGAGATATCTTTATTGAGCTTGACAGTGGCGTTTATTGCCTGTGCCGAGAGTGTATGGACAGACAGGAGCAGTCCGGCAACAGCGAAGGCCGATTTCAACAACCTGAGTAATTTTCTTTTCATTCTTTCAAGACGTTAATGGTTTAATCATTTTCGGGATGGTGTAAGCTACCTCTTTCGATATCTCCCGGAAGTCCATAAGGCATCCGGCAATGCGCGGCCTCAAATCGGGTGGGTCAAAAACGAGCATATCTGTTTTATGATTTAATGAATAAATAATATGATATTATTGGGCAAATAACGGGAGGTGGGAATGAGTTCTAGGGCAGAAATCGTCAAATTTTTAGAACTAATGTTCGGTTTCCATCAAGATTGCGGGGCTTTTAGGACTTATTTCGTGTTACGGTGCTGGCAGTAAGAGATATTTAATCATTGGTTCTTGTTTTTGAGAACCAAATGCTATTACTTTGACCGTTAGTCACCTAATCAATTATTTTGGAACAACATAGAGAGCGGATCGAGCAGCATAGTGGCCATCTTGAGCATATGGGCCTCACACCGGTAGCAGCGAGAGTTTTTACGTACCTACTACTTACGGGTAAGGAAGGCGCTGTTTTCGAGGATTTAGTCGAGTATTTTAAGGTGAGCAAAAGTGCCGTGTCGAACGCACTTAAAATGCTGACAGCGTCGGGTATGGCCAGCTTCCGGACAGTCGGCGGAAAGCGCAGGCGCTTTTTCTTTGTGAATATGCGGAGCCTTTTCAATGAGAAGGAGATGACCTCCCGTTACCAGCAGTTTTTTGGTATCCTGGACGATGTCCGGAAGGCGCGCGGTATTCAGGACCAGTTCGACAAGGAACTGGGTGAAGTTGCTATTCTTTACAAGATGCTGCTGGTCGAATTTCCTATCATTCTCGAGCGCTGGAAGCGGACGATTGAGCTTGATGGTTAAAATTTTAACTTTTTGGTTCTTTTTATGATGAACTTAAAGAACAAGCTATTGGTGGTAGGGTTGGGGTTGCTGCTTTCGACGATGTCGATGCAGATCTGCGCGGCTCAATCCGTCTGGACTTTGGACAAATGTCTGGAATATGCTGCTGCCCATAACCAGGATTTATCGGTGGGGCGCCAACGGTTGGCGGTTGCCGCAACAGCTGCCGGTCAGTCGAAAGCCAGGTTGCTGCCGACTGTCACCGGTTCGGTCTCGCTGGATCATTACTGGCAAATCCCCGTGCAGGTATTCCCGGGTGAGCTGCTGGGCCAGCCCCAGGGCACATTTGTTCCTGTCCGTCTGGGAACGCCCTGGATGGGAAATGCCGGGTTGCAGGCTAATCTCAGCCTAATCGATGCAGAAGGATGGAAGCAGATCAAAACTTCCATGCTCGAACAGCAGTTAAAGGCCAGTCAGAACCATTCAGGGCAAAAACTGGTGGCCAAAAATGTCCGCATGGCCTACTATGCTGCCGTCTTGCACCAGCAGGATTACCATACAGCGGAAGGCAGGGTCCGGGATTTTCAGGAAAGCCACCGGTTAATCGCGCTGAACTTTGAGAAGGGCATTACGGATCAGATCGCGGTAAATCAGTCGCTCGCGTTGCTTGAAGACCTGGGCGACGAAGCGGCCGGTATACGGGCTTCTTACCTGCAATCGCTGCTGGACCTTAAATTCTGGATGGGCTTTCCGCTCGCCGATTCAATTTCGATCGATACGGGCGGTGTTTCGCTTCCGGAAGCCGCTCCACAAACTGATTTTAGTGCTCAACGCTTACCCGATTTTAGGCAAGACAGCCTGACGGTTGACATCGCCAGGGCCGTGGTCAGGCATTCCACGGCCGCATTATATCCGAAACTATCTTTCGTCAGCGGTTATAGCCGGCTTGGTTTTGGCAGTGAAGCCAGTTTTATCACACGCTCGAAATGGTTTTCCTCCGGGTATGTGGGGCTCCGGCTTTCAATGCCCATCTTTGATGTGCCGCGGATGCGCTATCAGCTCAAAAAGGACAAGGAAAGTGTGCTGCTGGCTCAGGCCGAACGACAGGCTGGTATCAATAGTGGGAACAAGGCCTTCCTGACCGCAAAAATCGGCTACGACCGTGCCTTGCAGGAGCTTGCAACCCTGCAAACAAAGGAAGCGCTTGCCCGGGAAAATATAGGCCTCTCGACCAAGAAATTACAAAAGGGCATTATGGATATGATACAAATGAAGCAGTTACAGGACGAATTGACTGTCGTGAGACGTAAGCGCCTGGCAGCCAAACTGCAATGCCTGACCCAAATCGTTGAACTCGAATACTTACAAGGCAATTAGGTGTATGAAAAAGTTTTGTATACTGACGCTGGCAGGCTTGATAGCCCTGTCTTCATGCAAAAAGGAACCTGCAAGTTTTAAGGTGACCACCCAAGCCATCAATGAAGCTGTTTATGCTTCCGGAGAGATCATGCCCGCAGAATACGAGGTGATGAAGGCCATCTCCAGCGAGCGTATACTGAAAATCCTGGTTGCGCAGGGAGATCAGGTCCAAAAAGGCCAGGTATTGGCGGTGCTGGGCCAGCCCAGTCAAAATGCCCAGCTGGACATACTCGGCAAACAGCTCCGGCTCGCGCGCCAAAATGCATCCGACAGCTCGGCAAGGGCGCGGGAGCTGCGGCAGAAAGCGGCTCTGGCCAGGAAGCAATACGAACAGGATTCGGCAGAAGCCCAAAATTACCGGGAACTTGCTGCAGAGAAGGCTGTTCCGGCCCAGGAAGCAGAGCATCGGACCATCAAGGCCCGGGCAAGCCTGACCGAATACAACAACCTGCAATACCAGTATCAGGCGCTGCTCGACGATCAAAAGGAAAATGTGCTTTCGGTGAGCCGCCAGCTCGCGCAGCTGCGCGAGCTTAGGGAAACCCATTTGCTTACCAGCAGCATTGACGGCAAAGTGTTCAGCATTTACCATACCGAAGGCGGTACTGCGGCGGCCGGCGAGCCGATCATGCTGACGGGCAGCGCCGGCCGGTTCAAACTGGAACTGCTGGTCGATGAAAGGGACATTGCCCAGGTGAAGCTGGGGCAGAAGGTTTTTTTTGAGACCGATGCCTTTGCTGGCAAACAGTTCACCGCAACGGTAAGCAAGATTGTGCCTGTAATCCAAAAAGAAAACCGCAGTTTCAAGGTGGAAGCCAATGTAGCCGGCACCGCTGGTTTCTTTCCCCAATCTTCGGTGGAGGCTAATATCCTCATACGTCAGGGCAATGCGCTGGCCATACCCAGCACTTTTCTACTGCCGGGCGACTCGGTATGGGCGGCAGGACCTGGCGGGAAGGTGGTTAAACAGAAATTGAATACCGGCGTAAGGAGCGGTCAATGGACTGAGGTTAAAAGCGGGCTGAAAGCCGGTGACCTTGTTTATGAAAAAGCCCCATAACGGATATGAAAAAGCGGCTCACTAATATCGCTTTGTCGGCATCTATCGCCGCCACTTATATGAAGGCTAAGCTGCGGCAGACCCTGGTTGCCACCGCGGGGGTTGCGTTCGGTATCACCGTGTTCATTTTTATGGTGAGCTTTATCCAGGGGACCAACGAGTATACCCAGGATGTGGTTTTCCAGCAGTCTCCCCACCTTCGGATGTACAATGAAGTGCAGATAGCGGACCAATCGTTGTTGGACAGGCGCTTCCCGGGCGCTATCAACCAGGTACACCATCAGAAACCCAAAGACATTCTGCTTAATTTAAAAGATGTTAACCAGGTGCTGGGGGAGCTGCGGGCCGATCCGCGTGTTCAGGCCGCCTCGGGGGCGATCACCACGCAGGTATTTTTCAGGCTTGGCTCTTCTTCGCTAAACGGCAAAATCAACGGCGTCGACCTGGAAAGGGAAGATCAGCTATTTAATCTGTCCGGTAAAGTCATCGAAGGCAGCTACGAGGAAGTCAATGTTAAAACCAACAGCATCCTGATGGGCGTCGGCCTGGCCAAACGGCTGAACGTGACAACGGGCGACCAGATTATTATTACCACTGAAAAAGGGGGGAATTTCGCGGTGATAGTAGCCGGGATTTTCAAAACAGGCCTCACCGACATCGACAAGCAGCAATGCTATGCCAGCATCAAAACGGTCCAGAAACTGCTGGGTGTTCCCGCATCCTATCTGACAGAGATTAAAGTCAAACTTTTCGACAAAGAATTGGCCCCGGAAATGTCCGGGCAGTGGCAGGCAAGGTACCATTATCAAGGCTCGGACTGGAAAAAGGACAACGCCTCTCTTTTGGAAGGGGATGTGCTGAGAAGAATGATCGTTTATGGGGTGGCGGGTACGATTCTGCTGGTCGCAGGCTTTGGCATATTCAATATCCTGACGATGATGATCTATGAAAAAATGAAGGAGATTGCCATCCTGAAAGCAACCGGCTTTTCCGATTCGGATGTCCGGGGCATCTTTTTAACGCAGGCGCTGGTGATCGGGGCTGCCGGCGCGGTGATGGGCCTGGTGTTTGGTTTTTTGATCTCCTATGCGGTATCCAAAGTCCCGTTTAACAGCGACGTAATGATCACGCTCGATCATTTGCCGGTCAGTTTCAAGCCTGTTTATTATATCACCGGCTTCACATTCGGTATACTGACGACGGCCTTGTCGGGATATTTGCCGTCCAGGAAAGCCGCAAAGATGGACCCTATTTCCATTTTAAGAGGATAGTTATGGACATACTCGAAGTCGCAAAACTGAATAAGTATTTTACAGAACCTGTCCGCAACCAGGTACTCAAAGATGTCGGCTTCCAGGTGAAGGCAGGCGAATTCGTTGCTATTACGGGTAAGTCGGGCAGCGGGAAATCAACCTTATTATACCTGCTCTCCACGATGGATACCGACTTTGAAGGCAGCATCATCATTAATGGAGAACAGATGAAAGGCAAGACCAACAGGTGGCTCGCCGCATTCCGTAACCAGCATATCGGCTTTGTGTTTCAATTCCATTACCTGCTTCCCGAATTTACTTCCCTGGAAAATGTCATGCTGCCGGCCCGTAAGCTGGGCTTGTACCCCAAGGATCAGATCGAGCAGCGGGCTATGGATTTATTAAAACTGCTGGACGTGGACAGCCAGGCCGCCAAGCGGGCCGCACTGCTTTCCGGTGGGCAGCAGCAGCGCGTCGCCATTGCCAGGGCGCTGATCAACGATCCTTCGATTGTGATGGGCGACGAGCCTACCGGTAACCTGGACAGTGCCAACAGTGCGACCGTATTTGGCCTGTTCAAAGAGCTGGCTAAGGAAAGGCAGCAAACGGTTCTGGTCGTTACGCATGATGAAGACTTCGCACGCCGGGCCGACCGTAGGATCTATATGGCCGACGGCCAAATCGTGGAAGGCTGATTGCAGCTTGGTCCCGGAAGAGTTTGCCGAGCGCGTGTATACCAACAGAAAGAGTAGGATGGCGAGTAAAATTCTGCAAACTGCTGTTTCAGTTATTATGCCTATCTATGGGCAGGCCACATTCATTCGACTTATCAGTTTTATGAGAGTTACACCATTGTTAGTTGCGCTGCTGCTATTCAAAAATATATTAATGGCTCAGTCGGTAACTCCCGACGGGCACGGTTTGAAGGAGTTTTCCATAAAAGACAAGAAACTAGGCCTGATTCAATTCTATGTTGATACGGTGAATATTCGTCGAAAAGCTCCACTGTTTATTGAAGTCAACGGCAGCGGGGGACTTCCTTTATGCCTGTATGTTCAAGGGAAAAAATTTGTAACCACGCCCACTACTTTCAATGAAGAATTATACGGAAAGACGAAAGAGAAGTATCATTATATCATCCTGGGCAAACCCGGCACCTCGTTTTGTGACACGCTGGCTCTCGATCTAACCGTCGCAGAATATCAAAAGAACCCATCGCAGGTTTTGTTCGCCCACAGGCCTTCCAAGGAATATACAAAACGCCTTAGTTTGCAATGGCGCGTGCAAGCCACTCAGGCCGTTATGAGCTATCTGATTAACCATGGTTTTTGGGATAGGACAAAGATCATCGCATACGGTTACTCCGAAGGCGGGCAGGTAGTTGCATCGCTGGCCGTTGAAGACAAGCGCGTTACGCACATCGCATCTGTCGTTGGAAGCGGGCTTAATCAACTGTACGATGGAATCATGAGCTGGCGCATCAAAGCCGCCAAAGGCGAGCTAACCCATCAGCAGGCTCAGGATAGTGTTGAAGCTGCCTTTAAGCGTATTGCCGACATCTATAAAAATCCGACCGCGACCGATAGAGAAGTGGGAGGCCATTCTTACCTGCGTTGGGCCAGTTTTGGTACCCTGATTCCCTTTGAGCAGCTGCGTAAATTATCGATACCTATCTATATGATCGCTGCCAGCCGGGACGATAGTTCTCCCATTTACGGGCTGGATTATGTCCGGCTTGAATTTCTGCGCCTTGGAAAGACCAATTTAGTATATGACACCTGTGTAGGCTGTAACCATTACTTGGGTAGTCCAGAAGGTAGCAAGCCGGAAGGACCTGGTTATATTGATAAAATATTGACCTGGGTGCAAACAAAGTAGGATAGGTGTATAATTAGTAAGCCTGAAAGCTTTTGTGGGCAGTAAAGCCAAGTCCAGTGCCTTTTGGGAGCTTTTTGCCCCATTCTGCTTCATAGAATTATTTATCAAATAGATTTAATTTTCGGTGCGAATGGCAAGTTGCCACCAGATTGCCGGAGGAGGGCAACCTGATGGCAAAGACACCCGTAGGCGGAACTAACCGGATAAGGCAATCAAACAAAACATTCAAACCGGTTTTTGGTGAAGGGTGCGGCAAGCCTGATTAAGCCTAAGATCCGCTTCCTGCCGGATTATTTCGGCTAAGGATATGCCTTATTTCGCATCCGGGTATTTTCCCAGGATCTGCATCGCCTCTTTCGCAAATTGCTTGCTGAGGCTGCCTGCGTCGTTCACAGGATTTTCCATAGACCCCCGCCAGAGCAGCTCGTTGTTTTTGGCATCTATCACGTCGATAATCAGCGTGCCGTCGGTATAATGTTCCTGGTGGTAGCCTGTGTTCCACGGATTGTAGTAACCCGCGTAGGCTATCGGTATCAACTGGCCATGAAAGTAGTAAGCGCGTGGGCCGAAGCCATAGCCATAATAGGGATAGACAGGAGGATTAGGGACATTCTCGGTTTTTTGGCTGGTGAAAATGTGGTACATCAAAAGCAGGTCCGGATGCTGGTCATCCTCGACGATGCCTTTTTTGGCGAACTCGGTTTTTACCGCCGAATGGATATTCTCTTCGGTGATCGTATTGGATAGCTGGGGAAGCTGCGAGGTTTTTTCTTCCGGTTTTACCCAGGTGTATTTTTTATAGTTGGCCAGGTGGGCCGAATCGACCTGGTCTACCTTTACCGAGGCGCAGCCGGCCATGGCAAAAAGGGCAGTAACTACCAATGCATGAATGCTGGTTTTCATAATAGTGCAGGTTTAAAGTTTGATATGGAAGTACTTTGAGCCGTCAGATGTTTTTCCTGATATAGGCTTTCAGCTTTGCGGTCTGGTGTTTCAGATCATCCCGGGCTTTTTGCACATCGGCCCCCGCGCCACGTTCGGCTGTTTTTAAAAGGCTGCGTGTTTCAGTGATCAGCTTTTTACCTTCTTGTTTTATGGACGCTTCGCTGTCGGCTGTTTTTCTTTCCAGGCCGTCGAGCGCGGTCCGCAGATGGTCGTTGGATTTGACTTCGAATTCGGGAATACTTTCCCATTTTTCGATCGCGTAATGGGTTACCATCATTTCCGCTGGCCAAAAGCCCTTTTTGAGCTCGGCCGATGTCAGCTTGCCTTCCCTGGCAAGTTTTTGCAGTTGCTCCAAGTGTTTGACGGATTTCGAAAATTCGGCTTTCAGCTCGCCTTTATCCGTCGCTCCTTCGTTTCGGATGGCGACAATACCCTCGCCGATCTCTGTGGTCGCTTTTTTGTACTCTTTTCCATCCAGGTATTTCACAGCCGTATCGAAATGCCTTTCAGATGGAGCCAACACGGGTTCGGCGATCTGCTCGGTTTTGTAAGCGGTATCGTAAGCGACTTTGTCGTCTTTCAGCGAGTCGGCCTCGTATTTGGCTTCGGCTTTTTTTCTGCTCTCGCATCCTGTTTGCAGGATGCCGACGCTCAGGGCCGCTATGGCAGTGGAAAAAATGAGTTTCGTTTTCATGATTTCAAGTTTTGGTTAAATATCACTGTTGAATGATTTTCGGCCGGAACCGAGTGAAACGAAAGTAGAGGGTGCGGCTGCAACGGGCAATGCAGAGGCGGTAGAAAGCCGGAAAGTGTCGTTGAAACCAGCTTATGAGTCGGTGGTTTCAACGTTCAGGTGAAGATGGGGCAGGTTCGGGGCCGAACCATGCGAACCCGGTGTCCAATCACGGACGTGGTTCCGTCCGATTCTGAACGGTGGAGCCCTGCTTTTCTGCCGATCTATACGCCGTAGAAGCCTTTTTTTGTACTGGCATTACATTTTGATGTGAGATTACTGTCCCGGTAACCTCGCTATGATCCGTAATTATTTCAAAATCGCCTTTCGTAATTTGGTCAAGAACAAAGCCTATTCCGCTGTCAATATCAGCGGGCTGGCTGTCGGTATGGCCGTCGTGATACTCAATGGTTTGTGGCTATGGGATGAGCTGACTTTCAATACCTATCACAAAAACTACGACCGCATTGCCAAGGTGACCGAGCGGGGGACGAGAACCGACGACGGGACCCGCTATTCCAATGTGATGCTGCCTTACCCGGTGGCAACCGAGCTCAAATCGAATTATGCGGGCTACTTTAAGCATATTCTGATTACCCGGGAGTCGCAAGATTACATTTTGTCAAGTGGTGATAAGAAGCTGAGCCAGAAGGGACTTTTCATCGAAGGAGGCATTGCCGAAATGCTTTCTTTAAAGATGCTCCGGGGCAGTTGGGCAGGGCTCACCGATCCGCATTCTATTTTACTATCGGCTTCGGCGGCAAGAGCTATGTTCGGCGACAAAGATCCGATGAACAAGTTGATCAGGATTGACGCGAGCATGGACGCAAAAGTAACAGGCGTTTATGAGGATTTGCCAGGTAATACCGAATTCAATGACATCCGCTTTTTTGCCCCCTTCGATTTATGGACTTCCGTCAACCCCTGGGTCCGCCAGCAACAGTGGGACAACTGGTTCCTGTCGGTTGTCGTACAACTTCGGCCTGAGGCGGACATCAATCAGGTCTCTGCCGCCATCAGGGATATCGAGCTCAACAACCTCAAAAAACTGGAAGGGACATCAGATGTTTTGGCCCGACATCCGCAGATATGCCTGCTTCCGATGAGCCGGTGGCATTTGTATGGTCATTACGATCTGGACGATACCGGGCCGGTACAGCTGGTATGGCTGATCGGCCTTATCGGCGCATTTGTTTTACTATTGGCATGTATTAATTTCATGAACCTAGCAACGGCCCGTTCCATGAACCGGGCTAAGGAGGTGGGCATTCGCAAGGCTGTCGGCTCCCTGCGCGGACAACTCGTCGGGCAGTTTTTAAGTGAATCATTTCTGGTCGTTTTGCTAGCATTTGCCATTGCGATTCTGATCGTTAATCTCTCATTACCCTGGTTTAACAACATAACCTCCAAGCGGCTGGACTTTCCCTGGGTAAACACCCGCTTCTGGTTGGCGAGCCTTGGTTTTATCGGATTGACCAGCCTTGCCGCCGGTAGCTATCCGGCTTTTTATTTGTCTGGTTTTCAGCCGGTAAAGGTTTTGAAAGGGATGGTCGTGCAGCGCGCGGTGGGCGCAGGAAACCGGGCCGCCATGCCGCGTAATGTGTTGGTCGTTATTCAGTTTACCGTATCCCTCATATTGGTTATCAGTACGCTGCTGATATACAGGCAAATTCAGCATGTCAAAGACAGGCCGGTCGGTTATAACCGGAACGGATTATTACAGATCAGGAAAAAGACGCCCGATTTTGCAGGAAAGACAGACCTGCTCCGGCAGGAATTGAAAAATACCGGTGTGGTCGAGGAAGTAGCAGAATCCAGGAGTTCCGTGACGGAAATTACGATGTGGAATGCCGGCTTTTCCCGAAAGGGAGAAGAAATAACTTGCCCCAGAGGGTGCGGGACGCTGCCGGTCAGTGCGGAGTACGGAAAAACAGTGGGCTGGGAATTTATTGCCGGCAGGGACTTCGACAGACGATACGCGAGCGATTCGTCAGGCTTTATCGTCAATGAGTCCTTTGCAAAACAGATGGGGCTTAAAAATCCGGTTGGGGAGACTGTGGTATGGGGGCCGCGTTGGCGTAAACCAAAGCCATACCTCGTCCTGGGGGTAGTCAAGGACATGGTTGCTACGTCGCCTTTTGAGTCCGCCGTTCCAACTGTATTCTTCCTGGAAAATACGCAGGACTGGATCAATATCCGTCTTAATCCAAATGTGAGCGTATCGGAAGCATTACCCAAACTGGAAGCCGTTTTTAAAAAGCTGGTACCCTCCGCGCTTTTCGATTATAAATTTGCCGACCAGGAATATGCGCTGAAATTCGCCAGCGAAGAAAGGATGGGTTATCTGGGCTTTGTGTTCACCATGATGGCCATTTTTATTTCCTGTCTGGGCCTGTTTGGGCTGGCTGCCTTTACCGCCGAACAGCGTACGAAAGAGATCGGCATCAGGAAAGTCCTCGGGGCATCGGTGCTGCATGTTTGGGGATTGCTTTCGAAGGATTTCATCGTTCTGGCCCTGATCGCCTTCGTGATCTCTTCGCCGGTTGCCTATTACTTCCTCAATAACTGGCTGCGTCAATATACTTACAGAACCGAGCTGTCATGGTGGATTTTTGCATTTGCGGGTATGGGAGCGCTGGCGGTGACGTTGCTGACGGTCAGCTTTCAGAGTGTCAAAGCCGCCTTGATGAACCCGGTAAAAAGCCTGCGGACGGAGTAATGAGTCAGCAGATTGAACATACAGGTTCCTGCCGGATCGTACCTGAACCGGCAGGATGGCCTAGTCTATCCACAGCCGTCACTCTACCCGTTCTGCCGGTTTGAGATAACAATTTTGAGTTCCATTTGAAGAAAAACGATGCTACCTTCACGGGGATGAATCGGTGGACAATCAATTGGTGGCTGATCCTGGCAGGGATTATCGGTTGGGTGAGAGGTAGTATTGCTCAGCCTGACGCGGCACGGCCAGCAGATTACCAATTTGTTCGCTATAACACCGAAAAGGGGCTGTCCCATAATCAGGTTAACTGTTTTTTAAAAGACAGCCGCGGATTCGTGTGGATCGGCACGGCCAATGGGCTAAACCGTTTCGACGGCTATTCATTCCGTGTGTTCAAACACGATCCGGCCGATTCGGCCAGCATTTCCGACCATCAGGTGACTGCGTTGTTTGAAGACCCCCAAGGCTACATCTGGATTCGTACCCTGCTCGGCTTCGATATTTACGACCCGGTTACCGAAGCGATCGATCGCAATGCGAACCGCGCTGCAAAGCATTTCGGATTGAAAGACGCAGATTTCAACCGCATTATCAAAACCCGCTCGGGCGACTATTGGATCAGTCATAACAAGCTTGGGTTGCTGAAATACCGTACGGCTTCCAAACAGCTTGTTAAAGTCAAATTTGGGCCTACGCAGAATGTGCCGGGCACACGGGCGATATCAGATTTCGACGAAGATGCGCAGGGAAACCTGTGGGTCGTATGCGACGACGGCTTTCTTGCACGCGTGAATGCGGCCACGCACGCGATCGATATTCAAAGCACATTGTTGCAGCGCCGTAACCTGGGCAAGCTCTCCAACCACAAGGTATTTGTAGACGGGCAAGGCGAGCCCTGGGTATACATTGTCAAGGCGGCTGTCGGCGCATTCAATTTCGATTTTAAGAAGAATATCCTCCGTATGGCAGGCACGGCCGGGCCCGATTTCAGGCTCAGCAATAATGCGGTGAGCGCAATGATCTCCGGGCCCGACGGACGCATCTGGATCGGCACAGACCATGGCGGCATCAACATTCTCGACAAAGCCACAGGCAGGGTATCCACGCTGCATTCTAACCCGGGCGACCCGCGAACGATCAGCCAGAATAGTATCCAGGCATTGTATAAAGATGCCACGGGCATGATTTGGGCAGGTACCTACAAGCAGGGTTTTTGTAATTACCACGAGCATATTTTCCGGTTTTCGCTTGTCCGGCATTTGCCTGGTGATGCAGGTAGCCTGCCGTTTGACGATGTGAACGTGTTTGCCGAAGACCGCAAGGGCAATCTTTGGGTTGGTACCAATGGCGGAGGCCTGATTTACTATGACCGAAGGAACAATAGCTTCCGGCAGTACCGGAACAAGCCGGGTGATCCTAATAGTTTGAGTAACGATGTGATTGTCAGTCTCTTTCTCGACCGGCAGGATGTATTGTGGATTGGGACCTATTTCGGGGGGCTTAATAGCTTTGATGGTCAGCGATTTACCCGCTATTTGCACGATCCGGCCGACTCGACGAGTCTGGTAGACGACCGTGTATGGGAGATATTCGAAGATTCGCGCCGGCGGTTGTGGGTCGGTACCATGGCCGATGGCCTGGATTTGTTCGACAGGTCATCGAAGACATTCCGGCACTACCGCAACCTTGCGCCCAATTCGGTCCGTTCCGATTACATTTCGGCCATGCTGGAAGACAAGCAGGGCAATCTGTGGATAGGGACCGCGAACGGAATCGATGTACTGATGCGCCAAACCGGTCGTTTTGTGCATTATAAGCATACCAAGGGTGACACTGCCGGCCTTAGCAGCGACGCAGTCATGTCGCTCGCGCTGGACAGTACCGGCGCCATCTGGATCGGGACTTCCGAAGGCCTTAACCGCTACGATGCCGGGCGAAATGCATTTGAAACTTACGATACACGTCACGGGTTGCCTGACAATTCGATATTGACCGTAGTAGTCGACGCCCGCCAGCAAATATGGCTCGGTACCCCGAAAGGAGTCGTCAATCTGCAGGTTACCAAACGGGGCGCCGGCGGTGTTCCTACGGGCTTTCAGGTACATACCTTCAATGAGGTCGATGGTTTGCAAGGCCGCGGCTTCAACGAGAACGCGGCGCTGCGGTTGCATTCAGGAGACCTGGTTTTCGGTGGGGCCAACGGTTTCTCGATTTTCGATCCCGCGCAGGTGACGGACGAGCGTACGGCTGCGAAGGTAGTGCTTACGGATTTTCAAATATTTAATAAAAGCATTCGTCCCGGAACGCTCGCGGATGGCAGCCAGATTCTGGAAAAATCCATTTCAACCACCGATCGCATTGTGCTGGAACACAGCCAGAATGTATTCACCATTGAATTCGCAGCCCTGAACTTCCTGCATTCTGAGAAAAACCATTACCTGTACACTTTACAGGGGTTTAACGACCAGTGGTTTGAGGCCGATAACACCCGCCGCGTTACTTACACCAACCTTGACCCGGGCAGTTACGTGTTTAAGGTTAAAACAAAAGAAGGTGGTGCTGTGACCGAACGGCGATTGGAAATCAGGGTTCTGCCGCCTTTCTGGCAGACCCCCTGGGCTTACCTGCTGTATTTTTTATTGATAGCATGTGCATTGATGATTGCCCGCTGGATTCTGATCGAACGGGAGCGGATGAATTTCAAGCTGGAACAGGAGCGACGGTATGCCCAGCAAATGCACGAGCTGGATTTGATGAAGATCAAGTTTTTTACCAATGTGAGCCACGAGTTCCGCACGCCGCTTACGCTCATGCTCACGCCGCTCGAAAGCCTGCTGCGCGGCATCCGCTCCGATCACACCGTGCACCGGCAGCTCTCGCTTGTGCACCGCAATGCGCAGCGGCTGCTCAACCTGGTAACGCAGATGCTGGATTTTAAGAAGCTGGAAGTAGAGGAAACCCGTTTCATGCCCGAGCGCGGCGATATTGTGCAGTTTGTAAGGCAAATCACCCAGACGTTCTCCGATCTTTCCGAGCACAAGCACATCCGCTACCGGTTTGAAAGTTCGGTAGAATCGCGCTATGCCGATTTTGACCAGGATAAATTGTCCAAAGTGATGTATAACCTGCTATCGAATGCATTCAAATTCACACCCGAAAACGGGCAGGTGACCGTGCGGCTGCGGACGGTGGAGCACGAAGGCGGGGAGGCTTTGGAAATAAGCGTCGAAGACTCCGGCATCGGCATTCCGCCGGAAGCGCAGCAGAAGGTATTCGACCGTTTTTACCAGCATCCTATGCCCGGCCACATCATGAACCAGGGCAGCGGCATCGGGCTTTCTATTGCCAGCGAGTTTGTCAAAATGCACGGTGGCAGGATCGACCTGGAAAGCGAAGTGGGCAAGGGCAGTACATTCGCTGTCACTTTGCCCTTGCGCGAGAGCCCTACGCGTGAGGTACCCACGTACGTAGCAGAGCCGGCCTCCGCGGACTTGGCGACCATCGATATTGACCTTGCCGAGGAAAAAGAGGGCAAGGAAAAGCCTCTGATCCTGCTTGTGGAGGATAACGACGAGTTCAGGGAGTATCTCAAAGAAGTATTTCAGAAAAAATACCGGATACTCGAAGCCGCAAATGGCCGGACCGGCCTGGATGTGACCCTCGACCATATCCCGGACCTGATCGTAAGCGATGTGATGATGCCGGAAATGGACGGGATCGAGCTTTGCCGACGTATCAAGACCGACCGACGCGTATCGCACATTCCGATAGTATTGCTCACTGCGCGGGCTGAGGACGAGCAACAACTGCAAGGATACCAGACCGGTGCCGACGCGTATGTGACCAAGCCGTTCAGGCTGGATATTTTGCAGGTCAGGATTTCTAACTTGATCTTGCAGCGGGAGCAGTTGCAGAAGCAGTTCCAGCAGCACATCGAGATCCGCCCGAGCGAGGTGGCGGTGCGGTCGATGGACGAGCAGTTTGTGAACAGCGCCGTAAAAGTAGTCGAGCAGAACCTGGCCAACGCCGAATACACCGTCGAGCAGCTCAGCGAGGCAATGTCGATGAGCCGGGTTTATTTGTATAAAAAAATACTTTCACTAACGGGTAAAACACCGGTCGAATTCATCCGCATTATCCGTATTCGCAGGGCAGCAGGCTTGCTCGAAAAGAGCCAGCTGACCGTCGCCGAGATCGCCTATCAGGTAGGCTTCAACAATCCAAAATACTTTACCAAGCTCTTCAAAGAGGAGTATCAGATGCTGCCTACCGAGTACCGTAAAAAGCAAGCCGCGGAGGCGTAGGGCGGCTCGGGAACGGTCGGAAAATCCAATTCAGGGGTAGCATTTGTTGCGATCTTCCGGGTTGTTAATACTGGAATAGTACAATGCGTCACTCCGATACTCTTATATCCGTTTGCTAATGCCTGCTCATTACTTGCTCATCCGTTTATACCACTTGCACATTATTAAACTGGAATAAAAGGCGAAAAAATAGCCCGATTTTTCGCGCTGGTTTACAAATGATGCCCTATTTGTAAACATTTGGATCCCTTGCTGCATGGTTTTAAGAGACACATTTGTCCAACTATTCATTCGATTTGTCCCATTGTCCGGTGCGCAACCCCGGGATATCGGAAATGTCTAAATCGGATGAAGCAATAGTCACTTTTAAAACAAAACAACATGCAACAAAATTTGTACGAAACAAGGCTGGCAAAGCGGCGTTTGCGCTTTCTGGCCGGGTTGCTGCGACCTCTCCTTCTATCACTCGGGATCATGGGTACGGCCGTCGGCGCATTGGCGCAGTCGGAGGCTAAAAGAGTCATTACCGGGACAGTCGTTGCCCTGGAACAAGGTGATGCGATCCCCGGCGTGAGCGTCGTGGTGAAGGGCACGTCCAACGGTACGACCACGAATACCAATGGGGTGTTTTCGATTGAAGCGGCATCGGGCGGTACGCTCGTATTCTCCTTCATCGGGTATGAGACGCAGGAGGTGGCCATCGGAAACAAAACCAAAATCGACGTTAAACTGAAAGAAAGCATTTCCGCCCTGGACGAAGTCGTGGTAGTAGGATACGGCGAGATGAAAAAGACAGACGTTTCCAGCTCACAGGTGACCGTTTCGGGTAAGGATTTGAGCAAAACGATCAATACTTCGCTCGAACAGGGCTTGCAGGGCCGTGCGGCGAACGTACTGGTGCAGCAAAACTCCGGCCAGCCGGGTGCGGCGCCGTCGGTATTGATCCGCGGTCTGAGCTCGCTCACAGGTACCACGCAGCCACTATATGTGATTGATGGTGTGCAGATCAAGCCTGATAACATGAAGGACGACCCCAACAATCGTCCTACCGGATTTTCGAACATCCTTTCGAGCATTAACCCCGACGATATCGAGACGATCAACGTGTTGCAGGGTCCTTCGGCTACCGCCATTTACGGTGCTGTAGGTGCCAACGGGGTGGTCATGATCACCACCAAGCGCGGCAAGGCGGGAGAGGCGAAGATCACGTTCAATTCACTGGTGACCGTTCAGGCGGAACCTAAGCATATCGATGTGATGAATCTGCGGGAATATGCGCAGTTCAGAAACGAAGCTGCGGCGGTGGGCAGCACGGCGAGCGAGCCGCAGTTTGCCGATCCGTCGGTGCTGGGCAATGGTACCGACTGGCAAAGCGCGCTTTTCCGCCCGACAACCCTTCAAAAATACTCGCTGGGCCTCAGCGGTGGTACCGAAAAATCGACCTACTATTTGTCCGGAGAATATTTCAACCAGAAAGGGATTGTAGAAGGTTCGGGTTTCAAACGCTACAATAGCCGTTTGAACCTTGAAAACCAGACGCGCAGCTGGCTGAAAATCGGTGCGAATATGAGTGTGGGTATCACCGAAGAGAAAGTGAATACCAACAACGGGGGCATTATCCAGCTGGCCCTGGACCAGAACCCGAGCGTGCCGGTTACCAACCCCGACGGCAGCTGGGGCGGGCCAACTTCCACGCAGTTCCAGTTTACCAACCCGGTCATGATCTCGAAGATCTACAACGATTACAACCGCCGGACGTCGATTTTGGGAAGCCTTTTTGCAGATGTGAAACTGGCCAAAAACCTTACCTGGCACACCGAAGCGAACGGCAGCGCCGAATTTTTGAAATACTATTCATTCCACCCGTCGTATACCATCGGTGGTTATGTGGTCTCGCAGGATGCAGCCACATCGACCCGCTCGGTGAATACCAATACCTGGTGGAGTTTGCATAGCCGATTAACCTATGATTTAAAACTCGGCCGCCACGGCATTAATCTGATGGCAGGTCACGAGGCGCAGGAGAACGCGTACGAGTCGCTTACCGGTACGCGTAAGAAGTTTATTTCCAATACCATTGAAGAGCTTTCGGGCGGTGACGCATCCGTGATCTCCAACGTGAGCAATGGCAGCGGCAAGGGCGGCGGCTCGCGTGAGTCGTATTTTGCCCGGGTGAATTACAGCTTCAACGAACGCTATTTCTTGCAGGGAACTTACCGGAGGGACGGTTCTTCTTCCTTCCGCGAAGGCCGCCGCTGGGGAAATTTCCCGGCCGTATCGGTGGCATGGCGTGTGTCGGAGGAGCCTTTTCTGAAAAATGTGAAGGAAATCAACGATTTGAAACTGCGTTTCGAGGTAGGACGCTCGGGTAACCAGGGCAGCGGAGGCAATGCGATCTATTCGACCTTGCAAACTGTGCCTACCGGATGGGGAACCGGCTTCCTGGCCTCCAATTTCGCCAACCAGTTCCTGACCTGGGAAAAGGACGACGTGATCAACGGCGGGCTCGATTTGCACATGTTCGGCAACCGCGTGGAGCTGATCGTGGATGCGTACATCAAGAACATTACCAGCCTTATTACGGTTAACTCTTATCCTTTCACCTACGGCGGTGATATCGCTTACTCGCCGGGTTACCTGAGCTGGCCTGCGGTGAATGCAGGTTCGATGAAAAACCGCGGTATCGGCTTTACGCTGAATACTGTCAATATCGATAAAGGTGGTTTTTACTGGAAAATGGGGGTTAACCTTTCGTTCGACCGTAACAAGGTGACTTCACTGCTGAACCCGATCACACCAAGCTGGAATGCCACTTCAGTAGGTTTCAAAACGGAGGTAGGACAGCCTGCCAGCATGATCACCGGCTACATCGCCGACGGCCTTTTCCAGGACGCCAACGATATTAAAAATCACGCGATCCAGACTTCGAACGGCCAGTTGACGATCAACCCGGCGACGGGCAGCTGGGCAGGGGACACCAAGTTCCGCGACCTGAACGGCGATGGTGTGATCGATGCCGAAGACCGCACGGTGATTGGTAACCCGTGGCCGAAATTTACCCTCGGTTTCAACAACAATGTGACCTATAAGAATTTCGAGCTGAATGCATTTTTGACCGGAAGCTTCAAAAACGAGATTCTCAATTACCCGCGCTACCGGGCCGAAATACCCGGCAACGGCGGCGTGTTCGGCAACCAGTGGAAATCGGTGGCTAATTACGCCAAACCAAGCAGCTACAATGCAGCCGATGCAGAAACGGTGACACTCACCAACCCGGGCTATACGATCCCGCGCATCGCGCCAGGTGACCCCAACGCCAACAACCGCATGAATACCAACTTCATCGAGGACGGCACCTACGTACGCCTGAAAAATATCACGATCAGCTACAATTTCCCGAAATCAATGCTGAAAGACTTCTTCATCCGAGGCTTGCGGGCATCGGTAGGGGCGCAGAACCTTTTCACGATCACCAAGTACAAGGGTTATGACCCGGAAATCGGGATGGTAAACTACGGCGGTACTGTGATGGCCGGCATCGATACGGGCCGTTACCCGTCGGTACGCATGTATTCATTCGGTTTGCTGGCTGATTTCTAAGCCGTCAGCTCCAACATTTATTTAAAAAAGATATTCATATGCAATTCAAATACAGATTCATAGCGGCAATCGGAGCGATGATGCTCTTGCAGGGATGCGGCGAGGAATTCCTCAACCATCCGCCGCTGGACGCGATGACCTCGGGTAACTTTTACAAAACCGATGATGAGATCCTGGCAGGAACAGGGCCGCTCTACAATATCGTCTGGTTCGATTTCAACGACAAGGCCAGTATGGCATTCCAGGAAGCCCGCGCCGGTAACCTGAATTCCAACGACCGCACGGCTTATATCAAGCACGCCATTCCGTCGACTGACGTGAATACGCTTTTGCCGGGCTACAAGTCGTTTTACAAAATCATCGCGCAGGCCAACAACGCCTATAAGGCGATCAAAGAAGCCCAGGGCAGTACCGCATCAGCGGCCGTGAAAGCGCAAGGCCTGGGCGAATGCCGTTTCATGCGCGCTACGGCCTATTATTACCTGGTGAGCTCTTGGGGAGCGGTTCCCATTGTGTACGACAATGTGGCGCAGCTCAACACGCCGCCCGTTCGCAACCGGATCGAGGATGTGTGGAAACTTATTATCAATGATTACCGCTTTGCTGCCGAAAACCTGCCGGTAACGACCGTGCAGGGCCGGCTCACCAAATATTCGGCTGAGGGAATGCTCGCACGCATGTACCTCATGCGCTCTGGCCTGAACCAGAACGGTACCCGCAAACAGTCGGACCTGGATAGCGCCAAATACTATGCCGAAAGCGTGATCACGAAAAGCGGTCTCGCGCTCGCACCTACGTATGCGGAGCTGTTCGAGAGCGCCAACCACAATGCGTCGAAGAACAATCCCGAGAGCCTTTTCTCCCTGCAATGGATGCCTGTGAGCAGCCCTTGGGGTGTGAACAACTCATTCCAGGCGTATTTTGCCTATGACGCAAGCATTACCGACCAAGGCGACGGCTGGGGAGCAGCACAGGGGCTGTCGGCCGACCTGGTGAAGTATTTTACTGAAAACCCGGCGGATTCGTTGCGCAGAAAGGCGATCGCGATGTTCGATACCGATGTTTATCCTAATATTAAAAAGGCGACCGGCGGGCTGAAATACAACCGTCCCGGTGCATTGTCGGCTATTAAAAAGTACATTATCGGTTCTCCGGCGGACAATGGCGGACTTGGGGGCTTCATGGCTGCAAATATCAATTCCTACATGCTGCGCCTTGCGGAAGTATACCTGATCTACGCCGACGCCGTACTCGGTAACAGCGCCACCACTTCCGATCCGAAAGCATTGGAGTACTTCAATGCCGTGCGTAAACGTGCCGGTATGCCCGCTAAAACCTCGGTGACTTTCGAGGATATTTTCCGGGAAAGAAGGATCGAAACGGTGTTCGAGGGGAATTCGTGGAACGAGATTGTACGCTGGTACTATTTCAATCCTGCCAAAGCCATAGCCTATACGGCCGCACAGCACAAGGAAAGCTACACGATGACCTACATAGCGGGCTCTATCAATCCCAAAAAATACAATGTGACTTACTCGCCGGCCGAGTATTATCCGCTGACCGACGCCACGCTGTACCTGCCATTCCCTGAAAGCGAGATCGTGAATGCGCCTTCGCTGAAGAACGAGCCGGTTGCTTTTGATTTCAGCAAATTAGTTGACTAATCCAAATCCGTGATCACAATGAATTTCAAAAATATATGCAAAACAGGGCTGGGACTGCTGCTGTCGGTAGGAATGCTGCTATCGTTCCAGAGCTGTAATGACGATGATATCGACGGCGCGCCGGCTATCAGCAATGTGCGGCTGCTTGACCCTACGAAAGCCGACAGTTCGCTGACCGCTGCTGAGCCGGGTAGCCTGATCGTGATCCAGGGGCAGAACCTGGGCAGCGTGCTGAAAGTATATTTCAATGATTTTGAAGCGAGCTTCAACTCGGCACTGGGCAGCAACTCAAATATCATTATTACCATTCCTGCTAATGCGCCTACCAAAGCCGTGGACGCCGGGGTGCCCAACAAAATTAAAGTCGTGACCAAAGGGGGCGAAGCTACCTACGATTTTGTGCTGACCGCGCCGGTACCGGTCATTTCGGGCTTGTATTCCGAGTTTGTGAAGGCCAATGGGACGGTGGTGATCAACGGGGATTACTTTTATAATATCAAATCGGTGAAACTGGGCAGTACCAGCTTGCAGGTGGTGAGCTCGACTGTGAAGCAAATCACGGCCAAAATGCCCGCTACGGCGGCGGTAGACATCATTACCGTCGAAGGAGAGTTTGGTACTGCTAAAACGAGCTTTAAAATGAACGACGCCGTCACCGGAAATATGGTGAATTTTGATGTGCCTGCTACTACCTGGAATGCGGAAGTATGCTGGGGCGGTGCGCCGATCATTGCCGCAACCGATGCGCAGGCCATTTCGGGGAAGTTTTCCAGGATCAAGCAAACCAAATTGCCCGCTGCCGGCTACAACGACGGCTGGGTATTTTCGACCTGTACTTTCGATTTCAAGCTAGCGGCGGGTGACGCTGCAAGCAGGCAATTCAAGTTTGAACATAACATTGCGGAGCCCTGGAAGGCAGGTAAATACGACATTACCATTACCGCCGGCGGCAGCGAGTATGTGTACGCATTCCAGCCCTGGAACTCTACTGAATATGCTTCGGCAGGTTACCAGACCAACGGATGGAAAACGGCGGTCATCGAGCTTTCCGAATTCAAGAATGCTTCGGGCTCTACGATTGCCGACGTCTCCAAAATCACTGACCTGAAAGTGCTGTTCAACACGCCTGACGTGGCCATCGCCTCCTTCAATGGCAGCGTAGACAATTTCAGGATTGTGAAAAAATAGGTAATACGCCGAAAAACGCATTATCCGCCATCGGTTGGGTGCTCGCAATGCTATTGCCGGGTTGCCCGCCGGTGGCCGGACAAATCTTCCGAATGCCGCCATTTTTTTCCTGATCAGGCTCCTGGCGGCCCTGCCGGGCAGTCGGCTGCCAGGAAATTTATCACCCGCTGATGCCGGGTATCATCTTTGAAAAGCACTCCATGTACCACTTAAAGAATCCAGTTCGCAGGTCCCCTTACCGCTTACAATACATTGCTAACAGCTCAACGCCTCAGGCTTATAGCTTAAAGCACATAGCCTACGGCTTACAGCTTATAGCTTACAGCCTTCTGCTATCGCTGCTCACCAGTTTCTATACCAATGCCCAGCATAGCAAACTGGTCAACGAGCCGGTCGATATCAGCGGCGATTTCCGGGATTTTTCCAACACCATTTTCTTCGCTGACAGCCTCGCGGCATTTGATCCTACCACGGGTGCGGGGAAGATCAAATGGAAAAGAAATGAACCGTTTTCGGCCCACAACTTCAATAACTCGATGCTGAGCTACAAGCGCTCATTCAGCAACGAGTTCCCGTCCATTGAATACGCCCAGGATCCTGTTCTGCCATTTTTCATCGAATTCACCTCCCCGCGTACAGTACGGATACGTGCCAACACGGGTGCGCAGGGGCCTGCGTCGGGCCCATCGCTCATGCTCACAGGCGAGCCCGCGAAGGACGCTTCATGGAAGTACAGTAAGGTTAGCGGCGGGCATCAATACACCGGCACTTACGGGTCGGTGACGATTTATGAAAACCCCTGGAAGATCCTTATCCGCGATACCCATGGCAAGGTTTTGACCCAAACCCGCAGCCAGGCCGATGGCAAGGCTTCCTACACACCTACGTTGCCTTTTTCGTTTGTCCGCAGGGCGTCCGACTATTCGCGCAGTGTGGCAGCGGTGTTTTCCATTTCGCCTGACGAGAAGATATTCGGCTGCGGCGAGTCATTCACCCGTCTGGACAAAAACGGGCAGAAACTGGTGCTCTGGACCCACGATCCGAACGGCGTCGAAACGCAGACCATGTACAAACCCATTCCATTTTACCTGAGCTCACGCGGTTATGGTATGTTCATGCACACCACATCGCCCATTACCTGCGATTTCGGGGCTACTTACGGGGAGTCGAATGCGATGCAGATCGGGGACGAAAACCTCGATTTGTTTGTATTCCTTGGGCAGCCCAAAGACATTCTGGATGCCTACACCGACCTTACCGGCAAGGCTTCGATGCCGCCTTTGTGGTCGTTCGGGCTGTGGATGAGCCGCATTACGTATTTCTCCGAGCAGGATGGCCGGAATGTAGCCGCCAAACTTCGCCAAAACCGCATTCCATCCGACGTGATCCATTTCGATACCGGCTGGTTTGAAACCGACTGGCGTTGCGATTACCGGTTCGCACCGAGCCGATTCAAGGATCCGGAAGGGATGATCGCTGACCTGAAAAAACAGGGGTTTCGTACCTCGCTATGGCAGCTACCTTATTTTGTGCCTAAGAACGACCTTTACCCCGAGATCGTAGCGAACGGTTTAGCCGTAAAAAATGCCAACGGAACGTTGCCTTATGAGGACGCAGTACTTGATTTTTCGAACCCGAATACAGTTCAATGGTATGAGGGTAAAATAGCCGGGTTACTCAAACTCGGTGTTTCGGCCATTAAGGTCGATTTTGGAGAGGCAGCGCCGCTATCAGGCATTTACGCGTCGGGACGAACCGGTTTTTATGAGCATAATCTCTATCCGCTGAGATATAACAAGATCGTCTCCGAATTGACCCGTAAAATGACCGGTGACAATATCATATGGGCACGCAGCACGTGGGCAGGTAGCCAGCGCTACCCGATCCATTGGGGAGGCGACGCCGAAACGACCAACAAAGGCATGGAAGCGCAGCTGCGCGGTGGTCTGTCACTTGGACTCTCCGGTTTTACGTTTTGGAGCCACGATATCGGCGGGTTTACCATGAAAACACCGGAAGATCTTTATCGCCGCTGGCTACCGATGGGACTGCTCGCATCGCACAGCCGTACGCACGGGCAAGCGCCCAAGGAGCCGTGGGAATATGGCGAGGACTTTCAAAACTATTTCAGAAAAGCCGTAGAGATGAAGTACAAGCTCATGCCCTACATTTATACCCAATCGAAACTCGCATCGGAGAGAGGTTTGCCGATGGTGCGGGCACTGCTCGTCGAGTTCCCGGACGACGCCGGAGCGTGGCTGGTGGATAATGCGTACATGCTGGGCTCGGACCTACTCGTTGCACCGCTTTTTGAAAACGGCAAAACGCGCAGCGTATATCTGCCGCAAGGGCATTGGACCGATTACCAGACCGGTAAAACTTACGCAAGCGGCTGGCACGAAATCGCAGCCGGGGATTTGGATGTGGTAATTATGGTGCGTGAGGGAGCAGTGCTTCCGCATGTGGGGGTTGCGCAGTCGACGGGGGATATTGACTGGTCGCGCATTACATTGGTGCGTTACGGGGGCGGCGCTAGGGCCAAAGTGCAGCTTTTTTTGCCCGGGCAGGAGCGGGTAAAGGAGCTTGTTCTCACCAAAAAGGGTAGCAAATATGTGGTCAATAGCGATCCGTTCGAAGGGAAAATCAAATGGGCGGTCCGTTGAAAAGTATAAGACTTGCATAGAAATCTATAAGCCGGCCGGCCCTGTACCCGCCAACTTTGCATCCATCAATTAAACAAACCAAAATGATGACAAAGACAGTTTTGATTACAGGCGCTTCTTCGGGATTTGGAAAGGATGCCGTACGGTTATTTCATAAAAACGGATGGAATGTAATCGCTTCGATGCGTTCGCCGGAAAAAGAAACGGAACTGCGCGCGCTTGACCGTGTGGCGCTGGTGCGCCTCGACGTGACAGACGTCGAAAGTATACAAAAGGCAGTCGAAGAAGGTATTTCGCGCTTCGGCAGCATTGATGCCCTGGTGAATAATGCAGGATTTGGCTCGCTGGGCGTGCTGGAAGCGGCTCCGGCGGAGGTGGTACGGCAGCAATTCGATGTGAATGTGTTTGGTGTGATCGAGGTGATCAAAGCGGTGTTGCCGTATATGCGTAGCAACAGGAGCGGGGTGATCATCAACGTGGCCTCGATGGGCGGCCGCATCGCTTTTCCGTTCTCTACATTATATCATGCTACCAAATATGCGGTGGAGGGACTGTCTGAGTCGCTGCAATACGAACTCGAACCGCTGGGCATTCAGGTGAAAATCGTGGAGCCGGGCGGTTATAAAACCGATTTTGCAGGCCGGTCGCTGGCAACTTTTGGTGCGGGCGATCTGTTGGATTATATGCCTGCCTACGACGCTTTTGCCGGACAGGTCGATAACTGGCCGATGTCCGAACGCGTATGGGAAGTGGCCGAGGCTATTTTCGAAGCGGCCAGCGACGGTTCACAGCAGTTGCGTTACCCGGTTGGCGCCGACGCAGTGCAGCTGCTCCAGGCCCGGAAAGAAATGGACGACCTTGCGATCAAAAACCTGATTGCCAGCCATATTTAGCATTAACACTCAGCTGTTTTTCCGTTTATGACCAGCCAGTACCTTGATATCGAAACCATCAGCGGCTTGCACGATTATGTTGGCGCTCCCAGGCCCAGACACCCGTTGATCAGCCTGATCGATAACACCCGGTTTTACGCGCAATGCCCGCGCGCGCTGACGGCCTTCCGGTTTGGGTTTTACACGATCTCCTGCAAGCGCATTCATGGAGTTCTAAAGTATGGGAAAGGGCATTACGATTTCAGTGAGGGCTCTCTGATGTTCACCGCGCCCTGGCAGGTCATAACGGGCAGCATTGAGGAAACGGGCGTCGAGGAGGGTTGGGCGCTTTTTATCCACCCCGATTTGCTCAATGCCACCGAACTTGGAAAAAAGATACACCAATACTCGTTTTTTAACTACGATGTTAATGAAGCATTGCACATTTCCGAGGACGAAAAGCAGCTTATCCGCGACTGCGTGGACAAGATCGAGCGGGAATATTCCCAGAATATCGACAAGCACACGCTGCGGCTCATTACCGGCAATATTGAGCTGCTTCTCAATTACTGCGACCGGTTCTACGACCGCCAGTTTTACACCCGTGCAAAGGTGAGCAACGACCTCGTGCAGCATTTTGAACGACTGTTGAACGATTATTTTGCCAGGGACACGTTGATCGAGACGGGCTTGCCCAATGTTAAGTACTTCGCTTCTGAGCTGAACCTTTCGCCGAATTACTTGTCTGATCTGCTCAACCGCTTTACGGGCAAAACTACCCAGGAGCATATTCATTTGCGGATGATCGACAAAGCAAAATCGCTTTTGTGGGGGACCGAACAGTCGATCAGCGAAATAGCCTATGACCTCGGTTTTGAGCATCCTTCCCATTTTACCAAAATCTTTAAAACCAAAACGGGCAAATCGCCCAGCGCATTCAGGAACCTGAACTGACTAATGGCGTGAAATGCTGCAAATCCGGCGGAAAATGAAGTCCGGATAAAAATAGAGCTTCAACAATGGCCGGGAACCGGCAGACATGGCTAACTTTAGAGGGTTGTGATACCTTTAATCGAAAGCCGATGACAATCAAAACAAAACGCATTTACGAACCCGCTGCGGACACCGATGGCTACCGTATACTGGTAGATCGCCTGTGGCCGCGCGGTCTCACAAAGGAAGCGGCCGGTATTGACCGCTGGATGAAGGAAGTAGCGCCGTCCAACGAGCTGCGAACGTGGTTTCACGCGCATATGGACGAATGGGACGAGTTCAGTGCCCGTTACAGGGCAGAACTGAAAGATTCCGACGCGCTAACTGCATTGCGCGAGACCGTTGCAGATCATAAAGTAGTTACCCTGCTTTTTGCCGCGAAAACAGAAGACCGCAATCAGGCGCTGGTCTTGAAAGAACTGCTGGAAAAAGCCTGATTCATTCAACTCAACGTCCCGATATTACCCTATACCATGCTGCGTTCAGATGAAAATTTTATAGGAATTATTTGGTAAAAAATAGGTATAATCAAAGTAAATTGATTATATTTAAGTAAATCAAAAATCCTCAGACCATGATGCCATTCATTAAAGTTACCGGCGAATTCGACGAAAGCCTGAACGTAAGTGTGGAGAAGATCCTGTACTATATGGGATATAGCCATGGATCCACGATCTGGCTGGCTACCAGTATTTCCCTTCGTGTGAAGGAATGCGAAGAGGATATTAAAAGGCTCATCGAAGAAGCATATATGCAGGAGGCATAAGCCGGAAAGCTGCGTCACTGTATGCAACATCAACCTGTACCAAACAGTGATCGATCGCTGGCGGGAAAGCATAGCCCGTCGGCGATTTTTTTTGCGCCAATCGCAGCGACAGATCAATTGGGAAGGGTATTGAATAGGATTATTTCAATAAGTTAAAATGCCAATATGAAGAATTTTGCGCAAATAGAGAGGGAATTTTTAAATTTGTAAACTATTGATAAACAATAATAGTTAGTATCGGTAATGTAAAATATTGTTCTGATGATGTAATGTGACTGATTGATATTGTTTAGTACTTTACCATTATTGAGGGGCGTATTAATAGATGACTAAAAACCTCCTGAAAATATTGCCTTGAAGGCATTCAGTAAAATTCAATACCATGAAACAAGTAAAAAAGAGTAAAAGCAAAAATGCGCCGGTAGGTTTCCGGGCATTCCTGGGTCAGTTTTTCACAGACCGCGCACCACTAAAAGAAGAAGGTTATTCGGAAAACCGGTACTCGGTCATATATACTTTAAATGAGCAGTACCAGCACATTGGCTGCCCGACACAAGAAGAAGCACAGTTGGTGCAAAGCCTGATGCTGACGGATGAAAACCGTGTTCCTGTGGGGATTTACGACTCACGCACCGATTCGTTTGAATGGGAGATCGTAGGGGAGTACCTCGCAGCCCGGGGTTCAGATAAGCATCAACGTGAACGCGAAGAGGCTATCCTGACCATTGCGCGTGCATTGCGCCGCCGTGACGCGAGCTGGCATCCGGAATATCTGCAGCGTCCAAGCTTTTTTGCCTGAGCGCGGAAGCATTTTTGTTATCGTATCAAAAGCAACTAGGCCGTCTCCTGAGGAGTACGGCCTAGTTGCTTTTTAATGTCGTAGTCTATTACCAGGTAAGGATAACAGAAACATTAGGAAGAATAGAATCAAGCCACAAAAGAAGCTGAGTAAGAGAAAGTCCAATTCCTACCATGATATTGATGAGGTTAGTGTTTTTGTTGCCTACTCGTTTCTAGTGGTTTTCGGCTGTCCCACACCTTGCAAGATGTTGTAATATTAATGCTACACATTATTAAAAGCAAATTCGATAACTCGATGTTTTACTAGGGCCAGATTTGAATCTTGTGATTTGCATGTGTCGGTTGGTGACTCAATTATAAATAGAGTTCTACAAGAATAGTATTTTTTAATTGGCTGATTTGTAACTAATTAAATTAATTGAACTTTGACGGATACTTTTTATTGGAAAAAACCAGATTCTAAATTGGTGTCTCATTTGTGTAGAATAAATTTAGTTATCCTGAATTAAATTTGACCGCCTTTCGGGAATTATGCCACAATGACTGAGAAATGGAGCAGGGTTTTTTCGAGGGATGGTCGGCAAATTTGCAACGTCTGAATGCTTGACTTAACTTTTAGGAAAATTCCAATCGCTTGAAACTGATGAAAAGATTTCTGCTTCTGCTTGCGCTTACAATCATCTTTGCGGCTTCCAAACCACGCAAAATCACCTGGGTGGCTATTGGCGATTCGATTACTTACCTGAATGACCACCAGAACGAAACCGGGAATCGCGTCACAAAGGGCTACCTGACGTTGATTTCAGAGAAATTTCCACAGGTTACTTATGTCAACCAGGGTCACAACGGGTGGACATCTGTGAACATTGCTGACAAAATCGAGTCACTGGGACTTGTCGAGGCAGACGTTTACACGGTTTTTCTGGGAACGAACGATTGGTGGCAGGGGAAGCCGCTCGGCACGATCGCAGATTACGAGCAGGGAAAGGGGAGCGGAACGGTTTATGGTGCGTTCAGGGTCATTACCGATAAATTGAAGCACCTTAATAAGAAGGCAAAGATTATCCTGATCACGCCCATGCAACGGGGAGACTTCGTGTATATTAACAGCTATAAAAACAATGCGTTCGGATCGTACAAACCTAAGAATGGTCAGACTTTGGAGCAGTTTGCGAATGCGGTTGTGGAAATAGGGAAGAAGGAAAAGGTACCCGTTGTGGATCTGTATCATAACAGCGGCATCAATCTGGACAACATGGTCCGTTTCAAGCGCCTGAAAGACCCGCAAAGCGGCGCCTATAAAGATTTCAAGTACCCTGATTATATCGACGTGCCATTCAATCCGGAAACGGACGAGTATCCCTATCCTGAGCAATCCATCGATATGACCTACGACGGCCTGCACCCGTCCGATAAAGGGTATGAGGTGATTGCTGAAATGCTGATCAAGAAGTGGAAAGGGTTGAAATAATGCCCTTGGGTTATTCTGATTTTGGCTGGGTAATATGGGATTTGAGGTCAGCCAATAAGTTATACAGCGAGGTGTTGATGCCGTCATTATCCGCTTTTGCTATTTGAAGCGCTGTTTCGGCCTCTTTACGTTTTTTGCGGTTGCTTTCCGTTTTGACGATCTGCTCTTTGGCGATGATATTGTCGTTCTCTTTGGCGGTCAATCTGACCGGGCTGTGTTCGGCAGATACTCCATCCAGCGTAGTAATGCGTGCGTCGTACTGGCTGTCTTTGTATTGAACGCCGAGGTCAAACCGTATGTACTGATAATCGGAGTGGATTACTGGTATATAGCTGGTAATGAGTATGATGCCTGCCTGAGTGTCGTCGCTGGTAATGGCATTCTCCGCATTGCCGAATCGCCTTTCCACCCAGTCCCTGATTTTTTGATGAAGTTGGGCCTTGCTGTATTGAGGCAGTCCCGAATCGGTGTAGCTGATGTTGTTTTTGGAGTCGAGCGGCAACCGGCCGTCCTGTGCGAAAGTGTGGGTGGCTGCAAGGAGCATCGCGAAAAGAAGCAGGTGTTTCAAGACAAAATGTTGGATTGGTGAATGGGCAAATATAACGGAAAACATTTTCGCGGTCCGTTCAGCGACTTCCTATTTGGACCGGTTTTTTAAAATGCAATGATTTGGTTACTTTTAACTACACTAAACTCAACAGGTTATGGCTAGTTTTAAAAACGTTTCGTTTGCAATTGCGCTGCTTATTTGCGCTTCGTTCACTGTGTTGCACCACGGTTGGGCCGATTATGACCAGACCAAGCCGACAGATTTTAAAGCCAAAATCGAGGACCTTACCTACGAAAACCCGCACGTGCTCGCCAAAGTCATGTATAATAAAGAGCTTACCACCGTGTATCTCGCGCCGGTGACCCGAATGGAGTCGCGCGGGTTGAATGCGGATATGATTAAAAAGGGTACGACAATTCGGTTTGTGGCCTATCCGCATAAAACCGAAAAAAACGAAATGCGCGCTGAACGCATTTTTGTGGGTAAGGACAAGTACGAGCTTCGTTAGGCGTGCCGTCGTATCATCAATGGCTCGAATGGCTGGAAAAATCGGCGTGGGCCGTAGGCATTCGCCAATCGCTATGGCTGTATCCGGCCCTTGAAATAGTTCATATTTTGGGTATTGTACTCCTGGTAGGCGCAGCGTTCCTTTTTGATCTGCGCCTGCTGGGTTTTTCGCGTAATATGCCTGTTACTGCACTTTCAAAGCACTTGCTTCCCTGGTCGCAGCGCGGATTGGTTTTAATTATTCCCTCGGGAATTTTGTTGTTCCTGACCAATGCACAAGCGCTGGGAGTCGATCCGGTTTTCTGGACAAAAGTCGGTTTGATCGCAGTTGCCGCGCTGAATGTGTTTGTATTTCACCGGGTTATCTACAAGCCGTTCAAGCGCCATGGTGCACATGGAGAGCTTCCGTATGCGGCACGGGTTTGCGGAGGTGTTTCGATTATTGTATGGGTGGCGGTGGTGGCTTGCGGGAGGTTGCTGGCATATTGAGTAAATCCGTTCAATTTTATATATTTGGTTAGGCAAATTGACCCAGTTATGCATACGATAATCGAAGGTATTTACGAAAACGGAAAAGTGACTTTAGATCACAAACCGGACGTAGCCGTAAAACCGAAAGTGAAGGTTATTTTCGAAGAAGCTGACGCTGCTGTGGCGGCGCCGGTTAAGCGTCCATTCGGTATAGGAAAAGGAACAATTGAACTGGCGCCGGATTTTGACGAACCGTTAGATGATTTGAAAGAATATATGTAGATGAAATTTTTGCTGGACACACACACTTTACTCTGGTTCATCGAGGGGCATACCCAAATGTCGTTCAAAGCCAGGGAAATCATTGAAAACCCCAGAAACAAAGTTGTGGTGAGCTCCGCGAGTTTATTTGAGATTGCTATTAAACTAAAAATTGGCAAACTCGCGTTGCGAAAATCCTTGTCAGGCTTTCTGGAAGATGTCGAAAACGCCCGGATTGAAATTGTCCCTATTTTAAATTCTCATTTGGCCGCATATCAATTACTTCCGGACCTTCCGGATCATCGCGACCCCTTCGACCGTTTAATCCTTGCCACCAGCATTAGTGAAGGTGCTGAGCTAATCAGCAAAGCCCCCAAATTCAAAAGCTACCGTGACTTCGTGTCTATCATTTGGTGACTGAAAATTGTGTCTCACCGGGAACGACACACCTTGCCGCTGCTGTTACCATAATGCAACACCAATTTTCATTCTTCCTATGGCCTTCGGCGATTTTTATCGTACCTTTGCGCCTTAATTGGACATCATGATTTACTTCTTCACTGGCGGGGACGAAACCGTCTTTGCACTACAAACCGAGCGAACGCTCACTGCCTCCGATTCCTCTAAATTAAGCTGGCTGTTCGGCGGCGCAGAACTCCGCAAGGAGACCGTTCTCACAGATTTTTTCGTCGGGCCGCGCGCTGCTATGATCACGCCGTGGAGTACCAATGCCGTCGAAATCACCCAGAATATGGGCCTGGAAGGCATTGTACGCATCGAGGAATTCAAGAAAGTAAGCGCCGATTTCACGGATTTCGATCCGATGCTTTCGCAGAAATACAGCGAATTGAACCAGGATATTTACACGATCAATATCAAACCTGAGCCCATTCAGGAAATCGACGATATTGGTGCCTATAACAAACAAGAGGGGTTGGCATTGAGCGATGAGGAGGTTGATTACCTCAACGGTCTCGCCGAGAAGCTGGGTCGCAAATTGACTGACTCCGAGGTGTTTGGTTTCTCGCAAGTGAACTCCGAGCACTGCCGCCACAAGATATTCAATGGCGTATTCGTGATCGACGGTCAGGAACAGCCGGTATCGCTCTTCAAACTGATTCGCAAGACTTCCGAAACGAACCCGAACTCGATCGTTTCGGCCTATAAAGACAACGTAGCGTTCCTGAAAGGTCCTGTGGTGCAGCAGTTTGCACCGAAACGTCCGGATGTGCCCGAGTACTACGAAATCAAGGACTTTGAGTCCGTACTCTCATTGAAAGCGGAAACACACAACTTCCCGACCACGGTGGAGCCATTCAATGGTGCTGCAACAGGCTCAGGTGGCGAAATCCGCGACCGCCTCGCAGGCGGCCAGGGCGCGATCCCGCTCGCGGGTACGGCTGTGTACATGACCGCGCTTTCACGATTGGAAGAAAACAGGCCGTGGGAAAAAGGCGTTGAAGAGCGTCAATGGCTGTATCAGACGCCGATGGATATTTTGATCAAGGCATCCAATGGCGCTACTGATTTTGGCAACAAATTCGGTCAGCCGCTGATCGTCGGTTCTGTGTTGACATTCGAACACGAAGAAGACGGCCGCAAGCTGGGTTACGACAAAGTAATCATGCAGGCCGGTGGTATTGGTTATGGAAAAGCCGATCAGGCCAAAAAACATACGCCTGCCACCGGCGACAAGGTGGTGGTAATGGGTGGTGAAAACTACCGGATCGGGATGGGCGGCGCAGCTGTCTCGTCTGCGGATACCGGCGCGTTTGGTTCAGGTATTGAATTGAATGCAATCCAGCGTTCCAATCCTGAAATGCAGAAACGCGTAGCCAATGCCGTGCGCGGAATGGTAGAAAGCGGCAACAATACCATTGTTTCCATCCACGACCACGGTGCGGGCGGGCATTTGAACTGCTTGTCCGAGCTGGTGGAAGAAACAGGCGGTAAGATCGACCTCGACAAGCTGCCGGTAGGCGACCCTACACTTTCTGCCAAAGAAATCATTGGTAACGAATCCCAGGAAAGAATGGGGCTCGTGATCAGCCAGGACGATATCGATTTCCTCCAGCGCATCGCTGACCGCGAACGCGCGCCGATGTACACGGTGGGAGAGGTGACGGGCGATCACCGTTTCACATTCGAATCGTCAACCACCGGTGCCAAGCCGATGGACCTGGCGATGGATGAGATGTTCGGTAGCTCACCGAAAACTTACATGCGCGACAAAACCGTGGAGCGTACTTACGAAGCGGTTCAGTACGACACTGCTAAACTGCACGAGTACCTTGAACAAATGCTGCAACTCGAAGCTGTTGCCTCGAAAGACTGGTTGACCAACAAGGTTGACCGTTGCGTAGGTGGCCATGTGGCCAAACAGCAGACTGCGGGACCGCTGCAATTGCCTTTGAACAACGTCGGCGTAATGGCACTCGACTTCCAGGGTAAGGATGGTATCGCAACTTCGATCGGCCACGCGCCGCTTTCAGCATTGATCGATCCGGCAGCAGGTAGCCGCAACGCGGTAGCAGAAGCGCTGTCCAATATCGTTTGGGCGCCATTGAAAGACGGGCTGGCGACGGTTTCTCTCTCAGCCAACTGGATGTGGGCTTGTAAAAACGAAGGCGAGGATGCACGTTTGTACAAAGCAGTACAGGCTTGCTCTGATTTCGCGATCAGCCTCGGTATCAACATCCCGACAGGAAAAGACTCCCTGTCGATGAAACAGAAATACAAAGACGGCGATGTGATCGCGCCGGGTACCGTCATCATTTCGGCCGGCGGGCATTGCGACGACATTACAGCCGTTGTAGAGCCGGTATTGCGCAAATCGGGCGGTTCTATTTACTATATCAACCTCTCGGGCGACAAATTCAAACTTGGTGGCTCGTCGTTTGCCCAGATACTGAACAAGATCGGTTCTGAAACACCGGACATTCAGGACGCGGCGCAATTCAAAGCGACGTTCAATGCAATCCAGCAGTTGATCAAAGCCGGTAAAATCCAGGCTGGTCACGATATAGGCAGCGGCGGTCTGATCACCACTCTGCTCGAAATGTGCTTCGCCGACCGCGATCTGGGTGCTTCCATTGACTTGTCGGTGCTTGGCGATCAGGATATTATCGAGAAACTGTTCTCGGAAAATATCGGTATCGTATTCCAGGCTGACGAATCGGCAGAAGCTGCACTTGCGGAAAACGGCATTGCATTTCACAAAATCGGAACCGTGAACCTGGCTTCTACACTGACAGTGAAAGACGCCACAGGCAAATGGGACTTCGATATCGACCATCTACGCGATGTTTGGTTCAAAACTTCTTATCTGTTAGATCAGAAACAAACCGGTAACGGCCTGGCGAAAGAGCGTTTTGACAACTATAAGCACCACGTGCTGCGCTACAAATTCCCGGCTCAGTTCGACGGCAAAAAGCCTGTAATCGACCCTTCGAAGCCGCGTCCGAAAGCGGCAGTACTACGTGAAAAAGGAAGCAATTCCGAACGCGAGCTTGCCAATGCCATGTACCTGGCTGGCTTCGACGTGAAAGATGTTCACATGACTGACCTCATTTCGGGCCGTGAGACTTTGGAAGATATCCAGTTTATTGGTGCCGTGGGCGGTTTCTCTAACTCTGACGTTCTTGGATCGGCAAAAGGTTGGGCAGGCGCATTCCTGTATAATGAGAAAGCCAAAATCGCGCTTGAAAATTTCTTCAAACGGGAGGACACGCTTTCAGTCGGAATCTGTAACGGTTGCCAGCTCTTTATTGAACTTGGTCTGATCAATCCGGATCACCAAGAGAAGCCGAAAATGCTGCACAATGCGAGTCATAAGCACGAGAGTATTTTTACTTCGATGACCGTTCAGCCCAATAACTCGGTAATGCTTTCGTCGCTCGCGGGTAGCACGCTGGGCGTGTGGGTATCGCACGGGGAAGGCCGCTTCCAGTTACCCTTGGCTGAAAGTGAGTATAATATCGTTTCTAAATATGGATACGAGACCTATCCTGCCAACCCGAACGGCTCGGATTACAATACAGCCATTTTGTGCGACAATACCGGCCGGCATTTGGTAACCATGCCGCATATCGAGCGCTCGCTGTTCCAGTGGCACTGGGCACATTATCCGGAAGGGCGCAAAGATGAAGTTTCGCCGTGGATGGAAGCATTCGTGAATGCACGGAAGTGGATTGAAGAGCGGAATAAATAATATTTTAGGAGGGAGAGGGAAAAGGGAGGAAGGCGCTTCTCAAATAGAGGCCCGTCGCGAGCGATCGTGACGGGCCTTTTTGTTTAGTTGCGCACACGCGCCAACTTTTTGATGGTGTAGCTTTCATTCACCTTCAACCTGCAAAACAGCAGTCCATCCGGGTTGTCAGGCAGCTCTTTCACAGGATACTGCCATCTGCCTTTCGCGTGCGGATTATCCAGCACAGTCTTTACAACAGTTCCCTGGTGGTTAATTATTTCTAGTTTGACATAACTATTATCGTCCGGCACATCAAATGCTACGGTGAAGCTTTGCGTGAATGGGTTGGGGTAGGCGTTCAATTCGAAGCCGGGTTGTTCGGTTGATGCCTCGGTAAGATCCGCTCCTTTTCGTTGGTTTAAGTATTGTCCAATATTTATCGAAGCAGAAACGTGCCAGTTCCCGATTGCATCTTTCATGTAACATTTCATACCAAACCAATTTTGATCGGTGGTATACGCGCTGGACGTTCCGCCAGCGACACCCTGGTTGTTGATGTGGGTGGAATTCCAATGATACTGAACGCCTCCGGAAGGAGCGGTAAGCGTTCGCCAATCGTTATTCTTGGAATACATAAGCAGCGGGACGTAACTGGCGGCAACGGGATTGCTGAGAGCACCAATGGTCGCAGCCCATTTGCCAGCGAGCCAAGTAAGGCCTTTAATTTGTCCCGTGCCTTCATAAAAATGGGTGCTGTCTTTACGATATTCGTCGCCACCATCGCTTACAGTTGTAGCTCCCGCACTTCCACTCACATAGTCTGTTTCTGCGCCTGGAAGAACCGTGGAGCCAGTTGGCGTATTGCCTTGTCCTGTTCTAATCGTCGCGTTAATGGGTCCAAACTTGCTGATAGTTGCTTTGCAAATGTACCACGTGAGGTTAGGCGCCGCAAAATCAGATCGGGATTTGGCAATCACCGCTTGCAGTTTTGCCTGATAGTCGGCGGCACTGCTTGCTTTGTAAACCGGGTCTACATTTGCGTCTGCATCAGCTTCGCCTTGGTGCCAGAGTACAGCGCGGACACCATACAGCGATCCGTAGTAATTCAAAGCGGTTTTCAGCGCCGTGTATGGCTGGCCGTAATAGTCTTTTGGAATCACGGAGCCTCCATTGTGACCCAAACAAACTTGTGCTCCTGTGTAGGGATGTTTTGCTTCGACGCCATCGGCGCCCTGCTTCCATTCGGTTACACTTGATCCTCCCGTAGCCGCGTTGAAGAATGCCACCGGCATTCCTCCATTAGCGTCGGAAATTAGCTTGCCGAGAACTCCGTAAGCCCATATACTATTTCCTGTCGGCCCCAAAGGGCCATGCCGCTTCGCATCATCAGCAGTGTTCAGCGGAAACATGTTGGTGAACGATTCGGGTAGTTTTTTAGTACAAGTTTTGTCTTCGGACGCTCCTACGACCCATTCAGGTATACCCGAGCCGGCAGGTAGCTTATATTGCTCATCTTTAACACCTTGGGCGTTGGATTGTCCGGCGATGATAAATACGTCGCCCACACCAAATTTGTTAGCGGTATAGACAACGCCGTTCACGAGGATTTCACACAAGTACCAGCCCTTACTTAATACTGGCAGCGCATAAAACATGCCGTTGGGTGCGAGGCTAAGATTGGTTGCCGGGCCGGGTACCCCCGGAACACCGGTCGCGCTTACGGGACGGAATCTGTAACTGACTGTAACAGTAAGGTCGCCGTAAATAAGTTGACCTGCGACAGTTACAGTTGCGGTGTTAAGGGTGTTACGTTGGATTACACTGTTATTGACCGGATAAGATAACGATACTATTTGCGCATCGCAAATATGGGAGATGAAGCAGGTGAATACGCATATCCACATGAAAAGTGTTTTCATTTCTATGTTGGTTGATGAATGTTATTTTTGAAATTCTGTCTTTCTGACGAATTCGGCAATATCTATCAATGGAATCTTAGCACCATAATGCTTGTTAATCGCCTTGATAACCTCATTGGTAATAATAGCCTGTCCGAACGGCGTCGGATAGATGCCGTCCGACGAAAAAAAGTTACCGTAAGCGGTTCCATCCACTTCAATACCGTCATCTGTTTTGTATCCTCCCTGGTGGATGCGCTGATAAAGGTCGAAGAGATCTATCACGGCGAGGTCTTTTTCCGCCGCGTATTCCCTAATTTTGCCGTTGTATGGGCGGGGATCGGAACTGAAAGTTTCCCCTTCGTCTATCACTTCTACATCTTGGAAATTGACCCGAAATTCCCCGCCACGACTGAAATTTTCGAAAAGGTGATGCAATTTGGCGGACGGGATCATGGAGCTGGGTCGTGAGACATCCAAAAGCTGATCTGCATTGCCATTGCGATTAAAACTAATATAAATACCCCATCCTCTGTTTGCCAGCTCCTGGCTCGAATACCAGTTCATGTAAGGTAGATCCTGGTAGCGGGGAACTGTAAATATCACGCCTTTTTGACCTTTGTTTAATACGCCGTTGAGGGCATAGTCGGTGATTTTTCCCGAAAGTTGAATGGAGCCATTAAAAGCTATATCATACATCCCTATTTGCCCTGTCAATCTAATTCCAGTCATCCAGCGGTCGAAAAACTCATCAAGAATGGCGAAATTATAAGGCACATCTTCCCTGATTTTCTGAAATGCCTGGGATGAATATCTGGGTATGTACCTTTTGAACCATGGGATCATAGTTTTATTTAATTCGCAGTTCTCACATGCGTCGCCATGTATAAGCCACTCAGCTCTCCCATCAGGCATTGCGTAATTAGAAATCTTCCCTAGATACTCCGGCATGGTTGGCGGATCTCCCGGCAAGGTCGGAATGGTATTGTTCACCACCCGGTCCCATTGGGGATACCCGCTTTCCGTATTACGATATACGTAATAGCCAGTGCCATTGTAATGTTCGTTATCAAAAAGCGGCATCTCGAAATTCTTGATTCCCATTTGATGGGCCAGCAAATTGGTGTAATTGGTCTGCTGACTTTCCCGGGTAATGCCGCCATTCATCACACCGGCCGTCAGTCCTCCTCCGAATGCGACCATCTCCATCTCTTGCCCCGGTTTGAGGATACGCCCGAAGTCGGCCAGCGAGGTTGGTGAAGACAGCCATTCTTCTATTTTGAGCATCGGCTGCTGTTCGATATTGTCATGAATCATCTCCGGATAGTGCCCCATCGGGTGAATGCGCATAAAAGGGCTATTCGTTCTGGCCGAATCTTCGGCCGTCGCGACCTCGAATGGCAGGCCGGGAACAGGATCAGGCCAGCCATTGCCAGGCTGATTGCATCCGATAAGAGCGAGCAGGAATAACATTTTCTTCATAGCTTGTTTTGTTTAAAATGAAACATGCGGACAAGTGGGCTGAAACAGGCTCGGAGAACCCACGTTCGGTAATGCCCGGCTGCTGCAAAAGCAGATCGGCACGACCCGTTTCAGAGGTTGAAGTCCCGGAAGAAATGTTGAGTCCTGACTGGTAGAATTATTAGCTCGTCAAGTATGCTGCAATAGAAGGTAATTTGAATTGCAAAGGCAAGCGAATGTAGTAGAAGAATGTCCAAACGGTTGACCGATGATCAAACGGTTACATTTGCATTCCAAACCTCCGCCAGGGTGTCCCTGAAAAGTGCGTTCAATGCATCGGTGTCGGGCATTGTCATCCGTGGCAATTGCTTTACATATTCTTTGTAAAACGCGAGTCTCTCAGTCAGGAAATCGTGCAGCAGCGGGATGCGCGGCTCCTCGCTGAGTTCTTCGCCGCCCGATTTGCGGACGAGCAGGGCGTCGATTTCGCTCCGCACGGCAGTGTCTTTTACCTGGCTATCGAGTAGTTTGGCAAACTAGGTCGGTGCCATCGTGTCCGTTGTGCGTATCCAGTCGCATGCGAGGATGGGTCGCAGTACATCTTCTCATCGTCGATTTGCAAATACCACTCCGGCCGGTGCACATAAATATACTGCACATCTCAATCGCTATTCGCCGAAGCAAACCCCCAAGCCCGGCTCCCGCTCTCGACGACGTAGAGGATTTGGATGTTGTGTTGGGCTTCTAGGCGGGATAGTTGTTGGTGATTTCGGTGGTCATTTTATCCAGGCTTCAAAGTTATGGAAGCCAATATACTGGCTTTTGCGGTTACTCCTCATTTGCTCCATTAGTTGCACTCTCGTATGTTCGCTCATTTGCACCTTTATTTACTCTATCATATACTCTATCAAAACGGCTGACCTCGTCCGAGTCGAAACTTATTCAACGGTTTTACTTCCGTCCGAATTATTTCTAATTAGCGTCGTAACCTCCTTTAATCATGACAGCCGAATTCCTCAATGCGCAGCTCGCGCAATGTTATCAGACTTACACGCAATCCATTTATGCCCGGGAATGGGAAGACAATGTTTCCGCGCCCCTGCTCATGCATGTGTATGACGAATACGTGACGATGGCCCGAAAGATTCTTTTCGTTGGCCAGGAGACGCATAGCTGGGGGCAGATGAATTTGAAGCCGACGGTGGAAGAGTTGATGACGACCTACCGGCAGTTCAACCTCGGCAAGTCTGCCGACTACCGTGATGGCAAGCCTTTACGCTATTTGCGGAGCCCATTCTGGAATTTCAACCGATCTGTATTCTATAATTGCAATTGCGATAACCCCTTAGTGACCCGTAATACAAACGGTTTCCTTTGGACAAACATTTCCAAGTTTGACTGCAACAGCACAACGCCTTCATATGATTTGCAAGAGCGAAACAAGGAAGGATTCGAATTGCTGAAAAGCGAGATCGCCATTTTAAAGCCCGATATCGTCGTGTTCCTTACCGGCTCGAAATATGACGGGCGCATTAATGCAGTGTTCAACCCAACGCGGGAAACTATATTGGCTGATGGATATTTGTACAAGCTTTCCACGGGCGACGGGTCTTTGCCGAGGCTTACTTTTCAGACTAAGCATCCCAGGACGTTGTTGGGATCGAGTAGGAATGAGGTGCCAAATCGGTATCGTGAAGTTTTAGAGAACGTTGTGGAAGCGGTACTAAATTGTTAATTGAAGCTATAAACATGGATCACTATTCGAACGGGCGCCCTCGCAATTCCGTTTCCTGCAAGAGCGCGGTCACGATCGCATTGACCTGCGCCTCTGGAACCTGTTGGTTTTCCAACGCCATGCTGCCTACTACTGATTTGGTGATCAGAGAGGTAACATAGGTTTTCTGCCGTAGTTTGGCGTATTTTTCGAATAGTTTCATGTTTTCAGGGTAGTCAGTTACGTGGCGACAGAATCGATTTACATAGGTATTCAAAATTAAGAGATGAGCACTGAGGAATTTTACAAGTTTAAAGAGAATTTGGCTAATGAGCTTTCGGTTGTAAGATCGATGAAGATAAGCGATCGTGATGTAATGGATGCATTGTATTTGCTTTACGCTGATAATGCTGACATGGAATGGATTGGAGATATTTGGGATCTGGAAATAACTTACGACCATGCTCTAACTGATTTATTAAAGTTTGATTTTGGTATTTTGTCAAGGTTTGTGGAAATTGATGAAAGCAAAATTCCCTCCGATTTTGTCACGAAGAAAAAGGCTAGGTTTAAGCACAAGGGAACTGTTTGGGTGATCCACAGATATGATGCTGATCCGTTCCCGTCGATTCCTCATGCCCATAATATGGAACTGAATCACAAGCTGGACTTATCTACTGGCAAATGTTACGAAAAACGACAGCTCATATACATTTTCTCAAAAAGAGATCTCCTGGAAATTAGAGAAAGGGCGTCGAAAGTTTACCTGGGTCAACTACCTGAACTGTATATTTAGTTTAGTCATTAAGCGACGATCGCGATCCGATCGTAAATCCATACATATCAATGATCTTTGCCTTTGGATATTCTATATTTGTTTTCAATCCAGTTAAGAAATTAACGGTATAAGTTTTGCAAGCGACTTCGTCTATCTGATTTTTTGTTAATATCATAAAAATGCTTTATGAAATTTAGAGACGTAGAGTTCACCCGAGTAAAACCACACCGCTCGTTGCGATAGATGTTTTTGAACGTATTGGAAAATATTGGTCAAATGCAGGTATAAACCCGAATACACCAAGCAGTATTTTTGTCACCAGTGTCAAATGGGCCTCTCGATTGGAGATCACTAGTTGTTTCACATTTGAATAAATCCTGATAATCTCTTCTATGTTTTCAGTGGAGTAAAAATCAACATCTATTTCCCAGGTACTTCTCTTAATAGTCGAGAGGTATTTAATGAGGGGCTTGAAATGGACCGCACTCTTTTCAAGTAAGAAACTGGACCCACGAAGCATCCCCCAACTCGCAAGGTAAAATCCAAGAACCAAGCAGCTTTTTTCCAACTCATTGGTTGGGTCTTCGTTTGTGTAGAAATAATTATAACAATAATCAAACGATGAATACCGATCCTGAGGGTTCGACTTCGCTCTAAAATGGCCTATCGCTTGTGAAATATCCGTAACTGCATGTGTGCCTAAAAAATTTGACGTGCTATAATTCTTAAAGACGGTTGGTTTTGATTGTTTACTTGCACGAGGATTCGCTTCTCTGAGCTTCGTAGTGGGATTGGTTGGAAAATCATTTTCGCTGAAAGCAAATATCACGAGACCTGTCTTCTTATCTGTCGAGATAACTCGGCTGATCACCTTCCATCCAATTGAAGGCCACGCTACTTTTTGTGCGTGAGTAGGTCTACCTATATCATTCCCCCAAAATGCACTTGGACTCATAGGCCGTTCTAGGTAGGCTACCTTTTCCTGCCTTTTCAATCAGTCTATTTATGTCTTCAAAGGACATTGTCACTTGAAGAGTATTCTCGTTTCTTTTACTGTCAAGATGTCTTTGTAACGGATAGTATTTTTGATTGCTGTTAAGAGGAGCCATGTTTTGCACGATTTGGTTTGGCGAAAAATCAAGTTTTTAATGGGGCTTGATCGGCTCGCCATTAGAAAATTGGTCTTTTTGTTTATTGCATGTTACCAATTTCTTCGAAATATTCGTATTCCCAAAACAAGTAAAACTATGAAACACATTAAAAACATTGCCCTGTTATGGTGTGGGGCCAGCGAAAGCACCCCGAGTGTGATTTACTTACACTGGGACACCTGAAGACAGGGCATTTTTATCCCAAAACAAGTAAGCTATGAATCAACAAACATCCCCCGAATCCCCGGATTCGACCACGCTCACCTATGCCGAGCACGTGAAAGACCTTCTAAGCATGAACGCCCCCGCAGAATGGATCGAAGACCTCTGGACGATTTATACCGGCTTCATGATCTCGCAAAGCGAGCTAGGCCACAACCCAAGAGCAAGCGACCTGTTCTGCACATTCCGCGAGCTGGTTTTTTTCTTCCAAAAGCTCGAAGAACGAAAGGCAGCGTAGGACCAATGGATAATTAGTAAGGCCTTGCGGCACATTTGTGGTTACTCACGTTCCCTATTTACTTCAAACAAAGAAATGGAGACCACCCAGGCAGCCTCCATTCAAATGTATTAACAGCGCAGCGTATTATTGCGCCCCGTCAATCCCTGATTTAGAAGTCTTTTTCTCCTCCGGAGCCTTGAACTTTGCATTGGAAATCTTCAAAACCACAGCATTAGGCCAGGTCCGGTTCGTGTAAAACCGCTGACCATTCACCGCGCTCACCGCAAGGCCGAGCGGAGTGGGAGCGTAGCGGATCGAAGCATCGAAATTGTTCACATATTCTACCAGTTCGCTGCCGTAACCCAGTACCTCGACTTTGGTGGAGGCGGTACCTTCGATCATCGGAAAGAGGAACTCCCGGCGCTGGCCATATTTCCATTCATCGTCACGCTTTTTGGTGACGAATGCGTAAATGGCTTTTTCGTCGTTGGATTGCGTGAACCAGATGTCCTTGTCGCGGATGACCGGGAGCGGTTTGACGGCGTATATGGACTCTCCGTTCGCAAAGTTCCAGAGGGCAATTTCGCGCAGGAGGGCTTCCTGCTCGATCTGGATCTCGCCGTTCGGTTTCGGGCCGACGTTCAAAAGGAAGTTGCCGCCCTTGGCGCGGATTTCGATGAGCATATTGATGATCTCGGTCCCCGATTTGTGCGGGTCGTTCGTGGGTTTGTATTGCCAGTCGGTCCCCATCGTGTAGCAGGCTTCCCACGGGCGGGGCGAGGCTTTGTCGGGAATATTCTGCTCGGGCGTGTTCATGGCGTCACGTGTGATCACGAGCTCGGGTTGCAGGCTCCACGCGTACTCGCGCAAGCCGTCGCCAGGGCCATCGAAGAACATAATGTCGATTTTGCCGTAGTTGGTGAGGAGCTCCTTGATCTGTGCCTTGTCGTATTCCATCAGTTTGGGGTTGTTCATCGGGAACTGGCGCTTATCCTGTAACCGGCCGAGCGGGATGCCGTTCCGGTGGAAAAACAGGAAGTCTTCCGGCGAAAAATACAGCCCGACGGCAATGCCCTGCTTGCGAAATGCCTCGATGATCTCCTTCGCCACGTCCCGTTTGAAGGGCGTGTTCATCACATTGAAAGTCGTTGTTTTGGTATCGAACATGCAGAACCCGGCGTGGTGCTTGGTCGTGAAAACGACATATTTCATCCCCGCAAGCCGCGCCATCGTGGCCCATTCGTCGGGATCGAACTTTTTGGGGTTGAAGAATGTCGGCAATTCTTTGATATACCGGTTCACATAATCGTCGGAGGCCCCGGCGAGCGAGTGGCTGATCACCGTCCCGAGTGAAACGTCTACATTCCAGTGAATGAACATCCCAAATCCCAGGTCCTGAAACCATTTGACGCGGTCCGGGTTGTTGGCGGTTTGCTGAGCATGGGAGGAGAATGACAGGCCCAGCAACAGGAGGGAAATTAAAAATCTATGGCGCATTGTTAGAAGTTGTTTTTGTAAAGACGATTGCGCAGCCACGTGAATACTCATGCTAGACTGAAAAATTGTAAAAAGATCGACCCGAAGGATTGAAGCAATTTATTCCTTCATATGCATTCATTTTCACAAAATGAATGCATATTTCGCGAAAAATGAACTAATAATTCAGTCTAAAAATATTGATTAATCTACGTAACTTTTTGATTTTTAGTGACTTGTGTTATGTTGTATCAGCGGAATTATCAGTTCATTTGCTAAAAAATGAAGGCATAATTTGAGAAAATGAAGGAATAATGGAGCTACGATGGTATGTGTCACATAGTAAAACAGAAACCACCTTCTAATGATGCGAAAAATTGCAATGGTAAAGCGTCAGGTCGACATGAAGGCTGTCGATCAGGCCGACGATGATTTGAAATATTGGCTGAGTAAAACACCGCAGGAGCGGATCGCGGCCGTTACCTTTTTGGTCAATCAAATGTTAAAGCCGTCTCAGCGCATGGATAAGACAGTATTTAGTCAACGAAATATGAAGTAATGCAGCTAGCGTCTGATTTTGAAGATTTTATAAAGATACTGAACAAGCATGCCGTCGAGTATCTCGTTGTGGGTGGCTATGCGATGGCTTTTCATGGGAGGCCACGGTTTACCGGCGATTTGGATATCTGGATTAATATTTCGGAAAGCAATGCTGAAAAGATGCTAGCGGTTCTAGCCGAGTTCGGATTTTCATCTTTGGGATATCAGAAAGAGGATTTTCTGAAAGAAAATATCATTAACCAAATCGGGTACCCACCACTCAGGATTGATATTCTGACGTCGATTGATGGTGTGAGATTTTCTGAGGCAGTTGAGCACAAACGCATTATTGATATCGATTCAATCGAGGTTGCATTTATTGGTCTTAACCAGTTGATAGCAAACAAGAAGGCTTCTAATAGACCGCAGGATATTATTGATATTGTATCACTTCAAAAAGGAAAGAAAGGTGATTGACGCAGCTTCTTCACCAGATGCACGGCTAATCGCGTCGCGCATCTGCTCATATTCCCTCGCTATCATGCCCCCGCCACTCATCGCTGAGGACGTCCGCGGTTTCAAATTAGACTACCGCAATGCCATCGGCAAAAGCTACGGCAGCGCTAACGCCGACGGCCACATTTCCCTCGATGGCTTCGATGCCGCTGAGGCAGATTACCCTTTGATTCTGGCAGAGTACACAAGGTTAGTTACGCCCTTAACGCCTTTCCAACTCAATTTCTCCGGTTTCGCCGACTTCGACCGGGCCAATTTCTCTGCATTCTACATCAAGCCCACCGAGGAATCGTCCAACGCCATCCGCGAGCGCACCCAGGCGATTATGAAGGCTTTTGATAAGAAGTTTAAAAAGCAGTACATGCAAAAATGGGCCGATGAGTCGAAGAATCCGCACATGTCTATCGGGCGCAGGCTCACGCGCGAGTGGATTGCATTGGCTTACTCGATCTTTACGGAGTATGAGGCCGGCTTTCTTTGTGATTCGTTTGCGATCCGGAAATATAATGAGAAGCGCAGGCAGTATGAAGTGATCGATACGATTCCGTTGCAAGGGCACAGTGAGGGCGGGGGGCAGATCAGTTTATTTTAGGTGCAAAAAAAGCAATTACTCTTTCTCCCTGCGCGGGCCGCCCTTCCTCATTTTCCTTTTGATAATTCTCCCAACCCCTTTGCAATCTTTTTTCTTTGAAGAGCCCTGATTATGCTTTGTTTTAGCCCAGGTTAATTATTCAGGGCTCTATACACATGCTTTTCAATTCCCTTCATTTTATTGTTTTCTTTTTATTCGTTACTACTACCTATTACACATTGCCCGGGCGCTGGCGTTGGTTTTCACTCCTAACGGCCAGCGCCTATTTTTACGCCTCATTTATTCCGGCCTACCTCTTGCTGCTGGGAGTAATCATCGTTTTTGACTACCTGGCCGGGATGGGTATTGAAAGACTATCGGGGAATCTCCGCAGGTCTATGCTTGCTTTGAGTGTCCTGTTCAATGTCGGGTTCCTCTGTTTTTTCAAATACTTTGATTTTCTGAACACCAATATTTCCGCCTTGATGTCCATTGCAGGCATCGACTACGCAGCTGACACCATGGCCGGGCTGTACCCCGGTCTGGCGCTGCCTATCGGTTTATCCTTTCATACATTTCAGTCGATGAGCTATACGATCGAGGTGTATCGCGGCAACCAGCGCGCCGAGCGCCACTTCGGGATTTATGCATTATATGTGCTGTTTTATCCGCAGTTGGTGGCCGGCCCGATCGAGCGCCCGCAGAATGTGTTGTGGCAGTTCAGGCAGCAGATGGATTTCGATTGGGACAACCTCCGGACCGGGTTGTGGTGGATGGCGTGGGGAATGTTCAAAAAGGTAGTCATCGCCGATAGGCTCGCATTGGTCACCGACCCGATATTCGCCAATCCCCAAACACAGAATGCCGGCAGCCTGGCTATTGCCGCCGCGTTTTACAGTATCCAGATCTATTGCGACTTTTCGGGTTACTCCGATATTGCGCTGGGGGCGGCCAGAACCATGGGATTCAGGTTAATGGTCAATTTTCGTTCACCGTATTTTGCCCGGTCAATAGCGGAGTTCTGGCAGCGATGGCACATCTCCCTGTCGACCTGGTTTCGAGATTATGTCTATATCCCAATGGGTGGAAACCGCCACGGGCGCTTTCGAACATATCTGAATTTGCTGGTCGTCTTCCTACTGAGTGGGCTCTGGCATGGTGCCGACTGGAAATTCGTGATCTGGGGTGCGATCCACGGTTGCCTGCTCATTTTCTCGCGAATAGCCAATTCCGATGCGGATTATTCTTTGCAGGCCTCATGGTTACGAACGGTTTTTACATTCCTGGTGGTCACACTTGCCTGGATTTTCTTCCGTGCGCACAATGTGGGCGACGCGCTCGTGATCCTGAACAGGCTTGCAAAGCCTTCATTATGGAACTTGCCCGACCTGCCCATCAGCGGCGGCGAAACGGGGTTCTGCCTGCTGCTGATTGTGCTTCTGTTTTTGAAAGAACACCTGTTGCCCGATTATGTGCCTGCCCGGCGGTCGTTCTGGCCATCGCTGGGTGTAGCCACATTGCTGTGCTATTTGTGGGGTGTGTTCGGGAGCAACCAATTTATCTACTTTCAGTTTTGATGTATGAAAACCCTTTTTCCCTGTTTACGCATAGGTATTATGCTGGTATCAGGCATCATACTTTGGATAGGACTTTCTGATCGGTTGCAACGTAAGTTATATTCCCGGGGCTTCATTCCCGATCAGTACCGCTTCGGCGATCTCTATAACATTTCCAACTTGGAGCAATTCAAGGAAACGCATTGGGCGGAAATTGACGGCCTTGATGAAAGCGACAAGCCGGGGAACCGGTCGAAGAACGTGGATCTGTATACGATCGGCGATAGCTTCACCACCATGGACACCAGTTTTTATGCCGGCCGCCGCAACCGCCACATCTGGCTCGGCACCGGGGTCGATACGGTGTCCCTTGATCCGGAAGTGCATTCCATTCTGGTGATCGAGGTAATTGAAAGAACGATCCAGGAGCGCCTGCGCGAGCATTATGCCGAACTTTATATTCACCGGGGTTTTCAGATCCGGGGCAAAACCCGGCCGGTTACCCATGTAGATTCGGAAACCGGCAGCGCCTTTTGGAAAAATATATTAAACCATCAGATCAATGAACGATTGGAATTCCTGCTGTTCAACTCCAATGTCGCATTGAAATGCAAGGAAATTAAGGCCGGAATGATGCTTTCCTGGTTCGGTCGCACGCATCCCGGTTCGCTCATTTCGCGGGACAGGCGGCATCTGTTCTATGAGATCGAAGCCGACCCGCACAGCGTGCTATCTCCATTCACACCGCTGACCGATGCGGACATCGACAGTGTTGTCGTCAACATGAACCGCATTCGTGCGCATTACCTGCGTGCCGGGTTTGCAGAGGTATATTTTTGCTTCATTCCCAATAAAGTGACTGTATGTGAGCCTGGGCGTCACCCGCACAACCGTCAGATCACCCGGGTGGAACAAAATCCACACCTGAAAACCCCGCTGTTATCCCTAAATACACAGCTCAGTCATCATCCCGAATGGTACCATAAAAGCGACGGCCACTGGAACGCGAACGGGAAGCGGCTGTGGCTGAAATATGTCAATGAGATGGTTATGGGGTGGGAGGAAGAGAACCCTGCTCTCCGGCACGCTTATTGATAGATAGGAATTACTGGGCCTTAGTCCACGTAAATCATCCTTTAAGCCGCATATATGGGATTATTTTTCAAAAGCCGCAAACATGCCCCTGCTCCCGAACTACCCGATTGGTTTTCGGTGCGGGATGGTTATCCCTTTTATATCAAAGCGCCGATGGTACTGATCGGACTTTACCTGTTTTTTTACATCCTCAATCAATTGCAGGAAATTATCGTCCCATTTGCGTTTGCAGGGCTGATCGCCGTATTGCTCAACCCGGTTTACAACCGTTTTCAGAAATGGAATTTCAATAAGATCTTCGCTATTGTGCTCACCATTTTTATCGCCGTTCTGGTGGTGGGCGGGATTATGTTCTTCCTCTCGTCGCAGATCGTCCAGTTCGGTGACATGATTCCTCAATTGGAAAAAAAGACGATCAAACTGCTCGGGAATTTGCAGCAATGGCTGTCATCCACATTCGGCATTTCTACAGAAAAGCAAATGAGTATGCTCGACGAGGCGATTAACAACAGCCGGACATACGTAGGGAAGACTGTGAACACGCTTTTCGGTATCATCAGTTTTTTTGTACTCATACCGCTTTATATTTTTCTCCTGCTGTTTTACAAGCCATTGATTCTCAATTTTATATTTGAGGTTTTTGATGAAAATAATTCCGAGCAGGTAGCGGAAATTTTGCAGGAAACCAAGGGTGCAGTGCAGAGTTATATTGTTGGGTTAATGATCGAAACGACGATTATAGCAACGCTGAACTCCATAGCACTGCTCATCCTGGGCGTGCAGTATGCGCTGCTGCTGGGCGTGATCGGCGCGATCCTGAACCTGATCCCCTACATCGGAGGCATTATCGCCATCGCATTGCCGGTGCTGATTTCCTTTATTACCAAAGACGGATACACCACACCGTTACTAATCATCGGCGCCTACACGGTGATCCAGTTTCTGGATAACAACATCATCGTACCGCGCGTGGTATCTTCCAAGGTATCGGTTAATGCCTTGATTTCCATTTTGGTAGTGCTCCTTGGCGGCACGCTCTGGGGCGTAAGCGGGATGTTTTTGTCAATCCCGTTCGTAGCAGTATTGAAAATCATTTTCGATCGCATCGACGAGCTGAAACCCTGGGGTAAATTGCTGGGCGATACCATGCCCGACGATCCACCTGCAAAGGTGGTGAATCCAAGGGAGGCCGAAGATAAGGAGCGGCCGTTATTTTGAAAACGAACAGGCAGCCATTCGAGCGAATGCCTGCCTGTTCGTTATGAAATGTATTGTAAATCAGTAATCCAGTTTCTTGATTGTGCCATCGCCAAGGCTAAGGACGTAAAAAGTACGGTCGCCCCAGCGTTTGATATCCGTCGGCCTGTCGAGCCCGCTGAACAGCACGGCTCCATCTTCGTTCAGTACCGAACCGGTATTGGCTTTGAAGCCCGGAGGATTGCCCGGACCACCCGGAGGCATCGTGAAGTCGGCATAATGCAGCAGCAGCGGCTTGTTGTTAACGGTCAACACCAGATGCGTAAGCGTTGTAAAGCCCGATTTGTAAGGAACCATTACACCGCTGGTATTCACTTGATAAACATTAGCTGCGCCGGGTGAGAACGGAAAGCCGGTAAGGCTGCTGAGCACAAATTGAGTGCCGTCGAATACGATACCGGTAGGAACGGGATCCCTGTTGGGCGCCACGGGAGGGAAAGTGGTGAACAGGCTGAGCGTATGGGTGTCCTTATCGCGCCTGATCACTGCGTTGGCACCGGCGTCGGCAATGTAAAGGTGTCCATCAGGCCCTTTGGTCAGGCTGAATGCATTGGAGTTGTTGTCAAACGTAAGATTGAGGGTCGACACATAGGCCCTGATATTCTCTTTGGGAATCGTGTTCTTGTCAATAGGCGGATTTCCCGAAGTAAAGCCAGACACGTCGATAATGTAGAGAAAGCCCTCGACGCCGTGAAGCAGGTATATTGTGCCGTTTTCATAGTATAAATGGCTGATACCTTCGACATTACCCTGGTTAAAAATGGATTGAAAGCCTGCCACAACGGTGGTCTTGACACCCTGAGGCGTGATCATTACCAATGCGCCGTCGTTGTTGCCGGTGCCGCCCTCGGTGACCCAGAAACGTCCCTGCTCGTCGATTACCATTCCGATAGGTGCGCGTAACCCGTTGACAAAGGGAGAAACGCTGAATTGAGTGGGCTCGGGAACCGGCTCACCGTGGTCGGTACAGGCGTCGATGGCGACCAGGCCTGCGATCAGTGCAAATGCAATTAAAGAGAGGAAATGCTTTTTCATTGCGGTTGAGTTTTAGTTGATTATGCAGAAAAGCAATGGCAGAAGTTGTGGACAAAAGTAGGGGTTTGCGCTACTTTACTATTGTATAAATGCGTCATTACCAATGGAATTTAGTAAGCGGTAAAGTTTGTAACTTGCCATCCCAATATCCGCCACCAAACCGCTCATGAATCAGGACATCCGACAGCCGTTACCGGCGGCCTACCTTTCCATTGACGAGGCCACCAAAGCCTCTGGTTTCACAATGGCTTCCGACATTTACACCTGTTCGTTACTCAAAACCCTGGCTGCTTCCAAACCTGGTGGCAAGTTCCTCGAACTTGGTACGGGCACAGGCTTGTCCACCGCCTGGATATTGGATGGCATGGACGCGCATTCGACACTGGTGTCGATCGATAACGACAACCGCTTCCTCGAAATCGCCGAAAACCACCTCGGCGGCGACCCGCGCCTTACACTCGTGCATACCGACGGCGAAGACTGGGTGAATGCGCACCTTGACGAGCGATACGACTACATTTTCGCCGATACCTGGCACGGGAAATACCTTTTGCTGAACGAAGTGCTGAACATGCTCAATCCTGGCGCATTCTATATTATCGACGATATGCTCCCGCAGCCCAACTGGCCCGAAGGGCACGATCAGAAAGCATTGAAGCTCATCGAATACCTCGATAGCCGGCGGGATCTTTCGGTTACCAAACAAGTGTGGGCAACGGGAATTATCCTGGCGGTGAAGCATTGAGAGATATTATTCTCCCATTCATTTCCTGAAATCGCCCTCTGGCACAATCGGAGGGTGATTTGTAACTTTTTATGGTTTGTGTAGGAGTAAATTAAGGCTTGTGTGCGCTTGACTTTGATAATTGTAAGATGATCTTGTAATGATCAAAGATTGAGTACTAACCCTTAAATCTTAGCTTATGTGCCAGAACCATGGAGTAGCTTACATCCGGCCCGGCGAGGTCGAAGTGCAGGAGATCGAGTACCCGAAACTCGCGCTGGGCGACCGCAAATGCGAGCACGGGGTAATCCTGAAAATCGTTTCCACCAACATTTGCGGTAGCGACCAGCACATGGTCCGTGGGCGCACTACCGCCCCGGCCGGGCTTGTGCTCGGCCACGAGATCACCGGCATAGTGATTGAAGCGGGCCGCGACGTCGAGTTCATTAAAATCGGCGACCTGGTGTCAGTCCCCTTTAACATTGCCTGCGGCCGGTGCCGTAATTGTAAGGAAGGTAAAACCGGCATTTGCCTCAATGTAAACCCCTCGCGCCCGGGCGCTGCATACGGGTATGTGGACATGGGCGGCTGGGTAGGCGGGCAAGCCGAGTACGTCATGGTGCCCTATGCCGATTTCAACCTTCTCAAATTCCCCGACAAAGACCAGGGTATGGCCTATATCAAGGACCTCACCCTGCTTTCCGATATTTTTCCGACCGGCTTCCACGGGGCCGTCACTGCTGGCGTTGGGCCGGGATCGATCGTGTATGTAGCGGGCGCTGGTCCGGTTGGGCTCGCCTGCGCGGCCTCTTGCCACCTGCTCGGAGCCGCGGTCGTGATCGTCGGTGATATGATCCCCGAGCGCCTCGCGCAGGCCGCCAGCTTTGGCTGCGAGGTAATCGACCTTACAAAGGACACGCCATTGGAACAGGCCATTGCTGAAATCGTAGGTGTGCCCGAAGTGGATTGCTTCGTCGATTGCGTCGGCTTTGAAGCCCGTGGCCACGGTGCCCATGCGGTCGAGGAGCGCCCGGCTACGGTCCTGAACACCGCGATGGCCGTCACCAGGGCGGGGGGCGCTATTGGTATTCCGGGCCTCTACGTCACCGGCGATCCCGGTGCGCGCGACTCGGCCGCCAAGGAAGGCAGCCTCAGCATCCGCATCGGTCTGGGCTGGGCCAAATCCCACTCATTCTATACTGGCCAATGCCCGGTAATGAAATACCACCGCAACCTGATGAACGCGATCCTGTACGATAAAATTAAAATAGCCAAAGCAGTGAATGTGGAGGTGATTACTTTACAGGACGCGCCGAGAGGTTATGCGGATTTTGACAAGGGCGCGGCCAAGAAGTTTGTGATTGACCCGCATGGGATGATTGTTTAGCATAGTCATTTATATAAGTATTTCGGCTCCTGGTTTTTAGAAATTAGGAGCCGAATTATTAAATGGGCTACGCACTACCTTCCTTCAAGGACTCTCAACCCCCGTGGCGTCAGCCCAGAGTTATTGGCTGATGGATTATTTCTCACCGGCTCTTGCATTACTAACCATTATTCGAGACTAAACCCACTGAAACGGATCCCCGGACGCCACGTGCGTCACTTTAACCCCTGAAATCTTCGGCTGCAGCCATTCCACAAAATACTCCATTCCAGGTTCCTCGCTCACGGCATGACCGAGCACGATCAACGCCATTGTCGATCCTAGCAGCCGCCCGTCGCGGGCGTATTCGACACCTTCCCATTCCGGCGTTTCGCCTACGATGAGCACGTCCGGCTTTTCGGCGACAGCCACGGATACTTGCCGTTGGCCGCCGGCTGCGCCTGGCATAATGGCGAGCTTGGAACAGGATTGACTCAGGTCGCCGATCACACGGAGTTTCTGAATGCCTAGTTTCGTTTTGAGGTGCTTTACGAGTTCTCCAAGCGTGGTGGCAGGGATGGTCAATGCGGGAGTTTCATTTTTGTAGTACTGCGTCCAGCCAGCTTTTTTGACGACACCGTAGCGGATCGCATCCGGTTTGAGGGAATGGCAATAGTCGTGGAAACGCCATACCGTGATCTTGTGCTTTTCGAGCAGGGCTTGCTTCTTTTTGACAACTTCATTGCCTTTTACCCATTCCGGATCGTCGCGGTGGTTGTAGAAAGTCGGTTCGTGGGCGATGATGAAGTTGGCTTTCAGTTTGGCGGCCTGTTCGATGACCGTAGCGGTGGCGAACATCGTGGTCACAATACCTGTTACGGTCTGGTTGGCATTGCCGGATTTAATGGTGTCGACCGTATCCGGGATCGGTTTCAGGTTGCCTTCTTTGAGTATCAGGTCGATAATCTGCTGGACGGTATAGGCTTTGGGCGCTGCACCGAAAAGCATTTCGGGCGTCAGGAATGTGAATGCGCCGGCGGATAATGCGGCCTGGCCAAGGAAACGGCGACGGTTTGGGTTGGGTGTGGTCATGAGTGGTCAGATGTTGTCAAGTGTAGTCAGAAATGGTCAAGTGTGGTCATGAGTGGTCAGAGGTAGTCAAGTGTAGTCAGGTATTGTCAGAAATGGCCAAGTCTTGTCAGGTATTATCAGAAATGGATCAAATATTAGGTACGATGCGGATTTCATCCAATATAAAACAATAAATGACCATTTCTGACTACTCATGACCACTCTTGACAACTCATAACAACTCTTAACCATTTCTGACCACGCATGACCGATGTAACATCTGCCTACTCGCTCCTGAGCGACTTCACCGGGTTCATTAATGCGGCGCGAATACTCTGGAAACTAATGGTAGCCAGGGCGACAAGGGCTGAAAGCAGAGCTGCCGCGATAAAAATCCAGAGGCTGATCTCGGTTTTGTATGCAAAACCTTCCAGCCAGCGGTGCATAGCGAACCAGGCTACGGGTGCGGCAACCACAAATGCGATACCCACCAGCTGCATGAAATCTCTCGACAACAACCCGACGATACTCACCGCCGAAGCACCCATTACTTTACGCACACCAATCTCCTTCGTGCGCTGCACAGTAGAAAAGGATGCCAAACCAAGCAGGCCAAGGCAGGAAATGACGATGGCCAGCACGGCGAAATTGATGAAAAGTTCCTGAAAACGAACGTCGGCGCGGTATTGGCGGTCGTAGAACTCGTCGAGGAAAAAGTAGCTGAATGGGCGGTCGGGATGCTGAATTTTCCATTGTGTTTCAATGGCTTCCAGGGTCTGATGTATGTGATTGCCATTCAGCTTGATGGATAGCCAGTCGCCATTCCACGGATCAAGCAGGCGAAAGGTGAGGGGTTTTACTTTTTCGCGTAAAGATTTGAAATTGAAGTCCTTCACCACGCCGATAATGGTTCCCTTGCGGTCCCATTGACTGAATTTTTTGCCTATCGCCTGTGCCGGCGCATTGTACCCCAGCAGCTTCGCGGCTGCCTCGTTGATCACCAGGGCTTTGGTGCTGTCGGTAGTAAATTCCTTCGAAAACGGCCTGCCGGCCACCAGTTTCAATCCATATTGAGGAATAAAATCAAAATCGACCCGGTATACGTCCAGTGTAGCCGCCTGCATTTCGCCCCGGCTGTTCTCGATCTTCGAATGCGCGTCCGAGTTTTCGCCACCCGGCACCGACGACGATGCCGCAACGGACTCCACACCGTTCACATGCTGCAATGCATTCTTTAATGCCTCGCGGCCACTGCCCGTACCCGACGGGATTATCAACGTCTGGTCTTTAGAAAAGCCCAGCTCATGGCTCCGCATAAAATCGAGCTGTGTGTAGACGATCATTGTGCCGATAATCAATGCAATGGAAATAGCAAACTGCACGGTAACCAGCCCTTTTCGCAGAAAATTGCCGCTACTACTCGTTACAAACCTGCCTTTCAATACTTTCACCGGCTCGAACGACGATAGTACCAACGCTGGGTAAATGCCCGATGCCAGCCCTATCAGCAGGGAGGCACCGAACAAGATGGCTATAAACGGCAATTCTTCCGCAATGCCGTTGCTGATCGTTTTGCCCGAAAGTCGATTGAAAAGCGGGATTAATGCGGCCGAAAGTATGACGGCAAGAACGAAACTGAGCGACGACATCAACAGGGATTCTGAGATAAACTGGCGCGCCAACGCACTTTTTGCCGCACCGATCGCCTTGCGCACACCTACCTCGCGGGCGCGTTCGAGCGAGCGGGCGGTGGTGAGGTTCACGAAATTAATGCAGGCAATGAGCAGGATGAAAACGGCGATAATGGTGAATGTATAGATATTGGTCAGGCTACCTGACTGCTCCGCCTCACGGTCGGAATGCAGGTAAATGTCAAGAAGCGGTTCGAGGACGAAAGTGAACGATACTTTTTCCTGGCGGAGGAAAGCGCCGGTATGCCTTTCGATAAATGCCGGAAACTTGCTGGTAAGTACCGCCGGATCAGTGCCGGGTTTCAACAACAGGTAAGTAGTGGTGCCGAAATTGCCCCATTCTTCGTTTACGGCAGTGTTATAGTGCCGGGTATGGGTGGTCATGGAAATGAAAATGTCGCCCCTGATCTGCGAGTTCATGGGCGGCTCCTGCATAATACCTGTCACTTGTGCGGCATCCCCGGCGTCGCCGACGAGCAGCGTCTGCCCCATCGGGTCGCGGTCGCCGAAGTATTTTTTAGCAGTACTTTCGGTGAGTACCACGCTGAATGGCGCCTGCAATGCGGTTTTGGGATTGCCTTGCAGGAGTTTTAAATCAAGCACCTGAAAAAGCGAAGAATCAGCCAGGATGGTTTGTGGTTCATTGAATTTCAAATCGCCCCTACGGAAAAGGTAATTCTCCTTACTGATGCGGGTAAATGCTTCTATATCGGGGAAATCGTTTTGCAAATTGGGCCCGAATGGCCAGGCGCTGATGCTGTAATGCAGCATGCCGCCACTGTATGAAATGTCGGTTGAAAGCCGGTAAATACGGTCGGACTTTTTGTTGAATGCATCATAGGTCAGCTCGAAATGCACGTATAATGCAATCAGAAAACAGGCGGTCATACCTGCCGACAATCCCATGAGGTTAATTAGCGAGAACGTCTTATGCTTGGCCAGGTTGCGGAATGCGATTTTGAAATAGTTACGGATCATGGCTGACTGGGTGAATGCGTTTTTGGGGTATTTTTCGGCTTCTTTTCTCCATGCAAAAGGGCGTATCAGGCTAAATACGTCGCGCACGTACCGTCTGCGCGCCTCGCGAATTCCGTGCGTGCGTGCGCGGTACGCGAAGAGTTCGAGTAAATCACCTTCGAGGTCGTTAACCAGGTGGTCGGCGCAAAACCAATGCAGCAGCCGGGTGGCCCATTTGGGCGGTTCGCTATTGGGGATTTTATTCACTGCGCAAACTTTTTATCGGGTTCATCAACGCGGCGCGAATGCTCTGGAAACTAATGGTAGCCAGGGCGACAAACGTGGAAAGCAATGCCGCCGCAACAAAAATCCACGCACGGATATCGGTTTTGTAGGCAAAACCTTCCAGCCAGCGGTGCATCGCGAACCACGCTAGCGGGGCCGCGATTACGAATGCAATGCCTACCAGTTGAAGGAAGTCCCTGGACAACAGTCCGACAATGCTGGCTGCCGAAGCCCCCATGACTTTCCTGACACCAATCTCTTTTGTTCGCTGAACGGTGGAGTAAGAGGCAAGTCCCAACAACCCCAGACAGGATATAAAGATCGCCAATCCGGCAAAATTCAGGAAGAGCGTTTCGAAACGCTCGTCGGCGCGGTACTGGCGGTCGTAGAATTCGTCCAGGAAATAATAGGTGAATGGCTTATCGGGATTCGCCTTTTTCCACTGATTTTCGATCGCTGAAAGAGTTTGTTTCACATTGCCGCCGTCTATTTTGACGGAGAGCAGGTTGCCATTCCAAAAGTCGGTAATGCGGAAGGTCAGCGGTTTGATGTTTTCCTGCAATGATTTAAAATGAAAATCCCGGACAACTCCGATAATCACCCCTTTCCGGCCCCATTGCTCAAACTTTTTGCCAATGGCCTCTCCGGCGGAACGGTAGCCCAGTACTTTCGCCGTTGCCTCATTGATCATCAGCGATTGGGTACTGTCGGTCGCATATGCTTTGGAGAACGCGCGCCCGGCTACAACCTGTAATCCATATTGCCGGATAAAGTCGAAATCCACCCGGTAAACATCGAGATTGCCGGCCTGCATTTCGCCACTGCTGTTTTCCACTTTTGAATATGCCTGCGGAGTCCAGCTGCCGGGCACGGCCGCAGAGGCCGCTGCCGATCGCACCCCTGTGAAATCCAGAATGGACTCCTTAAAGGCATCGCGGTTACGGCCGGTGCCGGCCTGGATAACCAACGTCTGGTCTTTGTTAAAGCCCAGGTCGTGGCTGCGCATGAAATCGAGCTGTGTGTACACGACAATCGTAGCGATAATCATAACGATGGAAATGGCAAACTGCACGGTCACCAGTCCTTTTCGGAGCATAACTCCTTTCGAACTCGTTGTGAAACGACCTTTCAGGACTTTCACCGGTTCAAAGGAAGAGAGGACAAAAGCGGGGTAAACGCCTGCCAGTGTTCCGATCAACCCCGCGAGGACTAATCCGATTGCCGCAAAAGGTATTTCATGGACGATCCCCTTACTGACCTGTTTGCCGGCGAGTATGTTGAAAAATGGCAACAAGGCAGCCGTAATAGCCATGGACAATACAAAAGCGATCATACATATCAGTACCGATTCCGTGATGAATTGCCGGGCCAAGGCACCTTTGGCAGCACCCACCGCCTTGCGCATACCCACCTCCCGTGCCCGCTCCACCGAACGTGCGGTAGTCAGATTTACGAAGTTGATGCCGGCGATGACCATAATGAACAGCGCGACGGCACTGAAAATGTAAAGGTTATCGGCACTGCCCGATTCTTCCGCCGGGCGAGTTGAATGCAGGTAAATGTCCCTTAACGGTTCGAGGCTCAGGCTGATTTGCATTTGTTGTTCGGCCATCATCTTCCCGGCATGGTTTTGAACAAATGCAGGGAACTTCCTTTCCATGGCAGCGGGATCGGTACCGGGTTTGACGAGCACGAATGCGATAGCGCCGAAGCTGCCCCATTCCCGTTCGATGTTTTTGTCCTGATGTGCAGTGTAGGTGCTCATAGAGACGAAAATGTCTCCTTTGATCTGCGAATTAGTCGGCGGGTCCTGCATGACGCCGGTAATCTGGGCTGGCTCGCTATGGTCACCTAGCAGCAGCGTCTGACCGACGGGATCGGCGGCACCGAAGTATTTCCTGGCCGCGGTTTCGGTCAAAACCAGGCTCAGGGGCGCTGTCAGGGCCGTCTTGGGATTGCCTTTCAATAATTTTAAATCAAAGACACTGAACAGCGTTGAATCGGCGAGTACGGTGTTTTCTTCAATGAATTTAAGATCGCCCTTCCGGAACAGCGTCTCCTCTTTTTGTACCCGTACAAAAGCTTCCACTTCGGGAAATTCATTTTGCATGTTGGATGCCATCGCCCACGGACTGATCGCGTAGCGGAGCGTTTCAGAGTTGGTTTTAATGTCTGCGGCAACGCGGTAAATGCGGTCGGCTTTCTGGTTGAAAGCATCATAAGTCAGCTCGAAATGCACGTATAATGCGATGAGGAAACAGGCGGTCATACCCGCCGACAACCCCAGTACATTAATAATGGAGAACATTTTGTGTTTGGCCAGGTTGCGGAATGCGATTTTGAAATAGTTACGGATCATGGCTGACTGGGTGAATGCAGGTTTGGGATATTTTTCGGGCTCTTTTCTCCATGCAAAAGGACGTATCAGACTGAACACGTCGCGTACGTAACGCCTGCGCGCCTCGCGTGGCCCGTAGGTGCGTGCACGCTGAGAGAACAGTTCCAGCAGGTCACCTTCCAGGTCGTTTACCAGGTGCGGCGCACAGAATCCATGCAGCAGGCGTGTAGCCCATTTGGGTGGTTGAATAGGGGCTTTCATGGTTTAGGCGGGTTTAGGAATGGCACTCCACATACGGTTGCGGATCTCACGAATATTGTCCAGTGCTTTGGTACCGGCCATCGTGATAGTGAAAAAGCGTTTACTCCGCCCGCCCCGTTCAGCCGTAGCCCCGCCCAGGCGTGACGACAGCAGGCCTTTCTCTTCCAGGCGGTGCAAGGCCGCATGTACGGCTCCAAGATTCACCGACCGTCCCATTTGTTGTTCGATTTCGTTGGTAATCGACGCCCCGTACGCATCCCCGGCCAGTATCGCGACTGCCAGCAGCACTACTTCTTCAAACTCTCCCAGATAGGTTCCTTTCATAAGGGTTTTATTATTTCTGTAAATGTATAACAAATGGTGTGCCGCTATTGAGAAATGGCTTACAGGCTGTTTGAATGCATTTTTTGGAAAAATGTGTTGTCCGAAAGCGGACACCCGGTGCCAATGCCGGACAATGCGTGCGGGCATTTGTCGGGAAAGCGTTTTCTTTGCTTTTGCATATTCACAGAACAGCTGCTTCATGGTCTTCGACTTCCGCTTACAAGTTTTTCAAACCGTCGCCCGTCGCCTGAGCTTTACCAAAGCCGCCGCCGAGCTTTTTATTACCCAGCCAGCGGTGACCAAGCATATTCATGAATTGGAAAACCAGTTAAAAACTAAATTGTTTGAGCGGAATGGGTCGAAGATCAGTCTCACAGCAGCCGGGGAAATACTACTGCATCATGCCGAGCAGATTTTCGATATTTACAGAAATCTGGAATTTGAAATCAGCAGCCTTTCACAGCGCAATAGCGGCAAGTTGAGGCTGGGGGCGAGCACGACAGCCGCCCAGTACATTCTACCACCGATTCTGGCTGCATTTCATCGAAAGTTCCATAACATCGAGGTGACGCTTACCACCAAAAACACCGAGGAGATCGAACATGCATTGCAGCATAAGGAGATCGATCTGGGGGTGATCGAGGGGTTTTCCAAGAATGCGGCTATCAAGTATACCGAGTTCCTGAACGACGAGATCGTTCTTGTGGCGAACAGCAAAAATCCGCTGGCGGCTACGGGCATAGTGAATGCCGAACAACTATGTGACATTCCGCTGCTGCTGCGCGAGCCGGGTTCGGGTACGCTGGAAGTGATTGCCCATGCGTTGAAGTCGATCGGGCTTGGGCTGGGTGATTTGAATGTGGAAATGCAGCTGAGCAGCAGCGAAAGTATGAAATTGTACATCCTGCATTCCGACAGTATGGCGTTCATTTCGGTGCATGCCGTATTGAAAGAATTGCAGAGCAAGGAATGCCGCATTGTCGATGTAGAAGGGCTGTCGATTGACCGCCACTTTCATTTCACTACGCTGCATGGCCAGCAGGAGGCCTTACCGGAGCTTTTCATGCGCTTCGCGCTTTACCAGAGAAAATAGAGGGCTATATTGCGGGTTTTTAGAGTAGTTATGACCTGCATCCTATTTTAAGAATCTGTGTACTGTACCAATCAGCTCTTGATGAAAGGGTTGAAATTATTTTTGTTAAACTATTTATGTTAAAAATTACATTAAGCGTCTCGGCGTTCCTGCTTATGCTATGGTCGACGACGGGCACCCTTCAAAAAGAGGAAAGATCCGAAACTCGGAATCTGGCCAAAGCCGACTCCCTTCCTAACGCTGCCGCATGGCCGGCAGAACTGAATGTAACGCATTTTGCAGGTCATGATCTTACGCCAAGTCCCGCCTGTCTGGCTGTGGCGCCTACCGGTGAGGTATTTGTGGGTGTCGATATGATAGGCTCACTGGGCAAAACCCCCGGAAAAGGCAGCATTGTGCGGCTTGTCGATACGAATAATGACGGCAAAGTAGACCAGCACACCACGTTTGCCATGCTGGATAACCCTCGTGGGATCATTGCGCAGGGTGACCAGGTGTTTGTTTTGCATACTACTTTTTCCAAAGAAACCGGAAAGGCTTCCGGAATGGACCTGGTGGTGCTGGAAGACAAAAACCACGACGGGTCAGCCGACGGACCCGCTAAGCCGCTGGTAGAAAATATATGTTCGCCCAAATTTCTCCAAAGCCGTGGCACAGACCACGCTACTAATGGGATCCGCATGGGCATCGACGGGTGGATCTACATTGCCGTGGGCGACTTCGGGTTCCACGACGCGCTCGACCGCTCGGGCAAGAAAATGACCCAATTGGGGGGCGGTATCGTTCGCGTACGCCCCGATGGCACCGAAATGGAGGTATATACCCACGGATTGCGTAACATTTACGACGTGGCGATTGACCCTTATATGAACATCTTTACCCGCGACAACACCAACGACGGCGGCGGCTGGAACATTCGTTTCAGCAACCAGATCCAGTCAGGGGAGTATGGTTACCCGGTGTTGTTCAAGAATTTTACCGAAGAGATCATTCCTGCTTTGATCGACCTTGGGGGAGGTTCGGGCACAGGTTCGCTCTTTTTGGATGACCCGACCTGGCCGGCCAAATATAACCGTGTACCAATGATGGCCGACTGGGGGCGCAGCCAGGTGTATGTGCACCGCGTGACGCCGGATGGTCCTACGTTCCAGCAAAAGGAGGAGGAGTTCATCAAGCTTTCACAGGTTACCGACCTGGACATCGATGCTTCGGGACGTGTTTACCTGGCGGCCTGGGATGGCGCCGGATATTCGGGTAACCCGGGTAAAGGTTTTATTTCCCGTGCGGTGCCACAGGGATGGCAGTATAAGGCATTTAAAGACATCAGTAAGTCATCGGTGAAACAGCTGGCGGCATTGTTGCGGTCGGAAAGTGCTGTGCAGCGTCTGGCGGCGCAGCAGGAATTACTGAAACGCCCTGCAAAAGATGCGGCGAAAGCGGCATGGGCTGTTGCCGGGGACAAGAAGGCTCCTTTATACGTACGCGTGGCGGGTATGTACACTTACGCGCAGGCAGCCGGAACGGAAGGTATTGATAACCTTGCGAAACTTGCTTCCGAAAGCGATATGCGCGAATACGCATTGCGTGCACTGGCCGATCGTAAGCCTTATATCGCCAAAGTGCCCGTAGAGCCATTCCTGCAAGCGCTCGAAAATGGTAATGCGCGGGAGAAACTGGCTGCGGCAATCGGGTTAGGCCGTTTGGGCAGACCGGAAGGCGCAGAAGCATTGCTGAAAGTGAAAGTGCCAGGCTCTTTTGTAGCACCTGCCAAAGGAACCGAAGGTCCCCACGCAACGCCGAATTCGGCTATCGTAACTCCGCACATCGCGGTGCGCTCGCTTGTGGCATTGAATGCGGTAGATGCTTGTGTGAAAGCAATCGGTACCGAAAACTCCACGATCGCATTGTGGGCGTTGCGCTACATGCACGATCCCAAGGCTGTCGACGGATTGATCGCCGCTTATGGCAAAACCAGCGATAAGGGGTTGAAAGAACAGATCCTGATGACATTGGGCAGAATCTATAAAAAGGAAGCTGATTACGACGGTTCATGGTGGTGGAGCACACGCCCTGATACGCATGGTCCATATTATAAGGCCGTTGAATGGGAGTCGTCTGCGAAGGTGAAAGACTTTTTGATGAGAGAATTTAACGCTGCAAGCGACAAACAATTCTTCGCCGATCTGAATGCGCGGAACCGCATGGGTATTACCGAGTTCGGTGGGGAAGAAGTAGCCGCTGCGAAAGAGGAGGTGAAAGTCGACCTGGAAAAGATCCGTAATAAAAAAGGGCAAGTAGGAGAGTCATCGATTGAGGATGTGATGCTGGCGATCGCGAAAATCCAGGGTGATCCTGCCACGGGACGGAAGCTGTTCACCAAACAGGGGTGCGTAGCCTGCCACAGTCTGAGCCGCAATGAGGTGATGAAGGGGCCATTCATGGGGCAGATCGGCTCGATCATGAACCGCGAGCAGATCGCGGAGTCGATTTTGAAGCCGAATGCGTCGATTTCCCAGGGCTTTGCTTCGGTAATGATCACTACCAAAGGTGATAAAACCTACATGGGTTTTGTTTCGGAAGAATCGGCTGAAAAACTGGTGATCCGTGACATTACCGGCCAGGTGAACACCATTAAAGTAGCTAATATTACCTCGCGCAAGGAACTGGAAACTTCGATGATGCCTCCGGGGCTGGCCAATGAGCTGTCTTATGAGGAATTTGCTTCATTGATCACCTTCCTGTCACAGCAGAAGAAGTAGGTTACAAGCATTAACTACTGAAAGCCGGCCCTTCATTTCGTGGGCCGGCTTTTTTTTGTTAAAACCAAGGTTGAGATTCCGGAGATTTCAGCACTTAAAAGTGCAAAACGGTACTTTTTTGACGAACTTTTGCGGGTTTGTGACCATTTTTTTGCGGAATCTACAATTTTTGCGATAAATTAGTAGCCTGATAGAAGTAATTTGTAGTTGTTGAGTTATTTATTATTTGCACCCATCGTCTCTTACTCAACGTTTATTTATACAGCATCCCCCGGCAGGCCCGCTTTCGCCGGGGATTTTTTTGACCAGCTTCTTCCAGTCCAGTGGCATTTTATGATTTACCAAAGTCCGAAAGAGCCGATCGCGTACTTGCGATCAAAGGAGTAATTAAGGATGCATTGCTAAGCTATAATCTTCAAAAAGTACGTCTGCTCTATTCAGATGACGATACTTACATTCGAAAGTCGGCTTACCTGGTGACGGGACGGTTATACTCCGGGGACGTCACCCTTCGCCCCGCGATCCTGGCTATGCTCTTCGAATTCAGGTCCGATCCGGATTTCAAGGTCAGACAAACGGTGATCAATGCGGCGGGCGAAATCGGTAAATGGGACTTCGAAGGAGTTCGATATTATTTCGACGAAGGATTGAAAGATCCGCATCATTCGCCGAGAAATGCGGTGATCGGTTCGGTGAAAAAAATGGGCGAGGTAAATCCTACACCGGTCCTGGCATGGGCGGGGGAGTATCTGCACCATGAGGACAAGGAAATCCGAAGAGAAATTTGCCATGGTATCGAACTGCGCGGGCGCAAGCACCCCGAAGATATTCTGCCGCTTTTGGCCGAGCTTCAACACGACCGCACGGCACGCGTACGCAATACGCTCGTGCATGTGATCGGGCAGATCGCCTACAAAAAAGGTTGCCTTGCCATCGTACTCGCGGATCTGAAAGGCTGGGAGAACCGCCCGCTCGTCGACGCAGCACTAGAAGAAATTATTGATGTACATCACCGTTATCGTAATTTCGCAGCGCTAACACAGGCGGAGGCAATCAAACTGATCGATGCGCATTATCCCGATCGTAAGCGGAAAAGTAGTGGAAAGGCGTATTAACTCAAATGTCTATGACCGTAATATCCAGACTTGCAACCTCGCTGGGCCGTCGTGATGAAGTGCCTAATCAGGAATTAGCCATCGAAATTGCCACAAATGGCGATGGTAGTGCCATTGCTGATCTGATTGAAAACCTGAGCCATAAAAGTAAGGACGTCCGCCATGACTGCATTAAAGTACTCTATGAAATTGGCGAACGGATGCCTCCGTTAATAGCAGCTTACGCCGATCAGTTCGCCGCGTTGCTCGGAAGCAAGGACAACCGGATGCAGTGGGGCGCCATGACAGCCCTGAACGCCATTGCGCGCGAAAAACCGGAAGTTGTATTTGCGGCGGTTCCCCAACTTGCCGCAGTTGCCGACAAAGGCTCCGTAATTACCCGTGACAATTTTGTCGCCATTCTCATCAAGCTCAGCGGCATTCCCGCCTATGCCGATCAGACGCTCCCCTTACTGAATGAACAAATGCTGAGCTGTCCGTCTAACCAGCTTCCGATGTATGCCGAGAATGCATTACCGGTGATCAGCGCAGCGCACAAGGCGATATTCGTGAAGACGCTTACCAGTCGCCTGGGTGATTTTGAAAAAGAATCAAAACGCAAGCGGATGGAGAAGGTTTTGAAGCGGCTTGGGTAGCAGCCCCCAATCTTCTGGCATCATTTTCGCTGGCGTTGCTCAAAACAAACGTATGTAACCATGGAGCAAGTAAATAAGTATTTAAGCGCGGCTGCGAGTGCAGCCACGGTATCGGCTTTTCTCAAAGCTTTGAACAATGGTGACTTTGAGGGAGCGGGGGAGCTCATGGACGAGAATGTGAGGTTCGAAGGAGTGCTCGGGAGTGTGGAGGGAAGGGACGAATATGTAAGGCAGATGTCGAAGATGAAACTGCGCTATCATGTGAAGAAACTGCTCTACGATGAGGATTCGGTTTCGGTACTTTATGAGATCGATATGGGCGGCAAGAATGTACTGACTGCCGGCTGGTACGAAGTGCATGACGGTAAAATCACACACATCCGTGTGATTTTCGATCCGCGGCCTGTTTTGTCATAAAAATCCAATTTACGGCTTTTTAATAAGAGTCCTTTTCCGCTTCACCGTGTAGGACGTGGTATCGGCGCCCGGCCGACCGGTACTGCTGCGGTTGCCGTCGATGCTGCCGGACGAGTTAATGGCCCCATTATCATTAAGTATCGGGCCGGTTTCCGCATTGGCCGAATCCTTCAAAATCGCATTCAGGTCCGATGAATCGGCTGTTTTGACCTGATGCCTCTTCGTCTTGCGCTGGTATTTCTGCTCCTGTCTCAATGATCGAGTCGAAGCATCGCCGGATTGCGCAAATGTGCAGGAGGGAATGACTAATGTCAGGGCAAGTACGAACGTTTTAAGCGGCTTCATGGGCGGTGGCTTTTAGTTTAGTGATTTGAACCTTCTTCAAATACTGTTCCAGGAACTTCGGGGAATCTATGTGCTTGTCATTCCCCGGTGCTTGCGACGATATTCACCCAGGCTCATTCCTTTGCTCTTTTTGAAAAACCGGTTGAGGTGGCTTTCGTCTGTAAATGAAAGCTCGGAGGCAATTTCGTTCATACGCATGTCGCTGTGCAACAACCTGGTTTCGACCAGTTTTAACCTTGAATTGACGATGTATTCCTGCATTGTTTCATTGGTGTGTTTCTTGAAATACCTTCCCAGATAGGATTCCGATATTCCGAAGTGGCTGCTGATGTGGGCGGCCTTGATCTTTTCGGGGTGATATAGGTTGGCTTGAATATATTGAAGGATGTCAATGGCCTTTTCTTCGCTGCATTCAGTGATCTTTTCGGGCAGATACATGGCAATATTGCGGGCTACCAGGATAATCATCGTGTTGACATATTGCCTGATAAGCTCCTGGTTGTACATATCGCGGTTGACGTACTCGCGGATTATCGCCTCTACAAGCGGCTTGACAATGCGCTTGTCTGTCTGGTTTTTGAGAATGCACCCGGGTTGGTGGCTGGCATTCTGCAAGATAAATTCCAGTCTTTGCAAGAGGTCCTCCCTTTGTGAGGCGCTCGCCAAGGACGTATTCCGCTTGATATACACATCATTGAAGCGGATGAAAACAAACTTGGTAGTCGTCTCGATGTCGAAAGAATGCGTGTCTTCGGGGGTGAGCAAAAACATATGGCCGGCATTGTACCGGAAAGTATGATGGTTGATCTCCTGCACGCCGGTACCTTCCAGAATGTAGATCAATTCAAAAAAGTTGTGCTGATGTGTCGGTTTGGGACATTCGTCGAGCTCCTTGTAAATAATTTCGAAGGGTTCGTGCAGGTTTTCTTTCATGGCTGCGAAAAATATACCGGATTTTGGAAAAATTGTACTGTAAATATGCTTAAAAATCGGTACAAATTTGCATTGTCAAACACAAAATCGTTTTAATTTATGAAAGCAGTATTTTTGACCGATACCAATGCCCCACTCATTATCAAAGAAGTGGAAACGCCTGTGCCTGGTGAAAACCAGGTGCTTGTCAAGCTGGCCTATTCCTCCTTGAACCACCGCGACGTGTGGATTCAGAAAGGCCAATACGCCGGTCCGAAAGGAGGGCTTATTCTGGGTTCTGACGGCCTGGGCACAGTGGTTGAAGCCGGTGCGAATGCAGACCCGGCCTGGATCGGGAAGGTGGTGATCATCAACCCCAGCCACGATTGGGGCCATAATCCGGCCGCATTCGGCGACCAGTTCAAAATCCTGGGTAACCCGGAACCCGGCACCTTTGCCGAATACATTGCCGTGGATGCCCAATATATCCATGAGAAGCCGGCGCACCTTACCGATGCGGAAGCGGCAGCGCTCCCGCTGGCAGGCATTACCACCTACCGTGCCTTGTTTACACGGGCGGCGCTGAAACCTGGCGAGCAGATATTGATCACCGGTATTGGTGCGGGTACCGCTTTGCTGGCTTTACAATATGCGATCGCAGCAGGTGCTAAAGCGTACGTTACTTCCAGCTCGCAGGAGAAGATCGAAAAGGCCAAAGCGCTCGGCGCGGTCGATGGGTTTAACTACAAAGAAGAAAACTGGTTCCTGAAAGCGAAAGAGTTAACAGGCGGATTCGACGTCGTACTGGATAGCGCTTCGGGCAAAGGCTTCGGTACCCTGATCGACATCGCAAAGCCGGGCGGCAGGATCGTGTTTTTCGGCGGCACCGACGGCCCAATCGGCAACATTATCCCCAATAAAGTGTATTGGCGAAACCTGTCGATCCTCGGCACGACGATGGGGACGTTACAGGAGTTTCGGGATATGCTCGCATTTACGGCGAAGCATCAGATCAAACCTGTCGTAGACAAAATATATCCGTCGTTATCGGACGCGCAGCTAGCTTTCGATTACATGCACGAAGGCAGGCAGTTTGGTAAAATCGTGCTGACAAATCAGTAGAGGAAAGGGATGAAAGGGAGGGTGGAAGACTATGAAAACTTCCTCCCTTTCCTCCTTCCTCCCCTTCCTCCTTCCTTCATAGATTATTCAAAGGTAAGCCCATCCATATCTTCCAGGCGTGCTATCAATGCCCATCCGTAAAAATCGTTGGCGAGGGCCACCATCAGTTCGTTTTTCCCGGCTTTGAAGGGTATTATAAATGCGGTGTTTTCAATGGAACACCTGCCCGCAGGTTCTTTCATGATGGGCGCGCCAAAAGTGTTTTTATCGACATACAGGTAGCGGCCGTTCAGGAACACCCATACGTCGTCGCTGAATCCCATCGCGATCTTTTTTTTCTGGTCTGTTTTGGAATTGATATTGACCTTCATCCAAACGAGGCGACGCTCCTTGCTCATGCCGAACTTACGCGTCAGGTTCATCATTCCTCTTCTTTCGGCCCATATCGTTTCCCACATCGTTTCTGCTTTGGGTGCGTAATCAATGCTGAAATCCACATTTTTCGGCAATGCAGCAGGTTGGGACACCTGCCACTTGCGCAGGTAACGCGGGTCATGCGCAACCGGATCGGTGCCCTCGTACGCGGGAAGCCCCTCGGTCTGTCCGGGCTTGATTACCAGGTTTGAAACAATGCCCTCGCCTTCGAATGCGAGCGTTCCTTCCGAAATATTGCCTTCCATCCGTGGCACTTCCATGGTAGGTCGCTGCATATCGTTCACAAACACCCGCAGCTGATAACCCGATGCAATCAGCTTTACATGGTTCCAGGTTTTGTTCTGAAAATTGGCTTTTCCCTGGTAGTGCGGCAGCAAGTCCCAGAGGTTCACGCCATCAATAGCGGGTGTATACTGTACAGCTTCAATGCCCGTAGAGTCGCCCGCGCGATGGGTACGGAAATAAAAAAGCTCGGTTTCCTTGCTATCCTTGTATCTGAAATAGAATGACGCAAACCGCTGATCGGTGGGAATGTAGTCGAACTCGATGGTGCCGTTCGAAAATACAGTATTCTTCAAGACGACCTGGCCTGGTTTGGGGAGTACTTTCAGCGCCGGCCGGCCATCATACGTCGTAAATTCGGCGTTGGCGCCAGGTGCATCCCAATGTTCGGCAGTGAGGGCTATCCAGTTGCCGGAGTCTTTTTCGGTGGTTCTGGCTTTCTTTTGACCCAATGCAGCGAAGGTAATGGCGGAGAGAGCAACTAGAATTAATTTTTTCATGGCTAATAATGCAAACGTGTTAGAATGAACCTACTTTTTGAAAATACCGGCGTTAAGCTCTTTTCCGGCAGAATTGGGTAAGGGATGAAGGTAGTCGTGGGGTAAACCTTTCGTCGCGACTTCGCTGAGCAGCAGCTTGCCTGTGCGCGAGACGTGTTCTTCGGAATGTGCGTTACTGTCCGCCGGCGTTGCGCTGTTTTGGCCGTAGTAACCCATTTCGTGCTGCATTCCGGTAAAAAGGCAATTTTTGAAGTGATATTTCGGGTACGTTTTCTCCGCACGGAGCCACAGATATTCGGAGTTGGCAACAATATTATTTTCGAATATGAATGGCCCGTGGAATGCACCAAACCATATTGCCGACTCATAAGCGCCGACTATAATGGAGTTTTTAAGAGAAAAATCCCTGATGGCCATAAAAAGGAGCAGCGCATTCTTAGTGCCATAAAAAATGCAATGGTCGATGTGAATGCCAGCGCCGTGCGCCCAAATGCTTCCCTGAATGGGCGCGGAATTGCGCTCTCCGATGAAATAGCACTGCGAAATGTCCAGTCCGGTTAATGTGGAATCTTTGCGGTTTACCGGGTAATAGTACTGCACTCCCGGGTTGCTGTTGCCGATAAACTTCAGCCCGCGGATGCGCACGTGATCAGCTGCGACAAGAAACCCGACGGCATGCTCGAACTGGGTTTTGCTGTTGTTCGCCGATATCGATTGGATTACCGGCATTTGCGCGGGCTTCCAATCCGCATCATCGGGCAAGGACGCCGCTTCAATGGCGAGCCATGCTTCCTCCGTATTCCGCTTATCAATTACGACCTGGTCGCGCAGCGTGTAAAGTCCGGGCGCAACTTTGATAGTAACGCTTTCACCCGGCTTGAATGTCTTTGCCAGTTCAACGGCACGCTGCAACGTCGCTACTGGTGTTGCGACTTTGCCATCAGCTGCATCGCTACCCGTAGCCGCATTGACATAAACCGTCTGTGCTTGAAGCGTGCCTGTAACAAGCAATAATGTAATGGACAATAAATAGCTTAATTTGTGCATCTTTTAAATATTTGTTGGTCGCTTAGCGTACACGGCCGGCTGGCCGGTTGCTTTGATGGTTCAAACATAATGAGCCCGCCGGTAACGTCGTTTTCAAGTTCTGTTCAAGTTTTGTCAAGTTTTATCATGCTCATCTACAATGGTTTCTGAAATAAATGAACTGCAGCGTTGCAAAGCTGTCATTGAAGACAAGCTGGGCTGGGGCCCGGCGGACAGCTGGCAGACGGCCGATTTTGAGAACCTGAGCGAACTAATTCTCAACGAAACCGGTGTGTCGCTCAGCACGAGCACACTCCGGCGTATATGGGGCAGGACAGAATATCACCACCTGCCCAGCGGAACTACGTTGAACACGCTGGCGCGCTTTGCGGGGGCGGGCGACTGGCGTGCTTTTGTAAAACAAAATAGGGTTGTTGTTACGGAGCCTGACGAGGAGCTTCCCCTGGTGGTCACCTCGAAGAATATACGAAGTTGGAAGAAGGTGGCGTGGATCGCCTCTGCGGTGGTGACGGTTATTCTGGTCAGTATGGTTGCATTCGATAAAGGAGAGCCGCAGCTGGAAAAAAGTGCTTACACTTTCGACAGCCGCCCGGTAACACGCGGTATCCCCAATTCTGTCATATTTACCTATGACGCAACAGCTTCACCGACGGATTCAGTATTTATCCAGCAATCCTGGGACGATACCCGGCGTGTCCTTGTCGACAAAAACCTTCATAAGCACACTTCGGTGTATTACGAGCCCGGTAGCTATAAAGCCAAGTTGGTGATCGGAGATCAGATCGTTCAGGAACATAAGCTGCTGGTTGGAACCGACGGCTGGTCAGGGTTGATTGACCAGCGCAAAATGCCGGTTTACCTGAAAAAAGAAGAATTCCTGCGTGCCGACGGCATTGGAACGAGTACGAAAACCATTGAGCAGAAGAATATCGCGCTACAACCGGAGCCGCCTTTAATCAAGTATTTCAATGTAGGTAATTTCGAACCGGTGGCGCTTAGTGACTTTTCTTTTTTAACCGAAATAAAAAATGAATACAATGAAGGCGCGGCGGCCTGCCAGCTGACCTATATTTCTTTGCTTACCGATGATGCACCGATTGTGATACCGTTGTCGGTAAAAGGATGTGTTTCGGACCTCTACCTGATGAGTGTGGATGACTACCTATCCGGTAAAAAAGCAGACCTGTCGGCATTGGGAGTTGACTTTTCGGATTGGGTGCGGGTCTCCTGCGCGGCTTCCGGCGGCAAAATCCGCTATTCAATTAACGACCGGCAGGCCTTTGAGTTTCCGGTTCCAAATCGCCCGATCAAGATTCTGGGCCTGGCATTTGGCTTCCGTGGCACGGGCTCCGTCCGGAATATCAGCTTGCAATCGGGAGGTAAGCCGGTTTTTGAAGCATTGTGAAAATCAAAGCCCCGGCATCGGCCAGGGCCTGATTTAATTATGCATCAACTTGAATATCCTGACAGCTCCGTCGGCTTGCTCGAAATGAATGTAATACATGCCGATCGGATACGGTTTCATACTGATTGTAAAAGTGGGTGATGTGACCGGCCGGGAAAGCCTTACAACTCCTGAATGGCTGATCACCCTGACGTTGTTCACTTTGCGGTTGCGGATTACAATACGTAACAGATCGTCGACCGGGTTGGGATAAACTTCTGCCCACGAAAACTCGGGAAAGCTTAGCGAGCGGATACCGCTGAATGCAACGCTGCCGTCGGCGTCGACCATTTTCAGCCGGTAGTAATTCAATCCCGGTTCGGGAATGCTGTCGGTGAAAGTGTAGTTTCTGGCTGTGTTGCTTTCAAATGCCGCATTCACCGTGTCCATTACGCGCCAGTCGCGGGTATCTGTGCTTCTCTGCACGTCGAAATAGGCACTGTTGGTCTCTTCAGTGGTTCGCCATTCGAGCCATGCCGCGGTCTCTTTTTTCTGGACGTCGAAATAGGCCAGTGTTACCGGCAATGGGTCGGAAACGATATCGACTTCGACTTGCGCAATATTCGAAAGCTGTCCGGACTGGTCGCTCACCGTGTATCCGATCGTTATGCGGCCTTTGAAATCACGATCAGGGGTATACGTTATTAATCCGTTCGCGCTTGTTACCGTGCCCGATGCCGGGCTCTCCACGACTGTGAGCGAGGCCGGATTAAATGCCGTGCATTCGGAAAGGTCGTTTTTCAGCACGTCGATTACTACCGGCGTATTTACTTTTCCCATCGCAATATCATCGACTGCCGAAGGTTTGTGATGCTTGACCACTATGTAAACCGATTCCCCGGATTCGCAGCCGTCGGCATTGACGCCTACTGCTTTATAAGTGCCTTCATTTTTCACGCGCAACTCGGCCGAGGATGCCCCCGTGATCACCTGATTGTCCAGAAACCATTCGTACCGTACCGCCCCGGTAGATTCGGCTCTGATCCGTAAAGTAGCATCCTTGCACATGAATACTTCCCTGACCTGGCTTTGCGCAGAGGCCCAGCCGGACACGAGAAGCATCCATATGAAAAAGGAGTAGCGCATGACTGCCGCTTTCTGTTTTTTCAGATCAATCAAATTAGTTAAGTGTGATGGCAGGGACAGTCGGTACAGGCAGGTTATGCAGGATTTCTTTTGTTCCGCCGGTTACCGAGCCGGTCAGTTTCGAAGCCGTGGGAATAAAGTCGCCTGTTGTAGGGAGTACGTAACTAACGATGGCGCTGTATATACCGGCTTCGGTTACGTTCAGGGTTGAGGCCGTCTGTCCGCTGATTACCGATCCGCCCTTGCTCCATGCAAACGGGGAAATCGTTACGCCGTAGGTATCCAGGCCAGTTGTGGCAGAAACGGTCGCCGACAAGGAAGCCGCTACTGATTTATCCGTACAGAAATTCTCTTTATCAGCCGTAATGCTTACAGTAAGAGTGGGAAGCACAATGATGGTGTGCTCCACGACATTGGATAAACAGCCATCGAGCACTTCGATAACACCCAGCGTGATTTTGTGAATGCTGGGCGAGGTAACGGCATCCGAGAAAGTGTGGGTGAGCACTCCGCCGCTTGCCTGGTCGAGCGTTTCGATCACCTGACCTACACCGGGATCGAGCGTCCAGAGATATTGGTAGAAATTGGATCCGGCCGCGGGCGAGAGCGAGAACGATTGCCCGTTCACCACATAATAGGTGCCGGCTTTGGAAATTTGTGCCACGCAAGAGAAGAACACAACTGCAAGGAGGGTGGTAAACAGTTTTTTCATGATTGTAATGATAAAATGAACAATTATAAAAGATGGTTTGAATTTGGAGTGATCAGGGGGTGAGCGCTACGCCTGGCGGAACTGGCGGACTCGACACGAGGATATCCACTTTTTTCCGGGGCGAAGCAATACAGCCTGAACCCGACTTGGTTATGTCCACGTAATAGGACGCGGTACCGGGCGTACTGAGGCCGCTGGCTGTCCAGTTTTGTGCAGTTGAGACCGAGCCGGTGCCGTGCGCCGTAGTATACCAGGTGTACGAAAAACTGCCGATCCCCGAAATGCCCAACTGCGGTGCCAGGGCCGACAACGCCGCCGTGCCGATATTGCTGCAGGCTTTTGGACTTGCTGCCGTGGGAGCGTCCGGTGAACGCCGTACATCGTGAATATTAAGGCCATTGCTGCCAAGCCCGACGCCGAGCGCACCGATGTTGAGATCAAGCTCTACCCTGTCGAATATCACCGACGAGCCTGCTGTATTCCTGGGGGCAAAATAAAAAGCGACCTGGTTGTTATTTCCGCCCAAAAGCCCAAGCAAGTCAGCATCCAGCAGCGCGCTGACCAACGTAGAAGTTCCTACCGGCGTGCCGCCGTTGTAGGCCTGTAGTGTAACGGCGGAAGCAAGGTTTACCGCCAGGAACGACCCACTTTGCGACAGAATAACCCGTACGGCGTCTGCATTGTTGGAAACACCATTGAAAAAGAACGTCTGTTTGATATGTCCGCTGAGCAGAGCCACACCCGTCGAGACAAACGAGGATTTGGAATTCAGGTCATTATCGATCGCATTTCCGGCATTCAGGACGTCGAAGCTCCCCAACGTGATGCCGGAATAGTCTTTGGTGGACACATTCGGACTACCACAATCGGCGACATTAAAAGGGTAGGGGTTGGATGTATTGGTAGCTCCTGGCCCGTAGAAGGCATAATATACCTGCAAGGTGTTGGTGCCTAGCGCGGCGGGCGACGAAAGCTTCGTTCTCACGTACTTAAATGTGGCGGTAGGAGTAACCGCCAGAAATACTGAGCCATCAGGGGTGTAATAAGTTTTGTAATCGGCAGACTGAGTGCTTATCTGGACTCCATTTTTGTCATGTACAGTAAGCTCCACACCCCCACCGAGCAATGCGCTGCTGTTGTTGTTGGTACGTACATATACGGTCATAGGAGCACCGGTACTGGCGATTACTTCCGAAGGGAATTCGAGCTGAATCCATGCAGAGGAAGTTCCCAGCGTACTCGTGGCCGTGAGCAGCGCATAATTATTGTTAGGTTTGGTATTTCCGGCAGTGTTTCTGGCATTGTCTGGATTGGCAACCGAAAAGCTCCCGGTGAGGCCGCCGCCTGCGGCAGTGCCTCCATTGGTTTGCTTGTCGGGATAGACTGCATTCGAGGGCTGAGCTACGCAAAATGGTACAACTTCTCCACAGCAGGCCAGAACCAGCAGAAGTTTCAGGTAGTATTTTATCAAATGATGAGGAAGGTTTGTTTTATAACTAGTTCTACAAATATAGGATCGGAGATGATATATCCAAATTATTTCTACAAAATGAATGCATTGAATTACAATAAATCTTTTTTAACCTACGCCCGACGTTTAATCCTGCAAAAAGAGCGCAAAATGACTAACTTCGGCGCTTTCAACAGACTTACCTGCTTCAAGTGAACAACAATACTTTCAGCTTGCGAACCGTGAATGTACTTCGCTATCTTACCCCGCTTCGCGAGGGTGGTTCGCTCCCTGCCATTGCGGAGGCTGATGACGACTTTCTGTATGTATTGAAATTCAGAGGTGCGGGGCAGGGTACAAAGGCATTGATTTCAGAGTTGATAGGAGGGGAACTCGCCCGTTTCCTGGGACTTAAAGTTCCCGAAATCGTGTTTGCAAATCTGGATGAAGGATTCGGAAGGACGGAACCCGACGAAGAAATCCAGGATTTGCTCAAAGCGAGCACCGGCCTCAATCTGGCGATGCATTACCTGTCGGGCGCCATTACATTCGACCCGGTTGTGACAAAGGTGGAGCCGCGGCTGGCGTCCGAGATTGTATGGCTTGACAGCTTTTTGACCAACGTCGACCGTACCGCCCGCAATACCAACATGCTGATGTGGCATAAGGAACTGTGGTTGATCGATCATGGTGCCGCGCTTTACTTTCATCATTCGTGGCAAAACTGGGAAGAGCAGGCGAAAAGGCCATTTACACAAATAAAGGACCACGTACTGCTGCGAAGTGCATCAATGCTGGAAGAAGTGAATGCTGAGTTCAGCGAACGATTGGCCGACGGTGTTATTCCGGCGGTGGTATCTCTTATTCCCGACGATTGGCTGAGAGATTCACCATTTGAGTCTGCCGATGAGCATCGGCAGGCCTACATTTCTTATTTGCAGGCCCGCCTGTCAGCATCTGAAATCTTTGTGAAAGGAGCCCGGGATGCCAGATAGATTTTTATACGAATATGCAGTTTTGCGCATTGTGCCGCGTGTGGAACGGGAGGAGTTCATGAACGTGGGCGTGGTGCTCTATTGTCCTTCGCGTGGTTTTCTTGCTTGCATTTCGGAAATTAATGGACATCGCCTGAGCGCTTTTGCACCCGATACGGATTTAGCCGAGGTGGAGGATTATCTCAATGCATTCAGACAAATCTGCGAGGGTAACCGGCAATGCGGGAGTCCTATTGCCGCGTTACCCGTAGCCTCGCGGTTTCGTTGGCTTACTGCCACGCGCAGCACCGTTTTGCAGACGTCCAAAGTTCACCCGGGCTTTTGTACGGACCCCGAGGAAACATTGAAACGGCTTTTTACGCAGCAGGTAAAGTAAGCTCTTATTTCAGTTTCAGATATTGCTGGACGAGCTCCTTTTTGCGGCGTGAAATCTCTATCCGCGAACCATCTGACAATAGCAGGAACTGATTATTGTGTGTTACCTGCTTGATATACTTCGGGTTCACCAGGTGCGATTTATGTGTGCGGATGAAATTGAACTCTCCCAGCATCTCATCGAAGTGTTTCAAGGTTTTGCTCGCAAGAAATGGCCGTTTTCCGATCAGATGAATGGCTGTGTAGTTTTTATCAGCTTCCAATCTCAGTATTTCATCTAATGTAAAGAAGAATACACCCTCACTGGATGGTACCGCAAGCCGGAATTCCCTGATGTTCTTTTTCTCTATGTTATGGACCAGGTTGTCGTATAGCTGCTGTGTTTCCTGTTTCGGTTTACTCTTCACTTTTTCGATATGTCGATCGATGGCGGTTTGCAGCTCTTCCGGGTCGACCGGTTTCAGCAGGTAGTCCAATGCGCTGAACCGGATGGCCTGAATGGCATATTGATTGAAGGCGGTAGTAAACACGATGTCATAAGGCGGGTTTTTGCGGGCCATGAGAAATTCAAAGCCATTCTGGTGTGGCATTTCCACATCCAGGAAAACAATGTCGGGCTGGAAACCTTCCAGCACTTTCAGCGCTGCTTCAACCGATTCCGCATGCCGGACGTCGACTTCCTGAGCAATGGAATTGCTGAGGTAATGATTCAGAACATTGCGTGCTTTCTGCTCGTCATCAATGATTAGTGTTTTAAGCATAGCTCGGGGGTATTTATAGTGTAAGATGGGTGTTTTAAGTGCTAATCAGGTGTGATCCAGGGACGTCGAGAGCTCGATCACAATCATGGTGCCGGTCGCAACATCGTTAGGGGCATACTTGTCAACGATTTCTACCGAAGCATGCTGGCCCTGCCGGTCTATCAGCGTGAGACGGTCTTTGGCAATCTGAAGGCCCTTGGATTTGTGTCGTTTGGTAGTAGCATTCCGCTCTCTGATTTCGAAGGATTTTTTCCGTCCGATTCCATTATCATCAATTGTGCATCGGAATATTTCCTCGTCAATGCGCTCAAAGGAGATTTTCAATTCGCGGTAGCCATTTTTATGCATCAGTCCATGCCATATAGCATTTTCGACGTACGGTTGCAGCAGCATCGAAGGCAGGAGGATATCGTCAGCTTCCAGGTCCTCGTCTATGTCAATGTGGTAGACAAAGCTTTGTTCGAACCGCATTTGTTCAAGTTCCAGATATAATTGAAGCACGTTCTTCTCCTCCTCGATTGACACCAGGTTTCGATCCGAATTATTGAGCACCATCCGAAAGAGCTTCGAAAATTTGTTGAGATACTTGCTTGCCTCCCCGTATTTCTGTGTGACAATGCATTCCTGGATACTATTGAGGCAGTTGAACACGAAATGCGGGTTCATCTGCGCCCGCAAGGCCATTAGTTGGCTTTCTGCCAGCATCCGATTGATTTCCAGGAGCATGGTTTCCTTTTTCGCTGCTTCCTCTTCCGCCTGCGCTTCGGCGATTTTGTTCGCGTTAATGGAAGCGATCGTCACCAACGTACGCGCCTGCTCTTCTGTGAAGAAGTTCTTTTTCGTGTGCTCTGAATCCAACACGCCAATGAGCTTCCCCTCGTGGAGAATGGGGACGGCTATTTCGGAGAACTTGTTCGCATCCTGAGCGATGTATCGGGCGTCACGTGACGTATCTGATATGTTTATTACCTTTTTGTTTTCAGCCGCAACGCCCACAATCCCTTCTCCCAGGTTTAGCTCAAGGGGATCTACGATTTCAAACTCACCTGGATTTTTTGAACCATAGGTGGCTTTTTGTACTAGTTTCTTTTTATCCTGGTCCCAAAGAAAAACTGTGCAGTCTTCGAAGCGTAATTGCGAGCAACAACTCCGTACGATGTCCCAGCATATCTCATTAACAGAATTTTCGCCGTAAACCGAATTGACAAAGTATTCGATCGCCTTTGAGAAGTTGCGTTTCTGCCTCCGGTTTATATAACTGTTGTATGTCAGGAAGAAAAAAGCGCCTGAGACACAGCCAACAAGAATAAAGAACCACCAGCTTTGATACCAGTAGGGCAATATTTTGATCTTTACAATGGCCGATTTTTTCATCCATCGTTCGTGCTCGTCTGTACTGCGGACTTTGAATATGTAGTCTCCCGGTGTGAGGCTATTATAACTGACGCTCATATTGCGCCCCGCATTCACCCAGTTCTGGTCGATGCCTGTCAACTGGTAACTGTACTGCAGCGACGGAATATCCCGATGTTTTAAAGAAGCATATTGAAACGTAATAAAACCTCTCTCCGGTGCAAGAACGAACGATGTTGGAAGGAAGTCGGCAATTTCCTCTCCAAAAACTTTCACAGAGGTAATATGGGGTGGCTTTTTGACAGGTATGCGGGCAAACTTCATGGGATCTATCACCACAATGTGATCCAGCATGGCTGCGTAGATGTGATCGGGAGTGGCAAGCACGTAATTCCAGTAATCCTGTAAAGTCTTTCCCAGGTTGATACGGACGCGCGTTACTTTCTTGGTGTTGGGGGAAAAGAAGAGTAACCCGCTCGGGCCAGCAGCCCAAATGGCACCGCGCTTATCAAGTGCAATGCTATTGATTTGGGTTGTGACAAATCCGTTTCGCGGCGTCAGACTGTCCAAATACTGGCCCTGGTCATTGAGTTTGAATAATCCACGCTCCCAAACCGCGGCCCACCAGTTGCCTGCCCGGTCTTCAAGAAGTTGCATGGCATGAAAGTTGTCCTTGTCAGGAACGGGAATAACGGAAAATCGTTGCGTTTGCTCAGAATAGCGGAGAATGCCCTCGCCTTTCATAGCGAAGAGGATATCACCATTGCGCAATTTTAACGCACTCCGGCAAAACTTGTAATTGAAGTTGCCGAACCGGTCATCTGTACCATCGAACCGGTCGCAGCTATTCGTCCTTGGGTCAAATCTGTACAGCCCCTCCTTAAAGACTTGAAACCACACTCTTCCCCGATTATCAATGACCACGAAATTGCCGGGGGAAAAAGGCTTTGGAAGTTTGCTATGTGTAAACCTGCGGAGTTCTTTATCGCCGTTACGAAGGCTGTATAAACCGCCGTCGCCGCCAAACCACCACGTCCCGGCTGAATAGGCGCAGCCCGAAAACCTGTTCCTTAACAGTACTTCCTTTGAAGCAATGTATTGTTTAAAGGTCTTTTCCCTTTCCGTAAAAAGCACAATGCCGTCTTCCTTCATGGCCAGAATGGTATCGCTTCTGGCAGCGAGTGTATTATTGCTCGCAAAGTTGACCTGGAGAAAGAATGGTCTGCTCGGTAATCTGTAAACTGTCTCAAACGGGTTGTTATAAGTCAATTTACTAAGCCCGTTTAATGTAGCGAACCAGAGATCGTTTTCATCGTCCTCTATAATATGATAAAAGAAACCATAGCCGATGGAGAAGGCATCGTCCTGGCTGTAAAATAGCTTACGGATAGGTTTCCCGGGCTCTTTCATATAAGCTGCATACATCCAGGTCGAAACCCACAGTCTGTTTTGGCTATCGACAAATAGATAGTTGGCGCCATCCGTTGAGCGGACATTATCCAGATAGAGGTAAGATGTGTCACTGGCAACGTCGGGCTTGGAGAAATGAAGGGAAAATCCGGCACTTGTGCTATACCACAAGTTGGCATCTCTGTCGAGTGCAATGGCTGTTACCCACTTATGCTTTAAAATAGGCCAGCGGTGAGGGTTATGCGTGCTGTCATATACGGCTTTGTTTTTGAAATCGATAAAAAAACATTGATGTCCGCCCACCCAGAACCCCTTTCTCCTGGCGTCCCAGCAAAAAGCGCTTTCAGCGGCAAAAGCAAGGTCTTGACGGGCCATGCGTCCGGTCCACGGAAGTAAATCTGTCAGTTCCCACATTTTTGCGCCGTCGTAGATGAAGATTTCGGAGCGACAGATAAACCAAAGCCTGTGTTCGCCGTCTTCCTTGACGGACAGGATGGGCTTGCCTGCAAGTGATTTCCAGCGTTGGTCGGCCCGATACTTGCCGGTTGCCTTATTGAAGAGTTTCAGGCCGCGGGAAGTAGCGACGAGCAAATTGTCGTTGCCGTCGATTGGAAGAATGCATTTCACCTCCACATGATGGTCCGCCCGCAGATCATCGTAACACTTGATGGTGTTTCCATCGAAGCGGTTAAGCCCGTTGGCTGTGCCGATCCACAGAAATCCGTCCGGATCCTTATATAAACACCGTACATCCTTCGCGCTGAGCCCGTCCTCTTCCCTGAGATTCTGAAAAACGAACTGCGCTCGGGACGTAAAAGACCAAAGAAAACAAACGAGCCAAATGAGCTGATAATGACGCATGTAAGGAGTAGATTTTCCACTGATCACGTAAGGTAGCCATAAGGAAAATCAAAGTAAATATTGATGAATAAAAGGCATGTATGAATTGACTAACGGAAATAATGGAGCCCGACGCTAGTCGTCAAACACTTTTCAACACAACCCAACTAATTTGACCATTTAATCACTGATAGCTCGCCGTTCACACATCCTATTTTTATTACCTGGCCGTCTGGACAACATTTGTTTAAGACACCAGTGGTAACCTAACTATTCATCAAAAACTGACTATTGCAATGGGACTCTATCTGACAGGCCTTTTAATCGATTGCACCGCGGTACTGGCGGTGGGCAGCTACTACTTGTACTACATAGTCATGAAGAGAGAGCCCGACGAACCCCGGCATTACTTCTGGATCGTTATGATTTCGATCGGTGCGGTGATCATGGCTTCCATATACTATCTATATACGGGAGATCTCACGACGGCGTCAATCCTTGCCTGGGTAATGGCTGTGCCGGTGGTAATCACAGCTATCTTCATCGTGCTCATCATCATATTCCGCCCCAACTGGAACTAGGCGTACACGATCGGCTTCGCATCATATTACTATAGGGTATAAAGTTAAGCAACGCCGTGGCAATTTTGCCGCGGCGTTCTTTTTCCAAAATCACAAACATATTGAGGCTTCTATTGATAATTACGGTCTTGGAATTACACCTTTTACAAGAAATACCGATGGTTTTTTAATCGCTACCACTTACTCATCGAATTCTTTTTGGATGGGATAGTGGATGTAGATTTGAATCATTAAAATAAAACAAAGCCAAAATTGAATCGCCCGAATTTATCAGGTATCAGAAATGAAGTGAAAAGTGTATTCAATTAAAAAGCGACATGCAACATGAAAAGGTATCTACTATCCATCACACTATTATTGCTGTTCTTCTTGCAACACAACACGTTTACATTTGCACAATCATTTCCAGAAACCGGAGCTTCTTCCAGATGTTCAAACTGCATTCCACATCCTGCATATACGGTTGTATCGAGCCCAACAGGTGTGAGTGTATCTGATACTTCTTTCTTCGGAAGTGCGGGAAAATGGGCGGACTCAAATGGTAATTTAGTAAATGTACAACGGCCGCCAAGTAGCAAGAAAACCGGAGCTGTTAATAGCAATTCGGTAACTTTTTTGAGTTTAACGAGCACTGCCAACTCGTCCATTGATGGAAAAGTTAAGTTTAAAGTGGGAGATTTCATTCCTGGGCAAAAGTACAAAATGCGCTATGCAGTAATGGCGACCCGTTCGTTGGGTACGAATTTTGGCTCCGAAGCTATTTTGGAAATAGAGACACCGAGCAATCCCAACAACCTTTTTGGAGCGATAGTAGACTTAGCGTTGGCAAAGAATCAATGGCAGGAGATGATTGCCGAATTCACAGCAACAAGTGACACGCTGATTTTCATACTTTCGGGTAATACTGCGGCTGGAACTGGAATTGTGAATTTTGATATTGCATACAGGCCGCTAGATTGTATACTTCCTCCGGGTGCACAGGTTCAGCTTTATAGTCCAAAGCCAAGTGTTATGTATCCGTGCGAAACAGTAAATCTGGATTTGTTGGTGAAGGCTCCCTGGCCAGTAGGAGCGGAGATCGTTTGGAAGCAAGGTGCGGCTTATAGCTTTGCCCCAAATATTGGCAAGTTTATTACGGAACATGCAGGAGTTAATGCGAACCCTTATTTCGCCTTTTATTATCATAACGCAAATGATTGTTACAGTTTAGATCCAAACACGAAGTCCACGGCGGCAGTGATGGTTACCCACAGTCCCCAACAGGTCCCGTTAACTCAGGGATCTACCGTCGCAGTAACATGTCCGTCAACCAGTTTCTGGTTAAAAAATAAACTTGCACTTGCTTCGGATGATAGTCGGGTCAGATGGTTCAATAATAATAGCCACCAAGGCTCTCCGATAGCGGCATCGACAGTGACAAGTCCGGGCACCTACTATGCATTCTTTTACAGTAATGAACTCGGGTGTTATTCAACAGACATTTCCACCTCCTCTGTTACAGTGTCGTTTGAGACGCCTTGCTGTAAAGCTGGCATGGCTCAGGTTTCAGTACAGCCGGCAACCATATCGAACACATGCCCGGCATCAACGGCAGACTTAACGAAAACGACCCTGAATGCCAACGTTCCTCTTAATACTCAACTTGTCTGGTTTAATAATGCAACGCACACGGGTTCTCCGATAGGCAATCCAGCCGCAGTAGGCGCAGGGACATACTACGCATTTATATATGATCCGGCCGTGCCATGTTATAACACGGATAATTCTACAGCGCAGGTAAAAGTTACTACTACGCTTTGTGCAAGCAACGTTCAACTCGGTCTTAAAGTTGCCCTGCAGGGTGCCATGCCAACAATGGGCACAAAAATGAAAAATGACTTGCAGAAATATGGAGGTACAGGGCTTCTGCCCACATCTGCACCCTACGTAAGTTCTAGCGCGTATCCAAACATTAATAGTGTGGCAGGACCGGCCGGCGAAGTGGTCGATTGGGTACTGGTGGAGGTTAGGAGCGGATCATCGCCTCAAACTGTGTTGCAAAGCAAAAGTCTCCTGCTGAAACCGGACGGCAGTATTGTCGATAGGAACGGACAAGTGCCGACATTTAATCCCCAATCCGGCTCAGTTAGGTTGGCCATTAAGCATCGCAATCATTTGACAGTCCTGAGTAATCCAATAATGAATTTTGGTGCCGGAGCATCACTTAGCTATGATTTCACGACCTCATTGTCGCAAGCTTCCAATGCGTTTGGCGACCCTCCGCAGATGGTTCAAAAAAACGGAATGTGGTGTATGCTTCCAGGCGATTTGAATGCTATGCAGGATTTTTTCGTCGATGGCGTTGATGGCAGTTTTCTTAAAGTACAATTCAAAGCTGATGTATATAACACCTACGACCGAGCCGATATTAACATGGACGGATTCGTAGATGGAGTCGACGGATCCCTATTCAATACTAGTTTCTATCAAGACATTTATTCTACATTAATTAATTATTAAAACACCTATACTATGACCAGAACTTTAAAAAAATGGGTTGCACTTCTATCTCTTGTCCTTGGTTTTCAGCAAATTGTGCATGCACAAGTGACGATACAGATATCGTATGAGAATGGAGTGTTCAATGCAAATAAGACAAGCTACACTTTTGATGTAAGAGCCATACGGGGGATAAATTACGATGTGGCTAATCCAGACAGCAGTAACTGGCAGTTCATGAATATAAGGTCCGATGTAGAAGTCCCGGTTGGAGTTACGATACAAAGTACAAATTATACCTTTAATCCAGCCTATTCCAGCGGGGGGGCGCTTTCAAAGAACCCACCACCGAATCAAAACCCACAACCAGGTAACTGGGTTGGATTTAGCTTCAATCTTACACGAAATTTTGAAAACGACATACCAGCGGGCAATGGTGTCATTTTAGGTACGGGAACATTCAATTTCTCCGGACCCGTACTGAGCACTAATAGGATGAGCATAAGACCTTACGATGGGACTTCTTTCACAGCTTTCTGGACTAATCTGGAACTAAATCTTCCGAGAAAGAGGATAGTTGGCACAACTAATCAGGCACTTCCCGTCAATCTGATCGATTTCTCCGCAGCACGTGAAGGTAACACGACCACACTTGTCTGGTCAACCTCGGAGGAATCTAATAGCGACCATTTTGAAATCCAGCGCAGCGGTGACGGCAAGGCTTGGCATAAGTTGAAGTCAATAGCAGCAAAAGGTGAAAGCTCAGTGGAAGTACACTACGCCACTGTTGACGATAGCCCGATGGGTGGAAACAATTTCTACCGTCTCAAAATGGTGGACAAGGATGGTACGTTTGCCTTCAGTCAGATTAAAAGAGTGGAATTTGATTTGAAGACGGGATACACATTATTCCCCAATCCCGTAAGCGACAAGTTGAATTTCAAATCCACAGAGGACTGGAATAGCGTATCAAGTATCAAAATATACAATGCACAGGGGGGTGAAGTATATACATCACCGTCAGTGCCGGCGAAGGAGGTCAACGTCAAAAATCTGCCCTCCGGAACCTATGTAGTGAAACTGTCTCGTAAAAATGGGCAGTCCAGTGGTTATAGAATCGTCATTGCACGTTAACCACATTATGACAGTGAGTTACTCAGGATGATGGCGTGAGCGCCTTTTGCTTCCTTCCCTTGTCGCCACGCCGTCACTGAGTTGTCTAAGTAAAATCTCTAACTTCTCAATCGATGATAGCAAGATTGTTCAGCGTTACTTTTGCCTCAATACTGATCGCCGCTTGCGGAAATGATAAGGAATGTGTCCCATCCTCATTAAAAGATAATATTAAAGGGACCTGGAATGCGGAGCTCGTTTCGGAGCACAGCGGCCCACAGGAAATAGTATTTGAAAGTAATGGAAATTACAAAGAAGGTAAAGGATTGTTATTTGGAACTTATTTCAAATCGGAAGATAATTGGAGAGTCGAAAACGACTCACTTTTCGTAGAAGGTTCGCTTTCCAATGGAACGAAGGTAAAATACGGTTTTAATTTAATTAGTCAAACTTGCAATGAAATAATATTTGATTTGGAAGGTGTTGATGAAATGAAATTAATTAGAAAATAAATATAGGTGTCAATATGAAAAAAATATTATTAATAGGTTTAGTAATAACAGCGGTTACCTCTATTGTTGTGGTGAATTTGTATTCATCAAAACCCAAGCCTATTTATTGAAGAAAAACCAGCGCTTCGGTTCATTATATTTTTACTCAATTTGTGCATAAAGATGAAACGTCTAATTCAGCGTTGGCTCGGGTTGTTCTATCTGGTTATTTTAAAGAATAAAATTAAATACTTTTAATGACTTGATGGAGATCTGTACATCAAAAGTGTGTGTTAGTGCTTATTCCGAACGCCATATTTGTGCGTTCGGAATTTTGTTGTTTTATCGATTACGATCTGAAAGCTGTAATACGTCTGGCGCGCGTCTTGTTTCCGAAAAGGGCAAGTCTGGAAATGGTGGTCTCCCCTCACCGTTGCCTGATGAAAGGAGGCAACATATAGAGGGCGAGACACGTTGAATCGAAATCGGGATATTGTCTTGGGAGTCAGGAAACTATTCTGTAACTTTTACGTCCAATAGCCCACCTCCGTCAGCTCTCACCACTCAACGATGGCCGTGCATTAGGCCAATGAAGAACTAAGTCAGCGGCCGCTCGCGGGTTAACAGAGGTACTTCCGGCATAAGTGACCGAATTTGTACTAAAATCATGGCCCGACGAAAGTATTATGTCATATTTGCCGATTTTTCAGTTAGATTTAGAACCTTTGTAGCTTATTTATGACAACTATTTCTACAAAATAGGAATATGTGGAGATAGGAAGCATCCAGTTGTCGTGGGTTGTAATGTGATATCTGTACCCTTCTCTTGCTAGAAAAATGGAATTTATTATCGTAGACGACAGTGTTTTCGATCAGTTTACCCAGGAAAAGCTGCTGTTGAAAAGTGGTTTGACCGAAACGGTAAGGACGTTTAGCTCAGCGCAGCAGGCGATAGACCATCTCCGTGCCCAGGGCGCCGACATGCCTGAAACCGTGATTCTGCTCGACTTGCAAATGCCGGGGCTCAATGGTTTCGAATTTACCGAACAGTACGGGCTGTTACCCAAGGCGGTACGAAAGCGGATACGCCTGTTTATGATTTCGTCTACCGTAGATGCCTCCGATATTGAGCAGGCCGAAGCCAACCCCCACATTATCCAGCTTTTGCCAAAACCCCTGGAAATACCGCTGCTAAGAGAGCTTCTCAAATCATAGTACTTCCTTTCGCCGCCCATTCCATCCCGCATTTCATTTCAGGACTTCGAACGTTTTCCACGCAATTTTCATAAATTCTATGATTGTGGTACGTGATAAATTCCCTCAATTTAAATCGAAAGTCAGGAGCCGTTGTGGTTATATTTGCGTCTAGCGCATTAACCAGAGATTATCATGCCTTTTCGCAGCTCCTTCGTTATTACATTCCTTGTTTTTGCAGTAATCTTTGCAATATCTTGTGATCGACCGGCGGGGACACCTCATGAAGCTGCTGAATTGCTCACTGCCGTGCCGCAGTGGAAAATCGAGGAAATTGTTGTCAACGACGCAGTTACCTTCAAGGATGGAAAGATGACGCAGCAATTCGGAGGAATCGACTTTCAGCGGTACATGGAAACCGTCCAGGTGAAAAAGGATGGCGTCTTCTCAGGCGTTTTCAAAGGAGAGTCCACACCTTTTTTGCTTAAATGGCAGGTTAACGATGACAATATCACGATTGGCGCGCCGGAGGGAGGAGGCAAAGGAGAATGGACGGTGCGGCCCGATGATGTCCGAAAAAACTCATTCGTCATGAAAACACAAAGTACTGCCTACGACTATCCGAGGATGACTACCATTGCGCTGAAATTTAAGGCGGTACAATAACATTTATCTATACTAAATCACTATGAGCAAGCTCGACAAGGCTTTTGAACTTTTTGACGATTACAACAAACGTTCTCCTGAGCACCTCGTGTGGGAAAATGTAGAATACCCGGTTGAATACTTCTATGCCCTGAAACTCTATGAATGGGTCACGAAGCTGGACCCGCAGGCCGACGAAAGCCTGCTCCTGGCATCGCGATGCCAGCATATCGGGCGCTGGGAGATTGCGCGCAAAAGTTATCCCGACGGCCGCGTAGGCTACCTCAAATGGCGAAGCGACCTGTCGAAGTACCACGCCGGGATCGCTGCTGAAATTCTTGTAAGCGTTGGTTACGACCAGGAGACGATCAACCGGGTAAAGCAGATTGTCCTTAAACAGCGCCTCAAAAGTGATACCGACGTACAGACAATGGAAAATGCCCTCTGCCTCGTTTTTCTCCAATACCAATACGACGATCTGATCGCCAAAATGACCGAAGAAAAAATGATCGACATTCTCCGTAAAACCTGGGGTAAAATGAGCGATCCCGGCCGCGAAGCAGCGTTGTCGCTGCAGTACAGCGACATCGGAAGGGATTTGATTTTGAAGGCGCTGAAAGAAGAGTGATGCCGAGTTCCGCACATCAGCTCGCCACAAATGTTAACCAAAACAGCCAGGTAGAAGCGCTACCTCACTGTTTTGGCTTAATTGCCCGTCACTTCCGCGTCGTCTCCTGCGCGCCGTCCAGGCTCTGCGCGACTTTGACCAATTGCACAAATTCAGCCCGATAACCTTCCTCATCCTTCCCAAATGCGCCTCGCGCGCACTGGATCACATCTGTGTACGTGGCTTTTCCTTTATATTCGGAACCACGCAGCAGTAGACCAAACTCCGCCACGGCGCTGGCAAATCGCAGGTTTTCAGAGCATTTTTCAAAAGCAACTGACGTGGCTTTTATCGGGAGATCGAAAAGGACACTTTTATCGCTGTCAGGCTTTTTGTACCGGACTTTGACGGTCATCATTTCATTGCTATTGCCGGCCGCATCAGCATTATTTTGTTGGTATTTCAATGCGTCGGTTGTGCCGATATACGAACTGTGAGTACCCTTGGGCACAATTTCGTAGATGGATGTAACGCTATGTCCCGAGCCCATATCGCCGGCATCTTTCTTGTCATCGTTGAATTCGTCGTTCCGCAATGCGCGGTTTTCGTAGCCGATAAGGCGGTATGCCTGTACCTGCGCAGGATTGAACTCGATCTGTATTTTGACATCTTTGGCGATCGTAAACAGTGTGCCACCGAATTCCTGTACAAATTCCTTCCGCGCCTCCTGAATGTTATCGATGTAAGCATAATTGCCGTTGCCTTTGTCGGCCAGGGTTTCCGCATGGCTGTCTTTATAATTCCCCATTCCAAAGCCCATTACACTGAGGAAAATGCCGGCTTTGCGTTTTTCTTCAATCAATTTCTGTAACTCCGATTCGTTGGAAATGCCCACATTAAAATCGCCATCGGTGGCGAGAATTACCCGGTTATTGCCTTTTGGAAGAAAATGCTTTTTGGCCAGATCATAAGCTAGCTCGATACCCTCACCACCCGCCGTTGAGCCGCCAGCTTCCAGTTTGTCAAGTGCGTCTTTAATTACTTTTTTTTCGTTTCCGGCAGTTGGGGGCAACACCAGGCCAGCAGAACCAGCGTAAGTGACCAGGGAGATTTTGTCTTCGGCACGCAGCTGGTCGACGAGCAGCTTGAAGGCTTGTTTGAGTAGCGGAAGTTTATTCGGATCGCTCATCGAGCCAGAAACGTCGATGAGGAAAACCAGGTTGGATGCAGGCAAATTTTCGGTAGAAACCGTTTTGGCCTGCAAGCCAATGTGTACCAGTTTCAATCCCGGATTCCAGGGCGAATCGGTAGTTTCCGTGGTAATGGCCAAAGGGTGTTCGCCGGCAGGTTGCGGATAGTTATAATCAAAGTAATTAATCATTTCTTCAACCCTGACGGCGTCTTCGGGCGGCATTTGACCGTTGTTCAAAAAGCGGCGCACATTACTATAAGCGGCACGGTCGACGTCGATGGAGAATGTGGTAACAGGTTGTTGGCCGACAGACAAAAAGCCGTTTTCGTTGATGGGCTTGTAGCTTTCCGTCTCAACGGGTATTTGCCTGACACTGCCGTGGAAAGTCGCCGGAGCGGCGGCAACCGAGTGAGAGCTAGTCTTTTTCATGAGCATTGGCTGGCCGGCGATCACTACCTCACGCAACGTTTCTGCCTTTTGAATAAGGATAATCTTCAAAACCGAATCAGAGGTGATAGGGGCCGTCAGATTTTGGTAACCGGCTTTTTTGAACACTAAGGCCTGTGCAAGTTTCGGTACGTTGAGCGAAAAATACCCAGAGCGGTCGGTGACGGTCGTGGCGTCGCCGCCTTGCAGGGAAACGGTTACGCCGGCGAGCGGCACGTTAGCGGCGTCGGTAACGGTACCCCGGATTTGCCGCTCGGGCAGGAATGCAAATGCACTCAAAATCACGGCTAATAGAATGGTTACTCTGGTTTTCATGGTTTCCTGATTTTTTATTTACCCGCTGGATGCGCGCCTTCTACTCATTCCATAAAAGTTTTTAAATTTTTTTTATGGAATTTTGATTGAACCGCATCCAGTACTCAGAAAGCTGGAAAACTTTTCCAAATGCGCACGTGAAGTTTTTGAAACTGTTTCGTTTGAAGGGCAATGAACCGGTAGCCGAGGTCGAGCGGCTGGCGGATTACCGGCGCTATGGCGATGTTACCGTGTTAGGCGCACTGTATGAGCCTTACATGGAAATGGTGTTTGGTGTTTGTTTTCAGTACCTGCGCAGTGAAGAGGATAGCAAGGACGCGGTCATGCAGATTTTTGAAAAACTTGTTATCGATTTAAGGCAGCACGAAGTCTCCAACTTCAAAAGCTGGCTGCATAGCGTGGCGAGAAACCATTGCTTAATGAAACTCCGCTCGGTACGCGTTCTGTCGGGTTTCGAGCATACCGAAGAAGCCGAACACGAATTGCATTGGATTACGCAGACAGAGGATGCTGCACTACTCCTCGACGGACAGCTCGACGCACTGGATGAATGCATTCAAAAACTCAGTCACGAGCAACGGATTACGATCGAGCTTTTTTACATGCAGGACAAATGCTACCGCGATATTGCCGGGGAAACCGGTTTTGACATGGGCAAAGTGAAAAGTTATATCCAGAACGGAAAGCGGAACCTGAAAATTTGCATTGAAGGCCATGGCAGTAACTAACGACCTCATTCCCGATTTCGATGATTTTGAGCGCTATTACAGCGGGACGATGCGGGTAGAAGAACAACGTGCTCTCGAGGGACGTATGCTCGATGAACCGCTGGTAGCCGAGGCTTACGAAGGCTACCTCGCATGGCGCGTCACACATTCGGATATTGCGGGTATGCGCGCGGATCTGCGTGAGCGCCTGCATGAGCGCGTAGCGCGCGAAAGAAAATCTGGTTTGCCATTGTGGGTTTATACCTCGGCAGCCTCAGTTCTGCTGGTGCTGTTTGCTTACTGGACGTTTTTTCTAGGCGATAATCAAGTTGTAGTGCAAAAAGATTCGACTACATACGGGGATGAGACGGCGACAGAGGCCAGGAAACCTGTTCAGGCGGATGACAAATTTACAAAAGCTCCCGAGCCGGTAGTCGTTCCGCCTCCGAAAATACCGTCCAAACCTGCCGCTAGTAAAACGAGGGGCCAAGCTGTTGCAAGCAAACCAGTGCACAATCCTGAATCTTTATTGAAACCCCACGCATTTGTACCGGATGCTCTCGCTGATGCGGAGGTGCAGCGAGAGCAAATTGTCGTTCCGCCGACGCATTCGGATTTGAATCAACCTACACCTGCGCAGCCCGCACCGGACCCTGCGAAGGCCCTTCCTGCGTCCGGAACGTTACGCGCCCTGGGTAAATCGGCAGCTGCCCGCTCACAGACTGAGCCTTCGAAACCCTTGCTTGTATCTCACAAGACAGCTGACACCGTTCCGGAGAATCCAGGAGAAATACTGAATGAGGTGGTTGTCACCGGATCGTCGATTAGCAGTAAAAAATCACCTATCACACTGGTTGCAGAGCCTGATCAACCCACCCCAATACCGGCACAGGGCTGGCCTGCGTACCGCACTTATCTCGAAAAAAGCACAGGCTTTGCTGCCACAACCGGGCAGGTAGTGGTGACATTTATCGTCAGTTCCACAGGTGCATTGTCGGGTTTTGTAGCCAATGGACCTGAAGAGCTTCGCAAGGAAGCAATCCATATCATCAGTAATGGCCCCGCCTGGGCGCCCGCCCGCACCAAGGGATTTCCTGTAACTTCCCTTGCTGAAATACAACTACAATTTAGGCAGTCCCAATAATCCGGTTCAAATCAGACGGTTATTCTTAGACTTGTAGAAGTAATTTTAAAATTTTCCCAAAATTGGACGGTTATTTTTTGCGATCTACGCCGCAGTATTTAATTTTACTACAAGCTCTTAACTACTCATCTCTTGATTTTTTACTAAATCTGAACTTGTAATTTCTCCCCATAGTCGCTTGATGCTATTTTTAGACCTGATTCCATGCGACGCGTTGGCGAGTGATGCAATTTTCTGGTCTAAATTTTGTTATGGCAAGTATTATGACTAATTCTACGAAATAATTGCCTGTTGTTTTTCACTGTGAGATATCGAATATTTGCCCACTTATACTCAACCTATGGACAATAGAAAGAATCTGTTGATTATAGACGATGAACCCAGCATTACCAAGATACTGGAACATTTCCTCAAGAAAGATTTTGATGTGGTGATCAAAAGCGATGGCTCCGAAGGGATGCTGTGGCTGGAAGAAGGCAACCAGGCCGATCTGATCATCGCTGACCTTCATATGCCCAATCTGAGCGGCAAAGAGTTCCTGAAAGTGGCGAAAGCCAGTAATTTGTATTCTGAAATACCCATTATCATACTTTCCGGCTCCGACGAAAGCAGTGAGCGCATTCAATGCCTTAACCTCGGCGCCGACGATTTTATGGTAAAGCCATTCAATCCGATGGAGGTGCATGCGAAGATCAACGCCGTATTGCGGCGCAGTAAACGCTTCTCATAAAAGACGACGATATCATGGAACTGGCCGGCACAACGACAGAAACGGTAACGGCAGGCAAAACCTACGTTGCCCAGTTCAGGGTTATTTTTGTCCATCACAATTTTCAGGAATACCTCCGTTTTACCGAGCGATTTGAGGAATACCTTCAGGTGGAGTATTTTGATACCCCTGCCGGTGCACTGGAAGCACTAAAAGAAAACTATCCCGCGGATGTGATCGTAGCGCACGACGCGAGCGGCGGTGTAGAGCTGCTCGACACGATCCGGAGCAGCGCCGGCTTCGGTAATATCCCTTTCGTGCTGCTGGTAGACCGACTTTCGCGCCAGGCGATCGATTTGGCGCGCGCCAGACATGCGGACGATGTTTTTTCCGTGAATTTCGACGACGGGGACCTTATTACCCGTATCAAATACTTCAAAAAGCGGCAGTGGTACGTTGCCAATAAAGCATCTCAGAAAATAGGGTCGCAGGGGCACAAGACGCCGCTATGGAAACGGGTAATCGACATTGCCACGACCGGTACGGCGGTTATTCTCCTGTTGCCGGTATTCATTATCGTGGCGATCCTGATCAAGCTGGATTCGAAGGGGCCGGTTTTTTATAAATCCAAAAGGGTAGGGAGCGGCTACAAGATTTTCGATCTGTATAAATTCAGGACCATGCGGACCGACGCTGACCAGTTGATCCGGAAAATGGCGGCATTGAATATGTATTCCAAAGCCGAGCCCGCAGCCCAGATCGAAACGCAGGGGCTTTGTGATGAGTGCCTTGCGGGAAATCAATGCAAAAGCTTGCTGTTCCATGACGGAAAGGAGATTTGCGAGAAGCTATACCAATTTCAGAAAGACCAGAAAGCTGCATTCATGAAATTTCAGAATGACCCGCGTATCACGCGCCTGGGAAGTTTTCTGAGAAACTCTAGCATTGATGAACTTCCTCAGCTGTTCAACATTCTCAAAGGGGATATGTCGCTGGTAGGTAACCGCCCGCTGCCTTTGTATGAAGCAGAGAAAATGACCACCGACGATAAAATCCTGCGCTTTGCTGGGCCCGCCGGCCTTACCGGCTTATGGCAGGTAACCAAACGAGGCAAGGGAAAGTCAGACATGACCGAAGAGGAGCGTACGCAGCTTGACATTACCTATGCCCGGGAATTTTCGTTTAAAATGGATATGAAAATCATCCTGAAAACATTCCCCGCGCTGTTGCAGTCAGAGAATGTGTGACGGGTCAAAACGTATGTCACGACGCTTTCACCCAGTCTTTGTATTCGGGATCGTATTTTTTGATAATACGTGCGGGATTTCCTACGGCAACCGAATAAGGCGGAACATCTTTGGTGACGACGGCCCCGGCGGCGATGACCGAATGCCGGCCGATGGTAACACCTGCTGTGACCACGGCATTGGCGCCGATCCAACATTCGTCTTCAATAATGATAGGTGCTACGCTGACGCCCTGTTTGTGAATCGGTTGCTGGATATCCTGATAGTTGTGGTTCAGGCCGCTGGCGACAATATGCTGGGCAAGGATCACATCGTTGCCGATTGTAACCGGGCCGATAATGACATTTCCCAGGCCCACAAGCGAGTTGGCACCAATACTTACAGCCCCCACACCATTATTGATTGTACTGAAATCCTCGATCATCGAATTGTCGCCGATGGAAAAAGGGTTGAAAGGCAGCACGTCCATCCTCACCCAACGGCGGATGATGACGTTTTTGCCCCTTTTATGAAAGAAACGGTTCAAAAATACGCGGACCCAAAGCCTTGGACGAGCCTGATTGGTTGGGATCAGCATCCAGTGGACAATTTTTTTTAGCCCCGGACTATTCCGGATTTGGGCGGATAACGACATTTTGCCTAGATTAGTAAGATGTAGTAATATTTTTACCAAAAGTATTTTGTATCGTCGCAAAGTCAAGCGAAACCGATTTTAAATAAATATTCTAGCCTTATATGCCGATAAAACATGCCGCTTTTGGGCTCCTGCTTTTATTAACGATCCAAAGCGCCCATGCCCAGGAATCTTTGAGCAAAGACGTGGACTACGCATACCTAGATAAGTTGATTGCGGTTTGCAAAGCCAACTATCCCAAAATCAAGATGTACCAGGCGCACGTCAATGCCGCCGAAACGGGCGTCAAAAAGGCGAAACTTTCGTATTTCGATATTTTTAACTTCTCCTATTTGTACGTTCCTAAAAACGACCGTGCGACGCCGGTATCGGCTTCATTTCCTTTTACTTATCAGTTCGGTTTTTTTGTGAATATCGGGGCTATTCTCCAAAAGCCGGCGATGGTGAAACAGGCAAAGAGCGAACTGGCCTCGGCCGAATACGATAAGCAGTCATTTGACCTGAATATGGAGGCTGAGGTCAAGAAAAGGTATTTCACTTATATCCAGAAAAAGGCGGTATACCGGGTGCGCTCGAATGCGGCCCTCGATGTCGAAAGTATGCTCGAAAGTGTGAAGAAGCGCTTCGAGATGGGGCAGGAGACGCTGGAAAAATATAACCAGGTGCTGGTGATGCAAACGGACCATGCGCAGAACCTGCTCAATACCGAAAGCGAGGTTCTGATTGCAAAAAGCAGTCTGGAAGAATTGTTAGGACAAAAATTAGAAGATATCAAATGACGGAGATTGTACAGTTTCTGAGATTACTGCAGAGGAATAAGATCACACTGATCCTGGTTCCGCTGATCACCGTTATTGTCTGCTATTTTCTCGTCCGGCGGTTGCCGGATACCTATGAGTCGCATGCGCGTATTGCGACCGGGTTGGTCGACAAAACCGACCAGGTTGTAACCCGCGCCAGGGATGAGCAGGACCACCAGATTGCACGCAAGTTCGAAAGCCTGATTCAGGTCATGCGCCTGAAAAGAACGCTCGATCAGGTGTCGTACCGATTAATCCTGAACGATTTGAAGGGGTTGAAGGACTCCACCTGGCGCGAACCCGTGCCCGAACTGGAAGAAATGAGCAAGGCCGATAAAGCGAAAGCCATAGCGCTCATCAGCCAGAAATACCAGAAGCGCGAGGAGCTCTTTTTGTGGAAACCCGACGAAAAAAAGCTGAATGACATCATCACCGAAATGGGCTATGGTGCAAATTCCCTGCGCGAAAAGCTGATCATTTATCGCACCGGAGTAGGAGATTACATCGACATTCAATATGAAGCAGAGCATCCCGATCTCGCCGCATATGTGATCAACACGCTCGCGCAGGAGTTTATTTCCGATAATTCTTCCCGCGTGGTGGGTAACAACAAGAAGACGATCGACTTTCTGGCCAACTTTATGCAGCAAAAGTTGCAGGCGTTGAATGACCGGATGAATATGTTGAAGAATTTCAAAATACAAAACCGGGTACTGAACCTGAACGAGCAGGCCAAAAGCATTTACGGGCAAATGGCCGATTTTGAAACCCGCCGCCAGATCGCTCAAAAGGACATTATCGCCTACACCGCCGCTATCGGCAATATCGACAGCCGCTTCAACCCGACTGAGCGGAAGTATTTCGAGAGCGCTTTGACGGACATTAATCAAAAGATCATCGCTACGAAAAGCAACCTGAAAGCGATGAACGAACGCTACATTCTGAGCAATTTCGACAACCGGATCAAATTCAGTCTCGATTCGCTGCGAAGCCGGCTTTCGGAGGAAATCAATGAAGCCACGGATAAGTATGCCTACAATCCGATGGTGGTCAAGCAGGATCTGGTAACACAGAAACTGGGCATGGAAATATCGCTGGAACTGGCGAAGAACAGCGTGGCATCGATCCAGGGCGAGCTCGACCGCCTGAACCGTAAATTCGACGGTTTGGTACCGAACGAAGCCAAGATCCAGGAATATGAAACGTCCATCGACATTGCGAGTAAGGAATACATCGAAGCATTGCAGCGGTACAATGAGGCCAGCCTCGAATTCAGCTTTCCTGTGTATCTGCGCCTGATCGAGCGCGCCATGCCGGGCGAGGTGCAGGCTTCGAAGAAAATGGTGCTGGTGATCCTCTCAGGTGTGATCAGCTTCACATTCTGCGTGTTTGTGTTCTTTATCCTTTTCTACCTCGACAAATCGATCCGGTACCCGCTGCAACTTGCCAACGAAACAGGCAAGCCCGTGCTCGGTTATCTGAATGTGCTTGATAAGGACTCGAACCTGAGCCTTTCCGGCATGAATGCGTCCGATGACAAGGCTGTGCGGCTTTACAAGAACCTGGTGCGATCGATTCGGTACGAGCTCGACAATGAAATGAGCGACCCGAAGATCATTGCCATTACCAGCCTGGGCTATGGCGTAGGTAAAACCCCATTTGTGATCGCATTGGCGTGGGCATTTTCCAAGATCAATAAGACGGTACTTATTATAGACGGAAACTTCGCCCAGCCGGATATTTCCAAATTAAACCCGGACAGTACACTGTTTGAGAATTTTGTCAGATCAAACAACCTGCCGGAAGCGACGCCGGGGCAGATAACCATTCTGGGCGCTAAAACCGGTGACATTTCCGTACTCGAACTGGCCGATGAAAAAGTAATTGGAGAGCGTTTGCAAGCATTGAAAGCCCGTTTCGACATTATCCTGATTGAAACGGATTCACTGCGGGCCATGAACAGGGCCAAGGAATGGGTATCGTTCTCGGATCTGGTCGTTTCCGTGTTCGCCGCAGGTCGTTCCATTGGCTCGGATGATCAATCCAAAATACAGTACCTCGATAGCTTGAACGGGAAATTTGCGGGCTGGGTGCTTACCAATACCGAGAGCATTCCCGAACAAGCCGGAAAAGTGGCTAAACCGGTAGAAGCATGAAAATCCTGGAATGGATAGGACTGGTGATTCAGGTGGGGATCGGGTATAACCTCGTATTTCCGGTGTTTTTGCTGTTGATTTATGGCCTGAGAAAGGCTGTAATATTCCGCAGGCCTGCCGTTGACAGTACGCTCCCCGATTACGGTATTATCGTGACGGCCTACGAGTATACCGCGCAATTGCCTGCCGTGGTAGGTTCGCTGCTGCAATTGAATTACGATCGTTATCATGTTTATGTAGTGGCCGATAAATGCGACATCAGTAATCTGCATTTTCCGACCGACAAAGTGCTCCTGCTGCGCCCGGAGCAGGTTCTGGGGAGCAATACCCGCTCGCATTTCTATGCGATCCGGCGGTTTATCCGCCCGCACACGCATCTGACGATCATCGACAGCGACAATCTCACCGATCCAGAATACCTGAATGAGCTGAATGCCTATTTCAACCAGGGTTATGAGGCGGTGCAGGGAGTGAGAGAAGCCAAAAACCTGGATACCACCTTAGCTTGTCTGGATGCTGCGCGGGATATTTACTATCACTTCTACGATGGGAAAGTGCTGTTCGGGGCCGGCTCTTCGGCTACCCTGGCAGGGTCGGGAATGGCGTTCAGCACGGGGTTATATGAGAAGGTACTGGGGCATCTGGACGTAACCGGTGCCGGTTTCGACAAAGTCCTTCAAGAGGGAATTGTGAGCCGGGGTTACCGCATTGCATTCGCCGGGAAAGCCATTGTTTATGACGAAAAGACGACGGGCTCCGACCAATTGGTCAAGCAAAGGGCACGTTGGATCAACACCTGGTTCAAATATTTTGCTTACGGGTTCAAGATTCTGTTCAAAGGCATTACCCGTTTCAGTCTCAACCAGGTACTTTTCGGGTTGGTGTTGCTGCGGCCGCCCTTGTTTATTTTCCTGCTGCTGTCGGTGTTTTTTATGCTGCTCCATCTGCTGATCGCGCCGGTGTTATCGCTGGTATGGCTGATCGGACTGGTCGTCTTTGTGCTCGGTTTTTACATTGCGCTGAAAAGCTCGCCTACCGATCCGAAGATTTACCAATCGCTTGTGAATATCCCGAAATTCATGTTCTATCAACTCACAGCGCTGGTCAATGCGCGCCGTGCGAACAAGATTTCGGTAGCTACCCGACAGGAGGATAAGACTCAGGGTTAACGCTCGGTTGTTATGAAAATTTATCCGGATAAAAAAGTCAGCGGGCGCAAACGGGGCTTTAACGAGCTCACGCCAATGCAGCAAAAAATACGTCAGGCGGCATTGTTGCTGGCGTTGGTAAGCGTATTTATCTGGTTTTTCAAAATTCTGTTCTTTTAGTGGAAAACATTCAGATACATATTCCCGGGAAAAGCAGCCAGGGGCTGAGCCGCATGGAAAGACTGCGGGCGCTCTTTGATCGCAAACTTACGGGGCTGGTCATTTTGCTTTTGATATCGGTTGCATTCGGGACGTTGATCGCTTACCAGGGCATTGTTGCCGGCGTGGGCATTTTAGCGCTGATGTTCGGCCCTCCCGTGGTGTACGGCATTGTTGCGTTCCCCGAATTTGGTATTACCGTGCTGCTTCTGCTGGCCTATTTATTGTTTTTCATCGGACGGCTCGGTGTGAATTTTCCGCTTGGAACTGTCATGGACGGTATCCAGGGATTGCTTATCCTGGGTTTTTTCATTCACCAGAAACGCAGGCCCAACTGGAAGGTTTTCAAAGGGCCTATCAGCGTGATGATCCTGATCTGGATTGTTTACAACCTGATCCAGGTGGCTAATCCTTCGGCGGAGTCGCGTCTGGCGTGGGTATACACCATTCGTGCAGTGGCGATCGTGATGCTGACCTACTTCGTGTTCATGTACCAGATCCGCACCATTCAGTTCCTGCGATTTTTGCTCAAACTCTGGCTCGGACTGGCGCTGTTTGCCGCATTGTATGCCTACAAGCAGGAATACATCGGTTTCTCCGACGCAGAGCAAGCCTGGCTTGATTCGGAAGGCGTTGCCGACCTGCTTTTCATCTCCGGCCATTGGCGTAAGTTCTCGATCTTTTCCGATCCGGTTGCATTCTCCTACAACATGGTGGTCAGCAGCATTATCTGCATTGCATTGCTCACCTTCGTAAAGAAAAACTGGCAGCGGATAGTGCTTGCGCTGATGATCGCGCTGTTTTTCTCGTCGATGCTTTTCTCGGGTACGCGGGGCGCATATGTGCTGATACCCGCGGCGATGGTGCTTTTCGTGATTTTGAGGATCAACCGGCAGGTACTCATTTTTTCGGGCATAGCGGGCCTGTTTTTTGTTTTCCTGATTTTTGTGCCCACTACCAATTCCAACATTGTCCGGTTTCAGACGGCGTTCAAGCCGAACGACGATATCTCGTTCCAGGCCCGAAAGAACAACCAGAAACGCATTCAGCCCTACATCCTCACGCACCCGATCGGGGGCGGGCTGGGCGCTACGGGCGCGTGGGGACAGCGGTTCGCACCGCAATCGTACCTGGCCAACTTTCCACCGGACAGCGGGTACGTCCGCATTGCCGTGGAACTGGGCTGGGTGGGGCTGTTCCTGTTCTGTTTGCTGATGTTTTTTATTTTACGGGAGGGTATCAACAACTATTTCCTGATCAGGAACCCGGAACTGAAAACCTATTGCCTGGCGATGCTGCTGGTCGTGTTTGCCTATAATGTCGGCAATTATCCGCAGGAAGCACTGGTACAGTTTCCGTCCAATATCTATTTCTACCTGGCGGCGGCAATCATCAACATTACCCGCATTCTCGACGAGCGGGAGCAGAAAGCGAGCCATACCGTATGAAAATCGCCCACCTGATACTCGCACATGCGGCACCGGCCCAACTGTTGAAACTCATCGACGCACTTGAACATCGGAATGCGTGGTGTTTTGTTCATCTGGACCGGAAGGCGGACATTCGGGCCTTTTCCTTCTTGCGGGACCGCGAGCGGATCATGCTAGTGCCCGACCGCGTGGATGTCGGCTGGGGAGCGTACAGCATCGTGGAAGCGACGATCCACGGGTTTCAGGCAATCGTGGATTCAGGTATTGATTTTGATTATGTAAACCTGCTCAGCGGCGCAGATTATCCACTGCAACCGCCGTCGGAAATCCACGATTTCTTTGCGCGGAACACCGGGAAGAATTTTATGGAATACTATTCCGTCCGCAACGAATGGACTGAAGCGCTTCCGCGGTTGACAAAATACCACCTGACCAACTACAATTTTCCCGGGAAATACCTGGTGCAGAAATGGATGAACAGACTGCTTCCGGCGCGCAGGATGCCCGCCGGCCTCGAACCGGTAGGGCGGTCGCAGTGGATGAGCCTTACGCTGGATGCGGTGCGCTACATATTGGAATATCTGAACGGACATCCCGGGGTTGTGAAGTTTTTCAAACTGACCTGGGCTCCTGATGAGATTATATTTCAAACTATTTTGTACAATTCTCCATTCCGATCGTCACTCGTGAATGATAATTTGAGGTATATTGATTGGTCGGAAGGGCAAGCGAGCCCGAAAGTGCTCACCGAAGATGACCTGGAACGTATGGGAGCATCGGGAAAACTGTTTGCCCGCAAGCTCGATCTTGCCCGGTTTCCGGCAGTGTTCGGGAAGCTCGATACGAAAATTCAGGACCGCTATTACAAGTAACCAAATCTCAACGAGGGTGGGGCTATTTGATCCCACGCGCTAACTATTGCCATATGGATATTGTCATTACGGGACAACAGGCCTGGGATGTAGAAATAGGAAGTAACTGCAAGAACATTGCCCTGGAATTCAGCAAAAATCACAGGGTACTGTATGTCAATTCCCCGCTTGACCGCATCACCCTGCTCAAAAATGGCGAGGATCCTAAGATCGTGAAGCGAAAGAAAGTGGTTTACGGCAAAGCCGACGGTCTTGAAGAGGTGCAGCCAAACCTTTGGGTGCTGTATCCCGATAAAATGATCGAGTCGATCAATTGGCTGCCGGAAATGATGTTTGATATTTTAAATAAAAGGAATAACCAGCTCTTCGCGGGATCGATTGCCCGTGCTGTGAAGCGGCTCGGCTTCATGGACTATATTCATTTCAATGACAATGATATGTTCCGCAGCTTTTTCCTGAAAGACCTGCTCAAACCGCGACTGTCTGTCTATTACTCCCGTGATTACATGCTGGCAGTGGATTACTGGCGCAAACACGGTGCCCGGCTGGAACCGCAGCTGATTGCCAAAAGCGATCTTTGTGTGGCCAATTCGACGTACCTGGCCAATTATTGCGCCCAATACAATCCGCATTCATTTTACGTGGGGCAGGGCTGCGACCTGGATATTTTTATGGCCGGTAACCAGGCGCCCGAGCCCGCGGATATAGGCAGGATCCCGCGCCCGCGCATCGGGTACGTAGGAGCGCTGCAAAGTATCCGGCTGGACATGGAGCTGCTTGAATATATCGCACAGCAGCGCCCCGACTGGAATATTGTACTTGTAGGGCCCGAAGACAATGAATTCTTACAAAGTAGCCTGCACAAGCTTCCGAACGTGACCTTCACCGGCTCGCGCAATATAGCAGACCTGCCGGCCTACATCAATGCATTTGACGTGTGCGTGAACCCGCAACTGCTTAATGAGGTCACAATCGGTAATTATCCCCGTAAAATCGACGAATATCTCGCTGTCGGCAGGCCGGTGGTCGCTACCGCCACAGATGCCATGAGCGTATTCGCCGATCATGTTTACCTCGGAAATGGAAAGGAAGACTACGTACGGCTTATCGACCTTGCGTTAACCGAAAATTCGGAAGCACGTACCGTGGCCCGGCGTACATTTGCCAGCTCGCATACGTGGGAAAACAGCGTCGGAGAAATCTACAAAGCTATTAAAGCAGTTTAAGCTGCGCCAAACCAGCTTCCGCTTCTGCTTTCAAATCGACCAACTTCTGTTTCAGATCGTCGGTCCATTTTCCTTGTTTCAGCGTTGCTTCAAGTTCTTTGTACTGGTTGGCGGTATTGAGCAATCCTACCGAAAATAGCGAGGACCGGAATTTATGGATCGCCTGGCGAAGCCGTTCCAGGTCGTCGGCTTGTGATGCTTCGGAGATGTTTGTAAGCTGCACCTGGCTGTCTTTTTCGAACATTGCGATCAACTCGTCGCGCAGCTCCTGATCACCTCCGGTGATTTCAGCGAGATAGTCAAGATTTAGAATGGAGTCTGTCATTTTAGTTTGCGGAGGTTGCTGAGTAAAATTTGGGGATTGTGGTGTCTCGTAATGCTCTTTGTTTCCAAGATGTGCAATGGTATATAAAAGTTCACTTTCCTTGAAGGGTTTCGAAATATAGCTGTTGGCGCCGATACTGAGGCATTCTTCTTTCTCACCGACCATCGCGTGGGCGGTCATGGTGATAATCGGGATGGTAGTGGAAATCGTCCGCCGGATTTCTTTAATGGCCGTGTAGCCGTCCATCACCGGCATCTGGATATCCATTAGTACCATATCGAAAGTCTCTTCCCGCAATTTATCGAGCGCTTCCTGGCCATTGTTTACGATCGTCAAAGGGATATTCAGGCGTTCGAAAATCGCTTTCAGCAGCTTCTGGTTGAGTAAATTATCTTCCGCTGCCAGAATGTGCAGTGCCGTCACGGATGTGGTGACATCGATCTCTTTTTCCTGTTCTTCTTCCAGTTCGGCCTCCTTCACGATCCTGAATGGAAAATCCATGGTAAAAACAGTGCCCTTGCCCAGCTCGCTTTCGAGGTTCAGCGTTCCTTCAAAAAGTTGTACCAGCGATTTTACGATGCTCAATCCCAGTCCGGTACCTCCAAATACCCTGGTAGTGCTTTCGGTGGCTTGCACGAAGCGATTGAACACTTCTTTGAGTTTATCCTTCGGAATGCCGACGCCCGTATCCACCACTCTGAAACGGATATTCTGCATATCATTCACTGGTTCGCCGATCGGTTGTACATGGAGCTTCACGCTGCCGCGCTCGGTGAATTTAACCGCGTTGCCGCAAACATTAAGCAATATCTGGGTAAGCCTCAATTTATCGGTCTCAACAAACTCCGGCAGTCCGTCATACAGCACCGCTTCGTAAGTAATACCTTTCTCCACCGCGCGGTGGTGCATAATGGCCGAAACCGAGTCGGTCAGTTCGTGGATGGAAACAGGCGTTTTTTCCAGATGGATCTGCCCGGCTTCGATCTTGGAGAAATCCAGGATATCGTTGATCAGTTCCAGCAGGTTTTTACCTGCATACTGAATGTAGCCCACATATTCGAGGCTCTTCTGATCGGTAACCTCGCCCAGGAGCAGGTTCGTAAACCCGATAATCGCATTCAGCGGCGTCCTGATCTCGTGGCTGACATTGGAAAGGAATATGTCCTTCACACGCACCGACTTCTCGGCCAGGATCCGGGCTTTTTCAAGCGTCGCTTCGTAGTTGGCGCGCTCGGTAATATCCCTGAAAACCGTAATCGCACTCTTGATCTGCCCATCGAGGCCGATTACCGGCTGTACGCTTGTTTCAAGGTGGTATATTTTATCGTTCTTGACAAGATCAATCTTATTACCCGCGAGTTTTTCGCCTTGTAATGCACGCGCTACCGGCAAGGTATCGGCCGAAAAACGGACGTGATACCGGGTAGGATCGAGCAGTTTGATACGCGTGACCTGTTCTTCGAGCGTCTCGGGCCTTTCGCCAGCCACTCCCAGAATTTCCCGTCCCGATTCGTTCAAAAGCTCGATCTTCCTTTCATTATTGATGACCATCACACCGTCAGGGATAGCCTCCAGGTACTGGCTCATTGTACGTTCCCTTTCTTTGATTTCTTTCTGGAACTGGCGTTGCTTGCGTTTGTCGAGATTCAGAAACACAATGGAAAGGATGGTAAGAACAAACCCCACGGCGCCGGTCAGTAAAATGAAAAGGATCGAATTCTGCTGGGTATCGGAAACCAGCTTCCGCCGCTGGTCCAGGTTACGGTTCTCGTAATCGTCGATCTCATTGATCTTCCGGGTCAATAAATTGTTAAGCCGGATCCCTTCGCCTTCCTGTATTTTGGAAAAAGCCTGTTCGGTTCCCTGGGTTCGGTAAATGCTGATCACATTCTGCGAATAGGCAACGATCTGGCTCGATATCCCAAGCAGCTCCTTCACGCGCCTGGTCTGCACACCGTCGTCTTTGACAAGGTTGAACAGCGTGTCGGTAATACCAACAAGCTGGATTTTTTTGTTGTAGTTGTCGGTCAGAAGGTCGTCGTTGCGTGTGATCAGGTACCCGCGCATGTTCGACTGAAAATCCTTCGTTACGAGCCCGAAATTGGCTGTCTGGTTCAGCACGCCGATGGTCACATTCAGCCGCTCGTTGTTCAGCGAGAGGTCGCGGACATTTTTGTAGGTAAAATACTGGGAACCGAAGATCAGCACCAGTCCGAGGTAAATGCTCGCGTAATACCATCTGAATGAGTCATTTGTTATACGGGTCGGCATATCTCAGAAGTAGGAACGTTGGGTTATATGGCGTCAAGATCGGAATAAACCTAGACTATATTCAGGTCAGGTAATCAAAATTAAACTTCAGATGCCGGTAAAGGTCCCGGATTTGTTTCACCGGAAACCGGTCTGTCTGCCGCCAGTTCTCGCGCGACATGGTACTGGGTTCGGACTCGGAGTTTTTTTGTACAAACAATCCGGTATAATCCTTGTAAAAATAGGCCTTGCCGTGATTTTTGAGAAAAGACATCATCATCCGGTATTCGGTAACGTCTCCTTTCTGCCCCTCCACATACCTTCCAAACCTCTCAAAAAAATTGCTCCTGCGAAGGTGCGGGTGGTCGCTGTACGCGTAAAATTTGCGGTAGCCCGGTTTCCATATTTTGAAATCCATTTCGTAGTAGCCGTTTCGCGGGTTTTTCAAATAAGGATATTCGAAATAGGCATAGAACCGCACCACATCGTTTTCTGGCTTTTCGTGCATAATGTCCAGCGCGTGGGTAAAGCTTTCGGGGAAAATGGCGGCCGGCGTGAAATCTTCCTGCACGTACAAGGTCAGCGGCGTTTGAACGGCGTCCTGGCCCTTGTTGATATTATTGCCCAAACCTCTGTTCTGTGGCGTGGTAATAAGCCTGAATCCATGCTTTTTCTGCAATTGAAGCAGGTAATCGACGTGCTCCGGCTTGCTGCCATCGTCCGACACGACAATGTCGCCGAACCGGCAGCCCAGCGCTTCAAAAGAGAGAAGCAACTGTTCCAGCGACTGGCTCCGGTTGTAGTGGGTGATGAGCAATGTCACGTCCCCGAAGAAATATTCCTTGTTCATGTGGGCAGTCTATTTCATGAAAACCAGGTCCAGCGTATTTTTCAGCCACCGGTAGCGCAGGTATCCCAGCCGGGCAAGCTTCACCAATGGGTTTTCGCTTAGTTTCCAGTTGGCGCGCTCCATGGTACTGGGTTCGTCGGAGGAGTTTTTTTGGTAAAATAATTGGGTAAAGTCGTTGTAAAATAGCCCTTTGCCTTTTTTCTGTAAAAAGCTGACAGCCATTTTGTATTCCGTCAGGTCGCCTTTAATGCCTTCGGGATAGCGGCCGAATTTTTCCAGGAATGTGCTCCTGCGCAAATGCGGATGGTCGCTGTAATAGTAAAACTTCAAATGATTCATGTCCCAGAAGCGGTACACCATTTCCGAATAACCTTTCTTAAAGGGTTTCAGAGTCGGGTAGGCAAAGTAGGCGTAAAACCGCACAATGTCCCATTTCGGATCCTCGCGCATGAACGTGAGCGCGTCCTGGAAATGCGACGGGAAAATATCGGAAGGCTGGAAATCCTCCTGTACATATAGCGTATATTCGGACTGCACCGCATCCTGGCCTTTGTTGATGTTGTTGCCCAGGCCGCGGTTTTTCGGTGTGGTAATGAGCCGGAACCGGAAACGGTCGGTAAGCGCCCGCACTTTTTCGAGGTGTTCGGGCTTGCTTCCGTCGTCGGACACGACAATATCGGCAAACTTGCAGCCAAGCGACTCGAATGTGGCCAGCAACCGTTCGAGCGAGCCGCTACGGTTGTAGTGGGTGATCAGTAAGGTGGTATCGGGGAAATGGTACTGAGTCATATTACGAGAGATAGTCGCGCATGCCTTGCAACTGTCGCTTGGCCCGATTAAAGAATGCTTTGGAAATACTGCCGTCGTCGAGCAGACGACGTGGTGAGGTGAAAACCGTCGCTTTGGAGCTGGTAACCTGTTTCAGATTTCCTTCTTTTTTCAGGTTCAGGGCCATGCGGCCATCTTCGGCTTCGTTCTGGAAATCACTTCCTACGATATTGGCATAAACCCGCGAGCCGCTGACCTTGAAACCGCCCGTTCTGCGGCCTACCTCCGTCACAAACCCCATGTTGAAGCCGTAGACATTCAGGTACTCGCGGTTTTTCTTACGGATCCGGATCATCAGGCCGGCAAACTTTTCATAAATCCAGAGCCCCATTCGTCCCTGTCCGGCTGGTGGTATGAATGCATAATTGCCGTAAACACCTGTAATATCCATGTTTTTTGCCATCGGTTCCACCATCAGGTCGATCCAGTCGGGCGGATAGAAAGTATCGGAATCGGCGCAGAGATGGAACTTGCCGCGCGCGTGGTCGAGACCCATTTGCCGGGCAAATGGTGTCCCCTGGATGGTTTGGAGGTAATTCCGCACGCCCAGCGTATCGAGCACCTTTTGAGTGCCGTCGGTGGAGTTGTTGTTGACGACGATGATTTCGACTTTATATCGCGTATTGCTTGCTGAAAGCGACGATAATGTCCGATAGATATTGTTTTCCTCGTTCCAGGCTGGGATAACCACCGAGACCTCAGGGTTTTCCTCCCTGAACCGGCTGATCCGTTCCCGCAAAGCCTGAATTTCGCCTTCGGTAAGATCTTCGAAACGCTTGTTTGTAAAAAGGTGCGGTAAAATCCATTTAGGTAAGCCCAATAAGCTCATATTCTGGCAATCAGTAGGTTTTGTACATCTTCACAATCAAGCTGGCCCATGCGGCGGGCAGTTGGGATGAAAGTTAAAACATTATTCGTGCTTTGTGCAAAAATATTGTAAAATTACTTCGCATATTGCGTCTGGTTCCAAATCTTGTGCACGACCGGATGGCCTTTCAGCTTTTACAGAAATTAAGGAACAAACATTTTCTCTCGTTGGCCGGAAACGGCATTATGTCCGTGCTGGGGATGCTCAATATGATCATCCTCTACCGCGCATTGCCTGTTGCCAGCATCGGGATGTGGGTGTTCTTTTTGTCGATACTGCTTCTGGTCGACACATTCCGGTCAGGTTTCCTCACCACGGCTTTCATCAAATTCTACGCGGGCGCAGGCGAGGCACGAAAGCGCGAGGTGGTAGGTTCGGCCTGGTTTATTGGTGGTGCCATTACGGGTATTCTGGCGCTGATCAATATCCCGGCTTTCCTGTTTTCGGATTGGTTCAAAAACCCTTCTGTGGTGCTGTTTGTCGAGTGGTTCGGCATTATTTACATTGCGTCGCTGCCGTATTTCATCGCCTCATGTGTGGTGCAGGCCGAGCAGCGGTTCGATCAGCTGCTTTGCATCCGCTTTCTGAGCCAGGGCTTTTTCATCCTTTTTGTAGTGGTTATGGCGTTCACCAAAACCGCCAATCTGCAAAATATCATCTACGCCTATTTAGGCGGCGCAGCGCTGACGAGCATTTTCACGATTGTCATGGGCTGGTCCAGGCTTGCCAATTTCAAGGACCGCACCAGCGAATGCATTAAGGAAATCTTTCATTTTGGTAAATTTTCGGTAGGTACTACATTGAGTTCCAATCTTTTCGGGACCTCCAATACCATGATCATCAACTTCATGCTTGGCCCGGCTGCACTGGCGGTGTTCAACCTCGGACAACGTTTGATGGAAATCATCGAAATACCGCTCCGCAGCTTTGCGGCAACGGGTATGCCCGAGCTTTCTGCTGCATACAATGAAGGTAACCGCCCGAAGGTGATCGAAACAATGAAGCGTTACGCGGGCCTGATTACCATGGCGTTGTTACCTGCCTGTATCGGCGCGGTGATCCTCGCCGATGTCGCGATTCATATCATAGGCGGGGAGAAATACATTAATTCCGAGGCGGCCAATATCATGCGCCTGTACATGACGTTCGCGCTCCTGTACCCGCTCGACCGCTTTTTTGCCCTGACGCTCGATGTTATCCATCAGCCCAAAATCAATTTTATCAAGGTCCTGATTATGCTTGCAGGAAGCGTCATCGCCTCTGTAACAGGTATTTACCTGACGGGCAGCATTTATGGGGTCGCGATTGCCGGCGTGGTACCGACGCTCATTGGGGTGGGCATCGGCTACTGGGGACTTAACCGTTTTCAGCCTTTCAGCCTTTTAAGTGTATTCACGACTGGTTATTCTGAGGCGGTCAACCTGGTCAGGGTGTGGTGGGGAAAGCTGATGGTTCACAAGGCTCAATAAAGGATGTATTGTAAAAATTTTTAAATTACGACAGCGCCCGGTTCCGGGCGGACGCTCTGACGTAAATCTACCAATACGCCTTGCCAATGAAACTGAAAGGACATCAGATCATCATCTTTGGCCTAGCCCGGTTTGACGCACCCATGGAATCCGCTAACTACACGATGGCCAGGCTGCTCGCGCGGGAAAATGAGGTGTACTATATCGAGAATCCATTTACGCTGAGGGACTTTATCAGGCTGCGCAAAACGACCGATTACCAGTTGCGTAAGGCGCATTTTTCGCTCACCGGGCATTCGCTGATCGAAACCGGTATCCCCAACCTGAAAGTGATCATCCCGCCGGTGTTGTTGTCGGTCAACTTCCTGCCGGAGACTGGGTTATTTCGTGCTGCGTTGAAATTCAATGAGTTCCTGGTTCGTATCAAGCTTAAAAGCATTCTCAACACGTACAAGATCAGGGATTATATCTTTATCAATTCCTTCAACTTCCATTATCCTTCGCTCGCCGACGGCCTCACGCCGAAGCTGAAAGTATACCATTGCCTCGGTCCGGTGGCGCTGCCGTCTCACCGACGCCACGAGGTTGTTTCCGAGGGTATTCTGTTGAAACAGAGCGATGTCGTGATTTGCAACAGCAAGCGGTTGTACGAGGAAAAGAAAAAGCAGAACCCATACTGCTATTTTGTGGCAAATGCGGCCGACCTGGGCCGTAGCAGCAAGGCACTGAGCCCCGATTTACCGGTACACCCAGCCATTGACGCATTGAAAAAGCCGGTAATCGGTTATCTGGGCACTATTGACCAACGGATAAATTATGATTTGCTGCAAAAGGTAATATTGGCCAACCCCGGGAAGAGCTTCGTGCTGGCAGGCCCGGTTTCCAGGGAACTTGTACCCGAGTGGTTCTTTACCGCCGGAAATGTGCATTTCCCCGGCCCGATCGACTATGACGATGTGCCGGCGGTGATCAAGGGTTTCGATGTGGCGTTGATTCCTTTCAAAAAGGACGAGGTAAGCAGCAGTATTTTTCCATTGAAGCTCTTCGAATACATGGGTGCCGGTAAGCCTGTGGTGGCCACTGATTTTAACCCTGATTTAAAGGAATTTACCAAAGGTACGGTGACGTTTTGTGAAAATGCCGGGAGCTTTTCGGAGGCTATCTGTACCGCGCTGCGAACCGACGACGCCGGGCAACGCAAGACGCGGGTGACGATCGCGGCAGAGAATACCTGGGAGAACCGCATCGACGATATTGCCGACATTATCCATTACCACCTCGAACAGGTGATCCAGCCGTGAATGAGGGTTGACGGCCGCCGGCAAGCAATTTACTTGCGGGCCATTTCTCCTTCCTGCACTTTTTTCGGCGATTTGTATTGAAAGCGCATTTCAATATGCTTGTAAGTCCATGCCGAAACGAAATAGATCAGTATGAAGTTGAAAATGAACAGGTAAGAATAGGCTTCGGGTGGAAACTTCAGTATGCGGATGAACAGCACGTTGAAAAGGCTGATCAGTAAGGCGTGCGTCATGTAAATCGAGTAGGAGTATTGTCCTAGCTTGTGCAGCAGCTTCACGCTTTTGAACGCTTTTGAAATAATGCCTTTCTCATAAGCAAAAGTGTAAATGCAGATGAAAAACAGTATTTCAAAAACGGCGCCCCATGGTTTCATAACCTCGCCATTATAAATGCTGAGGCCGATCAGGCTTAGCGCGATTATTTCAGTGATGGAAAATAATGCCGGCGACCACTCGCGTACCTGTGCGTGTGTGTTGCTGAAAAGATTAAAGCAAAGTACGCCGGAAAAAAAGCCCAGAATACCTCTCAAAAAGCCGTAATCGAAGCTGTAATTAATCTGGAAGCTGTTGGATACCGACCAGAGCGCGGTGAGCGAGACGACGATCATCAGGCCATACCAGGCATTGCGGCTGCGGAACTGGTTGCTCCGGTGAATGTAAACGACCAGACTGCCGAAAACCAGGTAGGCCATCATTTCCGCGCTGATCGACCAGCTCGGGATATTCCAGCTCACATCCTTCACGCCCGGCACCGGAGTAGAGTTGAGCAGGAAAAGCGAAGTGAAAAAGGTATAGATATTGTTGGCCGGGTTTACAAGGTTGTTAACCTTAACGTATGGGCTCAGCATGTTTTTGGCCACTTCCATACCCACAAATGCGAGCAGCATGACGAAATGCAACGGATAAATGCGGTAGACCCGTTTTTTGAGAAACAACCTGAACTGGCTCCAGTCGGCCAGCGACTGGTAGCTGTACGCGATCACAAACCCGCTGAGCACAAAGAAGAAATCGACAAACATGTCCGAATTCTCAACGAAACGGTTGTTCAGAATGGGTGTATTGGCAAATGGCCCGAGGTGGAACAGGAACACCAGTGAAGCAAACAGGCCCCGAAAAATGTCCAGAACTTCGAAGCGGTGTTTCATGGGAGTGGCTGGGTGAAATAGAATGTACTGATAAAACGGTTCAGCCCCGTTTCAGGCTCGTGTTCGTACGCGAATTCGTCGGAAGCCTTGGTCATGATAAGTAATCCGAAATGCTCGCTGGTGTCCGACAGCAATGCGGGCATTTCCAGTTCGGCGAGCTGTTCGATGAAGAATATCGCCCGGCCCGATTCGTCGGTGCGCACACAGAGCGAATCCATACCATTGTGGTAAATGGGGAAATCCAACGGCCGGACCATTTCTTCCAGCGGCCACATGATTTTTTTCTTGTCCTGGCCGGTAAGAACCAGCGGCTTGCCGTAATCTTCTTTTTCGAGGATCACAGCGTCCATTGTCAGGCCGATTTTGAGTACCGATTCCCGCTCGCCCGAATGCTTCACCGCATTGGTAAGCAGCTCCATAAGTACCCATTTGATTTTGGCTAACAAGTCTTCATGGAGTGGGGAAGTACCCGTTTTCTGACGGATATGGTCAAGGCACAGGTTCAGTGTACCGGGAATGCCCTCCCGGCTACTTTTGAAAACAATCGTGATCTGATCCGAATCCTCCCTCATAAACTAGCTAAGTGTTCTCAGCGCCTCTTCATAATTGTTAAATATCCTGAACACCTTATCCATCCGGATGAGCGTGAGCAGGTTCTTAACATCCGGTTTGAGCGAAACCAGGTAAATATCGACGTTGCGAGGCATGGCGTATTTCAACGCCACCACCAGACTTCCCAGAAACGAGCTGTCGATGTAATTCACGTTTTCGAAACTGACGATCACCAGCCGCACGCCGTTGCCGATAATCGTGATCATTTCCTCTTTGAATGCCTCCGCATTCGAAAGACTGGCCTCTTCCGGTAAAATCGTGGCCTGTACCACGCGGTTTAATTCCTGAACTTTCAGTATCATAAAGGGCTATTGTTTTTCTATAAAAATGATGCTCGCATCATCCATTTGGTTAGTATCGTCAATCAGGTCAAGCACATGCTTCCTAATGAGCCCGAAACTATCGGGCTTTCCCAGGTATGGGGATATTTTTTCTACAAAAAACGGGTAGTCGCTTCTCTTTGAGCCATTCGAGGGAATGTCGATCATGCCGTCGGTAAAGATGGCCAGCTGATCGCCCGGCTTCATGGTTACTGTCTGTTTGTCGTAAAGGCCGTCTTCCAGCAAACCCAGCAGCAGCCCGGTGGACTGGATGGTCGAAATGTTCCCGGTTCCGGAAGCATAGCTGACAAGCGGAAGGTCTCCCGCGCCTGTGTAATGCACCTCACCCGTGCGGGTGTCGAGCAGGAGCAGCGACAGACTGGAAAGGATATTCTGCAAACTTTCGTCGAGGCAAATCAGCTTGTTGATCTTTTGTACGATAGTTACCAGCTCGAAATCCTGATCGAGCACGCAGAAGCGGATCGCGGCGCGGATGTAGCTGAGAAAACCGAATGTGAAAAACCAGGCTTTCCATTTCTTACCCATAATATCGCCCAGAAATACGAAGCAGAAACGGCTGTCGACCTGCACAAAATCGATGAAATCGCCGCCGGGATAGCCGCGGTAACCCTTGTGCCAGTAAAAGATCCGGTAACCGCTCACGGTCGGCGCGTGCGTCGGGATCGATTTGACATTGAGCGTTTCGGCAGCCACTTTTAATTCCCTTACCGACCTTAGGTGCTCATTTTCAAGGGTTTTGATGATGTTGTTGAGCTTGGTAATGATCACCGGGATCGGCGTTTCCTTGTTGATGAAGTCCAACGCCGACATATTCAGGCCTTCGAGTACCAGGTTGTTGTCGGTGAATGAGGTCAGGAAAACGAACGGGATATCGCTGACATTCGGGTTGAGCAATACGGCCTGCCGGAAATCGAAACCGTTCATTTCAGGCATGTCGTAGTCGGAGAGGATCAGGTCCGGCGTTTCCACGAGCAGCATATTCAAAGCTTCCGTCGCCGATTCGCACAGCACGCAGTTGTATCCTGCTTTCAATAGGGCATGTTCGATAACCTTGCGGAAAAGCAGGTTATCCTCCACGAGCAGAATCTTTTTGACGGTGGTTTGCGGCTCGGCGAAGCTGATCATTTTTTGTTGAAGTTTAATACAAACAAAAGTACTCCACCAAAAATAATCAGGAGCGAGACAAGGTCCATGATCGTCACGCCGTCATTGATATTGAAGTAATACACTGTAAAAAGCTCGAAACTAGGCGGCGCGGGCATGATAATCATCGCAAAGCCGACGATGATCAGCAGGATCGCGAGAATGAACATCACACCTTTCTGAACCATGCTGGTCTGTTTGGGCGCATTGATCCGGCTATCGAACTGATTTTCGGCCAGGAGCTTTTCAAGGCCTTCGAGTAGCTCCTCCCGTGAGAGGTTGTTGTCCTGGTCGAGCTCCCTGAACGGCGCCAGTTTTTTCTGGGTAGCCGCCGAACGGTGAAATGCATCCGCGATTTCTTTCTGATAATGCTTTGAGAGATGCGTGTCGATATCGGCCTGCTCGATCGCTTCGATCAGCTCGGCAACCTTCTTTTCTACCCTAACAATATCCTGCCCCTGAGAACCGGATGAGTTTGGGTTGGAGTCTTGGTCGTTGAGCTTACGGTCGAGTTGCACGCTGGGATGGTTTATTCGTAAGAAAGGCTGTCAGGATGCATTCAGGATGTTTTTTGCAAAAAAACGCGATCATTCCCGGATTTTGGTTAAAGCTATATTTTTATTGTTAAATTTGAAATAGTTCTACAAATCAATAAAAATATTCCTTCGTGTCCGGTAATACCGACGACCTGGTTTTGCGCATGAAAAAAGTGTCCATCGTAACGGTGAATTTCAATCAGCCGAAGGTTACCGAAGATTTGTTGAAATCGCTGGCGGAGGTCAATACCTATCCGGATCTGGAAATCGTCGTCGTCGACAACGGTAGCAAAGCAAACCCTGTGCCTGAATGGCAGGAGCGGTATCCGGGTATCCTGTTCGTCCGCTCGGACCTTAACACCGGGTTTGCCGGAGGGAACAACATAGGCCTTGCCCACGCCACGGGTGATTATCTTTTCCTGATCAACAATGACACCGAGGTCACCGCAGACCTGATCGGCAAGCTGGTTGATACCATGGAAGCCAACCCCAAAATCGGGATGATTTCTCCCAAGATCCATTATTTCGACCAGCCGGGAATGCTGCAATACACGGGTTACACCCCGATGAACTACTACACCTGCCGCAATGCGTGCATCGGGCAGTTCGAGCAGGACCGGGGACAATACGATTTTCTCTCCGGCCCGACAGGCTATGCGCACGGAGCAGCGATGATGATCAGCCGCGAAGCCTGGCAGAAAGTAGGTGGGATGGCCGAGAACTATTTTCTTTATTACGAAGAGCTTGACTGGTGTGAACGCATTAAAAGATCAGGTTACGAAGTCCATGTGAACCTCGATGCATTAATTTATCACAAGGAATCGGTATCGGTAGGCAAGCGGACTGCCCTGAAAGAATTTTTCATGAACCGCAACCGCATTTTGTTCATCCGGAAAAACGCGCCGGGTTTCAGGTTTTTTGTGTTCTGCTGGTATTTTATGCTGGCGGTAGTCCCGCGAAATATCATTCAGTATACCAAGAACAAAGAATACAGTTTCATTCCCGTTTTTTGGCGCGCCATTACCTGGCATTTCAAAAACGATCCCGATAGCAAAAACCTGGGTTTCCCGTTGACCCGCTGATTATGAAGATACTTTTCTGGCTCAGTCTGTTTATTGTTTTCTACACATTCCTCGGTTACGGCATCGTGCTGTACATTTTCGTCCGCATTCGCAGGGCATTCAAGGGCCAGAGGCTGGCTCCGGGACTGGATCAGGAATTCCCGACGCTGACTTTGGTGATCGCGGCCTATAATGAGGAAAGCATTATCGAAGAAAAAATCGCGAATACGCTGCAACTGTCCTATCCGGCGGGTAAGCTGAGCCTGATTTTCGTTACCGACGGTTCCTCCGACCGCACGCCCGATCTGGTGGCCCGTTACCCGCAAATCAAACTCATGCATACGCCTGTGCGCAGCGGAAAAATTCTGGCCATGCACCGGGCGATGAAGGAAGTAAATACGGAAGTAGTCGTTTTTACCGATGCCAATACCTTCCTGAACCAGGACGCATTGCTGCTCATTGCAAGGCATTATGCCGACGCCAAAGTGGGGGCGGTGTCGGGTGAGAAGCGGGTAATGCAGGACGCATTGTCGGATGCGACGGCGGGTGAAGGCTTTTACTGGAAGTATGAGTCGACACTCAAAAAGTGGGATTCCGAGCTGTACTCGGTGGTAGGGGCGGCAGGGGAGTTGTTCAGCGTACGGCGGTCGCTATACCGCTCGGTGGAGCCCGATACGATCCTGGACGATTTTATGATTTCAATGCAAATAGCCGAGCAAGGCTATCGCATTGTGTATGAGCCTGATGCGTATGCTTCCGAGCTATCCTCGGAGAACATTAAAGAGGAACTGAAAAGGAAGGTGCGCATTGCTGCCGGCGGGATCCAGTCGATCCTGCGATTGCAAAAATTGCTAAACCCGTTTCACGACCCGCTGCTTTCCTTCCAGTATATCAGCCACCGCGTGCTCCGCTGGACGGTGACGCCGTTTCTGATGATCCTGGCATTCGTACTCAATATTTTAATTGTGATCCAATCCGGGGGCGTGATTTACGATCTTCTGCTTGCAGGGCAGATCGGTTTTTACGGGCTTGCGCTGGCAGGGTGGATACTTGAAACCAGAAAGATCAAGGTAAAGGCGCTTTTTGTGCCCTATTATTTTTGCATGATGAACTACGCCGTGCTGGCCGGTATCCGGCGGTATTTCAAAGGTTCGCAAAGTGCAGCCTGGGAGAAATCTAAAAGAAAAAGCGCATAGCCTCAGACTATGCGCTCATCCATGCATTCCATTAATTTACAACTGTTTCAGCCGTTCGGATTCCGTTTCAAGAACAGGGATCAGTTCTTCGATCTCCGCTGAAATATTGCGGTACATTTCCAGCAGTTGTTCAATCGGCTCGTCGTCCTTGATGGCTTTTTCAAGCACTTCTACCTTCGGGCGCACGTGCGTGAGGCCGGTCATGGTAAACGAAGGTTTTAATCCATGCACGATACTGGCCGATTCTTTGAGGTCGCCCGACTCCAGAGCCCCTTGTAAGGACCGCCAGCGCGGAACCGAATCGCTCAGAAATGCATCAAAAATCATGTACAGGATTACAGGATCTTCTCCGTAGGCCTGGTCAATGTAGGCAAGGTCCAGGGCGGGGTTGAGTTGTAAGGCCATCGGTTTGTGTTAAAGTTTTTGCAGAAGCTCAATTAGTGGGATTGGTAAGGTATAATTCGAAGAAATACTTCGACAATATAACCGCTTTCTGCAAAACTATCACATTATTGTTGGTTCTCCTGCTCTTTTACCTCTTCTTTGGCGGGTTGCTGAGCGCCCTCTTTGGCATCTTGCGGGGCATCCTGCCGGGCATCCTGCCGGGCTTTTTTACGGAAATACCTGCGGAAAAGGAAGTTGGAGCGAAGCGCTGTCATGTTCTCGTCGAGCTTTTCGGTAGTACTTTCCAGGTTTTTCAGTGTTTCTTTCAGGTTTGCTGCCGTGGCTTCGTCATGCAGCAATACGCCCAATGGGCTGGTTTTGTTTGAGTTAAGGTCGGCGCTAGCTGTTTTGAGGTTGTTTACCATTACATTGGCGGAGGATACGGTCTCGTTGAGACGTGCGATTGTCCCGCGGAGGTCTTTCATGATCACGGTGTCGGTCGCGAAATCGTTGGCGAGGCCACCTTTCTCGTTCAGTTTCGACGTATACCCGGCCAGCGAGGCGGTTAATGCCTGCGCATTTACAGATGCTTTTTTCATCGCACCCAGGGTTTGGTCGAGGTCGTTGTAAAGCCGCTCGTCGTTCAGCAGCATCCCTACGGTACCCTTTCCGGCCAGGATATTCTTGCTGATCGTTTTGAATGCGCTGGTAATACCGAGTAAATTCTTGTTGTTCTCCGAAAGCACCGCCAGCATTTCTTCCGTACTTTCAATTTTTTCGACCGCTATTTCATCGCCATCCTCGATAGAAGGCACCTTTTGCGTGCCGCCGTAGATAACGATGATTTTATTGCCGATCAGACCGTCGGTGCTGACTTTTGCCTTGGCATTTTTACGGACGAACTCCTGCGATTTTTCCTCGATATTCAGCATTACCTCCACTTTGGAGTTGGCCAGAAAACGGATGCTTTTCACCGTCCCGATCTTCACCCCGGAGTACCAGATGTTGTTACCGACTTTCAGACCGTTCACATCGTCAAAAATGGATTTGACGGTAATGGCCGAAGAAAAAACCTTTTTCATACTCCCGATTGTGAGTATCCCCACCACGAAAATGAGAATGCCGATGATGACGAAAAGGCCTACGTTAATGGAGCGTTTGGTTGATGTTGCCATTATTACTGAATAAAATTATAGTCGTAAAAACTCTTGATCCGCTCTTCGTCGGTATCAAATACTTCTTCAAAAGTGCCTGTTTTCAAAAACTTGCCGTCAAGGAGCATCGCAATGCGGTCGCCCGTTTCCCGTGCGCACGTGAGGTCGTGTGTGATGATGATCGAAGTCGTCTGGTATTTTTCCTTCACTTCGTTGATCAGCTCGTTGATTTCAAGACAGGTAATGGGATCCAGCCCGGCTGTGGGCTCGTCATAGAGCATAATTTCCGGTTTCAGGATGAGCGTCCGGGCGATGCCGATCCGCTTGCGCTGGCCACCGGAAAGCTCTGCCGGTACCTGATTGATCGTTTGCAGCAGACCTACGGCATCGAGCACATATTCCACCTGTTCGTCGATTTCGGCTCGCGTAAGGTTGGGAATGTTTCGTACAAGCGGGAATTCAAGGTTCTCGCGCACGGTCATACTATCGTACAATGCGCTGTTTTGAAATGAAAACCCGATTTTAAGACGTAAATCGCGCAGATCGTTGCCTTCCAGCTGGGAGACTTCTTTGCCAAGAACAATACAATCACCGCGGTCTTGTTTGAGCAAGCCCACCATAATCTTGATCAGTACCGATTTCCCGGTACCCGACCGGCCGAGCACGACCATATTTTCACCTTTGTTCACTGTAAGGTTTACACCCTGCAACACGTGCAGATCGCCGAATGACTTATACAGGTCGCGTACTTCGATCACCGGTTCGCCGGGTTTGAAATCTTCTTCCATTTTAAATTCTGAAATAATTGGATACCTGTACGATGATCACTTCCTCGATGAAAATGAGGAACATGGAGGTCACCACAGCCGAGTTGGCCGCCTTACCGACACCTTCCGTACCTTTGCTGGCATTATAACCCTGGTAGCTGCCTACGATCCCGATCGTGAACCCGTAAGCGATCGCCTTTGCGACGGAGGTCCAGATGTCCAGGAATGTAATCTGCTCGAACGCGCTTTCGAAAAAGGCGATAAAACTCGTTCCTTCGTTCAATGTCACATTCAGAAATGCGCCCAGCAAACTGACGAGCGCACAGTAGAACATCAGTACGGGAATGGCAATCGTGCAGGCCAGCACGCGGGTTACCACCAAAAATTTGAATGGGTTAACGGCCGAAACCTCCATCGCGTCGATCTGCTCCGTTACGCGCATGGAGCCCAGCTCGGCACCAATGCTCGATCCGATTTTACCCGCACTGATGAGCGCGGTAACCAGCGGTGCCAGCGCACGGACAATCGCGATCGCTACCAGCGAGGGAAGCCAGGAAGTAGCCCCGAATTCGGACAACGACGGACGCGATTGTTTGGTGAATACCATCCCGGTAATGAAACCCGTAAGGCTGATCAGCACCAGCGAGCGGTTTCCGATCGCATAGCATTGCCGGACAATCTCCTGGAATTCCATCCGGCCTCTGAAAACCTCGCGGAAAAAACGGATAAAGAAAACGTACGCATTATAAACCGCCAGTAAGGCATTATCCAGATTCTTGCCGTATACAAATTGCTTCTTTTTAGCGCTCATTCAATCGGTACAATTGTATTAAACTTTATTTATCAGGCGGTCATGGTCGGGGCTACCGTAGGCTCCCAATATCCGCTCTTCAAACCATCGCATGCGGTAGGCATTCATCGCGTTTTTGCCGAGCTGGTCGAGCAGCCGGTAGTTGACGATCACGCCGACAGCAGCTCCTATTCCCGGAATCAGTTGCGCCATTTTTGCCAGGTCAATGTAATCGCGGTACTCCTGCTGGAATCTTTTCCAGTTGAATTCGTGAATATCGGTCGGCAGATCCTTGCTGCGCAAATCCCAATGGATCATTTGCGAAAAGACCTCTTGCCGGCCTTTCTGGCTCGAAAACGTCAGTTGAAAAATATGGAGTATAAAAAGCCGTTCCCTGTAATCATTGATCGGCCTTCCGTACAATGCTGCAATCTCGAAAAGTAGTTTGATTTTAATGCCTATCAGGATAGGAAATTCTGCCAGTGCAAGCCAGAAACCGCCTGCGCCGGTAATGCCGCCTTCCGCAGCGCCGGCTTTTTTGTAAAACTCGATTTTCTTGCGAACGGCTGTTTCCATTTCTTCCAGCGACGCTCCGGGGATGGATTGGGTGGTGGTATATTCGGCCCCCGTGAGTACGCCGCGCACCATTTGTTTGATGGTACCCGTGATGATGTCATGTACTTTGTCGGGGATAATGTCGTTGATTTTATCCTGAAATTTCTTGGAAGTCCTGTCGATAAAATTGGGCCGCTTCTGCATTTTCAGCTGCCACTTGGTCAATTCAGGTTTTATCTGCTCTTCATAACTGTTGATGTGCATATCGTTCAGGGCTAATGTCGGACAGGATAGAGAAACGTTGGCCTTGCTACCGGGCAGCAAAAATCATTCCATTATCGTATAAAGTCAAAAATAGCTGCAAGAATTCCCGGATGGAGTTCCCGGATGGAGTTCCCGGAATGGAATTCCATTCAGGAGCCCGATATTAACAACGCTTATTATTATATGTCCAAATTATCTGATCCATAGTTTTTTAGTAAAAAATCTTCCATTCGATTCAAATCGGATCAAATGCAATCCTGAAACCTGCTTTGGAATCAGGAAGGAGGCCTTCGTACTACCCGAAATTTTTCGCTCCGTTAAAAGTTGGCCATTCAAGCCAATCAGACTCATAATGCCTGTTTGCGGCCTGTTAAAATTGACGCTCACCACTTCCCCGCGAAGAACAGGGTTGGGAAATATGTCAAAAAGTGTGTCCTGGTCTTGTTCCGTGCCTAATATCAATGTAGGCGCTACCTCCGCGTATGCCGGCGTGGATTCGGCAAGGTCGCTGACGGCTATCAGCCTGTACAGGATAGGAACCGCAGATTCACCCGGTTGATCAAGCCATTCCGCAGTGCTGCCGCTTATCCGGGCCACAGGCGAGTAACCTGCGGCATCGCCCATTTTGCGTTCCAGGATATAGCCTTTCGCGCCGGAGACCGGTTGCCACGAAAGCCTGATATTACCTTTTTCCCCGGCAAGCGCGGTGAGAGCGGTGGGCGGCAACGCAGTTGCAATAGGGACATCATAGAAGGTAAATGCACGCATACCCTTCGCATTGGTAATATACGGACCGGTGAACGGGTGATAAGGGCTTTCTTTTTCAATATAAGGAGGCAGATAGTTGAGTGTTGAAGCGCTTTGCGCGGTTTTCAGGTCGAGGATGATTCGGTTTCCTTCCGCTTTGCCGCTTGCCACCGCGCCGGCCTGGTGATCGAGATAGAAAAAATCTTTCAGATCCAGTACCTGCCCGCCCGGGTGTTTGTAAGGGTCGGGGTATTTCAATTCCTGTCCTTCATCGAATACGAGCGTCAGACCCTTCTTTTCCGGGGAACTGTAAAATGCCTTTTTGAGATTGGGAGAGGTGATATTAATGGTATCGGCGGATGCGTAAAAGTCGCGGAGCATGAGCCGCGAAAGCTCAACGCCGCTTTGCTTGTTGCCTTCCCGGTTGTAGTGTAGGCCATCGAAACCGGTGGTGCCTACGGTCGCGATACTGTTAATATCCGGATAAATAGTCGGAAGCCGTCGCTGGTAATCCCGTATCAGAACGCCTATGAGCGAAGGGTGGTAAATAATGTCGATCTGACAAACGTACAACTTTTGCAGGCTTGGAAAATCCATTTTCAAGTTCTTGTACAAAACATCGAAATGTCCTTCCCAATTACCTCCCTCGCCGTAGGCTTCGCTCTCACCCTGTCTGAAAATATACGCTTTCACAGCACCTGCGACGCCCGCTTTCCGGACGCGATACAACATTCTGCCGTAGCCATTGGTAAAATCGGTTGGGTTGTTTTCCGTGCGTATGGAATGCGAATAGGCCGAAGACCAGTGGTAGCCAGCATTGATAAGGCAATTGGGGATGCCCGTCTTTTCCACTAGCTGCTTCTGGATTTCAAAACCCATTGTTCCCACGCCATTGTTGTAGGAATGCATGTTGGAAAGTGTCCATAGCGTGTCTGCTTCTTTATAAGCCTCCGTATTGAGCGTGCCTGTGATCTTACCGAACGTCCTGCAAAACATGCTCGTATCGCCTTCCCCGAAAAAGCCGGTCGAATTGGACTGCCCCGACAATATATAGACATCGCCGCTCACCACCCTCGTGCGGGTGACGAGCAGCGTCGAGTCGGCATCCCTGCAAAGGAAAACTTTGAAATCGTAGTTCGCCCGTTCGGCTTTGATCTTCACTTCAATGCTGAAAGTGCCTTTTGCATTGGCGCTGTACTGAATGCCCGACCGCTCGTATTGATAGGGCTGGCCATTGCGCAACACCTGAACCGAGACGTATTTCCAACCCGGCGCTTCTACGACGCCGACTATGGGGACCTGCGCTTCGCTTGCAGCGTCGCGAGGGTAGAGCTGGTAGTCCTGCGGCAGCTTGCTGAACAATACAGGGTTGAAACGCTGCGCACTGCTATAAGTCACTGACAGTAGCGTTGTAATAAATAATAACAAGAAGTGTATGGCGGCCCTTTGGGAGAGCCTGCCCGGGAGGAGAGTTTTCAGCACAGGGTTTAGTTGTTTTTATTTTAATCGCACAGGTTTGACCCCTTCCCGTGTGATTTTCACCGGGTTGATCATTCCTTTTTCATCGAAAGACATGACGTCTATACAAGTTTCGCGGTGGTTGCCGTCCGTCTCGGTCAATGGGCGGCGGTGATAAACTATATACCATTCATCCTTGCCCGGAATCTGGATTACTGAGTGGTGACCGGCGCCGGTTGCTACGGCCGGATCCTGTTGCAGGATTTTGCCTACACGCTCAAACGGCCCGAAGGGCGAATCGGCAATGGCGTAGGCCACAGAATAGTTAGGGCCTGTCCAACCGCCTTCCGACCACATGAAGTAGTATTTACCATTTCGGATAAACATGAACGGGCCTTCCACATATCCTTCCGGCGTGATTTCGCGGAACGTTGTGCCATCTTCAAATGGAATGAAACCGGTAAAATCGCTTTTCAGTTTGGCGACATTGCAATGTTTCCAGCCACCGTAAAACAGGTAATACTGGCCATCTTTGTCTTTGAAAACAAACTGGTCGATCGGTTGTGCGCCGTTATGGAACTTGTCGATCAGCGGCTTGCCGAGGTAATCCTTGAACGGGCCTTCGGGGCGGTCGGCCACTGCTACACCGATTCCTCCTTTTTCATGGTCGTTCTGAATATCGTTGGCGCCGAAAAAGAGGTAGTATTTCTTGTCTTTTTCGATGATCGACGGTGCCCACATCGCGCGCTTGGCCCATTTTACGGCCGAGGTATCGATAATGTTGGAATGCTTGTTCCAGGTTACCAGGTCTTTGGACGAAAATGCGTCCATATGCACCTGCTTATGATAGGGCGCCGAGTAGGTGGGGTAAATCCAGTATGTCTTGTTAAAAATGATACCTTCGGGATCGGCGTACCAGCCCGGGAAGACGGGATTACCGCTTGTCCGCGGAGCGGAGGTCTGCCGCGCGGTGGTTTGGGCGAGAGTGTGGTAGTAGCAAAGGGTTAGGAGTGTTAGGGCAAGCAATTTTTTCATGATCAAAGTTTCGGTGATAGGTAATGTAACCGCTGCAAGATCTAAATTTTTGTTCAATTAATAAGCCTCGCCTGCGCCTCCTCCGCCGAATGTACCACCGCCGAATTCAAGGCCCTGATCGGCAGGTGTAACACCAAGTTGCTGGGCTGCAATGACCGCTTGCAGGTTTTCAAGGCTGTTTTTACGGTTTTGCTCGTCGGAGATACCGTGTTTGATTGTATGGAAATATTTGATCAGCGCTATCGCTACCGCAATCATGAGCGCGCCCGCGAGCACAAGCCCTTGCGAGGCTGTCAGGATCCAGAAATAATGTTTGTAGGTATAAACAGAGAATGCGAAGGCCATCAATCCAATAACGAACAGAATACGGTCTGCCTTTTTTAACCCAAAAAATACATAAGAGACCGGTATAATGAGCGTGAAAAAGTAAAACAATGGGGCGAATGCGATTTGCGGAGCCACCGACACGTTCAGGCCACCGATGAGCGCGTTCAATTCTCTTACCACCAGATAATTACCGCCAAGGTAGAAGGTCACCAATGCCAGTACTTGGAAGATCTGGCGGCATTCGCGATAATAAATGTTCTCGTTTTTGCGGGCCATTGCATAGATCGCTCCCGATAGTATCATTACTGCAAAAGGCAACAGGGCCTTGCCCAGGGGGAACTTCATCATCAATTCGGCCATGACCGTGAATATTAACCCAAAAATCGCGACCGGACCCAGCAGGTCGGCGTAGCGCAGGGTGGCAGGGACGATGATGGCCAGCGCAATCAGGCAATAGGCCCACACCGGCGCGTGTTCAAAAAGCAGGAATACAGGCACCATTGCCGCTATTATCGCCGCGTACAGCAATGCATTGTCGACGCCGGAATGGAAGAGGTTTTTGGTCTTAATCAAATATTCCAAAGTGAAAACGAAACACGCGCAGCAAATCAGGCTGAGTGTCGAAAACCCAATTTCGGAGCGGGTATCAAAAGTGAAGAGCGACAGAAATCCGACAAAAAACGAGCATGCGACTACCCCGAAAAGGAAGAGCCCGATCTTGACAAATATGCCGGGGCGGTAAAACTTTTCGACAAATTGCGTTTTTACCTCTTCCTCCTGTTGGCCGGTAAGGAGGTTTTTCGATTTCCATGCTGCTGCCTGGCGTTGAACGTACAGGTTTTCGACCCAGGTTTCGTTGTATGCCTTTTTCATTTTTTGATCCCGGATTTGATCCCAAGGAATTTCTTAAAGTTCAACAGGAAATAGATCACGCCAATGCTTGAAAAGAAAAAGTAGAATATGCCCAATCCAAATGCGGCATCGGGCCCGAGGTTGTCGAAAATGGTGTAGGTGATGATGCTGTAACCATAAACGGTGCCCATTAGCAGGAACAGCAGCGATTGTGCATGCCGTGCGCGATGAATAAAGAAATAGCAAAGTCCGATGCCAATGAGAAAATAGAGGATTTTAGGGCTATGGCTAAACAGCCCGATCTGGGCTGCGATGCAGGCCAGGTTACCTCCCATCAGCATGTAGGTGAATGCAAAATGCTTTTTAATATTTCGCTCTTCGGAAACCCAGCCCACAGCCGCGAGCACGCACCCGAGCGCGATGGCGGGCATGATCAGTTTGCCGTCCGAAAAGTCGTTATCGGCCATCACTGAAAGTGGGGCAATTGTAAGCCCGAGCCATGAAGCCAGACCGGTAATAGCCATCGACAATGCACCGCGGTGGTCGAAACGATAGGCGCAGAGGAAAAACACGATGGTTGGGATAATGACCGCCAGCCCGTACCGGGTGCCGAAAAGGTTGTACTGGTATTGCAGGTAGCCTTCCAGCCCCAAAAATGTCGAACACCCCAATAGCAGCACGTAATCGATCAGCTTGTTGGGGTTCGAAACTTTTTCATGTGAATAGGGAAGGCTGTTTTTATAAGTGTAGTAAAAACAACCGGCGGTAATGAGCGCTATGACTGCTATGATAGCCTGATGACCGATTGTGTCGATGTTTTCGTAGATAAGGATCCCGGTGCCGGAGCTGAAAAACAGGATACCAAGATAGAGCACAGATCGTAATTCCCAGTGAATGGAAAAGGCCTTTTTGCCTTCAAAAGATGCGATGGCGTCGGCCTGCTGGTCGGGTATAATTCCCTTGCCTGCCAGGGAATTAAGGATGGATTTTGTTGTCATGGAAGCTGAGACGAGGGAAGGTAAAGTTAACAAACTTTGCTATGAACCGCGCTTTGCTCCACTCTCTGAATTATTTAAAGGTGTACTGGAATACTTAACGGTACAATATTAAAAGCGCAGGGTGAAATCCTCCTTCGCCTGCTCGCTTCGGAAGAATACCAGGCCGATCCAGAACAAGTCGACTGTGACTGTTACCCGGGGATGCGCTTTGATGTATTCCCAGGCTTTTGTCATTTCCTCCGACCAGTATATATCGTCAAAAATGAACAACGAACCGTTTTGAGCATGCGGAAGACATTGTTCGAAATAACGTACCGTCGGCTCATAGCGATGGTTGGCGTCAAAATAGGCGAAGTCGATCGGCTGGTTGAGTGTTTTCAGGCGCTGGGGAAGCGTTTCGTCGATATTGCCCAATACGACTTCGATGTTATCCGCTTGCTGGCGCCCGAAATGCTGTTGAGCCTTCGCGGCAGTTTGTGGACAGCCTTCGAAGGTGATCAGTTTCGCATCGGGTTTGGCTTTCGACATATATAATGTAGTAAGTCCAAGCGAAGTGCCGAGTTCGAGAATGGTCGCCGGTTGAAAACGCCGGATTAACCGGTAAAAAAGCCGACCGAATTTGGCGGGTTTTTCTGCGTTTTTTGCGATGGTTTTGAGCTGCCGCAGATTGGATTTGTTCACACGTGAGCCCGCGCCCAGGTCGAGTATTTCGATTTGCTCGTTGGAGCGCAGCAATTCCTTGCGCAACGAACGGATGGCTTCATATTCAGGATTGTCGTCCTTTCGGACGGCGATCACATTGTTATAAAGCTCGAACAGGAATGGGGAATGAATGGAATGCTCGTTTCCGGAGCGCAAAAGGTACTTGATATAAGCAGCAATCAATGCAGTCGAATTTTAAAATAGGCCGTTGTGCGGCCGGTGATTCAGTTGAGGCGATACGGCGCAACGAGCGAGAATGCGGGGATAACGACGCGGAACTGGCGTCCGTCGAGCACACGTTCCATCAGGTAGGTACCGGCCATTTTACCCATATCGGTGCGCAGGTTGCAGCCCGAAACATAGTCGTGTACATCGCCCGGTTCCAGCACCGGTTGCAGCCCCACAATGCCGGCTCCTTCCACTTCGCGCACCGTTCCATTGGCATCGTAGATCAGCCAATGCCGCCTTAACAGTTTGACAGTGTGCTCACTATGATTTTCAATCAGAATCTTGTAGGTAAACACAAAATGATCCTGACCCGGATTGGAGTAATCGGGTTGATATTCCGTCAAAACGGTGACTTTGACACCATCTGTAACTTTGGAAACCATATAGATCGAGGGTGTTGGAAAGTATTAAGAACGAAAATAGTGATCAAATGCTGATAAAACCAAATCAAAAAACACATATTTGGTTTTCAAAACAAATTCAACAGCATGGATGTAAAAATTGAGCAGTCGTGGAAAGAGCGGCTCGCGCCCGAATTTGAGAAGCCCTATTTCGCCGCGCTGACGGCTTTTGTTAGGGAAGAATACCAGACCAAACAGATATTTCCACCTGCCAAGCAGATATTCAACGCATTCAATTATTGCAGCTTCGACGAGTGCAAGGTCGTGATCCTCGGGCAGGATCCCTATCACGGGGTAGGTCAGGCGAATGGCCTCTGCTTCTCGGTGAACGACGGCGTACGGATGCCGCCTTCGCTGATCAATATCTTCAAGGAGATCCAGCAGGACATGGGTAAGCCGTTTCCGCAAACCGGCAACCTCGAGCGTTGGGCGAAGCAAGGTGTGCTGCTTTTGAATGCAACATTAACCGTACAGGCGGCTGCCGCGGGTTCCCACCAGGGAAAGGGCTGGGAGCGTTTCACCGATGCCGTTATTAAATGCATTTCAGACGAAAAAAGCAATGTCGTTTTCATGCTCTGGGGCAGGTATGCGCAGGAGAAGGGAGCGGTGATCGACGCTTCGAAGCATTATGTATTGAAAGCCAAGCATCCGTCACCGATGTCGGCCAATGGCGGGGGCTGGTTTGGCACGAAGCATTTCAGTAAGGCCAACCAATACCTGGAAAGCAAGGGGCTTGACCCGATCAACTGGTAATCGTGCCAATAAAAAGAGAGCCGGGATGCCCGGCTCTCTTTAAGATTTTCACTCCTATTACTATTATTAATTACTTCTCGATGTTGGAATTCATCTCCAACACTTTGTCCCAGTGACTTTCGTTGGCCTTCACAAATGCCAGTCTGTCGGCATTCAGCGTGTATTCCTGGGCAGCTTCGTTGGTGCGGAAAGTCAGGTAGTGAATCACATCAAATTGCTCACCGTTGTTATCCGATTTCTGCACATGTCCGGCCGAGTAGGCTACGACATCTTTTACTGCTTTTTTCATTGTCGCAAAATCGCGCAGGTGTTTTTCAACTTCCTGAGAGGTGGTACCCGGTTTAAACTTGATACAAACCACTCGCTGGATTTCGGCCGGTTTGTGCGGTACGTAAGCACCGTAAATAACCAGCATGAATACGCAAAGCGCGAAAATAGGGACTAAATATCCTAATGTTTTATTTCTAGTTTTCATTATAGCAAATTCAATAAATGCAATTATCTATTTCTCTTGCTACAAAGGTAAAACTTAAATCGATTATTGTATTATTTGGATATTAAATATAAATAATTTTGAAAATTTAATAATTAAGAAAAGAAACATCCCCCCAAAATCTACTTTCCGAAATATTCTTCTGAGTATAATTTTTGTAAAATTTTCTAACAATGCTGTCTCTCAGCTAGCTAACAGGGCCGCTTGGTAGCAAAAAGTCCCCGTTTGAGAAAAACCAGTTTTGAAAAAGCCGGTTTCTGTTACTTTTTTTGCAAATGACGTCTCAATAGGTGTAAAAACTAGTAAAAACACCTTCCGAATATTGTATGGCGCCATTTGTTCTTTCACAGCAAAAAAAATTTGAAAAAAATCGGTTTTTTTTCAAAAATGTCCTGAAATACAGCCTTCTTGTCGCCTTCACGGCGCTTTTTTGCGATCTAAAAAGCAATTGGGGTTTCTGGGCGCACAAGCGGATCAACCGGCTGGCGGTTTTCAGGCTTCCGGTCGAAATGCAGTGTTTCTTTAAAAAGTACATTGATTACCTCTCGGAGAATGCCGTCAATCCCGACAGGCGGCGCTATGCCGTGGTGGGGGAAGCCGAGCGGCATTTTATTGACCTCGATGTGTACGGTGACAGCGCGTTGGCCGTATTACCGAAATATTGGCAGGCTGCGGTGCAGAAAATAGGAGAGGACAGTCTTCGCAAACATGGGATCGTGCCCTGGCATGTTCAGCTGGCAGCTTTGCAATTGACGGCCGCATTCAGAGAAAGAAATGCCAGCCGCATTCTCCGCATTTCGGCCGACCTGGGGCACTACATTGCCGACGCTCACGTGCCGCTGCACACTACGCGCAATTACAATGGCCAGCTTACGGGCCAGGACGGCATTCACGGTTTTTGGGAATCGCGGCTGCCGGAGCTTTTTGCGGAAGATTATGATATGTGGCTCGGCCCGGCGGTTTACCGGAAGGATATTGCGCAAGATATCTGGAAGGCTGTCGCGGACTCGCATGCGGCTATGGATTCCGTACTGTTGTTCGAAAAACAGCTGACGGAAGGCTTCAAAGCCGATAAAAAGTACAGTTTCGAGCTGCGAAACAATGTGCTTACCCGAATGCAGTCGCGCGAATTTTCTGAAAAGTACCATCGGATGCTTGCCGGGCAAGTGGAGAAAAGAATGCGTGCTTCGGTGCAAATGGTGGGTGATATCTGGTATACTTGCTGGATCAATGCCGGGCAGCCGGACCTGGGACACCTGGCGAACGCCAAGCCTGATAACACGGATCCAAATGCGGAAAGGGTCGAACCAGAAACCTGGTTACAGCGGCTTTTGAATGTGCGACCCGAGTCCGATTAATGGCCCATTCGTCCTGACCCGTGAGTTCGTCACTATTAACCAGCATGATCGGTGATCAATACCCGGGCTGTAACCAGCAACTGGCCTACGTGCCGCTGTGTGTGCTCAGCGGCATGGAAAAGCAGCCCCAAATGTGTGGAGGGGACCATTGCGCGGCCGACATAGCGTATCTCGGTCAGTGTATCCGGATTGGTTTCCCGGAGCTGTTTCAACGCGCTTTCAAGCTGGATGCTGAACTGATCCAACAAGTGATTGTAGGTGCAATCCTCAAACGGCTTCTGCCCCTCACTTTTCAGAAACGCCATTTGGCTTTCGCTCAGCGATTCCTCGCGCGCATATGTGAACAGGCGGTCGAGCACGCCCGCAAGGTGCTGCAAATGGAAGCCTACAGAGGCCACATTGGCGGGTTTTTCCCAGAGTAGTTTGGAAGGGAAAATATGGGCAAATATGCCCAGCTCCTCGCGCGCCTGCAACAATGCATGTGCAACCGGTTGGAGCAAATCGGGTATTTCGGGAAGCGGCCCGCGAAGCCATACTTCGAGTTGATCGTTGTTTTGCATGGTTGAAAATAAACGAAAAAGGGACCTTTTTACAAGTCCCTTTCCGCACTAATCAATTGTTGTCAGAATTTATTTTGCAATGTCGATCTGCACCGGCTTGCCTTTGATGGTGTTGCCATCCATCGCACGCAATACCGCACGTGCATCGCGCTCAGGCACGTCTACGAACGTAAATTTATCATAAATATCAATCGCACCGATGGTTTTGCCCGGGATGTTAGCTTCGCCGGCAATAGCGCCCACGATGTCTTTCGGCATGATGTGGTCTTTGCGGCCAAGGCTCAGGAACAAGCGGGTCATACCTGGCTCAGGAGTCGACTGGCGACGTTCGCCGCGTTCGCCTCTTTCGCCACGCTCGCCGCGTGCGAAACGGTCACCTCCACGGTCGCCAAAACGGCCACCTTCGCGACGGTCACCAAAGCGGCCGCCTTCGCGACGGTCGCCGCGTCCAAAACGGTCGTTGCCGCCTTCACGACGGTCGCTGCGACGCTCTTCCCATGCGAGGTTGCTGTCGGAGTATTCGTTTTTCTGCACGCCCATGATCTGCTTCGCCATAGCGCCGACGATTTGCTCGGTAGTGAAACCGCTATGGTGCAGCATTTCGAGTACGTCGTTGTAAAGATCCTGATCGTCGCTTTCTTTGATAGAGTTTGAAATATTCTCTACAAAGCGAGCTTTACGAACGCCCACGATATCTTCGAACGAAGGAATTACCCCTTTTTCGATTTTTACTTTGGTATAACCTTCAATGGATTTCAGACGGTATTTTTCATCGCGGGCGACCAGTGAGAATGCCTTACCCGACATACCCGCGCGGCCTGTACGGCCAATACGGTGTACGTAATATTCTTCATCCATCGGAATGTCGTAGTTGATCACGCCATCCAGGCCGCTTACGTCGATACCGCGTGCCGCAACGTCTGTGGCGACAAGGATAGTAGTAACACCCGCCTTGAACTTGCTCATTACATTGCTGCGCTGCTGCTGGCGGAGGTCACCGTGGATACCTTCCGAAGCATAACCGCGCAATTGCAGGTCTTCTACGATTTCGTCAACCTTGCGTTTGGTATTACAGAACACCAGCAGGGACTTGATGTGGTACATATCGATCAGACGGGTCATTACTTCGACTTTCGCCTGTGGTTTCACTTCGAAATAAACCTGCTCGATATTCTGGTTAGTCAGCTCATTGCGAACGACTTTGATCAAGGTAGGGTCGTTGAGGAAGCGTTTGGTGATCGACATGATCGGCTTCGACATGGTTGCCGAGAAAAGGATCGTCTGGCGCTCCTCCGGCATATCGGCCAGAATGCTCTCGATGTCCTCACGGAAGCCCATATCTAGCATTTCGTCAGCCTCATCGAGTACCATCATGCGAACTTCGTCGAATTTCAGGGTACGGCGTTCCATGTGGTCCATGACACGGCCCGGAGTTCCTACTACGATATGCACCCCTTTTTTCAGGGAGCGGATTTGACGGTCGATCGAGTCGCCACCGTAAATGGCCTCGATACGCACGCCACGCATAAATTTGGACAGACGGCCGAGTTCTTCCGATACCTGCACCGCCAGTTCGCGGGTAGGGCAAAGGATCAGGGCCTGAACTGCATTGACAGATGGATCTATTCTTTCCAGCACGGGAATACCGAATGCCGCAGTTTTACCGGTACCGGTCTGAGCCTGACCAATTACGTCAGAGCCCTGCAAAACTGCCGGAATTCCCTGTGCCTGTATCGGTGAGGGTTTTTCAAAACCCATTTCTTGCAAGGCTTTCAGGATGTTTTCGTTGAGTCCCAGCTCTTCGAAAGTTTGAAAAGTTTCAGTAGTCATTCTATTGCTTTTAGTATTAATTCTTGAATTGAACGGTTGGTCCGATCTGAGGGAAATGAGGGCAAACAACACAACGATTCTGCGGGGCAAGCCCAACATATGCATCAGTCCCGATAAAATCGGACCACATTACCGGCATTCCGGCTTACTCGTAAAAAAAATGAAAGGGATTGCACAAAGCCCACCACTAACCATCCGTGGGGCTCTGCGTGTGAACGGTAGGTCCAGCCGGGACAAATTTTGAGGCTGGCAGGTGATCTAAAATGTACTAGACCGTTTATGAGCAGAGAAGCGAACGGATGTTCCTTCAAATCGTGACGCAAAAGTAAGAACAATATTTCGAAATCGCAACGGTTTGAAGAAAGTAATTGTAATATTTTTAGAAAACAAAAACCCGGCGCATTAAAAATGGCCGGGTTTATCTAGTCAGGTTTGCTGATTCAGAATAATTCTTTGACGTCCGTATAAGGCAAATGCCATGCTTCGGCAACACCTTTAAATACTACTTTTCCGTGAACGACGTTCAATCCTTTGCGAAGCTCCTCGTTGGTTGAGCAAGCCTGTTTCCAGCCCTGGTTGGCCAATTGTATTGCATAAGGGAGGGTCGCGTTGGTGAGTGCCAATGTAGAGGTGTAAGGTACTGCGCCCGGCATGTTGGCAACGCAATAGTGTACGACTCCGTCCACTTCATAGATCGGATCCTCGTGTGTGGTGGCTTTGGATGTTTCGAAGCAGCCGCCCTGGTCGATCGCCACGTCCACCATTACGGTACCAGGCTTCATCAGTTTGAGCATATCGCGGGTAATGAGCGATGGCGCCTTGGCTCCTGGGATCAGCACGCCACCGATGATCAGGTTCGCGCCCTGGATGAGCTCGCGGATGTTGTATTCATTGGACATAACCGTGTCCACATTCGCAGGCATAATGTCTTCCAGGTAGCGCAGCCTTGCGAGGCTGATATCCATGATCGTGACATTTGCGCCCAATCCTGCCGCCATCTTTGCCGATTGCGTTCCTACGATTCCGCCGCCTAGTACGAGTACATTCGCCGGTTTCACGCCCGCCACGCCGCCGAGGAGAATACCGAATCCGCCCATCGGTTTTTCGAGGTATTTGGCGCCTTCCTGGATCGCCATACGACCGGCTACTTCGCTCATCGGAACGAGTAGCGGAAGGCTTCTGTCTGTTTTTTCGACAGTTTCGTAAGCAAGGCAAACAGCTTTACGCTCGATCATCTCGTGGGTGAGGGGCTCGGAGGAAGCGAAGTGGAAGTAGGTGAAGAGGAGCTGGTTTTCTTTAATGAGTGGGTATTCACTGGCAATGGGCTCTTTTACCTTTATAATCATCTCGGCGATGCCGTAAACTTCTTCGATGGTTGGGAGAATGCTGGCGCCTGCATGTGTGTATTGTTCGTCGGTGAAACCGCTGCCTTTGCCCGCTTCTGCCTGCACGTACACTGTGTGTCCGTGCTTACGTAGCTCTGTGACTCCTGCGGGCGTTAAAGCTACCCGGTTCTCGTTGTTTTTGATTTCTTTGGGGACACCAATGATCATCGGTATGTGCAGTGTTTATAGTTTAGATTAATGAGTTCAAAATTAATTTCCGGCAGAAAAACATACTATAACGGCTCGAAAAGACAGAAAAGAAAACTATTTTTGACCTCAACTGTATGAAAAATTTCTGCCAGTAACGCTCACAGCCTGCCCGCAGCCACAAAAAATACTTTATGCAACCAGACCCGACCGACCGCAAGATTCTGGATTTACTACAAAATAATGCCCAGATGACGATCAAAGAGATCGCCAGCAAGATCAATTTGTCGGTAACGCCGGTGCACGAGCGCATACGAAAGCTTGAAAAAGAGGGGTTTATCGATAAATATGTGTGCCTGCTCAACCGTCGGAAACTGGGGAAAAGTCTGGTGGTATATTGTAATGTGACGCTGGATAAACAGCGGAAGGAGAGCTTCGAAGATTTCAACCAGGCCATTGTAAAAATGCCGGAAGTGCTCGAATGCTCGGTCGTTTCCGGGAACTTCGATTACATGCTGAAAGTGGTCGTCGAGGACGGCGAGGCTTACAATCAGTTTTATCAGCATAAACTTTCTGCCCTGTCCAGCGTGTTACACATCAGCAGTTATTTCGTAATTTCCGAGATCAAGTACACCACCGGAATCGCTGTATTGTAATTATCAACGCTATTTAAACTGATCATCAGGCCGGTAGGCGCACGCTGATCGCTGAATGCACAGCATATGAACAAGAATTTGAAGGATGGCCTGAACCTGATGTCGAAAGTGACGCCGAAGCGCGCCTGGAATGCGATGCAGATATTGGGGAGCTATTTTTATTCCAAGATGACGGGAAATCCCGTGCATTGGGGAATGCCGATCGCGATCTCTTTCGAACCTACTACCTCCTGCAACCTGCGCTGCCCGGAATGCCCCAGCGGCCTTCGCTCATTCACCCGGCCGACGGGTATGATGGAGGAAAAGCTGTACAAAAGAACCATCGACGAGCTTGCAGATACCTTATTATACCTGATATTCTACTTCCAGGGTGAGCCGTATCTGCATCCGAAATTCTTCGAACTGGTCCAGTACGCACATAATAAAGGCATTTACACGGCCACTTCCACCAATGCGCATTACCTCACCGACGAGAAAGCGCGTAAAACTGTGGAATCGGGGCTGGACCGCCTGATCATTTCCATTGACGGGACTACGCAGGACGTGTACCAGCAATACCGTGTCGGTGGAAACCTGGAAAAAGTACTGGAAGGAACGCGTAACATCATCAAATGGAAGAAAGAATTGAAATCTGCGACGCCGCATGTGATATTCCAGTTCCTGGTCGTAAAGCCCAACGAGCACCAGATCGAGGACGTGAAGACGCTGGCCGAGGAAATGGGTGTGGATGAAGTAGGTTTGAAAACGGCTCAGATTTACGACTACGAGGAAGGCTCCGATCTGATACCCACCATTGAAAAATACTCTCGCTACCAGGTGCAGGCCGACGGCAAGTATTCCATTAAAAACAAATTCGTAGACCACTGCTGGAAAATGTGGCACTCATGCGTGATCACCTGGGACGGCGCAGTAGTGCCCTGCTGCTTCGACAAAGATGCCGAATATAAATTGGGCGATATGAAAACGTCGACTTTCCGCCAGCTCTGGAAAGGGAAGAAGTACCGTGATTTCCGGGCCTCGTTGATCCGATCTCGTTCAGAGATAGAGATGTGCAAGAACTGTACGGAAGGTACGCAGGTGTGGGCGTGAAACATTCACCCTTTTTACAGTCCTAATTATTTTTAATTAAATAATAATATCATTTAAATGTCTCATTATTAACTAGTTTGGTGTTTTCTTGAAAACTCCGTGGAACATTTTTTGGTAGATTGGCCCGAATAATAGAAATTTGACATTGGTAACTCAAATGAATACATGGGCAAAGTAATTGCAATTGCAAACCAAAAGGGAGGCGTAGGGAAAACCACCACAGCTATTAACCTTGCGGCCAGTTTGGCTGCGCTAGAATTCCGCACACTCATTATCGATGCTGACCCGCAGGCGAACTCTACGTCCGGGCTCGGTTTCAATCCGCAGGAGATGGAAAACAGCATTTATGAATGCATGGTAGAGCAGGCGAAGACTTCGGAAATTATCCTGCAAACCGATTTTCCTAACCTGAACCTGCTGCCGTCGCATATCGACCTGGTAGGGGCGGAGATCGAGATGATCAATCTTAAAAACCGGGAGCACCGCATGAAAGACGCCATCGCCGAAGTGCGCGATGATTATGACTTTATCATTATAGACTGCTCTCCTTCACTAGGCCTAATCACGATCAACAGCCTGACCGCAGCCGATTCGGTGATCATTCCTGTGCAATGCGAGTATTTTGCCTTGGAAGGATTGGGCAAGCTGTTGAACACCATCACGATCATTCAGTCGCGACTGAATACCAACCTGATCATCGAGGGCATCCTGCTCACGATGTACGACCTCCGCCTGCGTCTGTCCAACCAGGTGGTGACCGAGGTTACCAACCACTTCGAATCTCTTGTTTTCAACACCATCATACCTCGTAACGTACGTATCAGTGAGGCACCGAGCTTCGGGATTCCTGTCATGGCGCAGGATTCGGATAGCAAAGGGGCTGTTAGCTACCTGAACCTTGCAAGAGAGATTCTCAGTAAAAACGGTTTGCTCTCCGACAGGGTGAACTGATCACGATAGTACGAACAGGCAATGGAGAATAGCAGCAAGACGAAAAAAATGACCGGACTGGGAAGAGGACTAGGGGCTCTTCTGCAGGACTCCGAGAAGATCAATACGCCCAGAACCAACACACGCATTTCACCGGCCGAGATCATCGGTTCGATGAATGAGATCGATGTGAGCCAGATCGAGGCCAACCCTTACCAGCCCCGGACGAAATTTGACCAGGAGTCGCTGGAAGAACTCGCCGACTCTATCCGCGTCCAGGGGATTATCCAGCCGATTACCGTACGGCAGCTTTCGGAAGATTCCTATCAGTTGATTTCGGGTGAGCGCCGTTTACAGGCATCGCGTTCGCTGGGGCTTACCACCATTCCGGCTTATATCCGCACGGCCAACGACCAGCAAATGCTGGAAATGGCGCTGATCGAGAATATTCAGCGTGAGAATCTGAATGCGATTGAGATTGCATTAAGCTACCAGCGGCTGATTCTCGAATGTAGTCTGAAACAGGAGGAATTGGGCGCGCGCGTGGGCAAAAACCGGACGACGGTGAACAACTATATCCGCCTGCTCAAACTGCCCCCTGTTATCCAGGCCGCGTTGCGAGACGACAAGATCAGCATGGGCCACGCCCGGGCGCTGATTACGATCAACAGCGACCAGAGCCAGTTGAAAATTTTCAATCAGATTATCGAAGAAGGGTGGTCGGTAAGGAAGGTCGAAGACGAGGTGCGCAAGCTCGGAATGGTGAGCAATATCCCCATCGAGTCGAAAAAACAGCCGACAATTAATCAGGAAATAAAGTCGTTACAGTTCCAGCTTTCGTCCTTTTTCGGGGCAAAAGTGTCTGTCAAGAGCAATGAGCAGCATAAAGGTGAGATTAAAATCCCTTTTGGCTCTCAGGATGAACTGAAGAAGATTTTAGAAACACTGAAATTCAAATAAACGTTGAAAAACTGGGTATTGTTAGGGTTGATTTTGCTGGTTTCAAATCGGATTGCAGCACAGACGGAGGGTAAAAAGGATAGTCTGAAAACCGAAAAATTGCCGGCTGTCGCATTGGACAGCACTACTCTGGCCCAGGCAGATTCGTTAAAAAACGTTAAAAAGAAATGGATGCCGGTACCGAAAACGGCTACCAAGCTGGCATTGATACCGGGTGCCGGGCAGATTTACAACCGTGATTACTGGAAAGCGCCTATCGTGTACCTGGCATTCGGCGGAGGGCTTTATACCTATTACCTGAATACGATCAAATACCATGATTTTCTCGATGCGTATAAGTCGTTTTACGTGTTGGATAAGAACGATCCGGAGTACGGAAACCGGAAAAAAGAACTGGCGGGCGACGACGCCACTGTAAATGTAAGGGTCAGAAACCTGTTGAACACCAGCAGCGAGTACCGCGATGCGACCCATAGCCAGATTGTCCGGCAAAAGAATTACTGGCGGCGGAACCGCGGCTTTGCCATCATCGTAACCGGCCTGATTTACACGCTATCGATCATTGAAGCCAATGTGGCGGCGCATTTGAAGACTTTCGACCTTTCGGACGACCTGACTTTGAACGTGAGCCCGAAGCTGAACCAGCCGATGATGCGGGACCCTACGCCGGGCGTGCGGATGGTTTTCAATTTTAAATGATTTAAAAGAGTACTGATTTCAAATAACAGATTAATGAGAATACTATTACTGGGGTACGGAAAGATGGGAAAGACGATCGAACAAATTGCCGTTGAAAGAGGACATTCGATCGTGGGGAAAATTGATGTGCAAAATCGTGCGGATATGGACAAGCTGCAAACTGCCGATGTAGATGTGGCCATCGAGTTCAGTTCACCGGAATCCGCATTTGAAAATATCATTTATTGCCTCAAAAAAGGCTGGCCCATCGTATGCGGCACCACAGGCTGGCTCGACCGCCGTGCAGAAGTGGAGGCGCTTTGCAAGGCCCAGTCGGGATCGTTTTTCTACGCTTCCAATTACAGTATTGGTGTTAATCTGTTCTTTCGGCTCAACCGGATGCTGGCGCGCCTCATGAACGGGCACGAATACCAGAGCTCAATGACGGAAGTTCACCACATTCACAAACTCGACGCGCCAAGTGGCACAGCCATTACCCTTGCGGAAGGCATTATCGAGGAAATGGAGAACGTCGAAGGATGGAAGCTGGCTCCTGAAAATGAGGAAGGTTACCTGCAAATTCTGGCCGAACGCCGCGGCGAAGTGCCCGGTACCCACATCGTCCGCTACGAATCCGAAGTGGATACCATCGAAATATCCCACACAGCCCACAACCGCCAGGGGTTTGCGCTCGGCGCTGTGGTTGCCGCCGAATGGCTTCCGGGCAAATTCGGCGTGTTCGGGATGAATGACCTTCTCAAAATTTAAAGTATTCTAACTATCAATCATCGCATGGCTGTTAATAGAGAGTTGACTTCCAGTTCAGTTGAATCCAAAAAAAAGAAGTCACCGGCAAGGGAATGGTTTGACTCCATTTTATTCGCGGTAGTCGCCGCGACGCTGATCCGCTGGCTGTTTTTTGAAGCATTTACCATTCCGACGCCGTCGATGGAGAATAGCCTCCTGGTGGGTGACTTCCTTTTCGTGAGCAAGCTGCATTATGGTACCCGCACGCCGAAAACGCCTTTGCAAGTACCGCTCACGCACCAGACAATCTGGGGAACCAATATCCCTTCCTACACAAGCCTGATCCAATTGCCGCAATACCGTTTGCCGGGTTTTAGCGAGGTGAAAAGAGGCGACGTGGTGGTATTCAACTATCCACCCGAATTGCAGCACCCGGTTGATTTGAAAACCAACTATATCAAACGCTGCGTCGGTATTCCGGGCGATAAGGTAGAGGTGCGTGATTTGCAGGTATATGCCAACGGCCAAGCGATGGAAAACCCTCCCAGAATGGAGAATGAGTACTTTGTGGCTACTACCACCGCAGTGAATGAAGAAAAGGTGTTCCGCGACAACGGTATTTCGGAATTCAACTCTTTTACCGACGGCGAGAATGATACGATCAAAGGGAATGAGCAAATGGGCTACCTGGTTTTCACCACTACGGAGATTGCCGCGAAGCTCAAAAATTATGACTTTGTGAAAAGCATTACACTCGTGAAAACGGATAATGGCATTACTGAGCCGATGTTATACCCCAATTCGTCGCTTTTCAAATGGAACCGCGACAACTACGGACCGATTACCGTTCCGAAAGAAGGTATGACGGTGCAGCTGACACCTGAAAATGTGGCGATGTATGGCCCGGTTATTAAAAACTATGAGAACAATGAAGATGTGGTAGTAGATGAAAAATCGGTGAAAGTCGGTGGCAAGGTCATTACCAGCTACACCTTCAAGCAGGATTATTACTTTATGATGGGTGATAACCGCCATAACTCGGCCGATTCACGCTATTGGGGCTTCGTTCCGATGGATCACATCGTGGGTAAGGCAGTGTTTGTATGGATGTCTATCGACCCGAATCCGACCAGCTTCTTTAACAAAATCCGCTGGAGCCGTATTTTCAGAGTTATCAACTAGCGTTTTGAAATAGCCAACAGGGAATGGAAGGATCGGGTGAGATCTTTCCCTTTCTTTTTGATATTATATATAAATTAATATTATATAATCATTATAGACTTATGGAGATAAAAGGTATATTGCATAGCATATGCTTCGCTAAACGATACCTTTCATGTCCGTTGCAGAAATACTTTCAAAGCCCACAAGCACTCCGAAAAAGAAGTCGGCCTTCCGGGAATGGTTCGACTCGGTATTATTCGCCGTCATTGCTGCCACATTGATCCGCTGGCTGTTTTTCAGTGCATTTGTGATTCCCACGCCTTCCATGGAGAACAGTCTTCTCGTGGGTGATTACCTGTTTGTGAGCAGGCTGCATTACGGCACAACGACGCCCATTACCCCATTGCAGGTGCCGCTCACGCACCAGACAATATGGGGCACAGAGATTCCTTCCTACCTCGACTGGATCCGGCTCCCACAATACCGCTTGCCTGGCTTTACGGATATTAAGAATGGCGATGTGGTAGTATTCTACCTGCCGGCCGAGCATCCGGACATGTACCAGAAATATAGCCGGGTGCTGCCAGACCTGCACCCGCATCCGACTGACCTGCGTTCCAATTATATCAAGCGATGCGTGGGTATTCCGGGCGATAAACTGGAAGTACGCCTCGGGCAGGTGTATGTGAACGGACGCGCCCAGGCATCGCCCGTGCGGATGCAAAATGAATATTTTGTTTCAGTAAAAACGGCTGTGAATGAAGAGAATGTGTTTCGCAAAAATGGGATCGTAGATTACGCCCAGTTTACAGAAACCTTCGGAGACAGCATTCCCGGTAACGATGAGCCGGGTTATGTCGTGAAGACGACCGCCGCATTAGCGGAAAAGCTGAAAACCTATGACTTTGTGAAGCGGGTACAACCCGTGTGGATGGAGAAAGGCCTGAAAGAGCCCTATCTGTTTCCGGCAAGTGATGCAATCGACTGGAATAAGGATAATTACGGACCGGTTGCAGTGCCGAAGGCGGGAATGACGGTTCCGCTGACCGAGGTCAATATTGCGCTTTATGGCGATATCATCCGCAATTTCGACGGCAATGAAAATGTGGTGGTGGAAAAGGACAAAATCATGATCGGCGGTAAGCAGATAACCAGCTATACATTCAAGCAGGATTATTATTTCATGATGGGAGATAATCGCCACGATTCCGCCGACTCCCGGTACTGGGGGTTTGTGCCGAAAGATCACGTTGTTGGAAAGGCCGTTTTTGTCTGGATGTCCATCGATCCCAATCCAACCAGTTTCCTAAAAAAGATTCGCTGGGACCGTATTTTCAGGACAATTAAGTAAGGAGGAAGGGGAGGATGAAGGAAGGGGAGGAAAGGGAGAACGGAGGAAAGGGAGGAAGGGGAGGAAGAAGTAAGGGGAACTGAGAAAATCCTTAGTCTCTTCCCTCCTTCCTCCCCTTTCTCCCTTTTATTCCTCTTGCGAAAAGATCAAAGCCGAGTAAGGCGGGATTTGCAGCGATGCGAACTGCCCGCAGTCGTCCATTTCACCGTCCATGGTATCGACGTCGAAAACGCCCGTATTCGAGAAGTCGGCGTCATAATATTCGTTGTCGCTGTTGAACCTTAAGTGCCATTTGCCAGCTCTCGGGAATCCTACTTTGTAGTCGGAAAATGTCTCGGTCGAAAAGTTGAATGCGACCATAACGCTGTCCTTCGGGCCGCCTTCGTCCCAGCGGTGCATCACGATCACCTTTTTCTCGTTGTCTTGACGAACAATATGAGCATTCTGTCCCTGGAGACCTTTGGTTACGCCAAACCAGTTTCTGCGGATGTGGATCATGTCGCGGTGCAATGCCGCGAAGCCGCTGAATTTTTCGAGCCTCGACCAGTCGATCGGATCGCTGTCGGAAAACCATTTGTCTTCCAGCAATGGCTGTCCCTGGAATATCATCGGGATGCCCGGTGAGGTAAGCACCAACGCGACGCCCAATGCAGCCCGCTTTTTAGAGTACCAATTATTCACGTCGCCATCGGCGATTTCCTCGGCCACGCGCGCCTTGCCGTTCGCCACTTCGTCGTGCGACTCGGTATAGATAATGCGCTGAAAAGCGTCGTCATTATAACGGTTGGTAATAGCTGCTGCGACGCTGTCCATATTCCGGTCCTGGTCGTTGGCGGTGATAATGGCGTCGCGGATCGAATGCACAAATTCCGCATCCCATTGTGACCCGTACCCCAGGCCGCCGTTTTCGACCGAATTGGTGATGAAATCCAGCGAATGCATGTCTTCGGCGATGGTAATGCAATTGCCGCAGCTATCGCGGATGTCTTTGTTAATCCATTGCATGAGCGAAATGCCTTCGGCGATATCGTCGCCGGGATTACCATTGGCTTTTACATTTCGTATGTAGGGAACCATGTCCATGCGCAGACCGTCGACACGGTAATCGCGGAGCCACATCAGGGCATTGTCGTGAATGTATTGCCGCACCTCGCCACGGCCGTAATCGGGGCGGGTATTGCCCCAGGGCGTCTCGGAGCGCCAGTCGTTGTAAAAATAAATTCCTCCGCCATCGTTCTCCTGCCAGCCGTCGAACTGCCAGAGATCAAGATCCGACGGGCCGAAGTGGTTGTACACGACATCGAGGATTACCGCAATTCCTGCCTCGTGCGCGGCTTTTACAAAAGCTTTCAAGCCATCCGGGCCGCCATAGTCGGATTCAATCGCAAACGGATTGGCCGGGTTATAGCCCCATGACCTTGAACCGGGAAACTCCGAGCAGGGCATCAGCTCCACGGCATTGAAACCCATGTCTTTTAAGTAAGGAATCCGTTCGATAGCCGTATAAAACGTGCCGACCTGCCCTTTTTCTTTCACATGAAAAGTACCTACATGAAGCTCATAAATAACCAGTTCCTGCCAGCCGGGCATTTGAAAAGTAACATCGCCCCAATCGAAAGATTCGTGGTTGTAGACGATGCAATTGCCGGCTGAATTGGTCATTTTTAAAGCATAGGGATCGTTGCGGAGCAGCTCCCCGGCGGGCGTTTTAAGGACATATTTGTATTCATCCCCTTCTTTCGAATTTCCGACCAGCGCACCCCACATGCCGTTTTCTTCCGGTTGGAGCGGAGTAGCAGAGGCATCCCAGTCGTTGAAACTTCCCATGACCGAAACGCTTTCGGCATGCGGCGCCCATACGCGGTAATAAACTCCTTCAGGATGGCAGGTGGCGCCCATACCTTCATAATGCTGCTCGGTTTCGGCTACTTCGGTTTCGAGGTTTTCCATATATGGTTTTCAGATTATTGTTTATTTTTGAAAATGAACTGCTGACGTATACTCGCAAAATGCATGCCAGGCGCCGGTACCCACGAACTCAACCTACACACTATACTATGCAATCATCCTCCGACGCAGAAAAAATCTGCATCCTCGCGCTTATGCATACGCCCGGAATCGGGGCTGTGACGATCCGTCAACTCATCAGCTACTGTGGCAGCGCTTCCCAGGTTTTCCATGCGGATTATAAAAAGCTCATCAAAATCCCCGGTATCGGCGATAAAATCGTAAAGGCTGTTTTGGGTAAAAACACGCTGGAACTGGCCGAAAGGGAACTTGCTCAATGCCGCAAAACCGGAACCCAATTACTTTTCTTTCATGAGCCGGAATACCCGGCACGCCTCCGGCCGCTTTACGACGCACCCATTGCCCTTTATGCCAAAGGCAACACCGACTTTAACTGGCCGCGCACGGTAGGAATCGTAGGCACGCGGAATATCAGCGAGTACGGGAAGTCGGTGACGGAAAATATCATCCGGGATCTGGTGCCCTATCAGCCGCTTGTCGTCAGCGGCCTGGCCTATGGTGTGGATATCACTGCCCACCGGCATTGCATGCGCAACAACCTGGCCACGCTGGGAGTCATGGCCAGCGGGTTGGATGTGATCTACCCGGCCGTGCATCAGCGAACCGCTTTCGAAATGCAGAACAACGGGGGGATCGTTACGGAAAGCGCATTGGGAACAAAGCCGGATTTTATGAGATTTCCGGCGCGGAACCGAATTATTGCGGGGCTCAGTGATGTTACCATAGTAGTGGAATCGGGGCGGACAGGCGGCAGCCTGATCACCGTTGAGTTTGCGCAGAACTACCACCGGGAGGTGTTCGCGGTGCCGGGCGGTATCCATGAACCGCAATCCGAAGGTTGTAATTTTCTGATCCGTGATCATAAGGCTTCGATTTTCACGTCGGTGGCGGATATGGCCGCCGCCCTGGGTTGGGGTGAGGGAATGCCCGATGCAAGGCAGGCAGATACCTCCGAGCAGGCAGTAATGACTTTCGAAGGTTTTACACAGGATGAGGGCCAGGTACTTTCGCTGTTAAAGCAGCGGGGGGCGATGCAAATCGATGAGCTCGCGTGGCAATCAGGCATTCATTTGAACCGGCTGGCCACGCTGCTGTTGAACCTCGAATTCCAGGGAATGGTCCGGTCGATGCCGGGCAAGAAATACGGGTTGATTTAAATGCATGGATAAAAGTATCATTCAGTTAATTAAAGAAGGGGAGGGACTCACGATTGAGTTCAAGCGGACGGTTGACAGTCCTTTCAAAATTGCCAAAACCATTGTTTCCTTTGCCAACACCTCCGGCGGAAACCTGCTGATCGGTGTGGCGGATCACGGCGCTATTATGGGCGTGCAATCGGAATTGCGGGAGTTACAAAAGCTTGAAAAGGCGCTCGTGAAACTCATTGAACCGGAATTAGTGGTTCAGATCAAATCGGAGAACCTGGACGGCAGGAAGGTGTTGTGGGTGACGGTTAATGAAAGTGAAGACAAGCCGCATCACGCATTGAATGAGAAAGGCGAACGCATTATTTACATTCGTGTGAAGGATAAAAGCATGCCTATCCCAAGGCTGCTGCTTTACAACGGGACTGATCCGGAGACAGAGAAGTTATTGGCCACACGGCATGTGAAGACATTGATCACTTACCTGAAAGAAACAGATTCCGTAACGGCCAAAGCATTCTCAAAAATCATCAATATCTCCGAAAAAAGGGCGGAACGGATGTTGCAGGATTTGGCTGCGCGTCAGATTTTACTCAAACTCTCCCGAGGAAAACCTGAAAGTTTCAGTCTCAAATGGGCTGAATAAAAAACGCGGTCAACCCCGGAATTCCGGGTGCCGACCGCGTTTCATAGATTACGTTGATTAGTTGATACCTACCAACTCCAGTTCAAAAATAAGATCCTGACCTGCCAACGGGTGGTTAGCGTCCAGTACCACGTAAGTTTCAGTAACCTCCCTTACAACAACCGGGATGACCTGGCCGCCGTCCTGATGCATGTTCAATGTACCGCCAACCTCTAATGGAATGTCGGCAGGGATTTGCGCGCGGTCGAATTGGATGACCATTTCGTCGTTCACCGGGCCGTAAGCTTCGGCGTTAGGAATGTTGATTGTCTTTTTGTCGCCGATTTCCATGCCCGTTACACCATCGTCAAATCCTTTGATCACCTGTCCGCTTCCCAGCGTAAAGCTCAAAGGCTCACGTCCTTCGGAGGAATCAAAAAGTTGTCCGTCCGGCAGGGTACCTTTGTAATGTACCTGCACTTTGTCACCAGCCTTTGCCTGACTCATAATTCTATATTTAGATGGTTTGAAAAAGCATTCGTGAATCTTTTTTCACGAATGCATTGAGAATGAAAATTAGTATGCCCGGGCAAATACCACACGTCCTTTCGACGGTTTGCCCGAGTAAATGCAAACGCCCTCCTCTGCCTCCTGGTTCAAAGGAATGCACCGGATGGTTGCCTTCGTTTCTTCCTTGATCTTCTCTTCGGTCTCGGAAGTGCCGTCCCAATGCGCTAGGATAAACCCGCCTTTGGTATCGAGAATATGGTTGAATTCTTCGAAAGAATCTACTTTATGGGTATTCTCCTCGCGGAATGTAAGCGCTTTCTTGTAAATAGACTCCTGAATGTCGTTGAGCAGGTTCTGTACATAAACTGCAATGCCTTCCACCGAAACCGTCTCCTTGGTTTTGGTATCGCGGCGTGCCACTTCCACCGTACCGTTTTCGAGGTCACGGCCGCCCATAGCCAATCGCACAGGAACACCTTTCAATTCATATTCAGCAAATTTGAAACCTGGCTTCGCATTGTCACTGCTGTCGTATTTAACGCTGATGCCCAGTTTCTTCAAATCTTTGGTGATTTCCGCTACTTTCTCGGAAATCTGCGTCAGTTGCTCGTCGTTCCGGTAAATAGGAACGATCACCACCTGGATAGGTGCCAGTTTTGGAGGCAATACGAGGCCGGCGTCGTCGGAATGCGCCATGATGAGCGCGCCCATCAGACGTGTACTAACGCCCCATGAAGTTCCCCAAACATAATCCAGCTTACCTTCCTTGTCCTGGAATTTCACGTCGAATGCGTTTGCGAAGTTCTGGCCCAGGAAGTGGGAAGTTCCGGCCTGCAATGCTTTTCCGTCCTGCATCATCGCTTCGATACAGTAAGTGTCTTCCGCACCGGCAAAACGTTCGTTAGCAGTTTTCACTCCTTTGACAACGGGTACAGCCATCCATTCTTCGGCAAACTGTGCGTATACTTCCAGCATTTGCTTTGTTTCCGCAATTGCTTCCTGTGCGGTAGCGTGCGCGGTGTGGCCTTCCTGCCACAGGAACTCGGCCGTGCGCAGGAACAGGCGCGTACGCATTTCCCAACGCACCACGTTCGCCCATTGGTTGATCAGCAGCGGCAGGTCGCGGTACGACTGGATCCAGTTTTTATAAGTACTCCAAATGACCGTCTCCGAAGTCGGGCGAACGATCAGTTCTTCTTCCAGTTTCGCTTCCGGGTCAACGATAACGCCTTTGCCGTTCGGATCGTTTTTGAGGCGGTAATGCGTCACTACGGCGCACTCCTTGGCAAACCCTTCCACGTGTGAAGCCTCCTTACTGAGGTACGATTTCGGGATGAAAAGCGGGAAATAGGCATTGGTATGGCCTGTTTCTTTGAACATGTCATCCAGCGCGCGCTGCATTTTTTCCCAGATCGAGTACCCATACGGTTTGATCACCATACAACCTCTTACCGGTGAGTTTTCGGCCAGGTCGGCGCGTTTCACTAATTCATTGTACCATTCGGAGTAGTTTTCACTTCGTGTGGGCAAGGCTTTACTCATTACTTTGTATTATTTTGGAATTGAAATGGAGTATTACGTTAATTCAGGCCTTTTTTCAAGGGAGTTGCAAAGATAGTTTTTTATGTTAACTTTGGAATTAATGTATAGTTACGGACGTTTACTTCACAGGGAGAATGCGTTTTTATATCTATATTAGCAACAAACTTTTAATCCTTAAAAGCCATGAGTATGTTCAATAAAGCAAAATATTTGTCTTTGCTGGTGCTGCTGGGAGCTTGGGGATGTACTTCAAATCAGTATGCATCGCGCTCGGGCGGCGGATATGATGATCTCTACGGGGGAAACTCCGGCGGAGGACTTGTGTTGGCTGACCGGGGAAGTGATCAGGAAGTATCCCGTTCGGACAATCCGGATTATACCTATACAGGCAACTATTCCGAAAACGGTACAGCGGACTATTACGACGAAAATTACCTTTCGTCCAGAGCAGTAAAACGTCAGGTATCGACAGACGTGGGCTATAATGCCGGTTTTGTCGACGGCTATAATGCAGCGAATTTTAACAGTCCTTATTACGGCGGTTTGGGCTCCTATTGGCCCGGCAGCTACGCAGGTCTGTCACTCAACTTCGGTTACAGCGGGTTTAGAATGCGTCCTTACTTCGGATTCGGCTTCGGATCGATGATTGGGTATTCTCCATGGGGTTATTCACCATGGGGCTATGGCAGCATGTTAAGCTATGGCTATGATCCGTTTTACAGTCCGTGGGGATACAGCCCGTGGGGTTATAACAGCATGTACGGCTGGGGTGGAGGTTACTACGATGGCTTCTACGGCGGTTACGGTTATTCGCCATGGGCTTACAGCCGTCCGGTGATCGTGATCAACAATTCCGACCGAGGCTATACGAGAACTTACGGGCCGCGTGTGGTCGACGCGAGCAGAAACCGCAGCAGTGAACGTTACAACTCTAATTTTGTAAACTCGTCGCGGACACGTTCAGAAACCGCTACAAGGGGAAGCCGCGATGGTGGCCGTGTGATCTCAGGCGATACATATTATTCTTCGCCAAGATCGGAACGCTCAAGCCGTGGTAGTGCAGTAGCGAATGGCGGAAGAACGAATGCGGAGTCCTATGGTTCGCGTGTCGTGGATGCCAGTGGTGGTAATGTATATTACTCACGCCCTCGTTCGGCCAATGCCAGTAACTACTCTTCCGAAAGCGGAAACACCAATGGCGCCAGCTATTATTCGTCCCCGCGATCTTCGAGAGGCTCTTCCTCATCTTCGTACAGTGCACCATCGTACAGTACACCAGCAAGAACCCAGGATTATGGGACGCCTAGCAGAAGCTATTCGAACCAGAGAAGCGAATCATACAGTGCACCGACCCGGACTTACAGTCAGCCGTCGTACAGTGCTCCTTCAAGAAGTTACAGCGCACCATCCGGTGGCGGAGGTGGCGGTGGCGGTAGTTCAAGCCGTTCTTCGAGAGGTCCAAGATAATATCCTGAAAAAGAGATAGTCGTGTCAAACCCTGCAAGATGTCATAATTTTGCAGGGTTTTCGTTTAAATTGTATTGAATTAAGTATTAACCGCCATGTCGAAAACATCCTCAGGAATTGCGCTCCTCTTTTCGCTGCTCACTTCATCAGCGGCATTCGCACAATACGCTACCGACGCACTTCGCTATTCAGAAATTAACCAGAACGGATCTGCACGCTTCCAGGCGCTGGGCGGAAACCATGCAGCCATCGGCGGCGACGCCAGTTCTATTTACGGAAACCCGGCGGGTCTGGGATTTTATAACCGGAATGAATTTACTTTGAGCCCAGGTATCACATTTGCAAATACAACTAGCGAATATCTGGGCAATAGTTCAAAGTATTCCGGTGATGGAAAGGTCAAATTCAGTCCATTTCAGGGGGCGTCGCTCGTGTTCGCGAGCCAGCCGGGATTTCAACGGAAGTGGAAACGCTCGTCATTCGGTGTATCTTTTTCCCGGCAGCAATCATTTCAAAACGGCTACCTGTACGGCGGACGGAACAACAACAGCGCCTATATTGACAATGTATTGGAGACGGTCAATAATGCGAACCCTCCTTACACCATCAAGGAGCTGGAAGACGGTCTGAAAAACGACGCCGCAGGCAACCCGATCGCCAACTCGATTCCCGTAGCCTATTACCAGATGTACCTGATTAATCCAACAACGACCTCGGGACCGCCGTTTACGGCGATTGACGGGCAAAGCGTGGTGGACCAGTCGGGTGACTTTACTTCCAAAGGTGCCACGTCGCAGTGGACATTTGCTTACGCGGGCAACCTGGATGATAAATTTTACCTGGGCGGAAATATCGGGTTCAGCAGGATCAAATATGACTATTCTTCCCGGTTTAGCGATGACTATATAAACAGTCCCTCGTTGACCTACATCGATCAATTTGAGGATTTTACAGTTCGCGGTAACGGGTTCAATGCCTCATTGGGAGCCATCTACAAGTTCAATCCGATGTTCCAGATCGGTGGAACGCTGATCAGCCCGACGATAAGCGCGCTTAAAGAAACATTTAGCCAAAGCGTAGCTGCGGGCTTCGTCGGCGGAAAAGTGAAAGATGCGGATGGGAACCTGATTACACCGCCGTACAATTCACTTCCCATTGCGGCAAATGATTTTGAATACACATTGATAGGGCCGATGCGTGGCAACCTGGGGGGGACCGTGTTCTTCCAGAATAAAGGATTTATAACTGGGACCATTGAGTATGTTGGTTATAGCGGCATGCGGGCGAAGACGAGTTTTCTGGATGCCGACGGTAACCGTGACTTCAAGAACGACACAAAGGCGGAAATTAAAGACACTTTCCGTAACACTGTTAATTTCCGGTTGGGAGGAGAGGTTAGGGCCAATATCTTCCGCGCGCGTATCGGCGGAGCCTATATTGCAGATCCTTACCTGGACCGTACAGACGGGATCGACCGAAGTAAGCTACTGTTTTCGGCGGGTGTAGGCGTACGTACCGACCGCTTCTTTGTGGATTTGGCGGGAACCTTTATCACCTATAAATCCGCATATACGCCTTATTATCTGAACAATCCCAATAGCTACGCATCCGTGGAGATTACCAATCGGCCGGTTAACGTAATGCTGACAGGCGGCGTATTTTTCTGATGAGGTTCGGGATAGATATTAAACTGAAAAAACCTGCTTAGCGCAGGTTTTTTCAGTTATAACAAGGGCGTAAGCACGTCCAATAGATGACTGACATCTATCTCGCCCTTCAATGTAAAGTCTGCCTGTGTGTAGTACGGGAGCCGGTCTGTAATGCGGTTTTGCAGCGTGTCGACGAGCGACGTCGCGCCAGAAAGAATAGGGCGGTCGTCCTTGCCATGGTTTTGGATCCTTCTTGCAAGATCTTCGGCCGGAACATCCAGGAAAATGCTGACGCCCATTCCTTTGATTACCTTCATATTATCAAAAAAGCAGGGTGTGCCCCCGCCCGAAGCGAGCACAATACCTTTTTGTGTGGCCGTTTCCTTCAAAATCCGGCTTTCGACTTCCCGGAAATAGGCTTCCCCTTGCTGCGAGAAAATAGCGGAAATCTCCATTCCCTGGTCTTTCTCGATTAGCTTGTCAAGGTCTACGAACTGGTAATTCAATGCCCGTGCGAGCTTTTTGCCGAGCGTAGTTTTGCCGGAAGACATCATCCCGACGAGTATTATATTCTTCATTTAAAGTCACATTATTTGACAAGGCTCACTACCTCATCGGCAGTCGGGGTGTCGTTGTAATGCCATTTGCCTTTCACAATACCGTCTTTCAAAAGCCACAGGCCCGGGTTGGAGCGTGAAATGGTTTTCAAAACCGTCGCATCCACATAATAGTAAGGGGCGGTAAGCTGGTGTTGCGAGAGAAAATTCTCGATGTCGGCGCTGTTTCCCGAAGTAAGGATGATCGGTTCCACACCTTTGCTTTTTACAGCATTGATCAGCTTGTTGATATCCGGTAATGCGGCGGTATTAATGTCGGTGAGGCTTTTGATAATCAGGAAAAGTTTTTTGCCCTGAAAGGTGCCTTCCGTAAAATCGCCTGCGTCATTCCAGACCTTGTAATCCGTGATTTTCGGTTTCGCATCCTCATTCAGCACGACCATTTCCTTGAATTTCAGTGTAGTGTCACTCGGATATTGCTCATATTCCAGTGTTTTGCCATCTTTTTCAAAAACATATAGATACCGAAGCGGCTCGGAAGGCTTCATTTGCGCGGGAATGCTCGCGCCCACACGGTAAGGCAGCAAATCGACGATCGGTAAGTGGCGCAACGAGTAAATGGCAACGCCGAGTGAAACCAGCGTCGAGATAACGACGATAATGCCGGTAGGGTAGGATTTGAACTTCTTTCGGTAGTATACGATCACCAGAATCAGGATCAACAAGAATATATCCTTGCCAAACGACGTCCATGGTGTAAGCTTGATTGCCGCGCCGAAGCAACCACAATCGGTCACTTTATTGAAATAAGCCGAATAGAATGTCAGGAATGTAAAAAAAACTATGATCGCCAGCAGCAGCCAGGAGGTGGTTTTGGGTTTGTAAGCGACGAGTAATGCAATACCCAGGACAACCTCCGCCGTGCAAAGAAATACCGAGAAGTACAGTGCCAGCGGCACGAGCGCCATGAAAAAATCATGTAGCGCGGGGAGGTCCGTCGCGAAGACCTCGAAATATTCTTCCAGCTTGTACTGTGTCCCGATCGGGTCGTTCAGCTTGATGATTCCGGAGAAAATGAAAAGTAATCCTACTACGACTCGTGAGATCTGGGCAAAGATTTTCATTGCAAACTGGACGGCGGTTTGGGTGTGTCTTTGTTAGTTGGTCTGTAAGGCGTTCGATTTAATCAGGCAGAATACCGAATAGTTGATAATATCCTGGTAACCGGCTTTTACGCCTTCGGAAACGAGTGTAAGGCCCTGATTGTCTTCTATTTGTTTGATCCTTAGCAGTTTCATGAGAATGATGTCAGTCATGGAGCTCACACGCATATCGCGCCACGCCTCGCCATAGTCATGGTTTTTATTAAACAACAATTCCTTCGCTTCGTTCACCTGAGAATTGTAAAGATTTGTTAATGCTGAATCGTCGATATCCTGGTTTTGCTCTGTGGCCGCGATCTGGATCAGCGCCATGACGCAATAATTGATGATCCCGATAAACTCGGATGACACATCCTCATTCACTTTCTGTACACCCTTGTCCTGGATAGTGCGGATGCGTTGGGCCTTGATGAAGATCTGATCGGTAATCGAGGGAAGCCGAAGGATACGCCAGGATGTCCCGTAGTCCTTGTTTTTTTTTGTAAAAAGATCTTGGCAATACTGAATGATTTCCTGATATTCCGATTCTGTGGATTTCACTGTTTCAAATGAGTTAGAGACTTTCAGACGGTAGGAAGAAAATGCTTTGATATTCATTCCTTTGCCTGTTTTTGAAAAGAATTTATGTTGCAAGTTAGTAAAAAAACGCTCAATATCCGGGGCACGCTGCTCGATCTGTCGGCACCCGCGGTAATGGGCATTATAAATATCACGCCCGACTCATTCTACTCCGGGAGCCGGGTTGGTGCGACGGACGAGATTGTCGAAAAGGCCGGACAGATGCTTTCCGAAGGTGCCGGTATGATCGACATCGGCGGTTATTCCACACGCCCCGGCGCTCGGGAGGTGAGCGCGGAGGAGGAGGGCGACCGCATCGAATCCGCCGTGGAGCCACTTGCTAAATTTTTTCCCGACCTCATCATTTCTGTTGATACCTTTCGGGCCGAAGTAGCCGAAAGAGGCATTCGCAAAGGCGCGCATATGATTAATGATGTCGCCGGCGGAACGCTCGATGACGCCATGTTCGAAACCGTTGCCCGCCTGCGTGTACCGTACATATTAATGCATATGCGTGGAACGCCGCAAACGATGAACAATCTGACGGACTACGAACGTTTAGTGCCGGATATCCTCAGGGATTTAAGGCAGAAAGTTGCATTGTTGCAAAGTAAGGGAGTCGCGGACCTGATCATCGATCCGGGTTTCGGATTTGCGAAAACCATCGCACAGAATTTCGAGCTGATGCGGGAGCTCAAACAGTTCCAATTACTGGGATACCCGGTACTGGTGGGCATTTCGCGTAAGACGACAATCTACAAAACCTTGCATATTTCGCCCGAAGAAGCGTTAAATGGTACAACGGTGCTCAACACGCTGGCATTGGAGCGGGGAGCGTCGATCCTCCGTGTGCATGACGTGAAACCTGCCGTGGAAGCGGTAAAACTGTGGATGGCCGCAGGTAACTATCCGAATTAAAATAGTAATTTAGTCGCTGTAAAATATCACCTTTCGTATGCGTGTGGGTTTTCTGAACATCAATTGGGCTGATATCCTGGATGTTTTTTTAGTGTCCATTCTTCTTTATCAGGTATATACCCTTGTTCGGGGAAGTATTGCAAGCAGGGTTTTTCTCGGGTATTTGTTCGTTTACGTCTTCTATCTGGTAGTCAAAGGGCTCGGTTTGGGGCTGCTGACAGCCATCCTGCAATACTTCATGGGGGTTGGTGCCGTAGCATTGATCGTGATTTTCCAGCAGGAGATCCGGCGTTTTTTGCTCATTATCGGCAAGTCGACCATTTATACCAATAATGGTTTTCTCAAAAAGATCATCGGCAATTCCATGCGTGACTTTAAGGTGAAAAACCTGAAAGAGGTGATCGACGCGAGCAAGACCATCGCCGCAAACTTTACCGGTGCATTGATAGTGCTCAACAAGCGCGACGATTTGGGTAAATATGTTGAAACCGGTGAGATGCTCGATGCGCGTGTTTCCAAGCCGCTGCTGGTGTCGCTTTTCAATCAATACAGCGAGCTGCATGATGGGGCGGTGATCATTGTGGATGGAGTCCTGAAAGCGGCACGCTGCGTGCTGCCGGTGGCCGATGGCGTGGATGTGCCGTCGTCGCTGGGTTTCCGCCACCGTGCTGCGATGGGTATGAGCGAAGCTACGGATGCGATCGTTATTGTGATTTCGGAGCAAACCGGTAAAATTTCATTGGCAGTGGAGGGAGAGCTGCACAGCAATATCCCTTATAGTGAGCTGGAATCGCGGATCGAGGAGTACCTGGCCTCGGATGTGCAGCGCATGCCGAAGTAGGTTTATTTTAATTAAAATATATTTTGGGAGGAAATTTGGCGTTTTGGGAAGCAATTTCTATTTTTGCAGACCGAAATGAGAAATAGAAAAATATTCATTACAAATGGCAAATCATAAATCAGCTTTAAAAAGAATCCGCGCTAACGAAACTAAGCGTTTGCGTAATCGTTACCAGCACAAGACTACCCGTTCATACATCAAAAAATTGCGTGAAACGACTGATAAGGCAGTAGCTGTTGAAGTTTACAAAACTGTATCTTCAATGTTGGATCGTTTGGCAAAGAAAAATATCATCCACAAGAAGAAAGCTTCTAACCAGAAGTCTAAACTGGCGAAATTCGTCAACGGACTTGCTGTTGCAGCGTAATTTTTACTTCCTGTGACCCGAAACCCCGGCAAATGCTTGCCGGGGTTTTTCTTTTTATTGTATATTGCGCGTTCTGAAAAGAACCTTGCACAGGTATAAACGCCCCTGCAAGGTTCTTTTTGATGTAAGCTCAAATTGTTCAAACCACCTAAAACTTAAATTCTTTTCCATGAAGAAAGTAGCATTATTTGCTGGTTTGGCTGCGTTGGGAAGCATCCCGGCGGTAGCCCAATCACCCATCACATTCAATGCCCGTGGTCTGGTTGTAGCGTCTGATGCCGATCTGGCAGCTTCCGCATTGGTTGATGGTAAGCTATTAAGAGACAACACATCGAAAGACCAGCTTACTACCATTAAATTCCCGATCGAAAGGGGGAGTAAAGGCCTGGGAAGTGCGCTGGTATCAAATTCAGCGCTGGGCTACTCCAAAACGCTGGCAGTATCACCGACCGGAACGCTCGCATTCGTGCTCGAAAACCGGATCAGACCGGAGGATGGTATAGGGGAATACAAAGACATTTCAAAGGAGTTTCCGGTTGGAGAGAAGCTGTTTGTGGTCGATATCAGCAACCTGGCGGCGCCGAAGGCAAAATTCGGTTTTCCGGTCGGTAAAAAGCCGACTTCTATCGACGTCAACAAAAATGAACTGATTCTGGCGACTAATGATACCGGCAAAGAGCTCGTGTTCATCGAGGCTGGTCCGGACGGCAAACCCGCACGTTTCCTGAATCTGCCTGCCGCATTGGATACCACTAACCGTATCATAGACATTTCATGGCATCCATCCGGGGATTTCATCGCATTCACGCTCGATAATTCCAATGAAGTGGGTCTATATAAAGTGATTCGCGAAGCAGGAAAACTGAAAAATGTGGAAATGGTAGGCAAGCCGGTAAAAGTAGGTGTTGACCCTTCTTTCGGAAGATTTACGGCCGATGGCAAGCATTACCTCGTTCTCGACGCGAAAGGGCCGCAGGGTAAGGGCGCTGGTGAAGGTGAAGTTTTCGTGATCGACTTCTCAATGGATGGCGCGGTTGAGCACAAAGTGGCGGGCCAGGCTCCGGTTGGGTTAAATACCGGTTCATTTGCATTGAGCCCCGATGGTACTCTGCTCGTAACGGCTAATGCAGGCAAGAGCGGCTCGCCATGGGCAGAAGCAGGTGCAGGTACCGGAGCGTCGCTATCATTATATAAGGTGGCCAACACCGGCGCGCTGACCAAAGTAGCGGATTATCCGTTCGACGGCATTTACCCTCAGAGCGTCGCTTTTGATAAAGATGGCTCTAACCTCGCGGTTTCCGTGTTTGAATATCTGGAATACGGCAGCGGCAATGGCGGTGTGGAGTTCTGGTCGGTGACCAAGGGCGATACCCCGGCATTAAAAAAGCAGGGCGCGAAAGTGAGTGTCGCCAAGGGTGCGCATACCTTGCGCGTGATCCCCTGATTAAAGGAAATCTTGGATTTTAATAGGCAGGCCGGTTTGTTACCGGCCTGTTTTGTTTGCATTTAGTTCGCCCAAGGATGCTAAATCAGCCCGATTTTTGTAATTTTGCGGTCTCATTCATAAATAATCAATTTACAGATGATTACGGTTCAGAACGTATCGCTGCGATACGGTAAAAGGGTATTGTTCGACGAAGTAAATATAAAGTTTGTCCCTGGTAACTGCTATGGCGTGATCGGCGCTAACGGAGCCGGGAAATCCACCTTTTTAAAGATTCTTTCAGGCGAAATCGAGCCGCAGACCGGTAGCGTAAGCATGAACCCCGGCGAGCGTATGACGTTCCTGAAACAGGACCAGTTTGAATTCGATGCGTATACCGTCATGGATACGGTGATCCTCGGGCACGAGCGTCTTTATAAAGTAATGAAAGAACGGGAAGCCATTTACGCGAAAGAGGATTTCACGGACGAGGATGGTGAAAAAGCAGCCGACCTCGAAGCAGAGTTCGCTGATTTGAATGGATGGGAAGCCGAAACAGAAGCCGCCCAGCTTTTGAGCGGTCTTGGTTTGGGCGAAGACCTGCACCATTCATTAATGGGCGATCTGAACGCGAACGATAAAGTGCGTGTCCTGCTCGCACAAGCGCTTTTCGGTAATCCAGATGTGCTTTTACTTGATGAGCCTACCAACAACCTTGACGTTGAAACGGTATTGTGGCTCGAAAACTTCCTCGCAGATTTCAAGAACACGGTCATTGTGGTTTCCCACGACCGTCACTTCCTCGATGAAGTTTGTACGCATGTGGTGGATATCGATTTCAGCAAAGTGCAGCTGTTCTCGGGTAACTATTCATTCTGGTACCAATCGAGCCAGCTGGCATTGAAACAGCGCCAGGATGCCAACAAGAAAGCGGAAGACAAGCGTAAGGAATTGGAGGATTTTATCCGCCGGTTCAGCGCGAATGCTTCGAAATCGAAGCAGGCAACTTCCCGCGCCAAATTGCTGGAAAAACTGACTGTTGACGATATTAAGCCATCTTCCCGCAAGTATCCCTACATCGCATTCAAATCCGAGCGTGAGGTGGGTGACCAGATTTTGCGCGTGGAGGGGCTTTCCAAAACCGCCGAGGACGGAACCAAGCTGTTCGACAACATCAGCTTTACCGTCAATAAAGGAGATAAAATTGCGTTTGTGAGCCGAAATGTACTGGCGATCAGTGCATTGTTTGATATTGTAAGTGAAGTGGATAAGGCCGATAAGGGCGAGTTTAGCTGGGGTGTTACCATCACCAAATCCTACTTCCCGAAAGATCCGGGACAGTTCTTCGATGTGGATTTGAACCTGGTTGACTGGCTGCGCCAGTATTCCGACGAGAAGGACGAAAGCTTTATTCGCGGTTTCCTGGGGCGGATGCTTTTCTCCGGCGAAGAGTCGTTGAAGAAGGCGAAAGTACTTTCCGGAGGTGAAAAAGTACGTTGTATGCTCTCGCGCACGATGCTCTCCGGGGCGAATGCACTCGTACTCGACGACCCTACCAACCACCTCGACCTCGAATCGATCACTGCATTGAACAACGGCCTGATCGACTTCACCGGATGCCTGCTATTCTATTCGCACGACCACCAGTTCGTGGAAACTGTCGCGAACCGCATTATCGAGATCGGACCAAAAGGAATTCTCGACAAGCTGATGACTTACGATGAGTTCCTGACGGATGAAACCGTGAAACAGCAGCGTCAGAAACTGTATTGATTTCAGGTTAAATCATATAAAAGCACAGCCCCGTTTCAAAACCGAAACGGGGCTGTGCTTTTATATATGCTACTTAGTAGGTTAAAAAATCGAGAGCTGTTTCTCTGTTTTTTTTGTTAACACTGCATAGGAACTGGGCTTTATACCTCGCAAATAAGGTACCATGGAGAGGATCGCAAATTTGATTTTTGTGATATAATAAGCGGAATTCTTCTTTTTAAACATGAGCTGTAAGACTTCGTCGTCATACAGGTAGGTAATATCCTTTATGACTTCAAAATTTTCAGATTTCAACAAAAACCGGAATAATGACGGTGTGTAAATGTTGATGTGGCCGTAGGAAAGAAAGTGCTCCAATTTCCGATCCACATAGAATGAAAAATCTATCGGTACTTCAAATATCTGGTATTTCGACACTCGTTTGATTTCCCTCAGCAAAACCCGCTCATGCTCGACATGCTCCAATACGTGAGAGCAAATGACCAGGTCGAAATGGTTGTCGGGATAGGGGATTTTGTACCCGTCGAACAGGAGGACACTTTTGAGGTTCCTGATATTCTTGGATTTGATCAACTCGATACCGCTTTCGGAAATTTCAATGCAGTTCAAATCATCGCAAAAATTCCATTGCGACAGCCAATTCAGAATGCTTCCTTCTCCGGCACCTACCTCCAATACATTTTTGAATTGGATCGATTTGGAAAGCTCAACGATGTTAAGCGCCTTATAGCGAGCGCCGGTGTTACGCCACTTTACGGAGTTTTCGTCATATTGACTTGAATATGAATCTTTTATATTGTCGGATATCTGCATGTGGCCGAATGCGAATTTGTTTTAGAGTGTGCAAAATAAGTGAATCGAATCCAGAAGTTTTCTAGTCATTAACTACTAAAATCTTAAATACTTCGGAACCGACGGTCAGAAAGTAGATGCCGTCCTGCAATGACTCTGTTGAAATTTCCTTATCGGGAAGGACCGGGGATTCCTTAACGATAATGCCCTGCCCGTCCTTGATATAGTACGGCTGGTTCTGATTTTTCGCGCGAATACTCAGGCGGCCGCGTGAAGGATTCGGGTAAACTGCGACGGCTGGTTCTTTACTCTGTACAACGACCATTTTTGAATAGGTGGAAGTTCCGTCCCAATCGATCTGTTTCAGGCGATAGTAAGTTAATGAATGGGGAGTTGGGTCGGTAAATGAATAATTCAGCGCTCGCCAGCTATCTGTACTGCCCTTCACAAAGCCGATTTTTTGGAATGACTTGCCATTAGAACTCTTTTCTACCTCAAAGCCCTTGTTGTTTATTTCAGAGGCTGTTACCCATTTGAGCACATTTCCCTCCATTTTACTTTCACCTGAAAAACTGACCAGGTCTATTGGCAACTTAGCGCATTGGGTTGCCAATTCTTGCCCGGTATTGCATCCCGTGGCATTGGAAGTCACAAAGAAAGATGCTGCATTAGCATTCAGGATTGCGCAGATGGAGCGGATTGCGCATTCAGATAAGTTTGGGTTGTTCTGAATCTGGATTTGGCTGGCCAATTCAAGGCTATCCAGTCCGGTTAGCGAAGTAAGGGCATTGTTGTTGGTGATATTTAAATAGTAGCCGATATTTTTCAAATTGCCGAGGCCTTGCAGGTTGGTAAGCAAGGGATTGTATCCGATGTAAAGATAACCTGTGGTACTTGTCAGTGATTTCAGGCCATCGAGGTTCAATAGTTTGTCATTCAGGGCTATGGAAACTGAATTGGCAGTGGTAATATTGCGAAGACCGGACAGGCTTTCCAGCATAGGATTGGCACCTACCGACAGGAAGTCGGTGACAGAAGTAATTTTATTAAATACTTCAACACTGGTTAAAACCGGATTGTAAACGACTCTCAGGTAACTATTTACATAGGAAAGGGATTGCAAGCCCGAAAGATCTGTAAGCGACTGATTTCCTTCTACATTAATCCCATTGTAAATGTTGGTGAGAGCACCGAGTCCGTCTACATTTAATAAGGCGGGGTTGTTATTGATCGTTAGACGGCCGTTTATGTCCGTCAACGCGCCTAATCCACTCATGTTTGGAAGTGTTGGGTTATTAATGATCGTCACGTCGCCCATAACATGGGTTATATTGGAGAGGCCATTCAGATTTGTAATGTCGGCCCCCGAGACGAACACACTTCCCGAGATTGTCTTGCACCCGGGATTTTGAATTTTGAAGTTATCAAGTTGCTGCTGGCTTGTGAATTCAGGTGCGTTGCAGCTCTGCGCATTTAGGAATTGAGAAAAAAGGCAAATTGAGATTAACAGGTAAATCTTCTTCATATTTGAAAGTGTTTAAACGTTGAGTGAATTCTTTTATTAGCTATGCTAACTGTTTCAAAGGTATCATCTCATTTCCAGTGTTCAAAGCATTTTGTGCCGACCTGTTTACAAAAAGCCCCACCTCAGGCAGAGGCGGGGCTGTTGTTTTTCGTATGAAAACAGGAAGCTCAATCGTAGCTCAAACCATATTGCTTCAACACATCTTCCGGAACGCCTTCCCATACATTCGGCGTGTTGCCTTTATAACCCAGGTCGGCTATACCGATTTTAGATGTGTAGAAACCGGAAGCCGTCAGGTTACGCATCAAATTGAAGAATGCGACACCCTGGCTGTGAATAGGCTTCGCTTTTTGAGGGTATGCGATATCGTCTACGATTTGGATTTGCTGGGCTTTGGTGGCCAATGTAAATCCTTTGCCGAAGCGGTTGAGTGATTCTCTTTCGAGCCAGCGCAGGCCGCCACGGATCGGCGTCTGATGTTGAGGCATGTCCTTCACAATGAAGTCGATAAACTCCACTACACCCGCCTGGGATGCGCTGGCGGAAGTTGCGTCGGCTGGGATGATAATGTCCACCAAAACTTTGATAGTAGCCAGTTCGGCCGTGGTCAAAAATTTCTCTTTGGCCAGTTTAGCATCGCGGATCGCTTCTTCTTTTGTGCGTCCTCCCGGAATTTTAAGCGGGGTTTCCGGTGGGTTTTGAGTTTCGAGGTCCCGCTGTTCGGCAAGGGCCACCTGAGGGCTCAATGCGGCTATCCCCAGCGAGCTTAGGGTCAGTGACTTTAATGAATCTCTGCGTTTCATATGCTTATGATTTGAACAGGGTTCAAATGTTAGATATTTTTCTGTTTAACCTGATTGATAATGTATTCTGAGGCACGCATGGAGAGCGCCAGGATTGTCCAGGTTGGGTTTTTGTCGGCTTGAGACACGAACGAACCACCATCTACCACAAATACGTTTTTAGCGTCGTGTGCCTGCGAGAACTTGTTCAATGCGGACGTTTTCGGATCGTCGCCCATTCGAACAGTTCCTACTTCGTGGATGATGCGTCCAGGAGCTGCCAGACCGTAGTTGGTATCCGCGCCCGGCTTGGTTCCGTTTGCTACGCCGCCCAATGCATGGATAATCTCCTCGAAAGTATCGTGCATGTGCTTTGCCTGCTTAATCTCGTAGTCAGACCATTTGTAGTGGAAGCGCAATACCGGAATACCGAATTTGTCGACTACATTCGGGTCGATTTCGCAGTAGTTATTATAGTCAGGCACCGCTTCGCCTCGACCTGCCATGCCGATGTTGGCACCGTAGAAACGACGGTAATCCTCCTTCAGCGACGCACCGTAACCTCCCGCTTCTTTCATAACACCGGCTTTGGTCGGATATTTACCATTCAAGTTCTCGATACCGGAGCCGAATCCATAGCTAGGCATGCCCATACCGCCGCCGTACTCGATGTGGTAACCGCGGGGGAAGTCGAGTTTTTTGTTATCAAGCCACCACGGGGTGTACACGTGCATACCGCCTACGCCGTCTTCATTATAGCGCTTACGGTCCATCAGGTGGGGCAGGAATGCACCGCGTGATGCGCCGGTCGAATCATGGAGGTAACGACCTACCACGCCGCTGGAGTTCGCCAGACCGTTTTGATGACGGGCCGATTTCGAGTTGAGCAGCAAGCGTGCAGATTCTGCGGCCGAGGCGGCGAGTACCACCACTTTCGCCTTAACAGTGTGCTCGGTTAGTTTTTCCCGGTCAATGTACGAAACGCCGGTTGCCAGTCCCGTTGAAGGGTCGGTCAGCACCTCGCGGCACATCGCATTGTTGATCAAGGTTACGTTACCGGTTTTGATTGCTGGAATACACAATACCGATGATGACGAGAAATCCGCATACGCCTGACACGCGCGTGCGCACTGGCTGCAATAAAAACAAACACCACGCTGATCGTTGATCGGTTTGGTAAGGATCGACAGACGTGACGGGATTACCGGAATATTTGCCTTTTTACCTGCCTGTTTAAGGAAAAGCTCGTGCAGGCGTGGCTTCGGCGGAGGAAGGAAGATGCCGTCCGGTTCGTTGTCCAGACCTTCTACGGTCCCGAAAACACCGATAAGCTTGTCTACCTGATCGTAATAAGGTTTTACATCGTCGTAGCTGATCGGCCAGTCGTCGCCAAGGCCGTCGATGCTTTTTCGTTTAAAGTCTTTTGGACCGAAACGCAGGGAAATGCGTCCCCAGTGATTGGTACGGCCTCCGAGCATACGGGATCTGAACCAGTCGAATTGCGTTCCGTTTTTGTGTGTATAGGGTTCTCCCTCGATTTCCCATCCACCCCAGGCTGCATCGAAATCACCGAAAGGGCGGTGGGTACTTGCGCCGCGGCGTGGGGATTCGTAAGGCCATTTCAGTTGAGTAATGTATTTTGGATCGGCAGGATCGAAATATCCACCTGCTTCCAAAAGAGCCACCTTGGCACCCGCTTTGGCAAGTTGATAAGCTGCCATTCCGCCTCCCGCGCCCGAGCCGATAATCGCGACGTCGAAAACGGTAGGTTGTTCTTTGATTTGAAACATAGTAAAGGGTTGTTTAGATAGTACTATTTAACCAATAAATATAAACACGTATCAGGTAACGCAGTGCCAAGTCTCCGACATTCCAGAGTTATTTAAAAACAATCTAAATGCGGATATTCGGATTTCTTCCGCGCCGCCGTATTTTTGTATTTTAAAAACAGAATTATATTTTGGCAGTTACAGGCAGCGATCTCCACGTCGCAAAAGAATTTCTGATAAAAGGCGAATTAGTAGCCATTCCTACCGAAACCGTTTACGGGCTGGCGGGCAATGCATTGAACGAAAAAGCGGTACTTTCTATTTTCGAAGCAAAGAACCGGCCCGCATTCGACCCGCTCATTATCCATACTGATTCCATCGAGAAAGCGGCTATCTACGTGTCGGACATCCCCGAAAAGGCCCGGGTGCTGGCCAGCCGATTCTGGCCAGGACCACTGACTTTGTTGTTGCCTAAAAAAGACATTGTGCCCGACCTGGTGACATCGGGGCTCGATACAGTGGCGGTGCGGATTCCCAATCACCCGCTTACGCTCGAACTGCTTAGCCAACTCAACTTCCCGCTTGCAGCGCCAAGCGCGAATCCGTTCGGCTACATTAGCCCTACCAAGCCTGAGCATGTAGCGCAGCAGCTCGGCGACCGCATTCCTTATATTCTCGACGGTGGTGAATGCGAGGTGGGTATCGAGTCGACGATTTTAGGTTTTGAAAATGATGAAACCATTGTGTACCGCCTCGGAGGTTTGGATATCAATGAAATAGAATCGTTGGTTGGGCCGGTGGTGCTGATGCCGCATTCCACCTCCGATCCCAAGGCGCCGGGAATGCTCAAAAGCCATTATGCCCCCCGAAAACCGCTGCATTTGTACAGAAGGGATGAAATCGTACCCGGCGGTGCGGAAACCGGCTATTTGATGTTCGACCGGTACCTGGAAGGAGCCGACCGGAAATACCAGCGTTTGCTCAGCCCAAACCGTGATTTGAAAGAAGCTGCGCATAATCTTTTCGCATACCTGCGGGAGCTGGATGCATTGGCTGTTTCGGAAATTAAAGCGGAGCTGGTGCCTTCCAGCGGGTTGGGACTAGCTATCAATGACCGATTGCAGCGTGCTTCAGTGCCTGCCTGACAATGGCTATTTGAAAAATTGCTGGTGGAAATTCATCAGGAAGACCTCGTCAGTGGCACGGGTAATAGCCGTGTAAAGCCACCTGACAAACTCGGTATTAATTTGCTCTTCGGGTAAATATCCCTGATCGATAAACACCGCGCTCCACTGTCCTCCCTGCGCCTTATGACACGTGAGCGCGTAGGCGAACTTCACCTGTAATGCATTCAGATACGGGTCTTTTCGTAACGCTTCGACGCGGTCTTTTTTGGATTTGATATAAAAATAATCCTGCTGGACGCTCTCATAGAGCTTCTTGTTGTCTTCTGCGGACATTGATGCCGAGGGTGAATGCAGCGTGTCGAGGAAAATCTTCGCGTCGAATTCAGGCTGTTTTTCGTAGTCAGTCAGCCTCAATGTCACGTCGGCAAACCGGAAGCCGTGCATTTCCTGGGTTTTGCGGATTTTCAGCAGCTCCACGAAGTCGCCGTTGGCGATGAAGCCGGCGGGGGAGTCTTCATCAAGGATATTGTAATTGTTTCTAACGACCATCAACCGGTCACCGGCATCGAGCTCGTCTTCCGAAAAATTAATAACCCGCCGGATGTATTCATTGTACTGAACGGCCGCTTTGTTGGAACGCGTCAGAATAATCGAGTTCTCAGTACCATATTTATCGTACGCATATCGGAGGCCTTCTTCCAGTTTTTCGCCCGTCATTTTGAAAACATCGCGGTAGGAGCGGGTGGTAATATGAATATCAGCCGCCTCGGAGCCTAGTTGGTTGCGTAGCTGGGTGGCGTTGAAAAGAATGCCGGATTGCTCGTCCTGGCGCATGACCTCCTTTAATTCCTCCTGAAAAACAGACATATAGAATGTCCTTTCCAGATAATCGCCGTCCAATGCGGGGCTTAGTTCCTTTCCGACCGGCGGCAGCTGGGCGGTATCGCCGACGAGCATCAGCTTGTTGCCCGGGTTTTCAAATACAAATTCAACCAGGTCGGCCAGCAGGCTGCGGCTCCCGAAATCGGCATCGTCGGTGATCATGGACGCTTCATCGACGATGAACAGGGTATTGTCGTGGTAATTTTTCTGCCGCTGGAAGGTCAATGTGCCTGAAAACGCATCGGCTGTCTGCTTGTAAATCTTCTTATGGATCGTGAGTGCGATCTTTCCGGAGTAGCCTGACATCACCTTTGCTGCCCGGCCTGTGGGAGCGAGGAGTACCGACTTATAGCCGAAGTTTTTCAACACCTTAATGAGCGTACTGATGATCGTGGTTTTACCCGTCCCCGCGTAACCTTTGAGCAAAAAACAGTCCCTGTAACGTTCAAGCCCCTTTTCTTCAATCAGAAAATCATTGGTCTTCTCGAAGAAACGAAGTTGCCCCTCGGTGGGCCTGAAAGGGAATTGTCCGCGCAGTAACTGGGAAGGCAAAAGTTTGTCGGTGTCCATGGAACGAATCTAACGCAAGGATTTCGATTATCAAAAACCGATTTTTTAACAAAATAATACTCATATTTTATTGGACTTTATTAGGTCAAATCCATATATTAGACTCCCTTATCTGAAAATCCCAAACCTAAACATCTATGCTGGTACAACATGTAATGGGCAACAAGCCTGTCAATGCGATTTGGTCGGTTACGCAGGACAACACAGTGTTTGAGGCTCTGGAACTCATGGCCGAGAAGAACATTGGGGCAGTTTTGGTACTTGAAGATAATGAATTGATCGGCATTTTTTCCGAGCGCGACTATGCACGCAAAGTGATTTTGCAGGGCCGCGGTTCGAGGGACACGCTGATCCGCGACGTAATGACCAGCAAGGTGATTACCGTGGAGACGGACGAGAAAATCGAAGAATGTATGCAGATCATGTCCGACAAGCACATTCGGCACTTGCCGGTGAACCGCGACGGCCAGCTGGTGGGCATCATTTCGATCAACGACATCGTTTCCGCGATCATACATGAGCAGAAAGAGCATATTAATACGCTCGAAAGCTACATTTCCGGAAGCCCGTACTCCTGATCCTTCTTTCGTTTTCCGGCGGAATTACCATTTGACCACCCGTAGCCGACCTGCCGGAAACGGAGAGGTAGAATTATGTCTTGCCTATTCTGGCCGGATGGTTATCTTTGCCCGTTCAAAAAACAGCTTTTGCAAGCGCTAAATGCCGACATAGGGACTATTTACGGGGGCTCCGTGCGTGTGCGCGTGTGCGGGATCTGCGTGCATGAGGGCCGTATTTTGCTTGTGAACCAGGCACTTTATGGGCCCGACGGCATATTCTGGTCGCCTCCCGGCGGTGGTGTTTACTTCGGCGAAACGGCTGAGCACGCATTGGTCCGCGAATTCCGGGAGGAGACGGGCCTGGATGTGGTGATTGGAGAGTTGCTGTTTGTCAATGAGCATGTTGCGGATCCGCTGCACGCAGTAGAGCTGTTTTTTGAAATTAGATCCTTTGAGGGAAGTCTGATGTCGGGCTTTGATCCGGAACTGGCAGCCGACGGGCAGATTATCCGTGATGTTCGTTTCTTGACCTGGGAAGAAATCACCGCGTTTCAGCCGGAACAGCGGCACCGCGTCCTGAATATGGCAGGCTCGCTGGCTGGAATTTTTGAACTCAACAAGTATATTTCCGGAAACTAACGCCGGCATAAACATTAAACAATACCACCCGACCACGTGGCAAATTCTGAAAACCAGTTAATAGAAGTTATTCCGACGCTGTTGGTAGGAGATAATTCCTTCGATGCGGCCAGTATCCCGCTTTGTACGCTCTGTATCGAGCTGGATGAGCGGCGTATCCGCTTTTGCATCGTCAGGGATGAGAATATGGAATGCATCTGGCTGGAAGACTATTTCTTTGAGAATGCACTCACACCTACGGAAATTTTCGAACGGCTAAAACGGATTTTCAGCGGACACTTGTCGTGGTCGTCCAACAACTGGAATAATGTTCGCGTAACAGTGAACTCTCATGCGTTCACGCTCGTGCCCAATGTGCTGTTCCGGGCTGAATCGGCTTACGAATATCTTAGTTTTGCCCTGGGCAACCCAGTTTCGAAGCACGAAAAAGTGCTTTGGCACGATTTGCCGCTGGTGCACGCGCAGAATGTTTTCAGCATTCAGGAACTTTGGTACGACTGGGTTGTGAACCATTTCAGCTCGTCGACGGTCACATTCTATCACCTTACGAGCGCATTGGCCATCGGGTCTCTGGTGAACCATGTGGAGCACCAGGAAATGCGGATGATGTCGTTGTATTTCGAAAAAGATCATTTCACGCTGGTGGTAAGCGAAAGCCAGCAACTGCTGCTTTGCAACCGCTTTAAATATGCTCAGGTTCAGGAGCTTGCTTACATTGTCCTGTTCACATTGAGCCAGCTCAATATCCTGCCGGAGGAGATCAAAGTGCTCTGCTACGGAGAAATCACGCCGACATCGGAATCATATCAGGAGCTTTCAAGGTTTTTCCCGAACTTGCATATGGGTACCCGGCCGACAACGCTGAAATATAGCCCGCAATGTGCCGAAGTGCCCGGTCACCGGTATTTCGGATTGTTCAATACTTATCTCATTTCCTCCTAAAATTCCTCCTATGACTCGTATCGCATTATTTCCGGGCTCGTTCGATCCTTTTACCAAGGGTCACGAGGATATTGTCCTGCGTGGCCTGCGGCTGTTTGATCAGGTGGTGATCGGGATCGGTAACAATGCTACCAAGAAGCGTTATTTCCCGCTGGAAGTGATGAAGGATATGATTGAAAAGACATTCTCCTCCGAGCCGAATGTGAAAGTCATTACCTACGACGACCTGACGGCCCATACGGCCCGGGAACTGGGGGCGAGGTTTCTGTTGAGGGGGCTGCGGAATACGACCGATTTTGAATATGAGAACGGCATCTCACAGGTGAACCGGTATTTGTATGAGGAGATCGAGACGGTTTTTCTGATCACGTCGCCCAGTCTGGCGCCGATTAGTTCCAGTATTATCCGCGACCTGCACCGTTACGGACAGGCCGTGGACAATTTTCTTCCCTATTCATTATCCGAACTAAACAAGGCCGAACAGAATACTTAAACTACTCGGAAACCGCTTTTCAGGATTCTTTCAGATTGTGGATCTTATTGAGGCTGTCGACCACGTAGCGGATCGAGCTGTATGATTGTATCAGCAACGGTTTTACTTCAGACGGCTCGTACCAATCCAGCTTTTCGATCTGCTCTTCGGCCTGCGGGGCCATTTGAGAATCGTCTAGGCAATCGAGCAAGTACCATTTAGTGCGTTTCAGGATGCGGCTGTTGTTCAGCGTGTAGGTATGCCAGGTGGTGCAAATTTTGTCGCGGATCAGCGCCTTCACGCCAGTTTCCTCCTCGATTTCGCGTGTAGCCGCTACTTTGGAATTTTCGCCTTTATCGAGCTTGCCTTTGGGCAGGTCCCACATTTTGCGGCGGTACATGAAGAGCCATTTGCCATCTTTCACCACCACGCCGCCTGCGGCCTTGATCACCTTATACTGTGCTTTGATTTTGTCCTCAACCTCCGATTTTTCACGCGTAGCCATCGTGATCGAAAGCATGTCTTTCGGAAACTCTTTTTCGAGCATCTGAATCACCTGAATGGCACTGGTAGTAGTGGAATTCAGGAACAGGACGTGACCTGTCAGCATGCTTCTCTGCAACTTTTCAAGCCTGAGATCTACGATATGTTCAAAACGCGATGTTTCGGCGGCAGACAACTGATTGGTCCGTACAATTCTGACTGGACGGTCGTCGAAAAAAATGATCATTTTGGAATGGGTACGTGAATGGATCGCAAAATTAAGTAAAGAGTTTAGTTTAGGCAGAGATTATTATTGATAAATTTGTATTTGTAACAACTAAACAGTTCTTGGAACTCCTTATAATTCTACTGCTGGTGCTGCTCAATGGCCTTTTTTCCATGTCTGAGATAGCACTGGTATCCTCCCGGAAATCGCGCCTGGAAGCAGCCGCCAAGAATGGCGATTCGAGCGCGAAAGCCGCATTAAACCTCGCGAATTCACCTACCAAATTTCTTTCCACCGTTCAAATCGGTATTACGCTCATCGGTTTGCTGACCGGTATGTACAGTGGGGACAATATTACTGCCGATTTTGAGCAAATCATTTCCCGTGTGCCCGCACTGGTGCCTTATGCGCATTCGCTCGCGGTAGGTACGGTGCTGGTAGTGATTACTTACCTGTCGCTCGTGCTGGGAGAACTAGTTCCCAAACGCATCGGGATGTCCAATCCGGAAGCTATTTCGAAGGTAATGGCTACGCCCATGAACCTGCTTTCAAAAGTAACGGCTCCTTTTATTGCTTTGCTGGGTTTTTCGAGTGATTTAATCATCCGGATTTTGAATATCAAACAAAGTGAGAATGCGGTAACCGAGGAGGAAATCAAAAGCCTGATCCAGGAAGGTACTTCCGGAGGCGTTTTCGAAGAAATCGAGCAGGAAATCGTGCATAATGTATTCCAGCTCGGCGACCGCAAGGTGACCTCATTGATGACCAACCGGCAGGAAATCGTCTGGCTCGACCTGGAAGATACTGTAGAGGAAAATAAGGCGAAGATACTCGACGCCCGGCACTCCATTTACCCGGTTTGCCGCGGTAATGTCGACGACGTAGTAGGGCTGGTGTATGTTAAGGATCTGATAGCTACCGACCTCGAAGTGCAAATGGAGCATTTGAATACCATTATGCGCGATCCGGTATATCTGCCGGAAAGCAACCGTGCCTATCAGGCACTCGAAAAATTCAAGGAGCAGCGCGTGTATTACGGCATTATCGTGGACGAATACGGAGGTACGCTCGGCGTGGTGACCATGCATGATATTATGGATGCATTGGTGGGTGATATTTCCGAGGACATCGAAGAGGCCTCCGAAATTGTAAAACGCGAGGATGGCAGCTACCTGATCGACGCGCAGTTGCCTTTCGATGATTTTATTCAATATTTCAATATCAATATCCAGGAAAATGAGCGCCGGGAGCTGGTAGGCTTTAATACGCTCGGCGGTTTTGTGCTGCACGTCCTGGAAAACATTCCTCAAACCGGCGAGAAGTTCAATTGGAGGCATTTCGAATTCGAGGTCATCGATATGGACCGCAGCCGCATAGATAAGCTTTTAGTAACCAACCATAACAAACAGGAAGAATCCGAAGATTAATAATGTCGAACGATCTGGATATTACCAAACGAATCGCCGAGCTGCTTTTGGAAGCGCAGGCCATCAAACTCAGTCCCGAAAAGCCGTTCCAATGGAGCTCAGGCTGGTTTTCACCGATTTATTGTGACAACCGCATGGCATTGTCATACCCTGATACCCGCACCTTCATCAAAAAGGCGCTGGCTGAGCTGATCCGTGCAAAATATCCAAATGCCCAGGCGGTAGTAGGCGTTGCGACCGGCGGGATTGCGCAGGGTGCATTGGTAGCTGACCTGCTCGAACTGCCCTTTGCGTATGTACGCCCTGAGCCGAAAAAGCATGGAATGGGTAATCAGATAGAGGGCAGATTGGAAAAAGGGCAGTCGGTGGTGATCATCGAAGATCTGATTTCGACCGGCGGAAGCTCTCTGAAAACGGTTGACGCACTCCGCGAAGCCGGTATCGAAGTAGCAGGAATGGTGGCGATATTCACCTATGGTTTCCAGGTAGCGGCCGACAATTTCACTGCGAAAAACGTCCAGCTCGACACCATCAGCAATTACAATGCATTGATCGAGGTTGCGTTGGAGCACAAGTACATCGACGCTTCCCAACTTGAAAGCCTCGCTAAATGGAGAGTAGCGCCGGAGCAGTGGGGGAAATAAGTAAACTTCGGCAATCGGCTATCGGCTTTCGAATAGTTTAAAGCCGACGGCCGATTGCCGATTGCCGAAGTACACACTCTACCCTCGATGATTATCAAGGCTTTCGTACAGTCCTCCAAACGCCTCCTCCTTCACTCCGTCGGATTTCAGGAATTCGTGCGGGAAGCCTAGTTCAATTTTACTCACTTCATGAAGTTTTTGCAGGGCTTCCTCCGGGAGGCGGAAGTTTAAACAGCCTAGTGAATCTACGAGCTGGCTCTCTTTGGAAGCGCCTATGATCGGAATCATGACCTGATCGCGGTGGCGCGTCCAGTTGATCGCTACTTGGGCAGGGGTTACGCCAAGTTCGGCGGCCACGTTCACAACTGTTTGTGCAATCAGACTGCTGTGCTCGCTTCTGCGGGTACTATGGTCGGGTACCCGGCCGGTTTCGCCTCTCAGGTACTTGCCCGTCAATGCGCCTCCGCCGATCGCTCCCCAGGGGGTTACGGCAAGGTCCAGGGCTTTTGCCATGGGTAGCAGGTCGCGTTCGGGCGTACGTTGCAGGAGAGAGTATTCGAACTGAATGGCTGCAAATGCATTCCAGCCGCGAAAATCGGCAATGGTGTTGGCTTGCGAGACAATCCAGGCCGGTGTGTCGGAAATACCGATGTAATGCACTAATCCGCGGGTGACGAGGTCGTCAAGGCCGCGCATCACTTCTTCGGCAGGCGTGGTATTGTCCCACATGTGTACCCACAGAAGATCAATGTATTCGGTATTGAGGCGTTTGAGGCTCGATGTTACCGAACGCATCATATTTTTGCGGTGGTTGCCAGCGAAATTCAGATCGTCGTTACGGTCTTTTAGAGTGAACTTGGTAGCCAGTACCCAATGGTCGCGGTCGCTTTCGATGAATTCGCCTACATATTTTTCCGAGGTACCCTCGGTATACCGGTTCGCGGTGTCGATGAAATTGCCGCCTGCGTTGGCAAAGGCCTCGAAAATCTTGAAGCTTTCATGCTTGTCCGCTCCCCAGCCCCAGTCTTTTCCGAACGTCATGGCTCCAAGGCAAACTTCCGATACCCGTAAACCCGAGCGGCCTAATAATTGATAACGCATAGTGATCTGATGATAATTTTAAATGAGGATATAGCTTCGTAAACTTATCTGACAACGTTGCTTTTTGTATTGCAAAGTTATACCCTTACCCGCCAAATGTATTTATATTGTACCAAATTTTGGATCTTTTACACCACACTCAATGATCGACGTTGCCTATCCTTACTTTGATACCAATCTCAGCTGGCTTTCGAACAATTACAGGTTGCTGCTGGAAGCAAATGACGAAACGGTACCGGTAAGGGAGCGGTTGCGGTTTTTGGGTATCTATGCCTATCAAACGAAGGAATTCTACCGGGTACGTATCCCGAACCTGCTCGCGATGGGGGAAGTCAGCAACGATATCCGTTCCAAACTGAACATCTTCCCGGAGTCGCTCCTCGAACATGTTTACGAGACGGTTGAAAACCAGCTCCGCGAGTTTAACGACATTCTGATATCCGGAATCCTGCCCGCGTTGCTCGAACAAGGCGTGCATTTGTATTACCGCGAAGCATTTGTGTCCGAACATGCCGCATTTGTGAGACGTTTTTTTCTCGATAAGCTGTTTCGTTATTTACAGCCCGTATTCCTGGACAGCCGCCGTACGCTCAAAACACCCGCGTTTGAATCAAAACAGCTGTACCTGATCGTGCGGATGCAGCACCGGGAAGACGCCGAGGAAGACTGGTATGCGTCGGTGAATGTGCCTACGGAGCCTTACGGCCGGTTTCTGGAATTGCCCGAATGGGAAGGGAGGCGCCACGTGGCATTTTTGGAGGATGTGATCCGCGAAAACTTGCCGGTGCTTTTTCCGGGGTATAATATCCTGGAAAGCTATGCATTGCGTGTCGAACGGGAAACCGAGTTGACGATCGAGGACGAATATCCGATGCAGGTTGCGCAACGCATTCTGAAACAGCTTGAAAAGCGGAATTTTGTGCAGCCATCGCAGTATTTCTATGAATCTGGAATGCCGCTGTATGTGCGTGAATACCTGGTAGGAAAGGTGGCGATTCCGATGAACGACTTCCATGAACGCGGTGATTACCTGTTCATGCAGGATCTGGCCAGGTTTCCGGTATTGTCCAGGCGGCTCGACTATCCATACCAGCGGCCGGTTCAGAACCCCGAGTTCGAGGAAACGAAGTCGGTTTTCGAGGCCATTCAACGGGCCGACCAAATGCTGCATTTACCTTACCAGTCTTATGAACCGATTGTACGGTTCTTCAACGAGGCAGCTGTGGATCCGCACGTGCGCGAGATCCATGTTTCGTTGTATAAGATCAGTCCCAATTCATTTATTCTGAACTCATTGATCAGTGCTTCCAAAAACGGGAAGCGCGTCACAACCTATCTGGAGCTAAATACCAAACTGGATATTCAGGAAAACCTGCAGTGGTCTAAAAAAATGCGCGATGCGGGGGTGAAGATCCTCCTGAGTGTACCGGGACTGAAAGTGCATGCGAAAATGGCGCTGGTAAAGCGCAAGGTCCAAAAGGGGTGGGAGCGTTATGCATTTCTAGGCACCGGTGGTTTTTATCGGCTGACAAGCCGTGAGATCGTCGATCATGCATTGCTCACCTCGCATCGTGAACTGACCAATGAGCTGGAACTGCTTTTCGGGTATTTGTCCACCCAGGACGAGCCGAAGAAGTACAAGTATTTGCCATTCAATACATTGCAGGTTACGCAGTTTAATCTCCAAAAGCGGCTGCTCGACTTGATGGACCGGGAGATCGCCAACTGCAATGCTGGGCTTAAATCGTTCATTACCATTAAAATCAACCAGTTGCAGGACCATATTCTGATCGACAAGTTGTATCAGGCTGGTCAGGCTGGTGTGCCCGTACATGTGATCGTGAGCGAGAGTTGCGGATTGATCTCAGGCCTGCCTTCTATCAGTGACAATATCGTGGTGAGCAGGCACGTCGACCGATACATCGAAAACACGCGGATATTTCATTTTGGTAACCGCGGGAACGACGAAATTTACCTCACATCCTGTGACTGGACGCACCGGAACTTGCACAGGCGGATAGACATTTGCTTCCCCGTACTGGACGAAACACTGAAAAACCAGATGCGCACCGTGCTGAGAAACTATGTGAATGACAACCAGAAATCGGTGCGACTGGATCTCTATCAGAATAATTTACGCATTACCGACGATGCCCGCGGGAAGCTGCGCGCACAAGAGGCAAATTACCGGTTAGTGGAGAAAATTGAGCGGAACGGGCTCTCGCGGCGTTCAGAAATATAAGCTTTCCAACGGCTTAAAAAAATTTTATCAGCATTAAATTTCTGAATCGGCTGTCAGATTTAATGGACGGCGTTTGTAGAAAAGGTAAAGAAATTTCGAAGGACTTTTTTCATGGTCACCGGTTGCATGGTCTTGAAGTGTAAGGGGTATATCCTTATATTTGAAAACATATCATTCTGAATCAATCCTAAAAGACATTTTTAAGCATGGGAATAGTAGAGCGAAGAGAGCGGCTTAGAATACAGGTACGCTCAGACATCGTGAAGACAGCCAAGGACATAGCCCGCGAGGATGGATGGACGGCTGTTTCGATTCGCAAAATTGCTGATGTGATTGAATACAGCCCTCCTATTCTCTACGAGTATTTTGAAAGTAAAGACAAGCTCCTGGAAGCCATCCGTATGGAAGGATTCGACTACTTACAGACGGAGTTTGTGAAGATAAAAGGGCATTTCAGTAACCCCCAGAAACAACTGGTGGAAGTGGCACAGACGATCTGGCATTTTGCGGTCGAAAACCCGGAAGTTTTTCAGGTAATGTTCAATCTCGAAGGGGCCTATTGTGATTCGAAGAAAGCGTATTCACATGCGATGAGCATCAAGGACAACCCGGTCTGGGAAATGATCGCAGGCCTTCGCCCGAAATCGGGGGAGCTTGTTACCAAAACGTATTATGAATGGTGGTGCCTTACCTTCGGGTTTATCAGCATTACCATGACCACCCAGCCTCGTTACGCATTCCCGCAGGCCGAACCTGTGTATATGGAAGGCATCCGGAGATTCATCCGGAGCATTATGTAACAGAAGGCGAAGAATGTTGGCGTATCTCTATTTTGCTTTGGTGATAAACCAGTGAATATGGAGGTACGCTTTTCGTTAGCCAGGCATTTCCGCCGATGATCGAGTCATGGCCGATCACGGTTTCTCCCCCCAGAATTGTCGCATTGGCGTATACCACTACATTATCTTCAATTGTCGGATGACGCTTGTGTGATGCGAGCGACTTCGAAACGTGCGTCGCGCCGAGCGTAACGCCCTGGTAGAGCTTCACATTATTGCCGATGTGGGTCGTTTCTCCGATCACCACTCCCGTGCCGTGGTCGATGAAGAATGAATGGCCGATGGTCGCATTCGGGTGAATGTCGATCCCTGTTTGACTATGGGCAAACTCTGTGAGCATGCGCGGAAGCAGCGGAATGCCGCTCTTGGCAAAGGAATGCGCAAAGCGATAGGTGGCAATGGCCATAAACCCAGGGTACACCGAAATCACTTCTTCGATGCTGACGGAAGCAGGGTCGTTGTCGGTAATAGACTTGGCGTCGGTGAGGAGCGCCTCGTAAACACCGGGGATTTGCGTAAACACTTCGTCCAGTATTTCCTCTGTGTCACGTTCAAGCTGAGGCAGGAGCGGTTGCAGCATGCAGCTCAGGTCGTGGCGCAAATCGGCATATTTCATGGCCAGGTCCTTGGCCGGGCAGCTTGGGCAATCCTTGCTGATCGGGAAGAGGAAATTGATCAGGTTCTGGATAAATTTCCCCGCGTCCTGCCTTGAAGGCAGTTTGTACCGGTATTTTTCGTTCTGCGCGGACAGGCGCTCAAAGAAAAGTGCTTGCTGGGTGGCTGTCATTAAAATAGAGGTTAACCAATACCGTTAAACCATTGCTGGCATTGCTTTTGAGTATCCAACAACGAAATGCACCGAAAAATTTTGAGAGTGGCATCTTCTTTTTAAAAAAGGCCATTGATCAGTTTTTTCTCCCGATAAAATCGTATATTGAAATATCCTGTGAATTTAGGAAATAAGGCAAGATTCTTTACGGCGTATGTTAAGTTTTAAATTACTTCGTTCGGTTGTCCTGTTCCTTTCTTTATCCGTTTCACTAAGCTCCTGCTTTTCGCGGTACATTATTTCAGCCAAGGAAGTGCGGAGGCATTATGCAGATAAAAAGGTCAGGCCGAAGGAAATCTTCATCAAGAACGACACACTTTCACTTTCGCTGGCCAGCATAGGGCCTGATACGCTCCCGATGTTGCTGCTTATTCACGGTGCTCCCGGATCGCTGTGGGGATATATGAACCTGATGGACGACGAGGATCTGCAAAAGCATTTTCATATCGTGTCGGTCGATAGAGTAGGTTACGGTAAATCTCGGTTAAAAAAACGGCGGTATGTAACTTCAATCGAAACACAGGCTCATGCGTTGCTTCCGGTATTCTCGCTGAATAAAAGTAATCAGAAGGTAATCGTACTGGGGAGGTCTTATGGGGCGCCGATTGCGGCCCGGCTGACAGCCATGGCGCCCGACCAGGTGAAAGAGCTTATCATGGTCTCGCCGGTGATCGATCCTGAAACCGAGCGTTTCTTCTGGTTTTCCAAATGGGGCAGGATGAGTTTTATACAGCTTTTCCTGCCAAGAGCATTCAACGCGGCAACGGCCGAAAAATACAGCCACGCCGATGAGCTCCGTAAAATGCTGCCGGTATGGGAGCAACTCAGCGTCCCCACCACTGTGATCCAGGGCGGCAACGACTGGATAGCGGATCCGACGAACATCGATTTTGCCAAAAAACATATCAAAAGCAAACGCGCCCAATATATTTTCCTGTACAATGCGGGTCATATGATTACCTTTTCACATGCTGCGATGATCAAGGAAATGTTACTGAAAAGCAGATTGTTCCAGGATAAGATCACCGCATTGGGACGGAAAGGTGAAGAAATAGGAAACGAATAGGTTGTCCAACCTGCATTCAAGAAGAAAGCGGCAGATTATAGGACCTGCCGCTTTTCTGTTAATAATTAACCTATGGTAATACGTGAAATTGTATTTCACCTAAAACAACTATACTCCATAGGACGACATTCGTACCGGATACCATTACAAACGGTCGGCATTATCTTAGTACTTTCTGCGTCACCGAGTCTTTCGCGTTGCTTGCCCGGATCAGGTACATGCCTCGCGTCAGGTTACGCATATCAAATACTTCCTGTACGGAAATTTCGGGTGTCTTGCTGGCGATCTCAGTCAAAATGCGGCCATTCATATCAATCAGCTGCAAACGGATGATCGCCCGTTGCTTGCTGTATGCTTTTACCGTCACAAAATTCTCGGTAGGCACGGGGTATGCCTGGATAGCCATCGACACCTCCGAAGATGATACGGCCGGCGTAGAAGTGATCACACCACCATATTCCGATGATTCGTAGGGTGGTATTTCAACGGTGTCTCCTGGTTTGTCGATCACGGTCACCATTCCTTCCCGGTAGCTTTCGGAAATTTTAACACCGTCGCGCCATTCCGTAACAACCACGGCAAAAAGATAATTGCCCACCACTTCGGGTGCCGTCCAAACCAGCTTTTTCTGCGCTGCATCCACTTTAAATGTGCCGGTAGCGCTGATTTCGTTAGGAAATAAATAGCTATGATCCAGCATTCGTACGCCGCAAGTCCCCGGCGAAGGTTTACTTAGCCGAACTGCTCGCACGGTAATGCTGTCGTTATCCGCAACAGTTGGTTTTAAATCAACAGAGAAAACCTGCCGCACGCCTGCTTCGAAGGAAAGGTAGGGCAATATCGGCGTGGAATTTGGTTGTTGCGTGTTGATCACAGTCCAGATGAATTGGCTGGTACCAAGCGAATTGGGCAGGTTAAGAATTTCAGCGCTCCGCTGGTCGTTCGCATAGGATATCTGATAAATGCCGGAACTTCCATAGGTGTAGCTGCCCTCGTATTCCGCGACGATCACATTTCCCGGAAGTGGCTCAATACCGCTTACTACGCGCGGTAGATCAACCACATTTCCATCGCCCATACATACGCTGATCGTATTCGCCGTTTCACCCGTGCCGCCGAAATGCTGATCGATATATAGCCTTACCTTAATTTTGTAGCTTTGCCCTGACAAATACGTCGCCATAATCTCGCCCCCTTTTAGGTGGGTGGCCTTTGCGAACGTCACCGAAAGCAGGATCAGTAAGAGAATGCTGTAAACTGATTTCATATAGAGGAAAAAGAAGCCGTGAGGTTACATCGTAGTATATGTTCAAAACGCGCGGAAGGCGCGTTTTTGTATGGCTTCCTGAAAACAAACTGCTAGTCCTTATAAATCAATATTTCACGTTTGCCGTCACTTTTAATGTAGCCGCGGTACATTCCTTCGCTATTGAACGGCATCGCCACATTGCCATTCCGGTCGACTGCGATAACACCGCCCTCGCCGCCTCTCTCGACGAGCTTTTTCATCACCACTTCGTTGGCGGCATCTGTCAGGGAAAGTCCTTTATATTCCATGAGCGCCGAAATGTCGTGGGCAACGACGGAACGGATGAAATATTCGCCATGCCCCGTTGCCGAAACCGCACAGGTAGCATTGTTGGCGTAAGTGCCGGCCCCGATGATCGGTGCATCGCCGACGCGGCCGTACCGCTTGTTGGTCATGCCGCCCGTGGAAGTTCCCGCCGCCAGGTTACCATATTTATCCAATGCCACACAGCCCACCGTTCCGAATTTTTTCCCTTCTGTAAAAATGAGGTCCTCCGCGGAATGATGGCCAGTCTTGGGAGCTTTCTTAACTTCCTGTTTCTCCCTTCCTCCATTCTCCTCTTTCGCATTATGATCCAGCTCCGTCTTCTCCTGTGCTTTGGCACGTTCCAATGCTTTGTATCTGGCCTCGGTGTAGAAATACGACGGATCGACGATTTCCAGCCCTTTCTCTTTCGCAAATTGCTCGGCACCTTTGCCGGCCATCATCACATGCACCGATTGGTCCATTACCGCAATGGCCGCTGAAATCGGGTTTCTAATGGTCGTAACACCGGCTACCGCACCTGCTTTCAGTGTTTTGCCTTCCATAATGGCTGCATCCAGCTCATTTTTGCCTTCGCTCGTAAACACAGCGCCTTTACCCGCATTGAACAGCGGCGAATCCTCCATGACGTGAATGGCCGCTTCGACAGCCTGCACGCTGGTACCGCCCTTTTTGAGCACCTCATAACCTTCTTCCAACGCGGTATTCATTGCTTCGCGATATGCTTTTTCACGCTCGGGTGTCATGTTCGCGCGTGTGATCGTGCCTGCGCCCCCGTGTATGACGAGCGTGGTCTTGTCTGAAAAATCCTGCGCGAATGCAGAAATGCATGAGAAGGTGATCAACAGGGTAAGGGAAAGTCTTTTCATGGGATAGTAATTTGAGTGATAATTTCAAATCTAGTAACTAAAATCCTATATCCCTATCAGGCTGATAATCGGTGGAGTAAGCGTAGAATGCGCGAAAAGTGCTTTTTTTTAGCAGTAGAGCACATTCTACCGCTACTTTTGGTAGTTCTGATTAAAATTTATTAAAAAACCGAAAACTGATGAAAAAAGTAGTGCTTGGCCTGGGAGTTCTTCTGGGCAGCCTGTATGGTCCGGCTCATGCGCAGCAAACCGCTGATTGGAAGTATGTGCAAGGCAGGATCGTAACGCCCTGGGCGGAAAAGGTGGTGGCAGCAAACCCGCTTCCCGAATATCCCCGTCCGCAAATGGTACGACCGAATTGGCAGAATATCAATGGTCTGTGGAACTACGCGATCGTTCCCCAAAGCGCCGGCGATACCAAACCTTCCAGCTTCGATGGTAAGATATTAGTCCCGTTTGCCGTTGAGTCCGCATTGTCGGGCGTGGGCAGAACTGTGGGCAAAGATAGCATTCTCTGGTACCAGCGCTTAATCGATTTTGTACCGAAACTGAAAGACCAGCGCGTGTTGATCCATTTCGGAGCCGTCGACTGGAAAGCCGAAGTATTCGTGAACGGCAAACCTGCCGGAAGCCATCAGGGCGGTTACGATCCGTTCAGCTTTGATATTACCGACCTGCTTGTGAAGAAAAAGCAGCAGGAAATCGCCGTGAAAGTGTGGGACCCGAGCAGCGACGGCCCGCAGCCGCGCGGCAAGCAGATCAAGAATCCGCATGGGATCTGGTACACGCCGGTTACCGGTATCTGGCAGACGGTTTGGCTGGAAACGGTTGCAACAAGCCATATTACGAAAGTCACACCGGTGGCCGACATTGATAAACAAACTTTAACCGTAAATACAGAAGTTGCAAGCGCAGGAGCGGCTGATAAAGTGAAAATTACTGCCTGGGACGGCGTAAATAAAGTAGCTGAACAGGAGGTAGCGGCCAACCAGTCTGCTACGCTGAACATCAGCGATGCGAAACTCTGGTCGCCGGACTCTCCGAACCTCTACAATCTGACGGTGACGCTTACCCGTAATGGAAAGCCGGTGGACGAGGTGAAAAGCTACGCCGCTATGCGTAAAATAGGGGTTCAGGTGGATGAGAACGGCGTTCAGCGCATGACGCTGAACAACAAGTTCCTTTTCCAATATGGCCCGCTCGACCAGGGCTGGTGGCCGGATGGCCTCTACACCGCGCCTACCGACGAGGCATTGAAGTTCGATATTCTGAAAACTAAGGAAATGGGCTTCAACATGATCCGCAAACACGTGAAAGTGGAGCCCGCGAGATGGTACCGCTATTGTGATGAGCTTGGAATGCTCGTATGGCAGGATATGCCGAGCGGTGACCTGGGTAATAACTGGGAAATGCGTCCGGGAATTACAGGCAACGAAACCGACAAAAAACGTACGCCGGAATCTGAAAATATTTACAAAACAGAATGGAAGGCCATTATGGATGCCAACCGTTTCTTCCCGTCAATCGTCGTTTGGGTGCCGTTCAACGAGGCGTGGGGACAATTTAAAACGGCTGAGATCACTAACTGGACCATGCAGTACGACCCCTCGCGCCTGGTAAACAGCGCCAGCGGCGGAAACTTCGAGCCGGTAGGGCACATTATCGATTTGCACAACTATCCCGCGCCGGTCATGCCGCGCCCCGATTTGTTTGGTCAGAAGCAAATTATTGTTTTGGGAGAATTTGGTGGCCTCGGCTTGCCAGTGGATCAGCACGTTTGGCAGCAAAAAGATAACTGGGGTTATCAGAGTTTTAAAAATCAGGAGGAGCTCTATAACCGTTATGCGACGTTTATCGACCGTTTCGAACCTTTGATTAAAAAGGGGCTTTCAGCGGCGGTTTACACGCAGACGACCGATGTGGAAGTGGAGACCAATGGTTTGATGACTTACGATCGCAAGGTGGTTAAATTCCCTGAGACGAAGTTGAAGCAGATCCATTCTAAACTTTATGATCCTTCATTTGTGAAGTTGAAACCGTAAATCAGGTAACGCATTCAAGCAAAATAGCCCGGAGCGATCCGGGCTATTTTAATTTTAACAATATCAAAAAAACGTTACTTGCCTTTCATCTGCGCTTCCACGACGGCAATCGCCACCATGTTCACGATTTCCCGCACCGAGCTGCCCAATTGCAGCACGTGTACCGGCTTTTTCAGGCCCAGCAGGATTGGTCCGATCGTTTCGAGTTCCGCAGCTTCTTTCAGCAGGTTGTAAGCAATGTTACTGGCCGAAAGATTCGGGAAAATCAAGGTATTCGCGCCGCCGTCCACCAAATCGCTGAACGGGTGATTTTCCTTTAACAAGGCGGTATTGAATGCAAGGTGCGCCTGCAATTCCCCTTCCACAATCATCGACGGGTTACGTTTTTTCAGGATCGCGGTCGCATCCCGCATTTTTTCGGCGTCGGCGCCTTTGGCACTGCCGTAATTGGCATAGGTTACCAATGCAATGCGCGGCTGGATGTTGAAACGCTCTACGGCCTTCGCAGTCAGTTCGGTGATTTCCACGATATCATCGACAGTCGGATCGAGGTTCACGGTCGTGTCGGAGAAGAACAAGGGGCCTTTCGGTGTGAGCAAAATATACATACCGGCCACTTTGTTGACGCCTTCCTGCTTACCGATCACTTGCAGCGCGGGGCGGATCGTGTCGGGGTAGGTCCTTGTGAGACCCGAAATGAACGCGTCCGCTTCGCCGTTTTCGACCATCATCGAGCCGAAATAGCTTTTGAAATACATCGTACGGCGCGCTTCGATCGGCGTGAGGCCTTTTCTTTGGCGCTTTTCGAACAGTTTCGCAGCATATTTTTCGATCATCGGCTCGCTCTCCGGCGCACGAGGGTCGATGATCGACACGTCGGCCAGGTCAAGCTTGCTTTCGCGGATTAAATGCTGGATGGTTTCTTTATTACCGAGCAGAATAGGGGTTGCGATACCTTCGTCGCGTACCTGCTGAGCGGCGCGCAATACCTGGATGTTTTCCGCATCTGCAAAAACCACCTTTTTAGGCGCGAGCTTCGCTTTGTTGAGGATCACGCGCGAAATCTGCTCGTTGAGTCCCAAACGGCTCGAAAGTTCCTGTTCGTAAGCATCCCAGTCGGTGATTACCCTGCGCGCCACGCCGGTTTCAATCGCGGCTTTCGCCACAGCAGGGGCCACGGTCGTCAGCAAGCGGGGGTCTACCGGTTTGGGAATAATATAGTTTTTACCAAAAACGATATTGGTTTCATTGTAAGCCAGATTTACGATGTCCGGAACCGGCTTTTTGGCCAGATCGGCCAGGGCGTGCACGGCTGCGAGTTTCATTTCCTCGTTGATTTCCGTCGCGCGTACGTCGAGCGCGCCCCTGAATATGTACGGGAAGCCCAGCACGTTGTTCACCTGGTTCGGATAATCGGAGCGGCCGGTAGCCATGATCACGTCTTCACGTGCTTCCACCGCGTCGGGATAAGGAATTTCAGGGTTGGGGTTAGCCATTGCGAGCACGATCGGGTCTTTCGCCATGGATTTTACCATTTCCTTCGAAACGATATTGGCGGTGGAAAGCCCCAGGAACAGGTCGGCGCCTACCATGGCTTCTTCCAGTGATTCGTATGCCTTATCTGTCGCGAATTGCTTTTTCATATCGCTCAAATCGGTCCGGCCGTTGTGGATGTGGCCTTTGGTATCGAACATAGCGATGTTCTTCGGACTGGCGCCCAATGCGAGGTAAAGCTTCGTACACGATACCGCGGAGGCACCCGCGCCCGAGACGACCACGCGGATATCTTCGATCTTTTTGTCGACGAGCACTAATGCATTCAGCATGGCTGCGGCGCTGATAATCGCTGTTCCATGCTGGTCGTCGTGCATGACGGGGATATTGAGCTCTTTTTTAAGTCGGGCTTCAATATCAAAACATTCAGGGGCCTTGATGTCTTCGAGGTTGACACCGCCGAAAGTAGGTTCGAGTATCTTGACCGTTCTGACAAACTCGTCGACGTCTTTGGTGTTGAGTTCTATGTCGAAAACGTCGATATCCGCATATATTTTAAAGAGCAGCCCTTTTCCTTCCATCACAGGTTTTGAAGCTTCCGGACCGATATCACCCAAGCCAAGTACAGCGGTACCGTTGCTGATAACAGCTACCAGATTGCCCTTGGCGGTGTATTGATAAGCGTTTTCTACATTATCCGCGATTTCCAGACAAGGCTCTGCCACTCCGGGCGAATAGGCAAGCGAAAGGTCGCGTTGGGTACTCGTTTCTTTGGTGGGGATAACCTGTATTTTTCCTGGCCTACCCTTGGAATGGTAGTACAGCGCGTCTTCTTTTCTAATCTTTTTGTTCATACTTAAGTTGACGATGTTTCGTGCAAGGTACAAACAATCGGTTCATCGCAATGAATTCTCAGAAGGTATTCGCGAGAATTTCATTGCGGTTTTTTTGAGACACGCGGTTACATCATTTATTGGAAAGTGGAGAGGTCGTCGTCGGCCAATGATGGGCTTTTGACCAATTTTTTACGCTCTTTGACCGAAGCAATGCGTTTTTTGAGAAAATAGGCAAACACCATGTACAATCCGAACATGCCGATGTAAATGTACAGCGAAGCCGTATTGGTAATGTCGCCATGGAATGTGAAAAACAATGCCGTATTCACGATAGTCACCATCCAGAGGGTGAACGATGCCCAGAAGTGGTTCAGGCCGTTGTCGATCAGAATATGGTGCATGTGGTTACGGTCGGCGACAAATGGCGAGCCGCCTTTGAAAATACGGACAATAAAGACCCGCAGCGTATCGAAAATCGGTACAATGAGCAGTACCATAACGATAATCGGCGCATTGAAATAAGCATTAGGATCGTGCAGGTAACCGACATTGAGCGAGAGGAATTCCACTGCGAAGATCGAAAGCAGGTAGCCGACGATCAGCGAACCGGTGTCGCCCATGAAAATCTTGCTGGTTTTGGAAAAATTGAAACGAAGGAAACCAAGTAGCGAACCCGACATCGCAAATGCGAGGCAGCCGAACGAGAAATGATCGTTGGCGATAAACCAGATCCCGAACCCGAGGCCGGCGATGAGGCTGATACCACCTGCCAGACCGTCGATCCCGTCGATGAGGTTGATCGCATTGATAATCGCGATGAATATGAAAACGGTAAGCGGGATGCTGATAAAGTCCGAAACGCCGTGAATGCCGAAGATACCGTAAAAATTATCGACCTTGAAGTTACCCATCGCAACAAGGATCAGCGACGCAAAAATCTGGATAATGAGCTTCTTGGTCGGGTCCACTGCCAGGATATCATCCTTAATCCCAAGGAAGAACAGAATGATCACACCTGTCATGGCCAGGCTGATCAGGTTCGAATCGAGGATATTCTCCGAATGCGGCCACAGGAAGTAGGCAATCAGCGTGGCTGCAAATATGGCAATGCCCCCTAAAGTGGGCGTTTCCGTCTCATGTGAGCTCCTGAAACCCGGCTTTGCAGTCAAATGCAGCAGGTTGGAGAGGTTAATGATAATCGGTATCGAAATGATCGAAAGAAAGCATCCGATCAAAAAGGAAAGAAGGCATTGATAAATGTCGTGATGGACAAGCGTATTGACGTTTCCTTCAGTCAATATTTGCAGAGGTAGTTGTAGTTCCATGTGCCTGTCAAATTAGGAAGTGCGTTGAGGACGGATCGAAAAATCCAAATCAAATGTCGAAATATAAATCAATAATTGAAATATGCAAATGCCTGAATATCAAAATATTTACTATCTGGTTTAAGGTACTTGCGTTGACTTTCCGGCCCTAAATAAATTGTATAATTTTTCTTAAAGGTTTTAACCACAAAGTATAAAACCGCGGTTTCAGATTGTTGACTTTCCAGGCCAGCCGGTCGTTGCGGTTGGCCGCGATACGGTTCTTTAGTGTGCTGTTGCTGACTCCGCCCGCCCGCATTTTCACCAGGACCTTGGGCAGGTAAGCAAGCTTGATGTTTTCACGATGTACAAACCGCAGCATCAGTTCGTAATCTGCTGCGCTTCCCAGATCAAGGCGAAAGTGCCCGTGTGTGTTGTAGACCTCTTTCCTGACGAAAAAGGTGGGGTGTGGCGGCATCCATCCGTTCAGAAACGCACCCACTTTATAAGCACCAGAGACCCACTTTCTGCGCACCACCGTTGCATCGTTCGCGTCAATATATTCCAAATCGCCATAGGAAGCGTCGGCGTTGCTGGATGCCAGCACTCCGGCCACTTCACTGATTACCGACGGATACGCGTAAAAATCGTCGGCATTCAGGATTCCTATGATGTCACCGGTTGCTAATTGTATGCCTTTGTTCATGGCATCGTAAATTCCGGCGTCGGGTTCACTCAAAAAACGGGCGATTTTTTCACCGTATGACCGCACGATTTCCTGGGTCCCGTCCTTGGAGTTTCCGTCCACGACGATGTACTCGATATCCGGATAATCCTGTCCGAGCACGGATTCAATGCAGTAGCGGATCGTGGCCGCGCCATTATATACAACAGTAAGTATGCTTACTTTCAATTGGTTATAGTTCTTGTTTTGATGTATTTCGCAGGATTTCCCTGGTAAATTCCATAAGGCTCCATATGGCTTGTAGCCACCGATCCGACGGTCAGCAACGCATGGGAGCCTACTTGGACGCCCGGGCAAACTGTCGCCTGCGCACCGATCCAGGAGCCTGCGCCAAGCGTTATGGGCTTCACTATCAGGTCAAAAGTGCTTTTTCTATAATTATGGTTACCCGTCAGAAGCATCGCTCCCTGCGACAGGCATGCGTTTGATTCAATAGTCACCAATGTGAGGTTGTCGATCCACACATTCTCGCCGATCCATACGTGGTCGCCTATTTGCAGGAACCAGGGGTATTTCACATTCACTTTAGGCTTGATTACCACCCCCTTGCCGATCTTCGCGCCGAACAAACGGAGCAGTGCCACCTTGAATGCCGAAGGGTAGGGAATATGTGTGTGGATGAACAAACGGTTCAGCAAATACCATATCACCAGCTTCGGATAGCCGCCCGGATTATACCAGTCGTTGTTATAAACGGACAGATTGGTTTGGGTTTCTGAGGTCTTTTCCATATTCCGTCCTGAAATGTGATATAATAGCTTCCTTGTCGCGTCCTACACGGTGATACACTTCGTAAATCTTGGCATCCACCAGAAAACGGTACCAAAACCCCTGTAAAACGTGCCATATGAGCCCCTTCGTTCCATCCAGGAAGCCCAATTTAACGAAGTACCTGTATGTAAAGTAGATAAACGGCCTCGTAAACAGCGGCATATTGGCATATTTGATTTTCAGGAAACGTGTACGCTGCTCCTGGCTTCCCCAGAAACTGGGCTCCACAGTCTCTTTGCTATCAAAGTTATATTTAATGTTCAACAGGTCGATGACCTCGCGGATTGCATAATTGTTATGCTTTTGGGTCCACCAGGTGAGGTTATTAAGGTTATGATCGACGATATCGTACTGCAATTGAGCGGTGGTGCCACTGCTGAGTTTGATATGTTCGTCCATCCACAGTTCCTCGCAAACGCCTAGCCCGCGCCGCCACACGCGCAGCAGCCAGATCGGGTAGTACCCGCCCCGTCGGATCCATTTTTCCATAAAAATGACCCGGCGTTTCACGTAGAGGCCTGATACGTCTTGCTGAATGTTGCGCATCGAAAGATTCAGCTCCTGCGCGAGCTCAGGCGTGATGTACTCGTCTGCGTCCATGCGCATGAGCCATTCCGTCTGGAACGGGTTATTCCGGATGCCGAAATTGAACTGGAAAGCGTAGGAAACCCAGGGATTTTGTACCACGATAGCGCCGAGGCTTTCGGCGATTGCCACCGTATCATCGGTGGAATACGAATCGACGATGAAAATCTTGTCGGTAACCTGTAACAGGCTTTGAATGCACCGGCCGATGTGCTTGGATTCGTTGTGCGTTAAAATGATGACTGATAAATCGACCATATTTGAATTAAAACAGACCTGTATCCCGGCGCCGGTCAGCGGTTACATTCGATAGCAAATGTAGTTACTTTTTTTGAACTCTCTTGTATTCTTCCAATAGCTGGTTGGCAACCACGCGGATGTCAAAATTTTCAGTTACCATCTTGTAAGCTCGATTTGCGATACCTTCCGCATAAGGCTTGTCTTGTAATATTTTAAGAAGGCCATCCGCCACGCCATCGCTGGTCAGCGGGGTCAGGTAAGCCGCATCGTAGCGCGCAATGTAGTCGCCGAAACCTACGCGGTCGGACACGAGTGCAGGCACGCCTGAGGTCATAGCTTCAAGCACCGCAATCGAAAATCCTTCGGAATAGGAGGGTGAAACGAATAGATCGGCATCGGCCAATGCCTCTTTTTTGATGGTGTCGGTCAGCATTCCTACGAGCTTAATGCGGCCTCCGAGGTTATGCTTTCGGATAAAATCTTCGGTTTCTACCTGGTAACCGTCGTCGGGCCCCGCTAATATCAGCTGGGCGTCCGGTATTTGCTCGTGAATTTTCTGAAATGCAGGTAAAAGCAGGTCAAGGCCTTTCTTAATGTTCAGCCTGGCCAGGAACAGTACCATTTGCTGGTCGGGTGAAATGCCATGTTTAGCCCTGAAAATACCCTTAGCGGGCAAGTTGGCGCGGTTATACTCGTCGAGCTTCATGCCATTAGGCACGATCACCATGTTTTTCGGACGGTAACCCAGGTAACGGATCACGTCCGCTTCTTCGTCCGTGTTGTTGATTTGGATCAGATCGGCTTTACCAAGCAGCCTTTTTTGGTATAACAAAGTCACCAGGTCCTTCTTCCATTTACTATGCGCGACCGCCCATTTGTCGAGCAGGCCGTGGATGGTGACGACTTTAACCGCCTTGGAGGGAATCAGGAACGGTGCCAGGCTACCAAAATGCCAGATCCCGTGCATATGTACCACGTCGTACTCGTGGATGTGCTTTTTCAGGTATTTGTACAATTCGACGGAAAATTCCCGGTAAAAGTTGCTTACCGGCGTCGTACGTGCAACTGCGATCAGTCGCGCGCCCTCGGGCACGGGGTACATTTTCTCACCGGGTGTCATTGGGCTCAGAATATCGACCTGGTGGCCCTGCTTTACGACCTCGGTAGTGTGGTCATAGATAATGCGGGCCGGGCCCCCGATCGCCCATGTATATGCACAAATATTGAGTATTCGCATGCTTGGGTTTTAATGTATAGTTGTGTTCGTTATGCTTCCTGTCTTTGGGCGGCCAGGTCGCGGTACGTTTCGGACATTTGCACAGCCACCGGTCCGGATGCGAATGGAGCAATCAATTTCAAAGATTCTTGGCCCATTGCGGCGATGCGGTCGGGATTTTGGATGAAAAACGTTAAATGCTTTTCCAAAGCGGCTTGCTGCGTGTGATTAAAAGTGAAACCGTTTACGCCATCCTGCACCAGATCGCCCGCGCACCCGCAGGTATCGGACACGATCACGGGCATTCCGCATACCATCGCCTCATTGACTACCAGTCCCCACGGCTCCGATTTGCTGGGTAACACCAACACATCGCTCTGTGCCAGCCAGCCCGGCACCTGGTACCACGGGAATCCCCCGGCGAAAATGACCTTACCGGCAACACCGGAACCGGCCACCAGCTTTTCCAGATTCTCCTTTTCAGGGCCGTCACCTACAAAAAGCAGCTGCCAGTCGGCGCCGGTTTGCCTCACAGTATGGTCAAATGCGCGGATTAATGTATCCAGGTTCTTTTCAGGCGCGAGCCTGCCCACGTAGACGAATTTCTTTGAAACAGGCTTCGCAGTCGCATGAAGCTCTTTTTGGGCTTCGTCGTACCGTTGGCGGATTACCTGCTCATCGATCACCGCCGCATTGCGCACTTTGATAGCGCTTTTCGCAACGCCCAGACTTTCCAGGTATTCCGCCGATGTTTTGCCAAAGCAAAAAAATGCATTGGCACGGCTCACAATTACTTTCTTGATCGCCTCTTTCCAACCGGAACGGTTATGATCCGCGGAGGAAGATTCCGATGAAATCACCACTTTCACACCTTTTGCGCGCGCATAAAACATGAGCAGTACCTGCGCCCAGTCGAAATAGCCGGTGATATTGAGTACATCGGGCCGGTACTCGTTGAAGATCCTGAAAAGCGCTTCGCGCCGTGCGCCGAAGCCTACCTGGTCGAGGCTTCGCTCGAAAAGGACCTTGTAAGGATAATCGTAGACGATCGTATCGTCATTTTGCATGACTTTCCGGCTCGCCTCGTACAATGCGATCTGGGCGACAAGCAATTCGTCGGCCGGATCGGCCCGCTTCATAGCGCGGTCGATCTCACTGAAAAGCTTCGATTTGTAATGCGCCCATAATTGGTTGTGAACAATCAGTACGCGCATCATTTCCGAAGGTTAAGGTATTCCTGAAACAATGGGTACAGGTTATCAGCCAGGAAGGCCTGCCCGCTGCTGTTGAAATGTACGACATCCATTTTCCGGTAACGTTCCTTCGATACACCGAACTGGAATTCATCTATCAGCCTGATATTCTTTTCTTTGGCAAATGCAATGATCTCCTGCCCCTGGTCATTGAAATGGCCGAGGTCGATCTCGGAAATTTCCGGATGCAGGTAAATGAACATCGGGATATTCTGCTGCCGGGCGATTTCATAGAGCTGCTCATAACCCGGGTTGAATATCAGACCCGGCTTGCGGATACCCGCTTCGTTGAGCTTTCTGGCTTCAACCGTGTCCTCAGCGGCTTTCGCATCGGCTGCTACGTGCGAGCTGTCCGTTACTTCGGTTTTTACAATTGCAATATGCTCTTCCTTTTTCTCCGGTTCAGGCGTCAGGAAAAGGGTATCCAGAAAATAGAAGAACATCCAGCGGTACCGATCCCAAAGTTCATAGAGCGCTACCTTATATTGTTTGTCGGGCCATCCGGGATCGATCCCCACCGGGCTTTGATGGGACATAATGTCGTGGGCGTCGTGGCTGCTCGTCACGAGGCAAATCAGTTTGGCCTTGAAAGTACCGTATTTTTTGAGGTAAGCGGCGATATTATCCGGCCCCCAGGAGCCGGCGGAGATGTTCAGCACCCGCACCCGCTTGTTGAAATCCTTTAAAAAGCGTTTTTCGAGCAGGGTGGAAGCAATGCTGTCCTGATCGGTAAGGCTTCCGCCGTTGACCACCGAATCGCCGATCAGCAGAATCACGAGGCTATCGGTGGGCAGTACCTCCTCATTCCGCATGGAGAGGCTATTGGTACGCAGCACCTGACCGAACCTTTTGACGTCCTGGTTAGGTGCATATATATATTCAAAATCAGGATCAGATACATAAAGAGGCGAATTACAAAAGCCATATTTTACCCTTAATACAACCTCGGTAATCCCTGCGAGAATGACAATAGCTATTAAAAAACCGTAAACAAACTTTAACATCAAGTGAACGTCTTCTGCGTCGAAAGTGACTGCAAATTTAGGATTACTTTTTCCATTTACTGCTTTTTCGGTTTTCGTTAACTAAATAAGTCGGTATTTAATCCGACATGGTCGCTGCTGCCGACCTTCTTCCCCGGTGTTCCTATTGCTCCCCAACCACCGGTAAAATAGTGACAATCCCGGAATACGCCGGGTGGATGGTTCGCTGATCAATCACCTGGCATAAGTCTTTATTGTGGGGCGTTTCAGTTTTGTATTAGTCAAAACCTAAAAACGAAGCGTCATGAGATTTATAGAATCAAAAACGGGGATTAACGCGGAGTCGGTGAAGCTCTTTGTACACGAGGTAGGGCAGGGCAAACCCGCCATATTCGTTTCGGGTTGGCCGCTCAGCCATGAAATGTGGGAGTATCAGTTTAATGTTTTACCTAAACACGGGATACGCTGCATTGGCTACGACCGCCGTGGCTTCGGAAAGTCTGACAAGCCGTGGAATGGCTACGACTACGACACGCTTGCCGCCGACCTTAAATCGGTGATCGACACGCTGGGTCTGGACGACGTGACACTCGTCGGGTTCTCGATGGGTGGAGGCGAAGTAGTGCGGTATCTGAGCAAATATGGCAGCAGCAAGGTTTCGAAAGCTGTCCTGATCAGTACTGTGCTTCCTTATATGCTTAAAACCGACGACAACCCAGAGGGCGTGCCGCAGGGCGTGTTCGATGGATTTGTGAAAGAGATAGAGGACGACCGGCCGAAGTTTCTGGCAGGTTTCGCCAGGGATTTTTATGGAAATGCGTTTCTGAACAATGCGGTAAGTGATGAACTGCTGCAATGGCACAGCATGCTGGCCCTGCAAGGTTCAGGGCGCGCTACTACGCAATGCATCCGCAGTTTCAGCGCCACCGATTTTCGCAATGAAATATCGTTGCTCGATGTCCCGGTGCTCATTATTCATGGAGAAGATGATAAGACGGTACCCATTAACGTGAGCAGCGAGCGTACCTCTCAAATGCTGCCAGGTGCCGAGTATATTGTTTACGAAAGTGCGCCGCACGGTCTGTTCGTGACGCACAAGGAGCGGCTGAACAAGAACCTGATCCAGTTTATCAATCAGGAAGTGGTGACGATCAGCAATCCGTATACCGACATTTCAACCTAGCATCAAAAACTCAGATGATAAGTATGCGGGGCGGTACCAGTGGGGCGCCCCGCTTTTATGCGATCATTTCAATCAGTTCGATGCGGTTCCCGAATGGGTCGCGGAAAGAGAAGCGGTTACGGTCGGGGATTTTGCTATCGTTTTTAATGGCAATGCCGTGCTTTTCAAGCAGCGCACGGGCTTCTTCCAGATTGTCCACTTCAAATGCCGGGTGACGTTGAGACATACCGTGTACATCCTCCGCCCGTATATGCAGCTGGATATCGCCCATCTGGAACCATATCGCACCGTGGGGTAGCGGGTAGCCCAGGTCAGTCAGTTCCTCAAGGCCCAATACTCCGCCATAGAATTCCCGTGCCTGCTGCTCGGTGCCCGGCGGGATGCAGAGCATAATGTGATCCAGTCTTTTGAATTTAATGTTCATAGTAAGGAGTGTTTTGGGCATCAAAGCTAGCGCCATATTTTGGATAAACCTTTCTGTGTGCCCCAAATCGGGTCAAAAAGTGGAATGGGGACTTTGCTGATGTTTTCCAATGCGCGCGGCCGGTCGCCGGGTTCACCGCGGAGAATGTCATAATCTCGACCATCCGGATAAGCTCCTACTACTGCGAAATCCGCCGATGCTTCCAGTTTCTTGTGCCCGACCCCGGCGGGTATTATCAGCACATCGCCGGCTGTCACTTGCAGCTTTTCGCCACGCTCCCCGCCCATGTGCAGCAATGCGCTGCCCTGGTACACGCCCAGGACTTCGTGGGTGATGCTATGGTAATGATGATAGGGAAATACGCCATTTCGCCATGAATTCGTCCAATTGTTCTCAGCAAAGCGCCTTTCAAGCCAGGCCGCGCCCTCCTCATCACTGCCCGTGAAAGCGCCATGGTAAACCAGCAGCGGATATTTGCTGTTGGGAATGCTGCCGTCGTCCTGGAACTGGTATGTGTGCGGTTGTGTGATGTTCATGGTTACGTGGTGTGTTATGGTTACTCCAAAAAGCTACGTGTATAATTCCTGACATGGTCCCGGAGGCTTGCTTTTACTTCCAACCAGGTGACGTTTAACAAATCAATGGGATCCTCTTGAGGATCGGCGTCCTCGAAGTACACAAGTCTCAAAAGTTCCAGGGTTGATTCTGCGACTGTCTCCTTGTGTAACTTTTGAAATCGTTTATATGGAGGTCGAATGCGACACAAATGAAATTGAGAACATCCTTTTTGAGATACGCAGCAAAAATGATCCGTTTCTTGAACCGATTGACCCCATAAAACCGGATTACATTAATAAAATCGTCCCAAGTTCCGTAGTTGGGGACTTTTTCCATTACAAATAAGTCCTTTTCCTGAAAGTCGATTTGATCGAAATCGACATCCCAGAATGCGGCTCTGGATATTGTAGGCTTAACCATCAAAGAGTTTTCCATTTTGCTGTCAGTTTTTCACAGGCCCTTTACTCACCTCTTTTCCTTCCTTCCAAACGGATTCGATCTTTCTTGTGTTCCGGATGTCGTCGAGAGGATTGGCGGAGAGGATGAGCAGGTCGGCTTTTTTGCCTTTTTCGAGGGTGCCTTTTTCCTGGTCGATGTGCAACGCGGCGGCCGCATTGCGGGTGCTGATCGTGATGGCTTGCGCAGGTGTGAGGCCGGCTTTTACCATCAGCTCCATTTCCAAATGCTCCGTAAAGCCCTGCGTGCGAACAGGGAACGCGCCGGAATCGGTGCCGAGAGCTACATTGATGCCTGCGTCGTGGATTTTCTTCAAATTGATCATCGCCGTTTTGAATGCCGACATATTGCGCTGGTAATCCGGCGAATTCCTGATTTTCTCGGCATAAGCCTTGTCGGTGATCATTTCGAAAACACCCGGTTCGAGCGAGGCTTTGAAAAATGGGTCGTTGATCCATTCGGGATTGCCGGCGTAGGCAAACTGATACTCGTCCAGGGACAACGTAGGTATGTAAGTCACGTTTTTCTGCCTCATTTTGGTCAGCAGGCTCTGGTCTACTTCCTTGTCGCGGATGCTGTGGGCGATGATGTCTATTCCCGCTTCGGTGAGTTTGCGAGCGTCTTCGAGGTAGAAGAGGTGGGCAGCTACGCGGATGTTGTGTTTGTGTGCCTCGCGGATAATGGCCTGGTAGATCTCAGGTTTCATTTTTTGTGCATGGCCGCCGTGATCGTCGACCCAGATCTTCACGACTGTGGGCTTTACCGCAGCCAGCTTTTCCATCATCGCCGGGACATCTTCGGGCGTGGTGGGGCGCAGCAACAGGTTCATCCATGAGCCGGGATTCGGATCGGGCGTGTTGAAGCCGTAGCCTGCCGAATACAGCCTTGCTCCCGGGAGCAGCCCAGCCTGGGTGGAGTCGATAAAGCCGTTGAATATCAGCGGACGGTCGGTACCCAAGGCCAACACGGCGCTGACGCCGTAATCTTCGTATTTTTTCAGGTGCCGCAGCAGGTTTTCGCGGGTGTAGTTGTCGGCAGACGACGTCGTGCCTTTAAGCGTTCCCACGTGCGCGTGGGCGCAGATGAGCGAGGGCATGACGGTTTTGCCGTTCAAATCGATTTCGTGGGCACCATTGGTTCTAATCCCTTTTTGAATGGCGGCGATCTGCCCGGCGGTGATCAGGATATCGGTTTGGGACTGCGGTACGGAACCCGTGCCGTCAATCACCGTGGCGTTTTTGAGCAGGATCGAACCGGTATTTTGGGCGGATAACCCGGCCGGGAGCAGGATGCCGATTATTTGAAATAGAAATAATAATTTCTTCATGATTAATAGATCTGGGATTTGAATAGGATCAGGTGCATTGGTACATATTTTGATGAAGTAAAAAGTCGCGCCGGGCAGGTGCGAAAATTAAAAAACATCAACACCTAAAGAATAATATCATGGCTAAATATTCGAAAAAAGCTGGTGAAAAGGTGGAGGAAGCCTTGCATGAGCAAAAAGAAGGAAAGCTGAAATCCGGTTCAGGAAAAAAGGTGACTTCTAAAAAACAAGCCATCGCCATCGGTTTATCCGAAGCCCGCAAGGAAGGTGCGAAAGTCCCTAAAAAGAAAGACTAGCAGCGTATTAAGCATAAAGCCCTTTTTCCATAGTCCGGAAAGGGGGCTTTTTTGTAAATAATGTAAAGTGAAAGATGCGGGTGGGGAATTGACATTCGCATTCGATAAAATTAATTCTAACGTGGGCTTATAATCCTTAAAATAGTCGAATAACTGCTATATTGTACGGACACTACTGACGTTTCTAATTGTAAGTTCTTTTAAAATGAATGACCTGAGGAAGGAGCTATTGAAGCTGCTGCAAAAGGATGAGCGCATTTTTGACTTTATCCAGGACTCGGCCACAGACGGATTATTAATATGGAGGCATTCAAAGCCGGACGATTACTGGGCTGACAAGAAATTGCAGCAAACGATCGCGCCAGGCCCGGGTTTTCAACAGGGCAACGACGTGCCTGCTTCACTTTTTGAAAATGCTTCTTTTTCATTCCATATAAAGAATGTTCTAGCGGGTTTTCCCGAAAGCGAGGAGCCGCGCCATGGCATTGTCAGACTTTCTCGTGATAACGTACAGGCATTGCGGTTGGCAGTTACCTCCATTTATGCACATGCAGAACCATATGGTTGGCTCGTTTTGTCGGGTTTCCGACGCGATAACCTGTTGCCCGAACTGCCAGGTTTAGTTACCAGCACCGAGCTCTATCAGTCTTTCCTGAATAGCAATGCGATTTATGTGACGAGTATTGATCTGGAAGGAAACTACAAATATGTCAACGACCATTTCTGTGAGTTTTACGGGCTGGAAAGAAACGCGATCATTGGCAAATCATCTCTTGGCGACATTGTGCCGGAGGATATCGAAAAGTGCCTGCAAGCGGGCGAGCAATGCTTTATTAACCCGGGAATACCTCAACCGGTAATCCTTCGGAAGTACTCGTCGCTGGACGGGGTCAAAACGACGCAATGGGAATTCACAGGCATTGCCGACGAAAATGGGGTAGTTGAGGAGATATTATGCATCGGGTACGATATTACCCAGCAGCTCAAAGTACAGGAAGATCTGTCGGTGCTCGTATCCAATATGCAGGATGTGCTGTTCACAATCTCCCCGGCTGGCATTTTCAGTTATGTATCGCCGAGCTGGACGTCGATGTATGGACATACAATTGAAGAAACTGTCGGAAGGCCGTTCACCGAATTCATTCATCCTGACGATTTCCACATCTGTTTCGAGGCCTTGCGCATTACCGCCGAAACCGGTGTACCGGTGCCGGGCGGTGTAGAGCACCGGATCAGGCACAAGGATGGATCGTGGTCGTGGAGCAATACCAGCGCCAATATCGATCCGGTAAGCAAGGAAATCATTCTGACAAGCCACGACATTACCGAACTGCGAAACTCCCGTGAGCGCCTTAAAGAGCTGGCTATCGTCGCTTCCAACACGACAGACTATATTGTTATAACAGACAGTAAGGGGTATATAACATGGGTTAATAAAGCCTATGAAACGCACACCGGTTACGAGCGGAAGGAGATAAAAGGAATGAGCCCGCTGGTTTTATTGCGAGGCCCTGAAACCGACCCCGATACCCTCGACCGAATTTTGCTGCATTGCAAAGAGAAGAAGGTTGTGCGGGAGGAAGTGCTTTGCTATACCAAAACCGGGGTGAGCTACTGGGTTGACCTTAAAGTGACACCTGTTTTCGATGATTATGGTAACTGCACCCATTTCATAGCCGTCGAAAGGGATATTACTGCCCGTAAAGCGGCAGACCAGGAGCTGAGGCGGATCAAGGACATTCAGGAGCAGACGAACAGTGTTGCGCGTGTAGGAGGGTGGGAGCTGTACGCACGCACGGGAGAGCTCTACTGGTCGCCTACCACCAAGGAAATCCATGAAGTGCCACCGGATTATGTTCCGAATACCGATACCGCGATTCATTTTTATAAAGAAGGACATAGCAGGGAGGTTATCACCAGGGCTGTGGCCGAGGGGCTGGCCTATGGAACGCCCTGGGACAGCGAGTTGCAGTTGGTAACGGCAAAAGGGAACGAGTTGTGGGTCAGGTCGATCGGGAAGGCCGAAATGGTAGACGGCGTGTGCGTTCGTGTTTACGGGGCGTTTCAGGATATCACGCACCGCAAACAGGCGGAGATGGATATCAAGAATTCGGAAGTCAAATTCCGGACCTTGTATGATTCCACGAGTGATGCGGTAATCCTTTTTGACCATACGGGCTACCTGGACTGTAATGAAGCCGCATTGAAAATGTTTGGAATCGATTCCGTCGAGATGTTTAGGGAAATGCCGATGGGCGATTTGTCGGGATTGAACGAGATCGGCATGGAAGACTACAAAAGCGAGGGTCACAGGCATGTGCAGATGGTTTATGAAAAGGGCACACACAGTTTCGAGTGGAAATACAGGCGTTTCGGCGAATCGAAGGAGTCGTTTATTGCCGAGGTTTTGCTTAACCTGATGAAGGTCAACGACTCCGAGATTATCCAGGCGGTGATCCGCGATATTACCCTCCGGAAGCGCGCGGAACTCGAACTGCTCGAAGCCCGGGAACATGCGGAAGCGGCCAGCAAACTGAAATCAGAGTTTCTGGCCAATATGAGCCACGAAATCCGCACACCGCTGAATGGTGTGGTTGGATTTACCGATCTGCTGATGAAAACCAATCTGGACGAAACCCAGCAGCAATACATGTCGATGGTTTTTCAGTCGGCCAATTCGCTGATGGACATTATCAACGACATCCTCGACTTTTCCAAAATTGAAGCCGGCAAACTGGAACTGACTCCGGAGAAGACCGATCTGCTGGAAGTTTGCGGACAAGTAGCTGATATGGTGACTTACCAGGCGCAGCAGAAACACCTGGAAATGCTGCTGAACATCCCGGCCGACATTCCGCAGTTCGTCTGGTGTGATTCCGTGCGGCTGCGGCAAATCCTTGTGAATTTGCTCAGCAATGCAGTCAAATTCACGAGCAGCGGGGAAATCGAGCTGAAAATAGAACTTCTGCAAAAGGTAAGCGGCCTTGACTATACATTCCGGTTCTCGGTCCGCGATACGGGCATCGGTATCGATCCTCAAAATCAGCGTCGCATTTTCGAGGCATTTTCACAGGAAGATTCCTCCACCACCAAGCGGTTTGGAGGTACAGGGCTTGGCCTCACCATTTCCAATAGTCTCCTCGGGCTGATGGACAGCCGCCTGCAATTAATGAGCAAGCTCGAACACGGCAGCACCTTCTTTTTCGACGTTACATTCCGCGCCATCGAAGGGGAAGACCGGTTTGAATGGGAGAATGTGGAGCAGATCGAAAATGTGCTGGTGGTCGACGATAATATCCACAACGGGCAGATTTTGAAAGATATGCTGGCGAACAAGCGGATCGCTGCGGATTACGTCCGCAGCGGCGAAGAGGCATATGACCTGCTGGTTACGGGTAAAGGATATGACGTGATACTCATGGATTGTCAGATGCCGGGGCGGGACGGGATCGAGACGATCCGGATGCTACGAAAGCTGGAAGGCAAGGCCGGCCGGCAGCCCGTCATATTGCTGAACGATTCGTTTGATGAGGAAGCGCTGAGTGCTTTTGGGAACGAGTTGGATATCCGGCATTTTTTGGTAAAACCAGTTAAAATACAACAGCTTTTTCATGCGCTGTCCGATCTGGGACTCAAAACAAAAATTCCGGAAAAGCCCGCCAAAACAGTATCGCAGGAAAAACTATCCCAAGAACCTTACGAAACAGGAGAGGTGAAAATACTCATAGCGGAAGACCACAAGATCAACATGCTGCTGGTTAAATCGATGCTGGGTAAAATATTGCCCGGCAGCGAGTTGATCGAGGCAGCAAACGGACGGGAAGCGATCGAGGCATTCCTGAGAACGAGCCCCGACATCGTTTTTATGGACATTCAAATGCCGGAAATGAACGGGTATGAAGCCACGCGCGAGATCAGGCAGGCGGGAAGCCCGCACGTGCCGATCATCGCGCTTACAGCGGGTACCGTGGTAGGCGAGCGCGAGAAATGCATCGAGGCCGGTATGGACGATTACCTCACTAAACCCGTTTTGAAAGACACGCTCGAGGCGGCGGTCCGCAAATGGCTTCACAAGCCGGATTAACCATTCACCACCTGTCCGCCGTTGGGGTGTAATACCTGCCCGCTCATGTACGAGGCGTCCTCACTGGCCAGGAACACGTAACAAGTGGCTACCTCGCAAGGCTGCCCCGGGCGCTTGAACGGGGTGTCTTTACCGAATTTTTTTACCCGCTCTGAATCAAAAGTAGAGGGAATGAGCGGTGTCCAGATCGGCCCCGGCGCCACCGCATTCACCCGGATGCCCTTTTCGGCCAGATTTCCCGCCAGCGACCGCGTGTAAGCGACGATCGCGCCTTTGGTGGATGAATAATCCAGCAACGACGGACTGCCGTGATAGGCCGTAACGGAAGTAGTATTGATAACTGTGTCCCCCTGCTGCAAATGCGGCAACGCGGCTTGCGTGAAGTAGAAAAAGGAGAAGATGTTAGTCGCAAAGGTATCGCTCAACTGATCTGGCGAAATCTGGTCGACGCTTTCCTGCGGATGCTGCTCTGCAGCATTGTTGACCAGGATATTCAGTTTCCCGAATTCATTGACCGTACGGCTTACCGCCTCTCTACAAAACGCCTCGCTGCGGATGTCTCCCTGTATGAGCAGGCAACTTCTTCCTTCGGCCTCCACCATAGCCCTGGTATCGGCAGCGTCCTGATTTTCATCGAAGTACACAATGGCAATGTCCGCGCCTTCGCGCGCGAAATGCACCGCTACCGAGCGGCCTATGCCACTGTCGCCTCCTGTAATGAGGGCTGTTTTACCTTTCAGTTTGCCGCTGCCACGGTAGTTTTCGCGAATCACGACCGGTGCCGGATCCATAACCTCTTCTATGCCGGGCTGCGCGCTTTGCGTCTGCCCGCGGGTGTCTATCTCGAAGCTCATAATGCTTAATTGTTTTTGTGGATGCGGCGCATTGTCAAAAAGGATATGCCAATGGCTGGCGCGGGCGGAAAGCACGGCCTGATGTTGGCAAATGAGTAAAGATTTTCACAGTGGAGTGTATGCGTTTGGGCCGCAAAGGTCTGTTTTGATGCTTCGAAAGGTGGTCGGCATGGTTATTAATGCAAGCCACGCGATGTGGCCGCAAATGCCGGCCGGCAAACGTATCGTGCTATGGATTCTAAAAAGGTGGTGATCGTAGGCGGAGGTTTCGGAGGTATTAACCTTGCCCAGAAGCTATCCCGGAATAAATCGTTTCAAATTGTGCTGGTGGATAAGAACAACTACAATTTCTTCCCGCCATTGCTGTACCAGGTGGCGACCGGTTTTCTGGAAGCTTCCAACATCAGCTATCCGTTCCGCAAGTTTTTTCAGGACAAGCCCAATCTCCGGTTCAGTCTGGGAGGCTTTGAAAGGGTTTTTCCGGAAGAAAAGAAAATAGCGACCGAAAGCGGCGATATCAACTACGACTACCTCGTATTCGCGACTGGTACCGAAAGCAACTATTTTGGCATGGAGAATGTGCGGAAAAATGCGGTACCCATGAAAACCGTGCAGGACGCGCTCGCATTGCGGAATCATATTCTCAGATTGAAAGAACAAGCCACCAAAGAGACCGACGCTGCTGTCCGCAGAAAGCTGCTTTCTATTGTGGTGGCCGGTGCAGGCCCGACCGGCGTGGAAGTATCGGGAATGCTGGCGGAAATGCATAAGAGTATTTTCAAAAAGGATTATCCCGAATTGAAAAGGGAAGAAGTGCAAATCTACCTCGTAGATGCGCTGCCCGTGGTATTGAATCCAATGAGCAAAAAATCGCAGGAGGAAACGCTTGCGGAACTTCGTGGGCTGGGAATACAGGTGCTGCTGGATCACGCGGTGAAGGATTATAACAACGGAATCGTCACATTTGCCAACGGCAACACCATCGAAACCGAAACGTTGATCTGGACCTCAGGTGTGACCGCTACCGCATTGCCCGGCTTGCCCGAGGAAGTTTTCGGCAAGGGCCGGCGTGTACTGGTGGACGCTTATAATCGAGTGAAAGGTTTTGAGGATATTTTTGCCATCGGGGATGTGTGTCTGATGACCGCCGACGCAAAATTTCCGAGTGGGCATCCCCAACTCGCCCAGGTAGCCATTCAACAGGGGAGGAACCTGGCATATAACCTGTCCCAATGGCAGGAGGGGCGCTCGCCGAAGGCATTTGAATACAAAGATAAAGGCACGATGGCGATCATCGGCGTCAACAAGGCGGTGGCCGACTTGCCGGGCTTGCATTTCAAGGGCTTTATCGCTTATTTTCTGTGGCTCGTGGTACATTTGTTTTCGCTGATCCGCTACCGGAACCAGGTGAAAACTCTTTACAACTGGATGGTCGCATTCTTCACGCGGGACCAGTCCCTGCGCTTCATCCTCGATTCGAAACCGGAAAAGCCGGTACATTGACCGCAACCGTCAATTGAATGTCGTTAATTTCAGTCTTAGTTCTCTATGATCCAGACAATTGCTGATCCCTCCCAATACCCCTTCGAATGGCTCGACGTAACGGCCCCCGATGAGGAGGAGTTAAAGCTGCTCAGGGGAAAATACGGGTTACACGCCTCATCGATCAAAGACTGGCTGCAACCCGACCATTTGCCAAAATACGAGGATGTAGGCACTTATGTATTCATTATTTTCAGGATGCACAGCGAGGAAGTCGGGACTGAGGCGGATACCGTCGCCGAGTTGACCAACAAGCTGGCGATTTTCATGACGAAGGACAGGGTCATTACCATGCATAAAAAGGATTGGGGCGCGCCGGAAGTCATTCGTAAGCAACAGGTTGACCAGCATTCGTGCGAGGATACGGTACACCTGGTGAACGAGATCATTAAAAGCTGCATTGCCACCTACGAGGCTCCGTCGCTGAAACTGACGAAGGATATCGAGTACTATGAAGAAAACATGTTTCTCAAAAGACGTAAAGCGTCGCTTTTGAAAGGTTTGTATTACCTCAGACGAAGGGTGGAGGTCACGCGGCGTATTCTGATGCTCTCCCACGAAATTGTAGACAAGATAGATGTGCCGGGCCATTCCAATACCTATACACGCGACACACGGGATTTGTACGTGAAACTGCACAATATTTATGACACGCTATTTGAGAACATGAACCACCTGGTGATGGTCTACTTCTCGATTTCCTCCCAGCGAACCAATGAGATCGTGCGCGTGCTCACCGTGTTTTCGGTCTTTTTTATGCCGCTCACATTTATTGTGGGTATTTACGGGATGAACTTCGATTTTATGCCTGAATTGCGGCTGAAATGGGGTTATCCGGCGGTAATGATCCTGATGGGCGGGATCACTTTCGGGATTTATGTGTGGTTTAAACGGCGTGGATGGTTGTAAGAAGTGGCATAATTGCATTTAACCTCTATTTTTGCCTCCCTATTGTCCCGAATCTATGAACCGAACCTTTACCAGACACGCATTTTCGTCGTTAGCATTAGTTTTCATTGTCTTTTTACGCCCATTCGGTGCCCTTGCGGCCATTCCCAAGGCGCCCGCCACGCTTGTAGCGGTAGCTGGTTCCGCAAGCCAGATCAACCTCGGGTGGCTGGACCTTGCCACGGACGAGACGGGTTTTGAGGTAGAGCAATCTACGGACGGGACGAAATTCGTGAAAATAGCTGATCTGGCTGCCAATACCATGGCTTATCAGGATAAGTCGCTGAAACCGGCCACCAAATACTGGTACCGCGTGCGCGCCAGGAATGCTTCCGGAGCGTCGGCCTATTCTAATGTCGCCAACGCTACAACACTGGTAGTCATCACGATTCCCAAAGCGCCGACGGCTCTCGTGGCCAATAGCGCCTCTTCCACACAAATTAATGTGAGCTGGACGGATAATGCGAACGATGAAACCGGGTTTGAGCTCGAACGCTCAACGGACGCATTGTCATTTACCAAAATCGCCGACCTCGGGGCTAACGTAACGACCTACCAGCACACGGGTCTGGCACCGGCAACACGCTACTGGTACCGCGTACTTGCGAAGAACACCGCCGGGAAATCGGGCTATTCCAATATTGCGAATGCGACCACACGTGACGTAGTGCCCAATGCGCCTTCGGGCCTGACGGCCACAGCAATTTCAGCTTCGCAAATAAATTTGAAATGGACCGATAATGCCAGCAATGAGAGTGGTTACCAGGTAGAGCGCTCGCAGAACGGGACTACTTTTACCAAAATCGCCGACCTGGCCGCTAATGTGACCAGCTACCAGAGCTCTGGTCTGTTGGCTGCGACTGGTTATTCCTTCCGGGTACGGGCCGTCAATGCGGTCGGGCCTTCGGCATATAGCAATACCGGTTCTGCTACCACGCAGAATATTCCGGTGCCTGATGCGCCTGCAAATCTGACAGCGGTTCCTACCGCCCCGGACCTGATCCAGCTGCGCTGGGCGAAACCGTCCGCCAATGCAACCGAAATCGTCATCGAACGTGCGAAAGGTGAGGGTAACTTTGTCCCGATAGGCAAAGTAGCTGCGACCGTGCTGCAATACGAGGACCGGACAGAGCTCGAAGCTGCCGACTATTTTTACCGCATTAAGGCCGTGAATGCAGGGGGAGAATCGCCTTACAGCTTGCTGGCGATCGTGCGCGCCGCTTCGATCATCACGGCGGTGGAGACCCCGCAAGCGCGGTATTTGATTTATATGACAGGTCGGACGCTTGTTGTCGATCTTAACGGGGCCGCAGAGGCGAAGGTATCTGTTTATGATCTTGCGGGGCAGGTTCATAATGTGAAGAAAGTCAGGCAGGAGGGACGCGTTGACCTTAGTCGGCTTCCGGCGGGCATTTATGTGGTTGTAACCGATATGGGCAAGGAAGTAATATCGAAGCGAATATTCCTTTATTGATATATCCTGAACCTAAATTTACTGACCTCTATGAAATGCTGTTCTTTGAAGCCGTTTTCGGGCTTCTCTTGCATAGCCCTTGCCCTGTGCCTGCTCATTTCCGGCGCTGTTTCGGCGCAAAAAAAGAAAAAATATATTGTGAACGCCTACGTAGGCGGGTTCCGCGGGCTCGTGAATGTGGAGGAAATAGATGCTGAAAAGCTGACGCACATCAACTATGCATTTGTCAATGTGCAGGATAGCATGGCAGTCCTTACCAACCTCGCCACCGATTCCATCAATTTCAGGAAGCTGAATGGACTTAAAAAGAAAAACCCGGACCTGAAAGTTATCATCTCGATCGGCGGATGGGCGTGGAGCGAAAACTTTTCGGACGCCGTGCTGACCGAATCTTCCCGTTTGAAATTTGCAAAATCCAGTGTCGACATCGTGCGCGAGTACGACCTCGACGGCGTGGACATCGACTGGGAATATCCCGGTATGCGCGGCGAGGAAGGCAATATCTTCCGGCCGGAGGACAAACAGAATTTTACGCTGATGTTCAAAGCATTGCGCGATGAACTGAATTTGCTCGAAAAAGAAAAGGGGAAAAAATACCTGCTTACCACCGCAGTGGGCGGCTCGAAATCATTTATCGAGCACACTGAAATGGCTCTCGCGCAGGTGCACCTCGACTATGTGCTGATCATGACCTACGATTATGGCGGCCGGAATGGCACGGTGGGGCACCATACCAACTTGTATGACTACGATTCGTCCGGCGAAGGCTCATCCGCCGATCGCTCGGTGAAGAATTTTATTGCAGCGGGTGTACCTGCGGGCAAGATCGGGCTCGGAGCGGCCTTCTACGGCAAAGGTTGGGAAGCCGAAACAGTTGATAATCATGGATTAGGCACAAAACGCGTGAAATCCGTGCAAGGAGGCGGTTATACCAAGCTGAAAGACACCATTATCGACCAGAATGGCTACAAAAAATACTATGACAAAAAGGCCAAAGCGCCGTACCTGTTCAACGATTCCACTAAAGTGCTTATCACCTACGAAGATGAAAAGTCGGTCAAAGGGAAATGCAAGTATGTGAAAAAGAACAAGCTCGCGGGCATATTCTTCTGGGAGTATTTCAATGACCCGAAAGAATACCTGATCAACGAAATCGACAAAAACCTCGACTAGCGCGCTACCAGCTGCAGCAGATCGTCCCTGGTCAGTGACTTCAGAATATCGGAATCTGTTTTGATCAGATCATTGGCCAGGTCCTTCTTCGTCTCCTGCAATTCCATGATTTTTTCTTCGATCGTGTCGGGGCAGATGAGCCGCACGGCGATCACATGCTTGTCCTGCCCGATGCGGTGTGAACGGTCGATGGCCTGGTTTTCAACGGCCGGGTTCCACCATGGATCGATCAGGTACACGTAATCGGCTTCGGTGAGGTTGAGGCCGGTACCGCCGGCTTTCAGCGAAATCAGGAAAACGCGTACGTCGGGGTTGGTTTGGAAGCTTTCCACCCTCGCTGCCCTGTCCCGCGACTGGCCGGTAAGGTACTCGTACCCGATACCGCGATTTTCCAGTTCGGGCCGGATAAGGTCGAGCATGGAGACGAACTGTGAGAAAATCAGGATCTTATGCTCGGGTGCTTTGTTTTCGATCTGCTCCACAAGCGTGTCGATTTTGGCCGATGCATTGCCGTAAAACTTTTCGTCGCGAAGCAATGCGGGCGAATCGCATATCTGGCGCAGCTTGGTAAGCCCTTGCAGCACATGTAATTGGGAGCGCTTGATATCGCCTTCGCTGGTGGTATTGAGGTAAGTGTAGAATTCCAGTTCGTAGGCATTATATACGCGCCGCTGTTCTTCGCCCATTTCACAGTAGATCACCATTTCCGTTTTTTCCGGAAGTTCCGACGCCACCTGCTGCTTGGTGCGCCGCAGGATAAACGGATTCACCCGCTTTTGGAGCTCCGCGGCCCGCTCGGCATCCTTGAAACGGTCAATCGGCGCCGAGAAATGGTTACGAAACTGCGTTTTGTTGCCCAACAGGCCGGGACAGGCGAACGAAAGCTGCCCGTACAAGTCAAAGGTATTATTCTCCACCGGCGTACCGGTCATCACAATGCGGTTGCGCGCATGCAGCAGCCTCACAGCTTTGTAGCGCTGAGATTCAGGATTTTTGATGGCTTGCGACTCGTCGAGGATGATGTAGTTGAAATGGTATTTCTTTAAAAAATTCACGTCCGAAAGCAGCGTACCGTAAGAGGTTAGTATTATTTCATAATTGTCGAAATCGGTAATATCCTTTACGCGGTCGGCACCGTAAATGGTAAGCATCCGAATGTCCGGTGCGAACCTGGTGACCTCGGCCTGCCAGTTGAAAACCAGTGAAGTGGGAACGATGACCAGGTTTGTGTTCCGTATCTGTTTTTTTCTTTGCAACAAAATGAATGCGATGATCTGCAAAGTTTTACCCAAACCCATATCGTCCGCCAGGCATCCGCCGAAATTGAAATCGTCGAGAAAATTGAGCCAGTTGAGGCCCTGTTTCTGGTAGCCCCGCAGGCTCGCTTTCAGCCTTTTGGGCACCGGCACCGGCTTGATCGAGTCGAAATCCGTGAATTTGGATTCGTAAAACGCGATCTGCTCCCGCGCCTCGCGGTCGAGCATTTCGGCGTCGTACATATCATGCACCGCCGCGAAGCTGATTTTCGGCGTGTGGATTTCCTCGCCCACGATCTCGCCGACTTCGAAGTACCTGGCAAATTTTTCGAGCCATTGTTCCGGTAAAATACCCAATGTTCCGTCGCTCAGCTCTACGTACTTGTTGCGGTTTTTAGCAGCCTTATGCAGGTTTTTAAGCGTCACTTTCTGCGACCCGAACTGTACGGTAGCCGTGGTATTGAACCAGTTGATGCCGCTGTTGACGTGGATCGAAACCTTTGCCTTGTTTACATTCAACCGGTTTTTGGTGAGTTGGTTGAAGCCGAGGATCGTAATGCCCTGGTTTTTCCATTCGTCGAATGCGTCGGGGAACCAGTTTTCGTCCAGGAATCGGGCTCGGTGCAGGTAAAAGAAATGCTTATCCTCGATGCCTTCTGTAAGCTGGTACTCGAAATCCGGGTGCTGGCGCATCATGGCGGCCATGTAGCGGAGCTCCTCTTCCTGGTCACGCTTCACAATGAACGGGTTGCCATGTCCGTCGACAGAATAAATGTCGTTTTTCGTGTACAGCGGCACTTCCACGTTGCCATACTTTACAACCGGCGTGATGAGCACGTAATTGCCAAAATCTTCCAGATAAATGATCTTTTCCACGCGTCCATCAAAGCCCTGTTCCTCGCGTTGCGCCGGCGTAGCGGGCTTTACGTACGTGTAGGATATGCGTATGCGCGGGGGAAGTTTGGCGAGCAGGTTCTGGCGGAAATCCTCGAATTTGGTTTCATGGATGTAAATGCGCTGGTTGTGCTGTCTGAAAAAGTGTAACACTTTCAGTATGTCTTCGCTTTCAATCAGATGCAGCGAATCTTTGTATAATACGAAATAATCGTAGCGGATCTCTACATTTTCAAGATCGAGGTGAACACTATCAATGATCAACTGCCCGGAAATGCGGAAAAACGGGTCCTTTTTATCGATCGTCAAATGCACATCGACGTCCGACTGGGCGAGTTTCACGGGCACCAGCGAGCCTGCATTTATATTGTCGGATATCAGCTGGCTATGGTAGTAAAAATCCAGTTTGTCGGGATTTTTGAGCACCGCACGCAGGCCGGCGAGGTCGGTTTCCGGGTTTTTCTTCCTGAAATTATTGCTGAACGACGCAATGGCCGTGTAAAACCGCGACAGGTCGTGGTCCTGGGTTTTCCAGAGCTGCTCCAATGGATTGAGCTGCACAAACGGGTTTTTCAGCTTGCCTTCCCGTGTTACCGGCGCGTCGTACATTTCCAGATAAAAGTGGTCGTAATACTTGTTAAGACCGATCGCGACGATGGTACGGGTATTGGCGTCGGCAGATTTGGCCTCGGGTAAATGCCGCGCAGGATCCGAAAAAAGCTGGTCCTGCATAGCCGAAACAGCGGCCTGGTTGATCGGGATAAGCTCCTTGATGAGCGGCAGCACGCGCAACTCGCGGTTGACGTATTCGATCGTAAAGTATTGGTTCAGATCGGGTTCGGCTTCCATGCCGTAGTCGGCGGCGAGGGCGCGCAGGCGGTCGTTGCGGATGTTTTTGTCGAAAAACGCGCGGAAATCCCTGCGGTTCATAATGTTGTACAGCACCTGCACCTGGTGTTCGCAAAGCTTGCGTTTGGGACGGGTGCATTCGCAGTAGAGGTTCACCATGCGGTCGTTCTGCTTCACCACCACCTTGAAAGCCTCGCCGCCCCATTGAATCCGGAATGCGGCATAATCCACCACCATATCGTCGGGCTGGATTTCGAAATAGCCCCGGCGCTCGGTAGCGGGCATGTCGGCGCTGTGGTTGAGAATGTGCGTCGTGGAGAGCTCTGCGAGGTTAAAATCCAGGAAAATATAGTTATGCTGGCTCGGTGCGGCCGCCACGGCTGGTTCATTCTTTTTCATAAGGCAAATTAACAACTGCGGTTACGTTTGGCACCATTATTTTGCAAAATTTGCGTTAATGAAAAATCTGATCTGCTTCCGTTTCTTCCCGCTTGCCGTTCTTGTTATGCTGCTGATAACTGCCCCTGCATGGGCGCAGGATGTTAAAACCGATACTTTGAAAGTTCTTCCGGCCGATTCGGTCGCCGCTCCGAAACCCGACACTGCTGTATTACCGCCCCGCGTGCTCATCGACACGATTCGATACCGGCTCATCGGCGACGGCAATTTTACGAGGGGGAATGTCAACCGGAGCCTGATGGTCCTGCGCGCCGAATTGATTTTCAGCGGGCCGGTGATCAACATTGCCACCAATCCCCGGTTTACCTACGGAAAGCAGAATGGCGTCCTTGCCGAGCGCGACAGTTATGTGGATCTTTTTGTGGATGTTTTTAAAAAACGCAAAACCTATGTTTTCGGTCTGGCCGCATTGGAAACCAGCAATCTGCGCCGGATCGATCTGCGGCAAATGGCCGGTGCGGGGATAGGCTACCGGGTGATCAGAACCAAGTCGCACGACCTGAGCCTTACCGACGCGCTGCTCTACGAATCGACCAACTTTTTTGAAAAAGCAACTGTAACAACCGTCCGGAACTCGTTCCGCATCAAAGGGAAGCATTCATTTTTATCGGATAAATTCCGGTTCAATCACCTCACATTCATTCAACCGGCTTTGAACGACCTGTCGAATATGCGTTGGAATACGATCCTTTCGGCTGAAATGCCGCTCAACAAATGGGTCACGCTGCGGACAAGTTTTGAAAACTCCTACGAGAGCGTGGTGGAGGTTGGCCGCAAGCGGACCGATTCGCGCATTACTTTTGGGATTTCGGTAGGAAATAAATAGACGATTCCGGTACCGCGGTTGTCAGGGAGAGAGGCGTAGAATATTGTCCATATCACCAGCACATTATATCTGTCCAAAATGTGCTTTATTAAGTATTCACTACATTCCCAATCGAGCAATGAGAGACCAACAGGACAATCGCCGTGACTTCCTGCGCAATTCGCTTTATTCAGCCGCCGGCCTGGCGATGTTTCCGCAACTGACCCCCAATGCATACGGGTCCATCAAGACCGTCGTGGCCGAGCAGCCCTTTATACCGGTAGCACCGTCCCGAATCAAGTTTGCGGTGATCGGAATGAACCACGGCCATATTTACGGACAAGTGGAGGCGGTAACGCGTGGCGGTGGGGAGCTGGTTTCGTTTTTTGCCAAAGAAGCGGACCTCGCCGCCGCATTTGCCAAACGCTATCCGAATGCAAAGCAAGCTAAATCGGAGGCGGAAATCCTCGACGACAAATCGATTCAACTCGTGCTCAGCTCGGGCATACCTGATGAGCGCGGGCCCCTGGGCGTACGCGTGATGAAGGCTGGCAAGGATTATATGGTAGACAAACCGGGCCTTACCACCCTCGAACAGCTCGCAGAGGTGCGCAAAGTGCAGAAAGAAACCAAGCGCATTTATTCGATCATGTACAGCGAGCGCCTCGAAAACCGCGCTACCGTGAAGGCCGGAGAGCTCATTAAAGAAGGCATTATAGGTAAAGTGGTGCAGACGATCGGCCTGGGGCCGCACCGAATGAATGCGAACACGCGCCCCGAGTGGTTTTTTGACAAAAAGCGCTTCGGCGGTATCATATGCGATATTGCTTCGCATCAGTTTGACCAGTATTTGTTTTTTACCAACTCCACCAAAGCGCAGGTAGTAGCCTCGCAAGTAGGTAACGTCAATCACCCGCAGTATCCCAAATTTGAGGACTTCGGCGATGCCATGTTGCGCGGCAACGGGGGCGCGGGTTATATCCGTGTAGATTGGTTCTCGCCCGACGGCCTGAAAACCTGGGGCGACGGACGCCTTACAGTGCTCGGTACCGAAGGCTTTATCGAGATCCGCAAGAATATCGACATCGGCGGCCGCGAAGGCGGGAATCATCTTTTTGTGGTAAATAATAAAGAAACAACCTACGTCGATTGCAGCCAGGTGGAGCTGCCTTATGGCCGCCAGCTGGTGGATGACGTGCTCAACCGCACCGAAACGGCCATGTCGCAGGAGCATTGCTTCCTGGCGACGGAACTGTGCCTGAAAGCGCAGAAGAACGCGCAGAATGTTTCGATGGTGAGCTAGTGCAACGATCCTGTTCCTGATCACTTTTAAACACTTCACAAACTATGATACGCAGACTGATTTTCATTTTCGGATTAATGGGCGCCCATGCTGTCTTTGCGCAAGGTCCCGTCAGTAACGTCGACCGTGATATTGTCTTCAAATCGGTGAATGTGATCCCGATGGACCGCGAGACGGTTTTGAAGGATCAGACAGTAGTGGTCAGGAACGGAAAAATTATTTCCATTGGCAGTAACGCGAAGCCTGCCGTAAATGCATTGGTGGTGGATGCCAAAGGTAAATACCTGGTGCCAGGTTGGTCGGAAATGCATGCCCATGTGCCCGCGATTGACGATTTCGGGCCGATGAAGGATGTTCTGACGCTCTACCTCGCCAACGGCATTACGACTATCCGCGGAATGCTTGGCAATGCCAAACACCTCGAACTGCGCGAGAAAGTGCGGAGCGGGGAAGTGCTGGGACCGAATTTCTATACTACCGGCCCGGCATTTAGCGGACAAACTGTGAAAACAGCCGCCCGGGGCATTGAAATGGTGAAGGAAGAAAAGGCGGCAGGGTACGATTACCTGAAACTGCTGCCCGGGCTTACGAAGGAAACCTTCCCCGGCATTGCCAAAACCTCCAAAGAGCTTGGTATCGGCATGGTTGGCCACGTTTCATTTGCCGTCGGTGTCTGGGCTGCGATCGATGCGGGTTATTCTTCGATCGATCATCTCGACGGATTCGTGGAAGCCATCGTGCCCGGTACTGACACGCTGGCCGAGCAGGAAACCGGCCTTTTCGGGACCTGGATCGCCTATGCCGCCGACACGACCCGCATCCCTAAATTGATCAAAGGCTTGAAGGACAAAAATATCCGGGTAGTACCCACGCAGGCCATTGCTGAACGCTGGCTTTCGCCGCTGCCTGCTTCTGCTTATGAAAATGATCCGGAATGGAAATATATGACCGCCGAAGAAAAGAAGAACTGGTTGAATGCGAAAAGCAGTTATGTCAATAATCCCAAATTCAACAAGGAGCGGGCGGAGGCATTTGTGAACATCCGCCGCAAGTTGATCCTGGCTTGCCAAAAGGGAGGCGTGCAGCTCATGCTTGGCTGCGACGCTCCGCAGGTACTGAATGTACCCGGGTTTGCTACCCATCATGAATTGAAATACCTCGTAGACGCCGGGCTGACGCCCTACGAGGCATTGAAAACGGGTACCGTGAACGTGGCGAGTTACTTAAACAAACCCAATTCAGGTTCCATCAAGGCCGGTAATGTGTCCGATCTGGTACTGCTTGCCGCCAATCCGCTGGAGAACATCGGCAATACCAAAACCATCGAAGGTGTGATGATCGGTACGAAATGGCTGCCGAAAAGTTTCCTGGACAGCGAGCTGAAAAAGATTGAAAAATAGCTGCTATTCTTCGTAAATCATTTTGCGGGTCATGCCGCCGTCTATGATCAGATTGGCACCGGTGATGAAATCATTTTCAGGATTGGTCAGATACAGGCACGCTCTGGCAATGTCATCGGGCTTACCAACACGGCCAGCCGGGTGGTGGGCGTGATCCGAGGCTTTTAACTGGCTGTAATCCCCCGTTTCGATCCATCCGGGGCTGATCGCATTCACAGTAATGTGGTCGGGGCCGAGCGAGATAGCCAATGCGTGTGTCAATGCCAGGATACCGCCTTTCGAAGCCGCATACGCCTCCGTGTTCGGCTCAGACATGAGCGCGCGCGTGGACGCAATGTTCACGATCGCGCCTTTGCCCTGCGCACGCATCACTCTCGCAGCCTCCCGCGCGCAGAGAAAGCTGCCCCGCAGGTTGGTGTTTAATACATAGTCCCAATCATCCACGCCAAGGTCATAAGGGGATTTTGTGCGGCCCAGGCCCGCATTGTTGATCAATACGTCTATTCTTCCAGATGTTGCCTTTACCTGCTCGATACCCGTCACGATTTCGTCGGGATTGGTCAAATCGATAACCAGAGAACTGCACATGAGGCCTTCCTGTTCGAATGCTTCCTGGATAGTCCGCAACCCTTTTGGGTCGCGGTCCCATAATGCTACGCTTGCCCCTTTTCGGGCGTAATGGGTAGCTATCACGCTGCCGATGCCGTTTCCGGCACCGGTTACGATTACTACTTTGTTTTGATAGTCGTTCATGATCAGGATAATGCTTTGAAATCTGCTTCGGATAACCGGATGTTTCCTCCCTGCAGATTTTCTTCCAAATGTTTCAACGAGCTGGTGCCCGGGATCAGCAGGATATTCGGGGCGCGTTGGAGTAGCCAGGCCAACGCGATCTGCGCGGTGGTGGCGTGGTGTTTCTCGGCAATCCCTGAAATTTTGTGTTTCAACTTTTCGGGTCCCGACGCAAGTGGGTACCACGGGATAAAGGCCATTCCACGCGCCAGGGTATAATCCAGTACGTCTTCCCATCGCCGGTTGCCCAGGTTGTACAGGTTTTGAACCGAGACGATCGGTATTGTTTTCTCCGCCTGTTTGACTTGATCCACATCCACTTCCGATAATCCGACGTGCCGTATTTTGCCCGCTTTCACAGCATCTACTACCGGGCCAAGCGTTTCCTCGACCGGGAAGCGCGAGTCGATGCGGTGCAGCTGCCACAGGTCTATCACATCTTTTTTCAATCTTTTGAGGCTTCCGTCAATGGCCTGGCGGATGTGCTCAGGATGGCCATTCACACGCCACTGGTTCGGGCCGGTGCGCTCAAAGCCGCCTTTGGTGGCAATGAGCAGGTCTTTGGGATAGGGAGAAAGCGCATCGGCAATGAGTGTTTCATTGGTATATGGCCCGTAGGAATCCGCAGTATCGATGAAATTGACGCCTGCTTCAACCGCGGCGCGGAGCACCTTCTTTGCATTCTCCCGGTCGGGCGCGTCTCCCCAAACTCCCTGGCCGGTAAGCTGCATTCCGCCATATCCCAGACGGTTAATCTCTATTTCTCCGCCGATTCTGAAAGTAGCGGCATGTTGACGATCATTATTCATATTGATTTGCAGTTAAAAGTCACTTCATAGGAAACTGTCGAAAGTTGCTTTTCATTCAAGGAAGGAGGGGGATGTGGCATACTCATTTTTCAGAAAGCAAATGTCACGCCAGGACTAGTAGGAGGCCATCGGCCCGAAAACTTTGGCACGGTTTTGTTCTTTTCAGACTAAAACCAAACATCATCAACAAATGGAAACGACAGTATTTGAAGCCCGTGCCAGGGAATTGGTCGACGATATCAAGGAAATTGTCAAAGTGAAAGGGATCAACCTGACCGACGCGCTTGAAGAGGCAGGTATCCCACGAAAATCGTCGGACCGGATACTGAATAAGGGGTCAATGCCCACATTATCGGAATTTCTGGCGCTATGCCAGATTTCGGGTATTACTTTTCACTTACCCTATGTAGAAACAACCAATAGCCCCATGTAGCGCTACCCGACTTCAAAATTGAAGTCGCCATTCATTACCAGCCGTGCGTCGATTGGTTCGGCACTGCCGGGAATCTGGAGGCCTTTGATTTTGGCGGTTTTGCCTTTGCTGAGCAGCTCGAAAATGTGCTTATCGGTTAGTTTCTTGCCCAAAAACTCAAAAGGTATCTTAAAGCCGCAAGCCTGGAAATTGCTGCACCCGTAGGCTGTTTTGCCCTTCTTTAAAAGGTGTTCCTTGCATTTGGGGCAATGCAGGGTTTCAATCGAAACCTCTTCTTTGGGTTCGCGCGGCTTGCGCTCCTTTTTGGGTTTCTCCTCTTTCTCGGCGACCAGCGGCGTTTCCTCAATGATGGTAATGGACCGCGCACGCTCATTTTTGACTTCGTGCGTAAGCTTCACCACCATTTCAATCAGCTCCTGTTTGAAAGTGTCCATCGCGTATTCGCCTTTTTCGATCAGGCGGAGTTTACGTTCCCAATGTCCGGTGAGCTCGGCGCTTTTGAGCAGTTCGTTTTGGATGGTATCGATCAGGTCAATACCGGTTTGCGTGGCATATACATTCTTCTTTTTTTTCTCGATGTATTTACGCTTAAAAAGCGTCTCGATGATATTGGCGCGTGTCGACGGGCGACCTATGCCGTTGTCCTTCATCAATTCCCGCATTTCCTCGTCTTCGACCTGTTTTCCTGCGGTTTCCATGGCGCGTAGCAACGTTGCCTCAGTGTAGGCTTTGGGCGGGGAAGTTTTGCCCTGGTGCACGCGCGGTTCGTGCGGGCCGCGCTCGCCTACTTCGAAAATCGGCATTACTTTTTCCTCTTCGGTCTCTTTTTTAACGGCATTGTCGTTCACGTACAATTCCCGCCAGCCCAGTTCGAGGATTTGCTTGCCCGTGGCTTTAAATTCTACCTGCCCTACCATTCCCAGCACGGTGGTGTTGGATACTTTACATTCGGGGTAAAAAACAGCGATAAACCGTCTGGTGATCAGGTCGTAAATGCGCTTTTCATCCTGACCGATATGCACAGGAAGAACGCCGGTTGGGATAATGGCGTGGTGATCGGTTACCTTCTTGTCGTCGAAGACATTTTTCGATTTGGGGATCGGCAAATTGGCTAGCAGCGGCGCTGTGAACTGGCTGTAATAGGTCAGCTCGCGCAGGATGCCTTCGACTTTCGGGTGCAGGTCTTCGGAAAGATAGGTGGTATCAACCCGGGGGTAAGTAACGAACTTCTTCTCGTAGAGGTTTTGAATGTGTTTTAAAGTATCCTCCGCCGAATAGCCGTATTTTTTATTGGCCTCAACTTGCAAAGAGGTGAGGTCGAAAAGCCTCGGATTGCCCTCCTTGCCTTCCTTTTTTTCAAATGCGGTTACTTCAAAATCGTGCTGTTGCAGATAGGCGAGGCCTTTGTTGGCTTTTTCGACGTTCTTAATGCGGTCGATGGTCGCGGTAAACTCCGTTTCGCGGTAGACGGTTTTTAGCTCCCAGTATTCTTCCGAAACAAATGCATCGATTTCCTTTTGCCGCTGGACGATCAGCGCGAGGGTAGGCGTCTGTACGCGTCCGATGGACAGTACTGCCTTTCCGCCGCCGAATTTCTTGGTAAAAAGCCGGGTGGCATTCATGCCGAGCAGCCAGTCGCCGATTGCGCGTGCGCTGCCAGCTGCGTACAGGTTGTCATACTGGCTGCCTTCACGGAGTTTCTCGAAACCCTCGCGGATAGCCTGTTCGGTGAGCGATGAAATCCACAGCCGCTTGACTGGCACTGTACATTTCGCTTTCAGCAGCACCCAGCGCTGGATCAGCTCGCCTTCCTGGCCGGCATCACCACAGTTGATCACCTCTTCGCAATTGCGAACCAGGTTTTCGATTACGCCGAACTGCCGCATAGCGCCTTCATTGTCTATCAGCTTGATCCCGAAACTGGAAGGGATCATCGGCAGGTCTTCCAGCCGCCATGATTTCCAGCGTTCGGTGTAGTCGTGCGGTTCTTTTAATGTACAGAAATGGCCGAAAGTCCAGGTTACCTGATAGCCGTTACCCTCGTAATAGCCGTCGCGGCGCTGGCTGGCGCCGATCACTGCTGCAATATCTTTGGCTACGCTGGGTTTTTCCGCAATGCAAACTTTCATAGGTTCCTTTCCACGGTCGCTTTCTGTATGACCGGCGTGTCTGTTGTCGTTCCCGTTGAGGGGGTGCAAAGATGGTCATTTTTGTCCAGACTTCCCGCCGCCGCCGGCTCGATTTACCTCCCTGCCGACCTGTCAAAAGGCTTGTAAAGGGCCAATTTTTACCGAATAATCAATCCGGAGAAAAATTTTTCAAAAATTTTTCAAAAAAAATTCGCGGTTTTAGGTTTCTGTGCGGCAATTCTTCGGTGATTTCGGGTATTGGTAGAATCCACTCCAAATATAATTTGGTTTTGGACGGTTGATTTAGAATAAAATGGAAGTGTTTAATGGCGCTTAACAATAAGGTAACATAGGCGTTCGGCGGTGCAAAATCTTATAAGGGTCAAAAAGTGACAATTTGATAACTTTCAGATTTCGAATCTTTGAATAGTTATATAATTTTTGTTTTGCTAACGGGCATTTTTGCATGTAGCAGGCGTTGTACTATTCTGTTGTCAAGTGCATTGAACGTTTGTTTTCAGAATATTGTATTATATTTGTACTCGAAATACGATTGAGAACACAAGGAAAACATAAAACACTATTAACAATGAAAAATGCAAAAAATATGCTAGCCGTTGCTTTGGTAGCAATCACTAGCGCAGCTTATGCCAACAACAATTCTACATATACAATTGAAGAAAAAACCAAAGTAGCAGTTGTTAACAACACATTGCCTGCTGCGGCACCAGTTCTGGATAGCCCTGCACCGCAAAAAGTGAAAAATACGCCTGACACCAATTATAGCGCTGCTCAGAAAGCCGCTATCGTAGGCCTCCAATTGAAAAGTGTAACTACGAAGTAAGTGATTGAACCTCATTGGGTTCGGTTAAGATTGATTGATGGTTTTAAAAAGGGAGAAGCTTTTCTCCCTTTTTTTGCGGGGTACTTAATATCGGATAGGATAAAAAAAGAAAAATTCCGATATTAGCGCTATGTTTGAGCCAGAACTCACCGATATACTCGACATACAGCCCGTGTTTGACAGGTTGTACGAGAAACGCGACCGGATTAAAAGCAGTCGCCCTATTCCTTCTTCCGCTTTGGCGAAAATCCGGGAAGGATTGGCCTTGGAATGGACTTATAATAGTAACAGCATTGAAGGCAATACGCTTAGTTTAAGAGAAACACAACTGGTGTTGCAAGAGGGTATTACCATTAAAGGAAAGTCACTTCGGGAGCATTTTGAAGTGCATAACCATGAAAAGGCGATCCAATACCTGTATAGCCTGGTGAGCCCGGATTATGCTATGCGGGGTATCGATATCCTTTCGCTGCATGAGCTGGTGATGCGGTCCGTCGAGGATGATTTTGCCGGGCGCATACGCGATGGAGGCGTGCGCATCGTGGGGGCGAACTTTACGCCGCCTAATGCGCGGAAGGTGCCGGATCTGCTCGATCAGTTGATTGAGTTTACGAATGAGAACCCGATGGGCCTGAATGATATTTTGCTGGCGACGGTTTTCCATCATCGGCTGGTTTGGATACATCCGTTTTTCGACGGAAACGGGCGGACGGTGCGGCTGGCGATGAACCTCTTGCTGATGCGCGCTGGGTTTCCCCCGGCGATTATTCTTAAAAATGACAGGAAGAAATACTATGAGGCCCTGAATCAGGCCAACAAGGGGTCGTACCAGAAGCTGTGCGTTTTGATGACGCAGGCATTGGAGCGCAGTCTGAATATCTACTTGAGTGCTTTGCCGGGGTATGAGTATGAATATGAGCCGATCGTACGCATTGTGGAGGAGCCGGAAGTGCCTTATGGGCAGGAGTATGTGAGCCTGCTGGCGCGCCAGGGGAAGATCGACGCTTACAAGGAGGGAAATGTTTGGTATACTACGCGAGAGGCGGTAAAGGATTATGTCGAGAATAGAAAGCGGAAACGTTAGCGGCCAGAGGCCTTGAAATGGTGGGGCCGAACCGGGAGGTTCGACCCAGCTTGTGTATCGATATCCTTTTGCTGCATAGGCTGGTGCTGCGCTCTGTTCTACTTGAAAAAGCTTCCGATGGAGATCATCAGCAAGAGCGATTCTTCTTTCGAGGTCCCTGCGCTGATATTGAACGCAAATTGCTCGCGGAAGGGCGTGATGTAAAATCCGCCGCCGTAGCCCTGGTGCCAGTAGTTGGCGCCGCCGGGGTCGTTTTTTGCCCAGACTCTTCCCACATCATAAAATGCCCGCACACCCATTTTTAGTGGGACAAAGGTGTTCCGGGTTTCGGTAAGCTGCCAGCGCAGTTCGGTGTTGAGGAAACCCTTCGATTCCCCGGTGAAGCGGTTGCGTTTGAAACCGCGGAGGTCGTTAAGCTGGCCCAGCGAGAATAGTTTGTAAAATGGCAGCTGGCCTTTCGCGATGCCGCCGCCCAGGCGGAGGCCCAGGGTGAGCGGGTTTTTGCTGTGGTTGGACAGATATTGCTCGATTTCAAGTTCCGATATCGAGGCCAGGTCGTTGCGGGATTGCGAAACATGGCCGGCCTGCTGGGTCAGCTGTAAGCGGAAGCCGCGTTCGGGTAATGCGGCACGGTCTCGGAAGTCGAGGTTGAGAATACCTTTGGCGAAGATCAAATGCAATTGCTCTACACCGAAAATATCCGGGTGGTCGGCGAGGTAGCTGTTGTTTCTTAGAATGCCCTCGGCGAGCTCATAGCTTCCGGTAACTTCGATTTTGCTCTGTTTCCAGAATTGGCGGAGCAAACCGGCCGATACCGCGAACGAGTTATACTGGGTGCGGTAGTAATTGGAAGGCAGCTCGTTGCTTTTGGGCGTATCGTTACCCACTCCGAAGAAAAAGTTGTAATTGAGCGGCCTGGAAAGTGTCACCTGCGAAATGCCGTCCCATTGGCCCACCAACTGCCGGAACTGGTTGTTATAGCTGAACTCATAATTCCCCTTCACACTCACCGACGCGCTGAGCGAATGTTTCGCGGCGAAGTCGGGCTTGCCGAAACGTTGGCGGGTGAATGTGACGCCGCCGTGGACGGCGAAACCCACGAACGGGTTGTAGGTAAGTAATGCAATGGGTAGATAGGTGTTGTATTTGAATGCGTTGCGGTCGTATTCGTAGTAGCGCTCGTCGACTGGCTTCACCTCACGTGCTTCCGTGCCGAGCTCATGGAGTGGATTGGGATCTTTTTCATAAATGAGGGTTTGTTGGGGCCCTTTGCTTACATCGGACCTGTCCGCAATGTAATCCTCGCCGCTCCCGCTGATAATGCGCACGAGAATCGATCGATCGGATTTTCCCTGAATATCGAAAACATCATCGCCACCCAGCCCGTTCAGCCTGATTTCACGGGTTTCTGCCGGATCGAAAACGCGGTGATAGTAGGTTTTGGAAGTATCGGCTTGTCGGCTTTGTTTGAAAACATCGTAGACAGTTACCGTTACCTGTCCGTTCTTTTCACGCATTACCTTGAAATATTCTGCTTTATTGGAGCCAACCACGTCCACTTCCCTCGCCAGTAATGCGTAATATTCGGCGGCATACTTTTGCAGGTCGCCGATGCGTACTTTCAGTTTTCGCTCGATTTCGCGTCCGTCTTTTTCATAAATCTCGGAGGGCATGTTGTGCACAGCGGCGGCGATGTCCTGCTCTTGAATGGCATTCCGGATTTCTCCGGCAGCTTTTATCCAATCCGATTTGGTCAGCTCGCTGCCCAGGAAGCGGTCGAGGTGGCGGGCCTGCCACATAAGGCTGCGGAGGCCGTGAATGCGTTCGGCGAAGTTCTCGCCGTTAGGCATACCCCATTCGCGGTCGGCGAGCCAGGGGATGATCCCGTCCCAGCGGGAGAATGCATGGTCGCGGTCGCGGGGGATAGGGCGATAGAGCTCCCCGTCGGCGGTTTTGTAACCCGCCCATTTCCAGTTGTCTTCGTGCTTGCTCCAATCGCCGATCCAAAGGTCGAACATCCGCGCCCGGGCGAATTCGGCTTTGTCTACGTGGTTGTCATGATCATGGTAGAGCTTGTTGAACAGCTTGAAGCTCTTTTCAATGTCTTTGGCTCCTCCAAAGACCTTCGATTTTGAAATTTTATCAGTCGGCCGCTCTTCCAGCATACCGAAAAGGTTGCCATACTGCGCTTTGAATGCGCCCAATTTGTTGTCTTTCGGTAGAACAAACAGTTCGGGACTGGCGTGCAGGATCCCGATCTTGTCGAGCAGCGGCGCCACAGCCATGGCGCCATAGGGCTGCTGGGTGGAGGTCTGGTCTTTGAGTACCTGCGAGACGACCGTCCCGCGCAGCTCGTAGGCGAGCGCGCGGAAAGGATCTTTGTCTACCGAGCGGAAGACATATTCCTTTCCATTACCCGCCACGAGTTTCAGGGAGGTCGTTTGCCGGCCGCCGCCTTTTCCGGCTATGACCAGCCCACCGAAGGTCGTGTCCATGTCGAGATACGGGACTTTAACAGGCACGGTCCAGGAGTCGCGGTAATGTTTCCCAAACCATTTTTCCTTGAAACGCCTGCTGGCGTATTCACTGCCCGCCGCCACGGTGGTTGGCTCGGGTCGCGGCGTGTCCATTTTGTCGGAAGGCTTGATTACCGGGTTACAGGGCTGGAAAAGCGTGTTAGTAATTCCTTTGCCAGCATTTTCACATGCCGATGCGAATATCGGACCAGTTTCCTTTTTCGACACCTGAGTTCCGCTCACCGACCAGTGCTGATAGCTCACATAGCCATTTGAAGAATAGGTTATTTCTACAAAACCCGCTGATGATGACGCTAACGCGGCCTTGCTGCTATGCGCGATGAATGAGCCTCCGGCGATTCCGCCGCTGTTAATGAAAAAATTCTTATCCTTTTGTACAACCGACTGGTTTCGTTCGTGTCCGGAGGCAAGGATCACCGAGCTGTAATCCTGCAATACGCCATTCACTTTGTAACGATACAGGCCCAGGTTGGCATTCGAAATGTCGCGGCTGGTACCGATGTTCTGCCGGAAGCCTACCAATGCGTTGCCTATCAGCGGAGGGGAGAAATAGGATGCTGCCGAAAATCGCCCGCCATAATTTCCCAGCGACTCAATGGGGAAGTGGGAGAGCACAAGCACGTTTTTATCGGTCGTCTCATCAAGAATACCTTCCAGTTCTTCTACGAAATTGTCGGTGTCGGCGATGGTGCAAGCGTCGGAGGAGGGTTTGGGTTTATCATGCGGGTGGTTCCACCATTGGGAGTTGATCACCACTACTTCGAGCATGGGGAAAGAAACCGTCCACGGGCCAGGGCAGCCATGGCCCAGAAATACTTGAAAACGCTGGTGTTTTTCGCGGTCGAGCGCTTTGTCCAACGCAGTGATCCGTTGCCAGCCTTCCTTGCCGGAATTGAGCCATTCGCGGTCGCCCTGGTTGAGGAGCATATGGAGCTCCGGGTTGCGGTCGAGTAGGGCATTGGCCTTTCTTTTCCATTCAGCGACCTGTTCGATGGTCATTTGCTCGGGAAAGGAATCTCCGTTAAATACCCAAAGCAATGGGCCCGGTTTGGTAGCGAGGTAGTTTTCGACAATCGGAAAAATGTCGGCGGGATTTTCAAAGTCGGCTGTGTTGCCTGTGAGTATCACTTTGAAATCTGCAGCATACAGACTGCAGGCAGCCAAAAGGATAAACAGGACGGATGCGGCGAGGCATTTCGCGCAGATTTTGAGTCCGTTAGGAGTGCATGGTAGAAGTGTAGCCAAGGTATGGGAACGTTGCGTGTGAAAAGATTGACAATTTAACAGTAATCCCCGCGGATTGAAATGGTAGCAAGCACGGAAATGTTGGAAAAATGTATTGCCAAGCGGTTTTTTTATACCTTACACTTTAAAACCTCAATTGCAATGCCGTTTTCCAAGTTACCCATGAAGCTTTTGCTCATTGAAGATGAGCCTAACGTGATATCCCTGATCCAGCGCAGCCTTACCGCCAACGGCCATGAGATCACAATCGCCATGGACGGGCAATCGGGGCTGCAAATGGCGTTACAGCACCAGTTCGACGTGATTATTCTAGATCTGATGATCCCGATCATTAACGGCATGGAGGTCTGCCGCCGTGCGCGCCAGGCACAGGTTACCACGCCGATCCTGATGCTGACTGCGCTTGGTACGACTGAAAACATCGTATCGGGCCTCGACGCGGGAGCAGACGACTACATGACCAAGCCTTTCAAATTAGCTGAACTGGAAGCGCGGCTTCGGACGCTTATTCGCCGCGGTAAGGAACCGGAAAAGGAGAAAAACGACAAAATATTAACGTTGGGCGACCTCGTGCTCGACAAAGTAACGAAGACGGTTAAACGCGGAGGGCAGCCGATCGAACTGACAGCCACGGAATTCCGCCTTCTGGAATACCTCCTTTCAAATACCAACCGTGTACTGAATAGAATGGAAATCCTGGAAAATGTGTGGGATATCAATTTCAATCTGGGGACGAATGTCGTGGATGTGTATATCAATTATCTCCGGAAAAAAATAGATAAAAATCATGATATTAAGCTGATACACACTGTGTTTGGGATGGGATATGTGATTCGTCAGTCGTATGAAGATTCAAAATAAGATCGCACTGATTTTTACCGCATTATCTGCTGGTATTATCCTGGCGTTGAGCGTATTTGTCTATTTTTTTGCTTCTGAAAATATTGCTACAAGCTTTTTCCACCGTCTCGAAGTGCGGTCGGATATCGTGGGGCATGCGGCTTTGCAGGATAACAAATCTCTCTCATCCATCTATTACGATATCAAGGAGCGGCATCTGGGTAGTCTGCCGTACGAAAAACACCGCATCTTGCCTGGGCAGCCCGACGAAGCGACCAAAAAACGGCTTGCATTGCCGTCGTCGTTTTATGAACCTGCTCAACACGATATTCCGGTCAGGTTTTTCAACCACGACACTTCTTATGTGGTGCTTCGTGTTGCGCGGGATAATCGGGATATAATGGTGGTGTCGTCGGCGCTCGACACTTACGGCATGCAGGAAATGAATAACCTGAAAAACCTGCTGCTGATCGGTTTTTTCATTGCGATGGTTTTTGTGTTCACATTCGGGAAGCTGTTTTCCAACGAAATCTTCAAGCCGATCCGCCGCATTATCCGCAATGTGAAGGGTATTAATGCCCATAACTTGCATCAACGGCTCGTGGTGGAGCCTACCGACGACGATGTGGAGGCGCTTTCGAGGACTTTCAACGATATGCTCGACAGGCTGGAAGTAACTTTTGAAATGCAGAACAACTTCGTCAGCAACGCGTCCCACGAGTTCCGGACGCCGTTGACAGTCGTGAGCGGGGAGGCCGAGCTGGGTATGTCAATGCCGGGCCTGCCCGATGCGGCAAAGGAATCGTTTTTGAATATTTATAAAGAAGTCGAAAAGCTCGAACACCTGACCAACAGCATGCTCAGTCTCGCTCAAACCGGTTTTGACGGAAAGAAAGAGCAATGGGAAGAGGTGCGGATCGACGAACTGATCCTTTCGGTGAAAGAAGCTGCCGATCGCATTATCCCGGAAAACCAGGTGTCCATTGATTTCGATAACTTGCCCGACGATGAGCGAAAGCTTACTGTGAACGGAAACCTGGCATTACTGAAAGCTGCTTTTTCCAATATTGTGCTCAACAGCTGCAAATATTCCGACAATAAGCCGGTGACGATTAAGATCAGCGCTGACGCTAAATATGTGATCGTCGAGATCACCGATCAGGGCATTGGTATTCCCGACCGAGAGATAGGGCAGATATTCGTACCGTTTTTCAGGGCCTCCAACACGGCCCGGTACAAAGGTTACGGGATTGGTTTGCCGCTGACCCACAATATCATACGGATGCACCAGGGTAAGGCCGACGTACAGAGCAGGGTGGGAGAAGGGACACGCTTCACCACCTACCTGCCTTTCAAGTACTTTTGAGTGTTCTTATCTCATTTTAATATTCTTACTTCATTCTAATAAGTCTCTCACTATATTATAATGCAGCTCTTAAACAGGGCTAATGTCTCCGCTGTAACATTGCATTGTTGATTGATTATCAACGCATTGTTAACTTAACAGACGGCATTTATATGAGAACAGTGGTGATACCAACGGACTTTACAAATGAAGGCATTCAAATCGCTGAAGCCATTGTGAGAGATATCCGCGACGAGGTGCGAGTAGTCTTCACGCACCTTTTCCACGTGGCCGACGACATCCAGGACCTGCTCTTTTCCACATACCGCGAAAAAGAATATGAACTCGTTCCGGAGGAGTTCTGGCAGGAGTGCAGAATACTCAAAGATACCTATCCGGAATTGACCAGTATTAAGATCGATTTCTTCTACGGTAACAAGCTCGCGCTCCTGAAAAATTTTCTTGAATACCACGAAACCGATTACATCGCTTATTCCGGGCAATATGGCATTCCCAAGCTGACCCGGAGCAGTCTGGACGCACTGCCGGTGCTGAAAAAGACGGGCTACACGATGATCAACGCCGATATGGTGCGGGCTACGTCGCTCGCCGACAGCTACCGGTAAGGTACTCTTGTTTTGACTATTGAGATTGTGAAAAAGGTAAATATCAGTGAATTATGCTTCTCAAAAAGAATATTCCCATAGGCTATATTTTTGGTAAAATCAAATACGAAATCCTGTTCGTGACGATCTACGGTATTGCGATCGAGATCATTTACCAGAATTTCCATATTACTAATATTTCGATCCCGATGACGGTGCACAGTGTGCTCGGGACGATTATTTCGCTGCTGCTTGCATTTCGCTCCAACCAGGCTTATGACCGCTGGTGGGAGGCCCGGATCGTATGGGGAGCTATCGTGAACGACTCCCGTACGTTTGCGCGCCAGATACTGTCATTAATGGAGGACCCGTTGGATCCGGATAGGATCGATGGTTTCAAAAAACGGATGATCAAACGCCAGATCGCCTGGTGTTATGCTTTGGGCAAGGGGCTTCGGCGCGACGACCCGATGCCGATGATCAGCAAGTTTGTGTCGGAGGAAGAATTGGAATACCTCAAAGACTTCGATAACAAGCACGTCGGGCTCGTGCAGTTGCACGCACGTGATTTGAATAATGCATTGAAACAAGGCTGGTTGAATCCGTATCAACAAGTAGAGCTCGATCAGACGCTTACGCGCTTGTGCGACCATATGGGTAAGTCGGAGCGGATCAAGAACACGGTGTTTCCGTCGACTTACAGCCTTTACATTCATTTGGCATTACACTTCTTCATCCTTCTGTTGCCGTTCGGGCTCGTGCAGCTGTTCGGTTTCCTCATGGTACCGGTTCTGGTAGTGATTACCGCGTGTTTCTTCCTGATCGAAAAAATGGCGATCCATTTGCAGGATCCGTTCGAGAACAAGCCGACCGATACGCCTGTGCTGTCTATCTCGCGGAATATCGAGCGTGATTTGAAGCAGATGATGCGGGACAAGCACGTGCCGCAGGCATTCCAGCCCGAGAAGTTCTATATTTTGTAAGGATGGTGCGAAGCTCAGGCTTCGCACCCACTATTCGCAGGCCTCCGGCCGGTCAGCACCGAAAAGCGATCGTCAAACGGTATCAAACGGCCGCGGTATCGACCGGCCGGAGGCCTGCGAATGGTATGCACGAAGCAGGAGCTTCGTGCCAGCGGCGCCGAGGCGCCGCTGCTATTTTTGTTTCATGCCATTGTGAATGTCGACAAGGATGTGATGATCATCGCGCACCCAGTTGCCGCTCTGGTATTTCTTGTGTTTGGCTGTAAAGAGATAATCCTCAAACATATCATAGGCCTTGTGCGCCTCTTCGACCGAGTAGAATGAGCCCAGCCAGGTAGCCGGGATTTTGTCTTTTTTTACTATTCCGACTCCCACATTATAAAGCTTCACAATGCCCTGGGAAAACTCCATGGAAATATAATCCTGCTCGCGGACCTGCGCGCTGCTGAGGATCGATGCCGTATGGGCCAGATAGTTGAGCAGTCTGGCGCGGATTTGACCGTCACTTTCCGATTTCGCGGGTTTGACACGCCACCAGTTGTTTTTTTCAAAATAAGGATCATCCTGGAAGCGCAGCAGCTTGTGACCGTATTCGATCAGCGAAACGCTTTCGTTGGGCGAATATTCGAAGTTGATCAATCGCATTCCATTGCCGGTGTAGGAAAAGAATACGCCTATTTCCTCCGTCTTACGGTTAAAGGTAAGGAAAATGGTGTGGGCAGTCGTATCAAAATCCCATCTCCCGGCGGTGTATTCGCCTGCCGTCCCCACTCTGGTGAAAGTACTGTCTGGGAAGAACGAGATCAACATACTGTGTTTATCACCCGCCTCGAATTGTCTCAACGGTTGCCCGTCGGGCTGAACGATTCCACGCTCGGTGATACTCACGCCGGAAATGCGCCAGGTGCCGAGCATGTTTGCGGGTTTGGGTTTAATGCGATCTTCCATTGTCTCCCGCGGCCGCAGTGTCGAACGTTTCGAACTGGTGCGGTAAATGATCCCGTGATTATGCATCATGGTGATCGTAATGAAGAGGATGAAGAGTTTCAAGGATGTCATGGCGCGGCTGTTGATGGGTGTTGTGTTACCCTCAAGTTAGGCATTTTCTTTGAATCAAATTGAAGTAAACAAGCAGGAACATGAAATATTGAGTAATTCCGGGGGGCTTTTTACTTATGTCGGCATATCGGGATGGTCATACTGCATCCGTATTTAATCCTAAACCCAGGACTTCTGCTCATGAACTTGCTCAGGTTGCTACCGCTGTTATTTGCTTTTGTATTATTTGCATTTGAAGATGATTTTAACCGGCCCGCAATGGAATATGTGGCGCCTCATTCTGCCGACACGCCACTGCGTGCTGTACAGGATGCCAAGGGCGAAACAATCAGTATTTTCAGGGGCAACGACACCAAACCAATATTAACACAGAATGCAAAACCCGATTTTCGGCCTTACCTGCACCCACTCGTTGCTCCCGACGGCAAAGGCGCTCTAACTGAGTATAGTCCGGGGCACCATAAGCATCAGACAGGCATTTACTGGGGTTACACCCGCGTGAATGGCCGTGACTACTTCCACCACCCAAGCGATGGTTATTGGAAAAAAGTATCGGCCGGCGTAATCAAGGCAAAAGGTACGGAAGTGAAATGGCAAACCGTCTACGACCTGCTCGATTCCACCGGCACAGCCGTGTTGACCGAGACACAAAACTGGTCGATGCGGGTGAAAGACGGGAAGTATCTTCTGGACCTGGAATGGAGCGGCGAGGCCAAAACCGACGTAACGATCGGCAAATATGACTACGGCGGCCTTTTTGTGCGTATGCCGTGGAAAGAGGGCATCAAAGGTGCGGTGATGAATGCGGCCCGCCAAAAGAACGAAAAAGCAGAAGGACAGGCCGCCATGTGGGTGGATATCGGTATGCAGGTAGAAGGCCGTAGTGATTTGGCGCACATTGCGATTCTGGACCATCCATCCAACAAAGGCTATCCGAACACCTGGCGTGTGGACGGGCAGCTGGGCGCAGGACCTGCACGCGCGCGTAAAGGTGATTGGCATATTAAAAAAGGAGAAACCGAGACCATCAAGCATGAACTGGTCGTTTACACGGGTGATTTTAAGGATGTTGAACTGAATAAAACTTTCGGCGAGTTCATCGGTAATACGGGGCAGTATAATACCACGGCCCTATGGGCATTGGCCCAGAAAGAGGGAAGGGAGGCCAAATTTCTAAGCGCGCAGGAAGCGGTGGCGGCTATGACGGTCAAGGACGGTTATCAGGTCAATGCATTTGCTTCCGAGCCGATGATGACCCAGCCGATGGCATTCTGCTGGGACGACCGCGGCCGGATGTGGATTGCCGAGAACAAAGACTACGAATCGCGCGGCAAAGGCTTTTCCAACGCCGGTACCAGCCGCATTCTGATCCTGGAAGACACTGATCACGATGGCGTGGCCGATAGCAGGAAGGTATTTATGGAAGGCATTGCGTTTCCGGCTGCACTGGCGGTCGGTTTTGGCGGGGTGTTCGTCGGAGCGCCGCCCAACCTGCTTTTTGTACCCGATAAAAACGGAGACGACAAGGCAGATGTGGATGATATCGAAGTCCGCCTGACCGGCTGGGGTATTCGTGATCGCCACGAAACGCTCAATAGCTTCCATTGGGGGCCGGATGGCTGGCTTTACGGTTTGCAAGGCTTCGCAACACCTTCCAAAGTGGGCAAGCCGGTTGGAAAAGGTAAATTGTACCGGCATAACGATGCCTTTCCCGAGAATATCGAGGTGGAGGACGGTGTCGATATCAATGGCGGCGTGTGGCGGTACCATCCTACGAAGCGTAAATTTGAAGTGGTGGCTCACGGTTTCAGCAATCCCTGGGGCATTGACTATGATGCAAAAGGCCAGCTGTTTATCACCGCCTGTGTGATCCCGCATTTGTGGCATGTGGTGCCGGGCGGCATTTACCACCGGCAGGGCGGGCAGCATTTCAATCCTTATGTGTACAACGATATCAAGACTATCGCCGATCATAGCCACCGGTCGGCGCATGGCGGGGCGCGTATTTACCTTTCCGATGCATTCCCGTCTTCGGAGCGCGGCAAGATATTCATGGCTAACATCCACGAACACGGTATTCTTTCAGATCAACTCGTGCCCAAAGGTTCGGGCTTTTCGGGCAAGCATAGCGACGATTTCCTGATGGCCAACAATGCGCAATGGGTCGGTTTCAGCATGGAAATAGGGCCCGAGGGAGGCATGTACATCCTCGACTGGCATGACGCCGACATTTGCGGTTCGGATGTGCTCAACTCCGAAACCGGACGGATTTACAGGGTTATGCCCAAAAACTCCCTCGCCGAAAACTGGAAAGGGCGCTACGACGATCTCAACAAACTTTCAGATGCAGAGCTCGCCGCATTGCAAACAAGCAAAAGTGAGTGGCATGCCCGCCGCGCCCGCGTGATTTTGCAAAGTCGGGCCGCGACAGGCAAGATTTCGCAAGATGCGGTGGCAAAACTGAATGCATTATATCAATCCAAAGACAACGCCGACAACCGCCTTCGTGCCATGTGGGCGTTGAAAGTGACTGATAACCTGAGTAGTGCAGTATTGAAACAGGCGCTGTCTGATGCGGATGCCCACGTGCGGGCCTAGGCGATCCAGTTCTTGTGCGAAGATGCGCAACCGGGAACGGACGTTACCGGCCAGTTTGCGCAAATGGCGGTAAGTGATCCGTCGCCTGTGGTGAGGCTCTACCTGGCCTCGGCCCTGCAACGACTGGATTCTAATGCAAAATGGGCTATTGCCAAAGGCTTGCTTACGCACGCAGAGGATGCGCAGGACCATAATCTCCCGAAGATGGTCTGGTTTGGGATCGAGCCGTTGGTAAAGGACAATGCCGCCAAAGCGTTGGAACTGGCCGCGGGGAGTAAGGTTCCGATGGTAACCCAGTTTATAGCCAGGAGATTGGTAGATGCAGACCAAATCAATACGCTGGTGGCAACCGCCGGTAAATCGACGTCGAACAGGGTGGATATCCTGACGGGTATGCGGGACGGTCTCGAGGGCCGGACCGACATTAAAACGCCTGAAAACTGGAACGCCGTTTACGCCAAATTGAAGCAGGCAGACAAACCCACTGCCCGGCTTGCCGCAGACCTCGGCCGTCATTTTGGCGACACCGAATCTGCGAAAACTGCCTTAGCGACATTAAAAAATAAATCCGCCGCATTGGCAGAGCGCAAAAAGGCCCTCCAATCCCTCGCCGCGCGCCAGCGCCCCGAGCTCGCAGCTGAACTTCCCGCACTGTTGAACGACAATGCATTGCGTCTCGACGCGATCCGTGCGGTGGCCGGATACGATAGCGAGCCATTGGCCAGGCAGCTTATCGAGGCCTATCCGAAATTCAATACGCAGGAAAAATCAGAAGCCGTACAGACGCTTGCCTCCCGCCCGAAATCAGGCTGGCTCCTTACGCAGGCCATTTCGAAGAATGTAATTCCTAAAAAGGACGTACCGATCTACGTCGCCCGCCAGCTCCGGCGAGTGGTCGGAAGCGGTTTTGTGGAAGTATGGGGGCCTATCGACCACGTCGCATTCGATGAAAAGACCTATAAAAAATATCGTACGCTTCTTACCGACAAGGCAGTAGCCGAAGCCAGCAAAACCCAGGGCCGCCTGGTATTTCAACGCACCTGTGCTCCTTGCCACAAACTTTATGGCGAAGGCGGCATCATCGGTCCGGAGCTCACGGGCTCCAATCGGGCCAACCTCGACTACCTCCTGGGTAATATCCTCGACCCCAGTGGCGAAATTCAGGACGACTACAAAATGGTCGTCATCACCACGCGCGACGGGCGTACGTACGTAGGCAACGTCGCCAAAGAAACCGACCGGCAGCTTACGTTGCGCATAGTCGGGCAAGACGCTGTTTTGATCAACAAATCCGACATTCAAACCCGCGAGGTAACGCCATCATCGATGATGCCGACCGGGCTGCTGGATAACCTTTCCGATAAAGAGGTGACCGAGTTGATCGCGTATTTGCGAAGTACGGCGCAAGTGCCATGGAGCAAGAGCAATGGAGGAAAGTAGGGTGGACGTAGGCATCAATAGAAATTATTCAAGGTAACAATGGCGCGAAGCTCTGGCTTCGTGCCGCCTATTCGCAGGCTTCCGGCCGGTCAGAAATGCGATGGCGAATTTTTGTTAGCCTATAACGCTTTTGTTACGGTGCGCTGCACCTTTGCATTGTCGTGATTTGCATTCGGTCTACAAGTCTTGCGGTGCGCTGCACCTTTTTCATGATTTGCATTCGGTTTGCAAATTTTGCGGTCTATTCCTCATCCTCAACACCTTCAAAATAATTCAGCACCGTCATCAGCGGTAACGTGGTTTTATCCGCTGCGTTCGACATCTGGATCACCGCCCGGTCGATGGAGTTGGGATCAAAGCCCGAGAAATAGCCTTCAATGACTTCGCCCGGCCGGAGTTGGTAGGAGATTGCTTTATTGAGGTATTTCGAAGCGCGTTTTTGCAGGCCGGTTAGTTGTGGGGCGGACATGTTGATATCAGTTTGCATGGTCAATGAATGCGGGCATTCATGCTAGCAAAGGTATCAAAGGCGAAAAAAGTTTCAGCGCGGGTGATTCGCGCGTTCGTTACGTGCAGCCATTTCCACCGACTGCGTAATGCGTTTTTCGCGTGTTTCAGGCCTTTTTGCATTCAATATCCATTCCAGGATCAGCCTTTTGGAAGAAGGGGCGAATCTGGCGAAGTTTTCGAATGCCTTCTGATTAGCGTCGAAAGCCTGCTGCAAGTCGTCGGGGATCACCGCATTGCCAGCGGTTTCGAGGGCGTCCCAGGCACCCGTTTCCTTTGCAAGGTCGATCATCGCCTGGCCTTCGGGACGCATCAGGCCCGCATTGGTCATCCGGGCGGCGCGTTCTTTGTTCACGATGCTCCACTTGCTTTTCGGGTTACGTTTCGTGAATGTGAGATAGAAGCTTTCCGCGTCGCGCTTGATGGCCTTGCTGTCAATCCAGCCGTAGCACAATGCGTGCTCGATGGAATCTTTATAGCCGATACTGGGGGTGGGGCTGTCTTTATGGTAAATAATCAGAAATACAGCGTCCTTTTTTGTGCCATTTTTTGCCAGCCAGGCGCGCCATTCTTCGCTACCTGGCGCGGTGATGGCCTCAATTCCGTTTTTAGTTTCCATTTGCAATTGACAGATAATGCTTATTGTACATCACGCCTAGAATGTTGCCGAACGGATCGACTACGGAAGCCGTCACAAATCCTTCGCCTCGCGTAATAACCGGCTGATAAGTAGTGGCCCCCAAATCCAGCAATCTGTTATAAGCTCCTTCTACATCATCGACATGCCAGTAAATGATCGCTCCGCCAGGCGTCCCTGCGGCAGGCGTCCCTGCGGCATTAGGAGGTGCCCATTTGGCATCGATAATGCCCATTTCATGTTCGTAATCGCCCACACGAAACTCGATATAACCTGGCTTTTCGAAGTAAGGCTGGATTTCAAATACTTCTGAATACCATTTTTTCGCGGCATCGAGGTCGGCTGCGTAGAAATTGACAGTTGCGAATCCTCTGAGTGACGTTGTTGTGGCCATGTCTGGTTTTGGGTTTTGGTTTGAAGTTGATGCAAAGCTAAGTAACCATTGTGACAGCCCTGTGTCAGCAGGTTTTCAGTTGTCTCAAAAAACTTGCGGTTACCTCAACCGTTTGAAAATTGGATTTTTAAGTGGATTATAGATGGAAGTAGGCGTATGAAAATGGATTGTAACGATAGGAGGCCCCGCCGGGGCCTTTTGTCATGTGTTGATACGGGTTTCTACAAACAGGGGATGCCTCCGGCATCAGGCGTCCATGCTTACCGGCAGAGTCGATAATGCAAAGACCGCCGCAGAGCGGCTTCCTGTTTATAGCAAGAAATACATCGACCGCATTGCGCGACCCCGACGGGGTCTCCTGCTCCAATGCCAAAATTCCCCCGCTCTTCAGTTTCTTCCTTTTTAATGAGCTGAATTTCAATAGTACAAAACCAGTATTTTATTGTAACGCGCCCGCTTTTGGTTTAAATTCATAACTCAACCAAAAACCAGAACTATGCGCGCGTTTCAGAAACTGATTTTTGTTATTGTATTGTGCGTCAGTGCGGTGGCGGCGTTTGCGGCCGACCAGCCCGAGACTTTGAAAATAGGGGCCCAGGCTCCGGATTTTAACCTACTAGGCGTCGACGGCAAGCGATATTCACTCAAAAGCTTTGCAGGTGCGGATATTCTGGCAATCGTGTTTACCTGCAACCATTGTCCAACCGCCCAGGCATATGAGGAACGCATCAAGAAACTTACTTCCGATTATAAGGCAAAAAAGGTTGCGGTAATAGCCATTTCCTCCAATGACCCGAAGGCGATCCTGCTTGACGAGTTGGGCTACACCGACCTGAGCGACTCCTTTGACGAAATGAAGCTCCGGGCGAAGGATATGGCTTACAATTTCCCTTATCTCTACGACGGCGACGACCAGAAGACCGCATTGGCATACGGTCCCGTCGCTACACCGCATATTTTCATTTTCGACAAGGCCAGGAAATTGCAGTACAACGGCCGGATCGACGACGTGGAGAAGCCTACGGGCACGCCCAAAAACCTGGACGCGAAAAATGCCATTGAGGCATTGCTGGCCGGAAAACCGGTGCCTGTACCTACTACCAAGACGTTCGGCTGCTCGATGAAATGGGCGTCCAAGGAGGATAACGTGAAGAAAGAGCAAATGGCCTGGGCGAAAGAGCCGGTGACGCTGGAAACCATCGACGAAGCAGGTTTGAAAGAGCTGATCCAGAACAAATCGGACAAACTGCGACTCATTAATGTGTGGGCAACCTGGTGTGGGCCGTGTGTGACCGAGTTCCCGGATTTTATGGCCATGCACCATATGTACCGCCGCCGGGATTTCGAATTTATCTCGATCAGCGCGGATAACCCCGATAAAAAAGACAAGGCGCTGAAATTCCTGCAAGGCAAGTTTGCTTCCAACAAAAATTATATTTTCAATATCGAGGACAAATACAAGCTCATCGAAGCGGTAGATTCGAAATGGCAGGGCGCTTTACCGTATACCATACTTGTAGAACCAGGCGGCAAGATCGTCTATTCGCAGCAAGGGCCGATCGACCCCGCGAAAATGAAGAAGCTGATCGTGGAGAACAAGTATGTCGGACGGTACTACTAAACCATATTTAAACAACCAACCTGACTTTATGGAAGACCTGGACATTTCAAGACGCCGTTTTCTTGGCACGTCGGCCCTCGCGGCGGCGGGTTTCGTAATGGCGCGTACGCCTATTTTCGGCGCGCCAGCTTACATTAAAAAGCTCGGCAAACCCAATTCGCTGTTCAACGGCGTGCAGGTAGGGGCCATTACCTATTCGTGGCGGAGCCTGCCTGGCAGCGCCGAGGATATTTTGAAATACTGTATTGAAACCAATATCAGCGCTATTGAGCTGATGGGCCCTACTGGCGAGTCGTTCGCAGGAGCGCCGGAAGCCCCGCCGCGCCCGAACCTGGCACCCGGCCCTGATGGCAAACGGCCTGAAATGACGGACGAGCAAAAAGCCATCCAAAAGGAGTATGCGACCAAAATGGCCGAATGGCGTGCAAAGGTCTCCATGGATAAGTTCGTACAGCTTCGCAAAATGTATAACAACGCGGGCGTGAGCATTTACGGTTTCAAACCCAATGCATTGAATGCGACCAGCACCGATGCCGAAGTGGATTACGCGTTCCGTGCGGCGAAAGCCCTGGGTGCTAACCAGGCGAATGTAGAGCTGCCGAACGATCCCGCGCAGACGAAACGTCTTGGTGACATTGCCGCTAAAAACAAGGTCTATTGCGGCTACCATGGCCACACCCAGCAAACCCCGACCTGGTGGGACACTGCTTTGAGCCAGTCGAAATACAATGCGATGAACTTCGATATGGGGCATTATGTGGCTGCGGGCTATGATCCGTTCCCGTTGCTCGAAGCGAAGCACGATCACATTGTGAGTATGCATGTTAAGGACCGCAAAAACAAAGAACACGGCGGTGCCAACGTGGTGTGGGGCCAGGGCGACACGCCGATCGTCGCAGTTCTCGAAATGATGCGTGCGAAAAAATACAAGTTTCCTGCGACGATCGAGCTCGAATATGAGATTCCGGCGGGTTCGGATGCATTGAAGGAAACCGCTAAATGCGTTGAATTCGCGCGCAAAGCGCTGGGTGCATAAGTTAATTTTGAAAACGGGTCGTGGGCAATGCGCTTCGCGACCTGTTTTGTTTTCAGGAGGCACGATAGTTGCGGCGGAACTCTGCCGGCGTCAGCCCGGTGTTTTTTTTGAAAAACAAGTTGAAATTGGGTTGCTCGGCAAAACCGACACTATAACCGATATCCTGTAATGCCCAGTCGGTCTGTATGAGCAACACCTTTGTTTCTTCCAACAACCGGTTGCGTATGTGCGTGCTTACGTTCTGTCCTGTGTGCTTTTTCAAAAGGGCATTCAGATGGTTGGGATGAATGCTCAGACTTTCGGCAAATTCTTTGGCTGTCTTAATGCGAATGGGTGTCTCGATGTTGATATGCGCCGTTTCATTTTCCAGAAGATCGAAAAAGCGGTGAATATGACCATATTCTTCGGAGACGTTGTCTGGTTCGGGGTAGTGGGCGATTCGCGCGCTTTCCACCATGAGCAATTGTAAATAAGCGCCCATTGCTTCTTCGTTGAACGCATCGCCTAATAGCTCCTCCTCCTGCATACGCGCGAAGAAGCGCGTGAGCACAGCCACATCCGCGCCAGCGAGGCGGATCACGCTTTTAGCTTTCTCCGAAAACAGCCCGAACTTATCGATTGTCGCTTTCAGCTGAGGATGGTTCTGGATAAATGACTTTTTAAAAAGACTATAATATCCTGCCGACAGATTATTCTCCCGTTCGGATGAGAGGTTTTTCCAGGAAATAATGTCGTTGGGATGGATGAACAGGATTGTGGGCTCATCAATATAATAGGTATTCAGACCCATCGTAAAAATGCCCGCACCACCGGTGACCAGCAGTATTTTATAAAAATCCCGCCGGTTTGGCGAGAGGTAATTGCGGCATTCGTGCTGCTCGCGGTTGAAAGTGCGGATTGTCCATTCTTCAAAACTATCGCGCATGACAGGGATGAGTTCGGGTAAGTCGCGGAGCAGATCGATTGTTTTCGCATCGAGTGTTTTATCGGGCATAGGTTCGGAGAAGAATGACTTTTTAGGAAAAGGGAAATGCCTTGCAGCAGCAAAGCATTTCCATAACGCCGGTTGTGGTTAAACGAGTTCTCTTTGTGCGGCCACATCGTCGTGGTCTGTTCCGGTGATGACGTCGTGCCATGCTGCGATCTCCTTCTCGAATGCGGCCGTTTTGGCGCGGAAGCGTTCAAGCGTGTCGGTACCTAATGGCAAATGAACCGGAGGGTTCTCGGCGTTACCGAGCCTGATCAGCGCCTGCGCAAGTTTTTTGGGATCTCCCGGCTGTTTTTTATTCACTTCCGTCGCGAAAGTCCGCATAGCTCCAACGGTATCGTCATAATCGGCAATCACGTTGGAGGTGCGGGTGAGGGACGAGTAATCGAGGAAATCGGTACGGAAAAATCCGGGTGCTACCACTGTTGCGTGAATGCCCAGCGGGGCCAGTTCCAAAGCGAGCGCTTCGGTAATGCCCTCGATGGCGAATTTGGTCGAGCCATAAATGCCCCAGCCAACATAACCGCTCAGTCCGCCGACGGATGAAACATTGATCACATGACCGGAACGTCGCTTGCGCATCAAAGGCAGCACTGCCCGGGTTACATTCAGCGTACCAAACACATTCGCTTCGTAGTTATTCCTTACTTCCTGCGCCGTTGCTTCCTCCACCGCGCTGAGCAAGCCGTAACCTGCATTATTGAGAAGGATATCTATCTTGCCAAAACGCTCGATAGCTGCCAGAGCCGCTCTTTTGGCTTGTTCTTCCTGGGTAATGTCCAGGGTTACTACCAGCAAATCCGGATTATTATCAAACTGTGCGGCCAGTTCGCTCGCTTTGCTTCTAACGGTGGCCACCACCTGGTCGCCGGCTGCAAGTACTGCCTTTGTAATTTCCAGTCCAAAACCTCTCGATGCTCCGGTGATGAACCATGTTTTAGGAGTTTTCATTTTGCTTGTCATTTTTGTTCGTGATTGATGATACAAATATGACAGGACAGCTCCGGAGGGCGCTTTGCAGTTGCAAAGGGGTAATTATGAATTTCAAAGATCGGGAATTCAGCAACTCAGAAACGGATTGATGATCGTCAGGCAATCTTCGACTACAAGTTCGTGCTGCATATCTTCTGAATACAAAATTCTGCAACCGGCTTCTAGCGCGCTCGACACAATAATCGCATCGAAGAGTTGGAAATCGTATTTATGCGTGAGATATATGGCTTCGGCCACGGTATTTTCGGTGATTTGGGCTAACTGGCAGTGCGTCATCAGGTGATACCACAATTCACAAATATCATGCTTGGTGTAGCTCAATTTTCTTTTGCATACATTACCCACTTCCACCAATACCTGGGCATTGACATACGGAATATTTGCGATCAACGCTTCGGCTGTATCGTGTTTTTCCTGATGATTATCTATAAGGTAAATGATGATATTGGAATCCAGAAAAGCGTTACTCAAAGTCATTTGCTTCGTTGCGATCAAATTTGAATTTCGAAAGATCTCTGCGAGGAAACTTTGAGTAGGTGTTTTTAATGAGCTCCAACCGTTCGGTTGGATTCAATTTTTCAATATCTTTTTTCTTTTCGACCATCGCGGTAACCTTTACATTCTTCCCAATAAAATCAGCAGGAAGCTCGATCGTCACCGAAGTAGTCTCAGGAGTGATGTTTTTCGTGAACATGATAGTGTGATTTTGTTTAACAAATCTAGAAATTTTCTATTAAAAATTTTTTCGTACGAAATTTTTCCTACCTTTGAAAAGTTGAATGAAAAATCAAAGGATGGAACCTACAAAATCAGAATTGGAAATACTGCAAGTGCTTTGGGAATACGGGCCCTCAACGGTACGGTTTGTAAATGACAAACTCAATGAAGAGAAACGGGCGGTGCAGTATTCTTCTACTTTGAAGCTGATGCAGATCATGGCCGAAAAGGGTATCGTGATCCGCGACGAGAGCAGTATGAAGCATATTTACAGTCCCGCCGAGCCGGAGGACAAAACGAAATCTGCATTGCTGGAGCGTTTCGTGGACTCCATGTACCGAGGATCGGCTTCAAGCCTGGTTATGCAGCTTTTCGGTAACAAGAATACCTCTGCCGAGGAACTCAGTGAAATAAAAGATTTCCTGAAAAAACTGGATCAGTAATCACCAACCATTTCAATCCGTTAGCCATGAATTGGAATATCATTGATCAGCCGACTGCCCACGAGTGGGTCCGTGCGCTTTGCCTGACACTAATGCATTCGCTGTGGCAGGCGCTCATTGCCGCGATCGTAGCCGGCGGCATTCTGCTTTGCACACGTAAGAGCAAGCCTGCATTGCGGTACAATATGCTGTCGCTGGTGATGCTGCTTTTCGTTGTGGCAACCGCTGCGACGTTTGTCTTTACATTGAAAAATACGGGCATTGAAACGGCGTCGGTGGTAGCTCAGTCAATGCCCTGGAGAACGGATACCGTGTTTTCAGACGACGCCAATGTCGTTACCATTGTAGCGGCAACAGTAGTGACGGAGAACGGCTGGGTACAGGATGCTGTCAACTTTTTTTCTTCGAACGCAAAACTGATCGTAACTGTCTGGTTCCTGATTTTTGCGTTGAAATCGATACTGGCCGCGAGCGGCTTGTTGTACCTGAGAAAGGTCGCGCAGCAGGTTTCAACACCGGAAATGAAATGGATCGTGCGGTTTTATGAGCTGGCCGAAAGGATGGGGATCGGACAGGAAGTGGAGCTGCGCGAGTCGGTGCAGGTAGCGGTACCGATGGTTATTGGTTTTTTGAAACCAGTGGTGCTTGTACCGCTGGGTATGCTGGCTAACTTACCGGCTGCGCAGGTAGAAGCTATTTTGCTGCACGAACTGGCGCACATCCGCCGCCGCGATTACCTGATCAACCTTGTGCAGATATTCTGTGAAAACGTCTTTTTCTTTAATCCGGCTGTCTGGTGGATTTCCAGGTTGATCCGGGAGGAACGTGAACATTGCTGCGATGATCTGGCGATCGGCGTCATGCAGAACAAGACATCGTTCATTCATGCGCTTGTCTCGTTCCAGGAATATAACCAGTCGCGGCCGGCCTTTGAAATGGCTTTTTCCAAAAAACGCAATCATTTGCTGGACAGGATCAAACGTATTATCAATAACAATAATAAATCACTAAATGCCATGGAAAAACTGTTTGTAACATTCAGCCTGGCGGCGGCGATTGCGCTGTCGGCTGCCACTGCGCCGAAGAAACCGGCACCAGCCCGGAAAGCACCTTTCGTGAGAGAAGTCCGGCCTAATGGGAAGGAGCTTTTGCCAGGGAAGATCAAGATTCTGCCCTCGCCTGAAGCGCAAAATCCCTTCATTGAGAAACCGGATACACTGCCGAAAAAGAAACGGCGGTCGGAAGGAACGGAAATACATGCCGCAAATGTGTATACGCCGCAGCAGGGAATCAGTACGTATAATGTTACACGTAACAATAAACAGTACGAGATCGTAAAGCGTAACGACAAGATTATCTCGCTCTTTGTAGACGATCAGGAAATCGCAGCGAGCGACTACGCGAAGTACCAGCCGGAGATCGACAAGATCATGGCAGAGGTGAAAGCACAGCATGAGCTTGCTGAAAAACAGCGGGAAGAGGCACAGGAAATGCGTAAGATCGCCGAAGGGCAACGTCGGGTAGCCGAGAAGCAACGCGAAGAGGCACATGTAATGCGCCTGGAAGCGGAGAAGCAACGGGAATATGCCAACCAGATGCGTCTGGATGCTAAGAAGCAGCGCGACTACGCAGACCAAATGCGGTTGAATACCAATGCGAATCGCGATGAAGCGGCAAAAATGCGACTGGAAGCTGAAAAGCAGCGCGAAGCTGCCGAAGATATGCGCAAACAGGCCGACCTGATGCGCCGTGAAGCTGAGAAGCAACGCGAACACGCTGCCGAACAACGCGTGCAAGCCGAAGGACAACGCAAACAAGCCGAGGAAATGCGGCGTGAGGCTGAAAAACAGCGCGAAGTTTATTTGAAACGGCAAGAAGCGGTGATTGAAGAACTGACGGGTGCGGGGTTGGTGAAGGATAAGGACGATCTGTCTTTCAAGCTCAGCGACGAGGAGTTGATCGTCAACGGTGAAAAGCAACCCGCAGAACTGCATCAGAAACTGAAAGCCAAATACTTGAACGACGGCGGCGACAAGAAATCGACTATGTATTACAACTATAACGGTAGATCCGGTTATTCGACCAGAGCGCGTTAGACCAGCGTCGGGTATTATCAGTATAACCGTTGCCGGGATGTGTTTAGTAGGAAGTTACCACGAATAACTTTCGAACGGCATGCATCGCAGGACATTTGTTAAAAATACCTCCATTGCAGTAGCCGGGGCCGCATTCGCGCCCGGTTTTGCTGTGTCAGGCCCGGCTTCGGCGGGTCAGGTCACCCTGGGCGAAGCCGCCTTCGGCCAGTTCGCGCAGAATAAGCTGCCCAAATGGAAAGGCTTTAACCTGCTCGATTTCTTTGCGCCCGATCCGGCAAAAGGCCGTAAGGCAACTACCGAAGAGCAGTTCAAATGGATGGCCGACTGGGGTTTCGACTTTGTGCGTATCCCGATGGCTTACCCGGCCTACCTGAAATTCGATCGGAGTCGCAGCATTACGCCGGAAGAAGTTTACCAGATCGACGAGCAAGCCGTGGAGCGCATCGATAAGCTCGTGGCCGCCGCGCACAAGCATAATATACATGTAAGCCTGAACCTGCACCGTGCACCGGGGTACTGTATTAACGCGGGTTTTAATGAACCCTACAATCTCTGGACCGACCAGAAAGCACTCGACGCATTCTGTTTTCACTGGAATATGTGGGCCAAAAGGTACAAGAATACGTCCCGGAAACGCATTAGCTTTGACTTGCTTAATGAGCCGAGCATGCGCGCCGATATGAACGACCAGCATTCCAAACGGTCGTCGGTGCCTGGTGATGTTTACCGGAAAGTGGCTATCGCGGCGTCAGAAGCAATTAGAAAGGAAAACCCGGGGCATTTGATCATTGCTGACGGGAACGATGTAGGCACGTCGGTAATCCCCGAGCTGGCCGATCTCGACATCGCTCAGAGCTGCCGCGGGTACCATCCTGGCATTATCTCGCACTACAAAGCGCCGTGGGCCATGAAAGACCCCGACAACGCGCCGGAACCCAGATGGCCGGGGCAGGTAGGAGATCAATATCTGAGCCGTGCAATGCTCGAAAAGTTCTATAAGCCTTGGATAGAACTCGTCGGCAAGGGCGTGGGTGTACACTGTGGAGAATGCGGCTGCTGGAACAAAACACCGCATAACGTTTTCCTGGCCTGGTTCAACGACGTGCTCGATGTCCTTTCGTCGAATGGTATCGGTTTCTCGCTTTGGGAATTCGCCGGAGATTTCGGCGTGCTCGATTCACGGCGCGAGGATGTGGCTTACGAAGACTGGCACGGGCATAAGCTGGACCGTAAGTTGCTGACGTTGTTGATGAAGTACTAGAAGGGAGAGGGGAGTTTATTGGATTGAGCAGCTATAAGTGTTATATTTGAAAAAATGACACACATGAAAACGGTAAAAATAGAACTTTCCGACTCCGACGTCAACTTCATTCATTCGCTTCAACGGGAAGAGAATGGATTCACCAAAGAGGCAATTGAAGAGAAAATTGCCCGTGAGCGTCGCCATCCCCTTGAAGAAATATTGAAAGAGGGTTACCAAGCCACGCGGGAAGAGGATCTTTCCATTACAAATGATTTTCAACACGCGGATTTTGAAAATTTGTAATGCAAAAGGGAGATATCTTCTGGGCTAAACTCGATCCTGTGGTAGGTAGCGAGACAGCCAAAACGCGTCCCGTTCTCATTGTTTCGAATGATGTTAATAATCAGTATGGTGCCACCGTTACGGTGCTGCCGGTGACTTCAAGTACTGCTAAAATTTATCCGTTCGAAGTTTTGCTGGATGTAAATGAAGGTGGCTTACGTAATGAGTCAAAGGTAAAGGCGAACCAGATTCGGACTATTGACAAAACCAGGTTAGGTAATAGGATAGGCCAGTTAAACAGTGCGAAAATGAAGGCTGTTGAACTGGCCATATTGATCCATCTGGATATTTTATAGCTGCCTATTTATTTAGTTCTGCCAGCAATCCTGGAATATTCAAACTCTTCGTATACATTTCAATCGAGCCGTCGGGCAGGTATTCCCACTGGTCCTGAGGCCGGTCCCAGTAGAGCTCCACGCCGTTGCCGTCGGGGTCGTTCAGGTATAATGCTTCCGAAACGCCGTGGTCGCTGGCGCCGGTAAGCGGATAGTTGGCTTTCAAAAGACGGTTCAATGCAATGGCCAGGTCTTTCCGGGTAGGGTAAAGAATCGCGGTGTGGAACAAGCCGACGCCGTGGGTCGACGCGGGCGGTGCGCCCTTGCTGTACCAGGTATTCAGGCCGATGTGATGGTGATAACCGCCAGCGGAAATGAAAACTGCCTGCGTACCATAGCGGGTGGTTATTTCGAAGCCGAGTAAGCCGCAATAGAAGTCGATGGCACGGTCGAGGTCGGCAACTTTGAGATGGACGTGACCGATTTTTGTCTGGGCAGGAATAATATAATGATCTGGTTCCATAGGAGGTTGAATGCGATATGTAAGCAATCAATTTACATTCATTTGCGGTAAAAAATTCCGGAAAACCACTTTACAGTTAAATCAGTTAACCATTCAGCACATATTTAATGAATCGCCGAGAAGCACTATCCTCGATCGCTGCCGTGAGCGCAGCGGGCATCGTTCCCGCCGAAGCTGCGAAAACCAAAGCCCAACCATTTATCTATTCCCTTAATATGAGTACGCTGCGCGGCCAGAAGCTCGGGTTTCGCAAGGAGCTGGAAGTAGCGGCGAAAGCAGGTTACGGTTCTGTCGAGATATGGATCAGCACATTGCAGGAGTATCTCAAAGGCGGCGGTACGTTGCAGGAAGCCAAACGTATGATCGGTGACCTCGGATTGAAAGTGGAGGACGCGATCGGTTTTGCGACCTGGATCGTGGACGACGAAACAGCACGTGCCAAAGCATTGGACCAGCTGAAAGGAGAAATGGAGCAACTTGCTGCCATTGGCTGCCCGCGCGTAGCGGCCCCACCCATGGGTGCTACCACCGGCGCTTCGCTCGATCTTGCACGCGTAGCGGAGCGTTACCGTACTATCCTTGAATTAGGTGACAAGACCGGCGTTGTGCCGCACCTGGAACTATGGGGCTTTTCTAAAAACCTCAGCCGGGTAGGAGAGATATTATATGTAGCGGTCGAATCGGGGCATCCCTCGGCGCGGTTGCTCATGGATGTTTACCATTTGCACAAAGGTGGCTCCGGAATGGATGCCATTAAGGATGTAGGCAAGCCGTTGATAGAGATCTTCCACGTAAACGATTACCCCAAAACACCGCCGCGCGAGCAGATCACAGACGCGGACCGCGTGTATGTAGGCGATGGTATTGCACCTTGGAAAAATGTGATTCAAAGCCTTAAAGATCCGGACAAGCCTGTCATTCTGTCTTTTGAAGTGTTCAATAAGGACTACTGGGCCCAGGATGCATTGGAGGTAGCCAAAACGAGCCTTACGAAGATGAAGAAGATTGTCGAAACGGCAGTATAGAAAGCATGGGCCGGCATTTGCCGGCCTTTTTATGAGGCTAGCTTCTGTCCGAGCTGGTGATAGTCAAAGTATTTTTTGAGTAAAAGGTTGATGAACCTTTTCAGGTAAATTTCATTCAAAAACACATTCGACCAGTTGTCGTAGCGCTGCGACTGTATACCCAGGTAGAAGAAATACAGGCAGATTCCCAGCATCGGGATCAGCCGTTTTTCTTCATCACTCACCGGTGTAACCGACTCGTAGCCTTTCATGAATTGCGCCGTTTTCAGTTCACGTTCAGCATCGTCCTTTTCCGTGGAATGAATTTGGAGCATATAATAGGCCATATCCAGGCAGAGCCAGCCATTTCCGCAAAAGTCGAAATCGAAGAAGGTAATGTCGCCATTGGTCGTAACATTCATATTGTCGAACCACAGGTCGAGATGGACGGCCCCTTTTCGTACCTGGGATTGATCCGCGTTCTGTAATTCATCGATCAGGTATCCCTGTACCGTCTTCATGTACTGCATTTCCTCAGTGTCGGCAGGCAGAAACCTGCTCAATCGTGCAAGCGAGTCGATCAGCAGCTCTTTTGCGGTGTAGGTTACGCGCTGTAAAGGGAAGTCTTTGGTCAGCAAATGCATTTCGGCCATGAGTTTTCCCACACGATAATGCGTTTCCGGATCGAAATTGAGCACCTTTTCGCCTTCGGCAAAGGAGAACATCACACCGAAACGTTCACCTTCCGGTGCCTGGAAGGTATGTATGAATGATTTGGAGAGATCGGCGACCGGATAGGAAACGGCCACGCCATTTTGGTGCAAATGCTCCAGCAGGCGCAGTTCCTCCGAAATTTCCGTCAACGTCCTCCATTGAAAACTGTAAACACGAAAAATGTGGCGTCTGCCGGGCGTTAGGATCAGGTAGGTGTCGCTGATCCCGGTTTTCAATATCCGGCATTCGACCTGTTGCTCAGGAAAATAATGCCTTTGAATAAAATGACCCAGATGAACGGGCGAAAGGTTGGAATTCGAGACGGGGAAGAGGTTCATGGCGTAAGGCGATTGGGGCGGCAAAATTATGGATATATTTGCCCTGAACGTGACGCACTTTAAACAAAAATTTATGGCAGAGATCAAATTCAAGCTCGATAGCCGCCGCCGGGGAGCTTTTTACGCAGAGGAGGATGGCAAGCAGGTGGGGGAAATGGTGATAGGATTAAGTGAAACCACATTGACCGTGTACCATACCGAGGTGGACCCGGCGATGGAAGGCCGCGGGCTGGCGCGCAAGATGCTCGACGCCATGGTGGCTTACGCCCGTGAACACGGGTTGCAGGTGCTGCCCCTATGCGAGTACGTGCACGGACAGTTCCGCCGCCATCCCGAAGAATTTGCAGATATCTGGCAAAAGCGATAACCCAGGCTGGCTCAGCGCGGCTGCGGGAGGTATACGATGAACGTGGCTCCCTTTCCTGGCTGGCTTTGGGCCGTAATATAACCGTGGTGGTTTTGAACCACTTTTTTACACAAAGCCAGGCCTATACCGGAACCCGAGAACTCGCTCCGCCCGTGCAGCCGTTGGAACATCTGGAAAATGCGATCGAGGTAAATCTCGTCGAAGCCGATGCCGTTATCGGTCACTTCGAGGCGAATGTAGGGATGATCAGGCAAAAGTTTTGGTAACGTCGCCTTTTCCGCTTCACTCACAGCCCGGTACGAAAGCCTGATCACCGATTGTTGGTCGGGTAGCCGGTATTTGATCGCATTGCTGATCAGGTTTTGCATAAGCTGTGCAAGCTGCGGGCCATTGCCCCAGACAACGGGCAGGTCGTTGACAATGATATCGGTCTTTTGCTCCTGAATCGATATTTCCAGGTCGGCCAGCACCGAATGTACGATTTCATCCAGCCTTATTTCGCCAAATTCGCCTTCGCGCGTGGTGAGGCGGGAATAGGCGAGCAGGTCGTCGATCATCGCCGACATTCTTTTTGAAGCATCCTGAATGCGGTTCAGCATGTATTTGCCGTTGTCATCGAGCTTGTCGGAATAGGTCGAAAGCAGACGTGAACCGAACGACTGGATTTTCCGTAGCGGCTCCTGCATGTCGTGGCTGGCGGCGTAGGCAAACTGTTGAAGGTTGTTATTGGAATTGACCAACTCAATATTGGCCTGGTGCAATTCATCGGTGCGCTGGCCCACCCGCCGTTCCAGCTCGCTGGCCAGTTGCCGGTACCGTTCTTCACTCTGTTCGAGCTCCTGCCGGGACATTACCTGCTCGGTCACGTCCACAGCCATGTCCAGGATGGCATATACCTCGCCTCTCGAATTTTTCAGGGGTTTATAAGTGTAGTCGTAATAAAATGTTTGCAGCCGGCCATCGACCACCAGGTCGGCTCTCGCCCCTTGCTCCGAATGCGCTTCACCGGTTTTGTAAATGCGGTCGAGAATACCGAGAAACGGCTGCCCTTCGAGCTCTGGCAATGCTTCCCGAAGCGGCTTGCCTATTACCGAGCGTCCTTTTCCCCACACTTTGAGCATCGCTTCGTTCGGGATATCAATGACCATATCTTTCCCTACAAACAATGCGGTAGCCACAGGTGCCTGTTCAATCAGGGTCCGTAAATGCTCTTCATTCACTTTCAGCCGCTGTTCCGATTCAATGCGGTCGGTAATGTCCATCACAATGCCGGACAGTGAAATAGCTTTACCCATGCTATCATACAAGTACCGTCCCAGTACTCTTACCCAATGTACAGAAGAGTCATTCCAGATAAATCGGGCTTCGTAGCGCAGTTCTCCGCTGTCTTCTGCTTCTGTATAGGCACGATCGCGGATGCCGATGTCATCGGGATGAAGGCTTGCGAGCAGAATATCCCGGGTCATATTGGCCGCCTCGCTGCCGGTAATAATCCGCGCCATGGTAGGTGAGTAAATAATCTCGTTAGTGGCCAGCGTCACCATAAACGACCCCGCTCCCGAGCCTTCGATGGTCATGGCCGCCTGCTGGTCGGCCCAGGCTATTTTCTCCTGACTTGTAACCTCGGCTGTGATTTCGCGGGAGATGCCTGAGAAACGGTAGGGAGTGCCGGTCTGATCGAAATACGCCTGCCCCGTGCAATGCAGCCAGCGAAGTTTGCGGTCGCTGGCGCCGATAACCCGGTAGCGGACGTCATAAATAGCCCTCACTGACGGGTCGAGCGCACGTTCGACGGCCTCGATCACTCTCGTGCGGTCATCGGGATGTATAAGTTGGACCAGGCCCTCATAATGCATCTCTGTATCGGCCGGGTAGCCGTATAGTTCTTTACAACGGTCGTTGAACAACGCTGTTTTATCGATGGGATTAAGGTTCCAGGTGCCAAGCTGGGCTGCCTGCATCGCGAACCGGAGGTTCTCCTCGCTTTCTTCCCTGGCTTTATCCGATCGAAGCTGCTGCGAAATATCCATCATCGAGCCCACTATGCGTACGGGTTTGCCTCGGCCCTGGATCGTGTACCCGCGGTCGTGGACGTGCGCATATGAGCCGTCAGCCCGGCGGAACCGATAGAAATTCGACCAGTTGCTTTCTCCCTTTTCGATAACCTGGTAAATCTTCTTCACCACCTGCTCCTGGTCGTCGGGGTGGATACGGTCGAACCAGGAGTTGGGCCCGCTCTCGATATCTTCCGGGCGGTAGCCGAAAATCTCCTGCATCCCCTCGTTCCACCAGACCGATCCCCTCGCCAGGTCCCAGTCCCAGACCACGTCATGGGTAGCTTTTGCCACAAGTTTAAACCGTTCGATTGCCAGCAGCAAATCGTTCTCAGGCTCATTCAGGGTACTATTTGTCATTGTAAAAACTTGCTCAGGTTTACGTATCTCGGCATTTAGAGGCAGTCACACGTTATAAAAGTACGGATATTAGGTTAAAAGCAATGGTGGTTACTTGTGACGCCCGTTCAAGTAAAAACCTCGCCGAAATCGCTTTAACCATCATTAGAAAAAAGCATACTAGCCCCAAACCGATTGTGTCATGAGGAAACAACCATTCTACTTTGCCTGCGCTGCTGCCCTGGCGTTCGCCGGGTGTATCATGATCCAGCCGACTGGGAAGCCGGTTTCGCTTTTCGACGGGAAAACTTTCCAGGGGTGGGAGGGAGACACGATTAAAACCTGGAAAATTGAAAACGGCAGTATTGCCGGCGGCTCACTGGAAGAGAACGTGCCTCATAACGAATTCCTGTGTACGCGTAAGGAGTATTCCAACTTTATATTGAAGGTTAAATTTAAACTGACCGGCCACGAAGGCTTTATCAACACGGGCGTTCAGTTCCATAGCGCACGGCTGCAAAATCCGCCTTATGAAATGACGGGCTATCAGGCCGATCTGGGCGATAAATACTGGGCGAGTCTTTATGATGAATCGAGGCGGAACAAAACATTGATTGCTCCCGACTCTGCATTGGTCGAGAAAATCGTAAAACGGAACGATTGGAACAACTACGAAGTGCATAGCCGGAACGGTCACATTCAGCTTTTCCTGAACGGCACAAAAACGGTCGATTATACGGAACCCGATAAATCCATTCCGCAAAAAGGATTGATAGGCCTGCAAATCCACGGAGGAGGGAAAGCCAAAGTATTTTACAAGGATATTATGATTGAAGAACTCTGAAAGGAAGCGGGCGGCATTTCAAATGTCGCCCGCTTCCCTTTAGCATTACTTCCAGATGCCGAGCAAGCGGCGGGCTACGATGATCTCAGCCAGGTGGTAGGAGTTGTGGTCGGCAATCAGCATCGCTTCGCGGACGATATTCTGCCCGCTGCCCCATGGCAGGGGACTGAAAAGGTCCTTTTTCTCATTTTGTAACAGCTGGAAAAATCGTCGCTGGTCGTCGTTAATCTCCCTGAGACTTTCTTCCCATTGCTGATCACTCACACTGTCCGTTGGCTCGGGCCAGTATTCGTCGGGCCAGATGAGCGTTTTATAATCCTTTGAAATGGAAAAGTCTACAATATCCTTCTGGGCGATCCGGATGTGCTCCATGAGTTGCCAGATACTGTACGGCAGGTTATCGGGAATTACGGTGCGCAGGTTGGCCGGGATACCGGCAAGCGCCTCATCGAGGGTAACGTGAGCGTTTCCGCCCCTGATGAGATCAATCAGTTCATTAGTCAGTTTTTTTCGCTGGTCGGCGTGCATGGAACATTAGTTATTAGTGGGTGGGGAATTCGTCTGCAAAATGTACATATTTTTGAATTACCTGTGCATCGAATCGCGAATTGATTAAATTGGGAAATCATCTTCTTAAACCTTTGAAATTCTTCAAATGAAGCCTAATCGCCGTAGTTTTCTCAAAAATGTAACAGCCGCGTCTGCACTGTTAGCCACGGAAAGCATTGCCAAGCCTTTTCACATTATCAGGGACCTCAAAAAAATCAGTCCCAATGACAAGATCCGTTTCGCGACGATAGGAATGGGTATCCAGGGGCACAGCGACACTAAAGCGGCGCTGCGTAGCTCCCAGGACGTGGAGTTCGTCGCTGCCGCCGATTTGTACGACGGTCGTCTCACCCGGGTGAAGGAGCTTTATGGAAAGGATATTTTTACAACGCGCGACTATCGCCAGATACTCGAAAGAAAGGATATCGACGCAGTCCTAGTCGTGACGCCCGACCACTGGCACGACCACATCACCAAAGCTGCACTGCAGGCCGGTAAGAATGTATACTGTGAAAAGCCGATGGTGCACCACATTAATGAAGGCCTGTCCGTGATTGATGCCTGGAAGAAATCCGGCAAAACGATGCAGGTTGGTAGCCAGCGGATCAGCTCGGCTTCGTTTAAGGAGGCGAAACGCTTGTTTCAGGCGGGTGAGATCGGTGAGATCAACTATGTGGAATCCAATAACGACCGTTTCAATGCCATCGGCGCATGGAACTACTCCATTCCGACCGACGCTTCGCCGAGTACAGTGGATTGGGATACCTACCTGGGCGATGCGCCCAAGCGTGCATTCGATGCAAAACGCTTTTTCCGTTGGAGAAACTACCAGGATTATGGTACCGGCGTGGGTGGAGACCTCTTTGTGCACCTCATTACCGGCGTGCATTTTGTGACCAACTCGCTCGGCCCCGAGCGCGTGATGTCGTCCGGGGAACTTAGCTACTGGAAAGACGGCCGCGATGTGCCAGATGTGCTCGTCTCGATCCTCGATTACCCCAAAACCGATATTCATGCCCATTTCCAGATGGTACTCCGCGTAAACTTTGCGAATGCGGGCGCCATAGCGAACAATACCCGGATCATCGGCACTGAAGGGCAGATTGAATTTACCGAAAACAACCTGGTACTCACGAAAAAGAAACTGCCCAAAGCGCCTGGTATGGGCGGTTACGATAGCTTCAATACCTTCTCAGAAGCGCAGCAGAAAGAGTTTAAGAAGCAATATGATGCTCAATATCCGGAAGATACCCGGAAAGCGGAACCCGTAAAAGAAGTGCGGTTTGAAGCACCGAAAGAGGATGACGCGCACGCTAACCATTTCAGGGACTTCTTCGAAAATGTGAAAAAAGGTAGTGTTGGAACCGTTGAAGACCCGGTATTCGGCTTCCGTGCGGCGGCTCCAGTGCTGGCGTGTAATGAAAGTTATTTCAGCAAAAAGATCGTTCATTGGGACCCTGTCGCAATGAAAATAAGGAAGAAATAAAAACCTTCGTACCGGGCGGGAGATGCAGAACATCTCCCGCTTTTGTTGTTTCAACCCAAATCCAACTATTCCTGGTATGAAGATCATTTCTGCGATCGCGTTAGCAGCAATGCTGACTGTCCCGGCGCTTGCCCAGACGGGGAAGGTGCTCGATAATCTGTCGTTGCCCTCCAAGGTGCTTAAATCCGAAAGGAAGTTTGCCGTTTATCTGCCGCCAGATTACGCGTCCTCCGAGCGGAGTTATCCCGTGATGTACCTGTTGCACGGCGCTGGCGACGACCATACCGGTTGGGTACAGTTCGGTGAAGTGCTGCATATTGCCGATAAAGCAATCAGTGAAGGGACTGCCACACCGATGATCATCATCATGCCGGATGCGAACACGGGTAGGAGAGGGTATTTCAATGACGTGAAGGGCGACTGGAACTACGAGGACTTCTTCTTCACTGAGCTCATGCCGTATGTTGAGAAGAAATTCCGCATTAAAAGTGAAAAGCGCTATCGCGCCATTGCCGGGCTTTCGATGGGAGGTGGCGGAAGCTTTATGTACGCACTACACCATCCCGAGCTGTTTTCATCGGCCTGCCCGCTCAGCGCATCCACCGGCCCGATCACCGTGGAAGATGCTAAAAAGAACCTGATCCGGAATAATCCGAATATCGCCGATTCGACGGTCGAACGATATTACAACCGGCACAGCGCGCTGGCACTGATCAACAACATCGCCGAAGATCAGAAAAAGGCCGTACGCTGGTATATCGATTGCGGTGACGATGATTTTCTGTATGAAGGGAATAGTCTCGTTCACATTGCGTTACGCAAAAAAGAAGTGCCGCACGAGTTCCGTGTACGCGACGGCGGGCACACATGGACTTACTGGCGCGAGTCGTTGCCGGAAGTACTGGCATTTGTTTCCAAAGCATTCCATCAGTATTGATCGCCATGGTACAGGACGTTTTGCCAGGCATCAAACAATTTGATCTTACCGGAAAGGTCGCCATTGTCACGGGAGGTTCCAAAGGCCTTGGCCTGGCTATGGCGGCCGGTTTGGCTTCCGCGGGCTGTGCTATCTTGTTGGTCAACCGGAGTGCTGTCGACGGTGAGCGCAGCGCCGCCGAACTGTGTATTTCATTCGGGACGCGTGTGCTTTCTTATGCCGGCGATATTACCAGCGAACAGCAGGTGCTTGCCATGGTGGCTTTTGCCCTGGAAAGTTTCGGGAAGATCGATATTCTGATCAACAGTGCGGGGATCAACATCCGCGGGCCGATCGACGAGCTGTCCCCGGCAGATTTCAAACACGTTATGGATGTGAATGTAACCGGTACCTGGCTGGTATGCCGGGCTGTCGCGCCGCATATGAAAGCACGGCACAGTGGCCGCATAATCAACCTGGCAAGTACGCTGGGGCTGGTGGGGCTCGCCAACCGTACACCTTATACTGCTAGTAAAGGGGCCATCGTGCAAATGACACGTGCGCTGGCATTGGAGCTTGCTCCTTACGATATTATGGTGAATGCCATATGCCCCGGTCCGTTCCTTACCGAGATGAATATCCCCATTGCCGAAAGCGATGATGCACGCGATATTATCCTGGGTGCTACGGCGCTACGCCGCTGGGGGCATTTGCACGAAATCCAGGGTGCCGCCATCTTTTTAGCCAGTGATGCGGCCAGCTACATGGTAGGTTCCATTCTGACAGTCGATGGCGGTTGGACAGCCCGCTAATCGTGTTTTTATCTTGTAAAATATAATTTTTAAAAGATTCAACCGTTTAGCAGCGCATGGCGGCTTTTACGTCTGCAAAAATCACGTAAGTTTCTGCAAAATTGGTATTACTATCTTCATAAAATGCCGTTTCCGCGCAATGGAAGCGGTTTTTTGTTGCATATCGAACTAGTTGCTGCGTATAGAGACCGGTTAATGGTATACGTCAAGTAACTAGTGGTTATTTTTCAAGAAAACATATTCAGAAAGCAGGAATGCTTGTTTATGTAAATAATTTCATATCTTTTTGTACATCCGGTTACTCATATAATCCATCTCGGTATTGCCGGATTAAGAAATATAACATTTTCGAGTTTATCTCCCCTGTCAAGTTTAAATAAATCGCCCTCCGGTTACGAGTGAGATTTTAAGAATAGGATTATAGGAATTTTAAGTAAGACAAATTGTGTATGGTAGACACTTATCTGACTTGTTGAAAAACAATGGCTTATGCATGAAACCCAGTTGTAATATCTTTTCTTTTTTTTATAATTTTTTTAACTATCTACTATCTATCTATACTTAATCTATGATGATTTCTGAACGGGAAAAGTACCGTAGCCTAACGCGGTACTTTTACTCCCTTCTGCTGACCTTGCTGGTCATGACTGGTGCGTACGCTCAGGACGTAACGGTGAAGGGAAAAGTGAATGATGAGCAGGGGCAGGGGTTGCCCGGCGTGAGCGTCCTGGTCAAAGGGACATCGACAGGTACGGTAACGGACATTGAGGGGAACTATACTGTGAATGCGCCGGGTACGGCGACGCTCGTGTTTTCTTTCATCGGGTACATTACACAGGAGATCCCGCTGGGCAACAAAACCAGCCTGGACGTGAAAATGGCAACGGATACCAAGGCACTTGACGAAGTCGTGGTCGTGGGTTATGGTACTGCCAAGAAAGCAACCCTGACCGGTTCGGTAACGGCCGTGAAAGGAGCTGAGCTTCAAAAAGCACCTTCGACCAACCTCTCAAACACATTGGGTGGCCGTTTGCCGGGTGTTTCAGCGGTACAATCGAGCGGTGAGCCAGGTTACGACGGCTCGGCAATCCGGATCCGCGGTACCAACTCATTGGGTAACAGCAATGCGCTGATCGTGGTGGACGGTGTTCCCAACCGTTCAGGCGGTCTCGATCGCCTGAACCCTGCCGACATCGAGAGTATTTCGGTGCTGAAAGATGCGGCTGCGGCGATCTACGGTTCACGTGCAGGTAACGGGGTTATCCTGATCACGACGAAGCGCGGAAAGAGTGGCAAGCCGCAACTTTCCTATGACTTGAACCTGGGTATAGGCCAGCCTACGCGCACGCCTAAAATGTCGAATGCTGCGGAATATGCGACCATCCGTAACGAATTGCAGATATACGACAACCTGCCTGTGAACCAATGGCAAGGTGCATTGCAAGGCTTCAATGCCAACGGTGCTTACACCCGTACCGATAATGGTAATGTACTGAGCGCGGTATTCACCCCGACCGACCTCCAGAAGTTCCGCGACGGCTCCGACCCGCTGATCCATCCGAATACCGACTGGTACGGCTCGGTGATCCGCAATTGGTCACCACAGCAACGCCATAACCTGCAATTGACCGGTGGTAGCGAGAACATCAAATACCTCGCTTCATTGGGCTATATCAATCAGGAAGGTAACTACGTGAATTCGGCAACAGGTTACAAGCAGTACGACATGCGTGTGAACCTCGACACGAAGATCAACAAATACGTAACCGCAAAGCTCGGTGTGGTAATGCGGGAAGAGTTCCGTCGCTTCCCGAATGGCGGTGGCGCGGGCGATATTTTCCGTATGCTGATGCGTGGCAAGCCTACCGAAATCGCGATCTGGCCGGACGGGCGTCCTGGTCCGGATATCGAAAACGGTCAGAACCCTGCGGTGATTACAACCAATACAACGGGTTACAACAACGACAAGCGCGATTACATCCAGACCAACGGCCAGCTGGACATCGACGTTCCCGGCGTACCGGGCCTGAAAGTGACGGCAATGGCCGCGATAGATAAGCAAATGCGTCGCCAGAAATCGTTCCAGAAGCCATGGACGCTTTATTATTGGGATAAAAAGACCTATGAAGAAGATGGCGTAACCCCGTTCCTGACAGGAACCGTGCGGTCGACATTCAGCGATCCGCGTTTGACAGAAACTTCTTCACAGGAGCTTTCCATTCAGCTGACCGGCCAGGCTTCTTACGAGAAGACCATCGGCTCGCACAACTTCAACGCCATGGTGGGCATCCAGCGCGAGACTGTGGATGCGGACGGTTTCTTCGCTTACCGCCGTTACTTCATTTCGCCGGTGGTTGATCAGCTTTTCGCGGGTGGTACACCAGAGCAGAACATTGGCAACTCAGGTACCAACAATGGTGACCTGTACAAACGTGCACGTTTGAGCTACTTCGGTCGCGTGGGTTACAATTTCAAAGAGAAATACCTGGCCGAGTTCCTGTGGCGCGCGGATGGCTCCTACGTGTTCCCGAAAGACGGTCGTTTCGGTTTCTTTCCGGGGGTATCGGCAGGCTGGCGTATTTCCGAAGAAGGTTTCTGGAAAAACAATATCCGCTTCGTGAACAACGTGAAACTGCGTGCTTCATGGGGACAAATGGGTGCCGAGCCTTACTTGCTCGGAACAGAAACGTTGGCTGAATATCAATACCTGAATACTATGGGCTTTGGTACGTACATTATCAACGACCAGGTAGCTAAGACTTTGCTCGAAAGCCGTGTTGCGAACAACACATTTACCTGGGAGGTTGCCAACAACTCCAATTTCGGTATCGAAGGTACTTTGTGGAAAGACCGCATTGCATTTGAAATCGACTACTTTATCAATAACCGTTCGAAGATCCTGATCCCGAAAACGGGCTCTACGCCTTCCAGCGCGGGTATCGATGGCAAGCTTCCACCTCAAAACCTGGGTAAGCTGCAAAACAAAGGATGGGAATTCAAAGTGAGCTACGACGGCGCGATCGATAACTTTACCTACTCGGTGGGTGTGAATGGGGGTTATGCTAAAAACACGATCAAGTATTGGGATGAAACACCGGGCGCTCCTTCATACCAGCGCACAACCGGAAAGCCTTACCAGGCATTCCTTGCTTACCAATACGACGGTGTTTTCGCGGACCAGGCTGCCATCGATGCAAATACATTGGATTACAGCGGCATTACCGGAACACTCCGCCCGGGCGATATGAAGTTCAAGGACATCAACGGCGACGGCAAAATTACCGCTGATGACAAAGTGCGTTCTGAAAAAACCAACCGTCCGCAATTCACCGGCGGTGTGAATATCAACCTCGGCTACAAGTCTTTCGACCTGTCTATCCTTTTCCAGGGAACAATGGGCGGCTTGCAGTACATCGGACAAACCGAGTCGGGTGACATTGGTAACTACCTGAAATACGCCTACGATCACCGCTGGACGATCGACAACCCAAGCTCGACCGATCCTCGCCTGGCTAACCGTAACAACACTTATTATACCAACTTCGATAATGCAGGTGCAAACACCTATTACCTGAAAAGCAATAACTACCTGCGTCTGAAAAACATCGAGCTGGGTTATAACCTGCCTTCGGAGCTTGGTTCGAAGATCGGTGTGAGTAACCTGCGCGTGTATGTAAACGCATTGAACCTGTTTACGATCGACAAGATCAAGATCTGGGACCCGGAAGCGACTTCTACCAACGGGCAATACTATCCGCAGTCGCGAGTTCTTAATGCAGGTGTACGTGTAACTTTCTAAGATTAAAAAAATGAAACTGAGTTATAAAAATTGGATTTTTCTGGCGGCTCTGGCCACATCCGGGCTGGTGTCGTGCGACACTGACTTCCTGGATGTAACACCGCCCACCGAAATTCCTACCGATGAGGTCTGGAAAGACGGCGCTTTGGCCGAAGGATTTGTGACAGGTATTTATCAGGGCTTGCAGCAAGGTGGTTTCAGCGAGCAAATGCTGGCATCGCTCACAGACGAAGCTGTATTCACCCACACAGGTCGTAACATCAACACAGTGAACGAGGGGAGTTTAAGCCCTTCCAACCTGGGTTGGGTAGATGATACTTACGGATGGGGACCTATGTACACCCGTATCCGCGCCGCCAACCAGGCGATCCAGTCGCTGCCGACTTCTACTTTCACTGACCAGACTTTGAAAGACCGTCTGAAGGGTGAGGCACACTTCCTACGCGCCTATTACTACCAACAGCTGGTACGCTACTACGGATCGGTGCCCTTGATCACGAAAGTGTATGCATTGAACGAAGATTACTCCGTAGCACGGAATACTTTCGAGGAATGCGTGAAGTTCATCGTAGCGGATTGCGACAGTGCTGCCGCATTGCTGAAAGGCAAGCCAGAGCAGAAGGGACGTGCTTCGGAAGTTTCCGCATTGGCGTTGAAATCCCGGATTTTGCTGTATGCTGCGAGCGACCTGCATGACGTTCCTACTGCCAAAGCAAAATCTGCATTGATAGCTGCCTATCCAAATCCTGAGTTCCTGGGTTATACCACCGGCGATCGCAAGGCGCGCTGGACAGTCGCTCAGGCTGCTGCGAAAGCGGCGTTGGATCTGAAAGCAGGCTACAAACTTAACCTGACTGCTCCCGTTACCGCGGCGCAAGGTAAGACCAACTACATTTCAATAGCTATGGCCGGATACAGCGCCGATAAAACACTGGATGCTTCCGGTGGTGACGACATTATCTTTGGCCGTTATTTCACTGCCAGCCAGACGTCGGATGGAGCGCGTCAGACCGGTTTGAACAACGGTCCAAACGGTTATCACAACTGGGCGGGTAACACGCCAATCGGTTTGCTTGTGGATGACTATGAAATGATGGACGGTACGCCGTTCTCGTGGACCAATCCTACTCACAAGGCTAATCCTTACGTAAACCGGGATCCGCGTTTCTATGCAACGGTAATGTATGATGGCGCTCCGTGGAAGCCACGTCCTTCCGATGCCAAAGACCCTGCTAATCAGATCCAGACCGGTTCCTATGATTTGCTCGACGAGAAAGGCGTATTGTTCAACCGTAAGGGGCTTGATACCCGCAGCAGCACGATCGAAGACTGGAACGGAAGCCGCACGGGTTACTACATGCGCAAGTTCATCGACCCGAACCCTGCATTGTACGACAATACCGATCGTCAGAATATCCCGTGGCCGTTCTTCCGCGTAACCGAGGTGGTATTCAATTACATCGAGGCGAGCATTGAGTTGGGACAGGATGCCGTTGCATTGGAATGGCTGAACAAGATCCGTTTCCGCGCAGGTATGCCGGCATTGAAAGTCTCGGGTGCTGCTTTGAAAGAAGCTTACCGTCATGAAAAACGCATTGAAATGGCTTACGAGGAGCAACGCTACCACGATGCACGTCGCTGGATGATCGCTCCAACTACGCTGGGCCGTTCGTTGCAGTTCATTACCGTGATCGGTAAGTTCAAGCCGGGCAAGTCGATGAGAGAGCCGTACCATTACGATCCGACCGTTTACGACTATACCTACACACCAACCGAGGACAAATCGCACGAAAACCGTACGTGGGTGGATAAGATGTATTTCCGTCCGTTCAGCCGCGACGAGATCAACCGGAATGCGAAACTGGTTCAGAACCCTGGTTACGACAAGTAGCAGATTTTGAGCCGACTATCTGGTCACTGCCCGTGCTGTTACAGTACGGGCAGTTTTCGTTTTTGAGGTTTTTTGAAGACAAATTCCCACAAACCGTGGATTTAGGTAAACACTATTAAACTTGTGGGATATTTGTAATTAATTCATAATCAGATTTTTGTAAATTTTGGCATAATCCTGTTTAACTAGATAAGCACAGTGCGAATGCACGAGGTCAAAAACATTAATAGTTGTCTAAAAAACAAGGATTATGAAAAAGCTAGTAGTATCGGCATTTGCCCTGGCGCTCATCTCGTTTACTTCCGTTCGGGCTCAAACGGCCAATCAGGCGACGGCTGATCATTCAGCACATAAGGAAGCGGTTGCTCAGAAAACAACGAAGGCAGACCAAAAGGAGAAGGTAGCCGTAAAAACCGAGGACCTGCCGGAAGGGGTTCAGAAGACAATCAAAAGCGATGACTTTAAAGGATGGACGGTTAAGAAAGCATTTCTGGTAACCGAGCCGGACAAAGCTCAATATTATGAATTGCAAGTAGCGAACGGCAAGGAAAATGCCCTCGTGAAACTCGATAAAGATGGAAGAAATGTAGGATAACCATAGTATTCCTTCATGAGTCAGTGACTGAGCCGGAGCGATCCGGCTTTTTTTGTTTCCGGGTCGGTTGCTAACTTTAACGTCGTATTTAAAAAAGCCTAACCCATCACTGGATGACCTTAGTTCTACGTTCTGTTTGCTGCATGGCCGCAGCTTCGTTCCTTCTCTTTAACTGCGCCGCCAGAAAACAATCCACGCCTGTCGGCAGCCAGCTTGCCAGCACCGATTCACAAGGCAAGGAGCTCTTTACCACGCATTGCGTTTCCTGCCACGCCATGGAGCAGGAGGAGATCGGGCCACGCCTGGGCGGTGTTACAAATGTGCTCTCGGAAAAGGAACTGATCGCATTTATTAAGAACCCGAACCATGCGATCAAGTCAGGTAATGCGCGGGCTGTGAGCCTTTCCAAACGGTACAAGATGATTATGCCGCCGTTTGATTTTTTGAAGGACGAAGAAATCCGGTCGATTCTCGGCTACATTGCCTCAGAAACGAAGGCGCACAACATCGCCCCGCTTGAAGTAAAAATCGATACGGCTTCAAATACCCGTCTAACCCAGCCAGTAATCAAAACCGGTCTGAGGATAGAACTGGAAGACTACGTGACGATCCCGCCATCGAGCGATAAAATGCCCCGCACGCGTATCGCGAACATGCGCCCGCACCCTTCGCAAGACGGCACGTTGTACGTGAGCGACCAGCGCGGGCTGATTTACCGGATCAGCGGAAAGGAGGTAACGACTTTCGTCGATCTGAGAAAGGATATCGAAGATTTTGTCAACGAACCCGGCCTGGGTACCGGCCTGGGCAGCTTCGCATTCCATCCGGATTACCTTCAAAACGGGTTGATTTATATTACCCATACGGAAACTCCGAAAGGGAAGCCTGCCGATTATTCGTACAACGACTCCATTAAAGTAGCATTACAATGGGTGGTTTCGGAATGGAAAACCGATGATGTTAAAAGTCCGGTTTTCAAAGGGAAAAGAAGGGAGTTACTCCGCATCAATGTGCCTAATGTGGTGCACGGCACGCAGGATATTGGTTTCAATCCCGATGCAGGGAAAGGGGACAAGGATTATGGCTTACTATATATTGGTACTGGCGACGGCGGCTCCACGATCAGCAAATATCCCCAGCTTTGCCATAGCTTGCATTCGCTGCTCGGCACGATCATCCGTATCGATCCTCTTGGGAGCAATAGCAAGAACGGGCATTACGGCATTCCGGCCGATAATCCGTTCGTGAATGAGCCCGGTGACATTTATAAAGAGATATATGCCTACGGTTTCCGCAACCCGCACCGTTTGGCATGGCATGGTGGAAGGCTGTTCAGCGCGGAAGTGGGCGAGTCGAATTTTGAAGAGGTGAATGTGATCGTAAAAGGCGGCGATTACGGCTGGAATGTGCGTGAAGGAAACTTTGGCATTTCTTCCAAAGACCTCAAAAATGTGTACCCCGCACCCGCAGCGGAAACCGGTAAGTTTGAAAGGCCCTTTTTACAATACGATCATATCGACGGAAATGCAATCAGCGGCGGTTACGTGTATGAAGGCCCGATAGCGGCCCTAAGGAACAAATACATCTTCGGGGATATTGTGAATGGGCGTATTTTTTATGCTAACATCGATGCCCGGTTGAGCGACCAGTCGGTATATGAGATGATGATCGTGCGCGACGGAAAGGACACGAACCTGGTCGAAATGTCCGGTTCGAAACGCGTCGATATCCGCATTGAATATAACCGCTTTACCGGGGAGTTATACATCATGACCAAAAGTGACGGCAAGATCCGGCGGGTTAGCAAGGCATATACGTTAAATCAGCCCTGATGGCGCTAAGTAGTTTATAGTGGCCGATAAATAATTGAATTATCCTGATTTTCAACCGGCGCTGTTTCTTTACAGCCCTCATTAAAACGAAAATCAGGACATTTATTATGGCCAATGTTAAAACCGTACTCGACCAATGGTCGGTAAAAGACCTCGAAGACAATTCCAGCATTAATGTACTCGTAGAAAGCTGCACGGAACTCGGCAACAACGCGCAGCCTGGTGTGCAGATCATATGCATGGGACATTACGTCACCTACGAACCCAATATCGTAGAGCAATGGGCTTACAAAGCCGGCAAGCAAGGCATTTCGGAATATTTACTGGAAGACAAATCCTGGACTTATCACGAAGATCAGTACGTGAAATATTTCCTGGTGCTGGGAAGTCCGCTCAAAGCGCGCATTATCGTTAAAACGCGTAGTTCGAAGCCTAATACGAGGGAGTACGACCTCCCTTTTGAAGTCTGACAGGAATATCACTCACACATACACACATACCTGAGATGATCAAGTTCACTTACCTCGCATTGCTGGGTATTTTCTGCGTTATTCTTTTGATTACGGTAGTTTACTACCTGTTGAAACCTACCCCGGCCGGCGACAGTTCGGTGGGGTGGGCGCTCGGAATCTTCTATCTGGCAGGGCTGCTTGGCGTGGTGCTACTGGCAGTCCTGTTCTGGAAAAACAAAACCGTTGGGCTGGCAATTCTTTGCATTCCAATGCTATTTTTCCTGTTGCCGACCATCCAGCGCGGAGCGCAGAATTTATATGCCTGGTTTCCAACCCAAAAGCACGGCCCGCTCACATTGCACATTGTCAACAACACGCCGGCGCTCGTCAATGTGAAGTTGGAATGCTGGTTCGATAAGCAAAGCGAAGTGCAGCAGACCCTCTACAAAACCCTGGAATTTACCTCAAAACCGTTCGCGGTCGATCAGCATGTACTCGCAGATTATGATGTGCAGCTACTTTCATCGAAATCTGCATTTGTACGGCTGGTATTCTTCGAATGCTTGCAGCAAAGCGGAAACGGCTACTCATATGTCCGCGAAGTGCAGCCATGCATGCAATATCACGATGTGCCGATCGAAGATTTCCGCGTGACAGATTACCTGATCACTGTTGACGGGGAAAAGAACTCAGAGGCGTTTCAGGAGGAAGTAAGGAGGTTGAAAACGGACAGTCTTTACACGAACGGTGTATTTTGAAAATCAGAATCTTATGAATTTGATCTTGTCGAAAGTAATACCCTCGCCGCTCGACGTGCAATTGCAGCTGGCGCATGCGCTGGAAAGTAGCGGCGCTTTTTTAATGGCTGACCGCTGGAAAATACTGCTTCTTCGGCCGAATGGAGCCATGGATCTGATATGGCAAACCTCCGATGAGGATATCGCCTACAAATGGAGAAGCTTTTTCGACGACAGGCTTACCGATTCCGTTTACAATGAAACCAGGCGACAGACAAATGGTTGCCGGTTGCTTTCAAAAGAGGACTATCTGCGAGTCGAGGGCTCCGGTCTTTACAAAACAGCCGACACGCTACCGCTGCTTTATGAGGCGCACGACGGTACGTGGATCGCCTTTGCAGGAAAGAAAATCTCAATTGTGAAGTGCGAAGAAGGGCATGCCAGCGAACATGCTGCGACGAAGACCAAAGGCAAAGACCCGATTTGCAGGGCTTTGCACCCCCTGCAAAACCTGATTGCTTATGGAACCAATCACGGAGAACTCTTCGCACAGCCATTTGATCAGAACGGGTTTGGCAAAACGATCAAAATCAGTGAGCTTCCCAATACATGTTATCAAATAACTTTTTCAGGCGACGGTAAAAGATTGTTCGTTGGAGGCTTGGGTTACATCAAAATGTTTGAATATGACAGCAAAAGTTTTACCGAAATGGCTTCTATCTCCTCGGCGCTCCGGTCGTTCGAACTCGCGGAGGATTATCTGGTGCTTAACAAAGGAATGCACGGCATCGATGTCATCAAAGTGACGGACAGGCTGCAACGGATCGACTCAATGGACTTGCCGTTTTCGATCGATAAAATGTTCTATCTCGCTTCGCAAAAGACTTTTTTGCTGACCTCCGGATCCACGAACGAATGGGCGTTACTCAACTGGTAGGCGGAACTACAAGTAAATCTTCACCATCTCCCGCCAGTACCTCGGGCGGTGTGCTTCATCGTCCCAAATGTAAAACTGGTGGGGTACGTTGAGCTGGTGAAGCGAGTCGCTTAAATGGCGATTATTGTCCAGAAAAATATCTTCGCGTCCGATCACGAGCGTGATTTCCATTTTCCTCAATTGTTGAAGCAGCTCGGGATCCGAAATGCCCGGAACAAAGTGATTGGGCATGTTGTAGTAAACGTTTTCATCAAAATACCCGTCGAAGAGGTCGGCGAAATAGGGTAGCGCCTGTGTAAGATCGTAGCGCGCGCTCATGCCTACGACTTTTGTGAAAATGTTGGGATGCTTGAATGCGATATTGACGGCGTGGTATCCTCCAAGACTGCAACCTGCTGCTATGAGCTCGCGCTTTTTGTTCTGTATGCGAATAAACGGGATTACTTCTTCCAGAATGTATTTTTCGTATTGTATGTGGCGGGCAATGCGCAGCGGAGGAGGGGCATCTGAATAAAAGCTTTCGCTATCGATGCTGTCGACGCAGTAGACCTGTATATAACCGGCGTCGATTTTTTCTTTCATCGCATCGATGACCCGCCAGTTTTCGAAATCATAAAAATGGGCTGAGCGTGTCGGGAAAAATATGACGGGGGTTCCCGAGTGACCGAATACAAGCATTTCCATCGACTTATCCAAAATCGGACTAAACCACTTGTGGTACGCTCTTTCCATGGCGAAGAGGTTTGTTTAAGAAGTTTTTTGAAGTGCCCCGTTAACGGCATATATGTTTTCACTGATCACTTTCTTCCAAATTGCATAACCATCTGCGCTCAAATGCAGCCCGTCCGCCTCGAAAAGCGACTTCCGTGGATAACCCTGGTAGTTCACCATCAGCGGGAAAATATCGATATAATGCTGATGCGGGTCCTTTTCGGTTTCTTCGCGGATCAGCTCATTGGCAGCCCTGATCGAGGTGATGATATCCCATCGTTGCAAGCTGGGTTTTATCGATACAAAAAAACAGGGAATCTCCCCGAAACGCCCCCGAATCAATGCGATCAGCTGGCGGTAGAACAGCAGTACCTCCGTGGGGTGACGGCCGTCGCCCAGGTCGTTGTCGCCTGCGTAAATGACCATGCGGGTCGGGGCCGTCACGGTGGTCATAATACGTTCGAAGAACCATACGCAAGCCGCCAGCGTGGAGCCGCCGAATCCCAGGTTGATCGGTTTGAGTTCCGCAAAATCCTGGTACAATCCCGTCCACAGTGTGAAGCTCGAACTTCCGTAGAAGATCGTATCGGGTTCATAATTTAACGCGGACCGTTCTTTTTCGACTCTTTGTACTTCTTCTTCGTACCAGACCATATTTCCTGATTTTAGGTATCTCGCTGATTTTGGGTGTCTAACCGTAAAAATAAATACGGGAAATTAACAGATGGTTAAATAATGGTCATGGGAACGAGAATTATCAAAATAATCGAGCCAATCGTCGTCGGTATACTACAAGAAATGTAATTTTTTATAAATCGGTTACAACCATCGGTCGCTGTTCGGGTTCTCTGCATTATAATTCAAACTACTATTGGCATGAAAAGAACGATTTTACTCGCATTGATCTGTTTTGCAGCTATTTCCTGCGACAAGAAGGACGACGCAGCACCTCAGGCTGACCTGAATCCAACCAGCCTGACCTACCAGAAAGCAGCAACGGTCCGTACTTCCGGCAGCGATCTGAAAGTGGAGCTCAAAGAGGTGACCGACAGCCGCTGCCCGGTGAACGCCAACTGCGTTTCGATGGGAAGCGCGAAATTGGTGCTCGCGATATCCGATGCTTCGAGTCAGGTTAATGTGAATTTCGAATTCAAGGGTGATTCCAAGAACCAACAGGGTTTCAAGCTGGGAGGAACAGAGTATGTACTGACTGTCTCGGAGGTACTTCCTTACCCCGAACTTCCCAAGTCACCCAAGCTGGAAGATTACAAGATCGGAGTATCCATCGAAAAAAAGTAATAGATTCAGATTTGGTGTGAAATGCAGCAAAAGGAGTCAGGTGTATCCTGGCTCCTTTTCTCATTTTTGGCGTTTCAGGTGCGCCCAATGCGATTTGTTCGTAACTTGAACACTTCTAGAACCCATAAACCAGCCAATGAAGCCTATTTTTTCAAGACGGGAGGCGCTGGCCGGACTGGCTGCCGCCGGTGCCGGACTGGCATTGAGCCCGTTTTCTTCCTCAGCCCATAACGACCTCAAAATGATTTTGGAAAGAAAGATCCCGTCGACCGGCGAACGCCTGCCGGTAGTTGGCCTGGGCTCCTGGCAGCAGTTCGATGTCGGAGCCGGTGTTTCCGAGCGCGCACCGTTGAAGGAGGTTTTGCAAAAAATGCAGGAAATGGGCGGGAAAGTCGTCGATGCTTCACCCATGTACGGGCGAGCGGAGCAGGTAATCGGCGACCTGACTACGGATTTGAAGCTGAATGAACAATTTTTCTTTGCCACAAAGGTGTGGACAACCGGCAAGCAGGAGGGGATCGATCAGATGAATGCGTCGTTGCGGAAAATGAGGCGAAAAAAGATTGATCTGATGCAAGTGCACAACTTACAGGATTGGGAGACCCACCTGAAAACACTTAGGGATTGGAAAGCCGCCGGAAAGGTCCGTTACATTGGGATTACCCACTATACCGATGCTTCTCACACGCGCCTGGAACAGATTGTAAAATCGGAAAACATCGATTTTGTACAGTTCAACTATTCGATACGTTCGCGGAATGCGGAAAAAAGCCTGCTGAAAGCTGCCAAAGACAAAGGCGTGGCGGTGATCATCAACGAGCCATTCGAGCAGGGCGCTTTGTTCCGGGCGGTGAAAGGAAAGGAGCTGCCCGCCTGGGCCGGCGATTACGATATCAGAAGTTGGGCGCAATTTTTTCTGAAATATATCATCAGCAATGATGCGGTCACTTGCGTGATACCAGGTACTTCTGATGTGAAGCACCTGGTAGACAATCTCGGCGCCGGAGAAGGACGGTTGCCCGACGAAGCGGGCAGGAAGAAAATGCGCGAGTGGATGGCCGGAATTTGACTATTCCAATGCGAATGCTACATATTGGTTCCCCTTTTTAGTACCGAGCTTTGTACCGCCGCAGGCTATCACCACATATTGCTTTCCATTGACTTCATACGTGGCGGGTGTAGCAAACCCCGCAGCCGGCAATTGTGTTTCCCAAAGCAATTCGCCGGTTTTTTTATCAAACGCCCTGAACTTTCCGTCTTTCGTGGCAGCGATAAAAAGCAACCCGCTGGCCGTTACCACCGGTCCGCCATAGTTTTCGGTACCGGTGGTCGGGACGCCTTTCGCTTTAAGGGATTCCACCTCACCAAATGGGATTTTCCAAAGGAACTTGCCGGTGTTCAAATCGATCGCGCTGAGTGTGCCCCACGGCGGCGAAATCGCAGGCAGGCCGTTGGCGTCGAGGAATTTGTTGTAACCGGTACTTTGATAGGGCAGATAGATCTTCTTCGAAACAGGCGTTTCAGAAACAGCCTCCACTTTTTCATCTCCAAACAGGAATGACACCAATGCCTGCTTTTCATCGGTCGTCAGCATCGTGAAGCCGGGCATCATGCCCTTCCCTGAACTTACCAGCTGGTTTACGAACGCCTTATCGCGGCGTGTGCCAATGTCGATAAGAGATGGATAGCCGCTTTTGGCATTACCTTTCCTCTGAGGCCCATGGCATGTTACGCAATAGGTGGTGTAAACCTTCTCGCCGGGGCTCAGATTGGATAGCTCGCTTTCTTTCGGCGTGTCTTTCATCGTCAGGATCCACGCCATTTCATTGCTGTTCACATACAGGATTCCCTCGTCCGGATCAGCAGCTGCGCCACCCCATTCAGCGCCGCCGTCGAAGCCGGGCAGGATTACCGTACCTTCTTTGCTTGGCGCTGCAAAAAGGGCTTTTTTGTAGCCTTTAAATTTGATTTTCAACGAATCGCGGTCGGGTGCGTGGATGCTGATATCATTCTCGGTCAGGGTGTAGGCTTGGCGTGCGTAGGGTACCGGTTTGCTCGGTACGGGCTGGGTGGGCCATGGATATTCACCGGGTAATGCGTCTTTTGGCGCGGCAACTTCCTTGATCGGAAACAACGGCTTACCTGTCAGCCTATCGAACAGGAATACGTAACCCTGCTTGCTGACCTGCGCCACCGCGTCGATCTTGCGGGGTTTACCGTCAGCTCCGGTTTGCGTGACGCTAATCAGGTTAGGCGGAGCAGGAAGGTCGCGGTCCCAGAGGTCGTGGTGCATGGTCTGGTAGTGCCAGAGGCGCTTGCCGGTGCGCGCGTCGAGCGCGAGCAGACAGTTGGCAAACAAGTTGGCCCCCTTGCGTTTGCTACCGTAAAAATCATAACCCGCCGATCCGGTGGGTACATACAGAATGCCGCGCTCGCGATCGATGGCCGTGCCCGCCCAGTTATTGGCGGCACCGGTGAATGTGTTTTTGTACGCGTCGGGCGGAAACGTTTCGTAGCCAAACTCGCCGGGATATGGGATGGTATGAAACGTCCAGGCGAGCTTACCTGTACGCACATTGAATGCCCTCAGGTCGCCCGGAGCCGCGTCTGACTCTTCCGAAAGCCTCAACGGCATGATGATCAGATCCTCGAAGATTGTCCCCGGCGTGTTGGAAACCATGTATTTGTTTTTAGCGCTTTCGGGAAGCCCGGTGTGGAGGTCAATGCGCCCCTTGTCGCCAAAGCGCTCGATTAATTTCCCCGTGCGCGCGTCGAGGGCGTACAGATAGGAGCCCATTGCATGCAGGATGCGTTTATCGTCCCCATCTTCCCAATAAGTCAGACCACGGCTGGTATTGGAGCCGTTTTTGGATTTATCACCGAATAGCCAGAGCTGTTTGCCTGTGGCCGCATCGAGGGCGAAAGCCTGCACGGTGGCCGTAACCCCGTATAGCACGCCGTTTACCACGATCGGGTTTACCTGGGTTTGTCCCGAGTCAGGCATGGACCAGGTCCAGGCCACTTTCAGGTTTTTGACATTATCCTTATTGATCTGCGTCAATGAAGAGAAATGATTGCGGTCGGGGCCGCCGAGGTACTCACGCCACTCGCGTTTGTCGTCTTTTTGGTCAGAAACTGTCCGTGCGCCGGCGAGTATCAAGGCAAGGCCGCCGATACACCACGATAAGGGTTTTAACATACAAACTTCAAGAGTCAGATATAGAAAGAAGGTTACTCAAAGCGGGCGTTCACGGTAATACCCGGCCAGGAGTCGGTACGGAATGCGCTGGCCGGGAAGCCATCGGTATTGTACAGGTTGGCATCTTCCGGTGCATCCGACCATGCGTAGCGGACGGCGACGGGCTTGCCCACTTTCGGGCTCGAAACGATCACCTTGTTACCCTGGATCTCCGCTTTCGCGTAGTGAAAAACCTTATCGTCACCTGCTATTTCAAAGCCTTTCAAATATCCGTAACGGTCCTTGATCGTGAGACCGTTTTCCGCATTTTTAAATGAAACAATGGCCTTATTTCCGTCCACCTGCATTTGATCGTAAAGCGGGGAAGCGTAAGGGATGTTCTGGCCGTAATCCTGTTTCAAAGCGTGGGTTGCCAGGCGGTGGGCTACGTCTTGTTTGTTGGTCGGGTGAATGTCGAAGGGATTACCTACGTCGGTAGTGACGGCCATACCGGTTTTAGGGAGGCTCAACGTCATGTTTTGAGCCTCGCGGAGCTCAGCCCAGTTGCTTCCCTTGTTGCTGTCGCGATCGGTACCGAAGCTGGATAATTGTACCCAGTAAAACGAGAAATCATCGTTCCAAAGCTTGCGCCAGTCGTTGATCATGAGCGGAAACGATTGGCGGTACTGGTAAGCGCGACCTGCATTACTTTCACCCTGGTACCAAAGCGCACCGCGTATTCCAAACGGGAGCAACGGCACGATCATGGCATTGTAAATAGTGGTACCCACATTGTTCATCAGGTGGGCGTACTCGTGCTTTTCGGCGAACGCGGGCATCAGGTACCAGTCTTTGGCGAGGCTCGTTTTGCGGCTTCCGTCTTCCACGTAGAGGTCATTAGCCGAACCCATCAGCCCGGGACCAAACCACGAGGCACCTACCATATTGCCGGTTTTGAGGGTCAGGATATTTCTACCTTCCTTCCATGTGCCGGCGGGTAGCTGTATTTTCCGCGCGCCTTTCGCAGCGCTTTCATGGACGGGTTTGCCGTTAATATACACTTCAACAGGTCCGTCGTTTTCTGCCAGTGAAAGGGTCGTTTGTTTCCCCGCCCAGTCGGAAGGGATTGATACCTCTTTGGCCATGTAACCTTTGCCGCGGAAACCCATAAGGCCTTTCCAATCCCATTGCCCCACACCGTCGGCGGTTTTTTGCCAGCTGGTAAAATCTACGTCCGGCGAAATGTATTTCTTTTCATCCTCCCAGGTCGGCTCGTAAGATGCATTCTTGAAAAGCTGCTTTTTTAGCTTCTTATCCATAATTGCATCCGCTTCCTGCCACGTTTTGGGCAGGTTTTGAGCATAAGAGCGCAGTTCTTCATTGCTCAGCATGGCTTCCTTGCTGATCCAGCCCTCTATTTGAGAGCCTCCCCACGACGAATGCAGGAGGCCGATCGGTACGTGCAGTTTTTGATAGAGCTCGCGGGCAAAAAAGAAGCCCACGGCAGTGAAGCCGCCGACGGTCTCCGCACTAGCTACCTTCCATTCCCCGGCTGAAAGGTCCTGTTCGGGTTGAAGCGTCACCAGGTGGTCGACGCGGAAATGGCGGATCTGCGGAAACTCGGCGTTTTTGCGCTCCTCCTCATAATTTTTGGCCGCCGAAACCGGCCACTCCATATTCGATTGCCCCGAGCAAAGCCAGACCTCTCCGATCAGGACGTCGTTCACGGTGGCATTACCCGATTTGGCGCTTACCTGCAACGAATGCGGCCCGCCGGCTTCCAGGGCTTTGAAATTCACCCGCCACTTGCCGGATGCATCCGCTTTTGTATCCATAGATTGTCCCGCCAATGTCACTTTCACTTTTTCGCCGGGTTTGGCCCATCCCCACACGGGAATCGGCTTTTGGCGCTGAAGAACTACGTGATCGGAAAAGAGGCGGGCAAACTTGACCTGGGCAAACGACGATGTCGCGCAGGCGAGGAGCAGCACTATAAGTATTCGTTTCATTGAAAGGCAAAGTTGATTTTTGATTACCTATAAATGCCGGAAGTGGTCATATTCTACTGGAATAATGGGTCGCTACGTCCGGATTATTGAATTTGGCCTTATTTTTGGCTGCAATTCAAGTATAAGCCATGATCTCCATCGTTATTTGCTCGGCCGATCAGACCGAGTTGTCCAAAGTTTCTGAAAATATCCGCGATACCGTTGGCATTACTCACGAAATAATCGCCATCGACAACCGCGAAGCAAGGCGTGGGATTTGCGACGTTTACAATGAAGGAGCAAAGAAAGCCAGGTTCGATCTGGTGTGTTTCATGCACGAGGATATTGAAATCAGGACTGAAAATTGGGGAAGCGTCGTTGAGCAAATCTTTAAGCGCGATCCGGAAATCGGCATTGTGGGTGTAGCTGGCGGTGGTTACAAGTCCCTCGCGCCGGCAGGCTGGTATCAACTGGAATTCCATTCGGAAGAAAGGTCGTATCAGAATGTTCTTCAAGGCTACAAGTTTGATGACAAGCAGGAAATTCATGCCTATCATAACCCGCGCAATGAGCGGCTTAGCCGGGTGGTCTGCGTGGATGGTCTTTGGTTTTGTACCCGACGCGATATAGCCCTTCGATTTCCATTTGACGGCAAAGTGCTTACCGGCTTTCACGGTTATGACCTCGACTTCTGCCTGAGCGTATTTCCACATTACAAGGTCATGGTGACCTATGAAGTGTTGATGAAGCATGCCTCAGAAGGGAATTTTAACCGGCAATGGTTGGACCACATCCTGAAACTGCACAAAAAATGGAGTTATGCCTTGCCGCTGACGACGTCCGTCATGCGGGGCAATGAAATGTATGATATCGAAAAAAGGTCATTCGAGAAGCTCATAGAGCAAATGATACGTTGGAAGTACAGCTACTGGCAAATTCAGACGATGCTCTGGCACAGCACCAAAACGAAGCAGATGCCCCGCCGCGTGGTTTTTAAAGCTTTTCGTCACCTTTTGAAGTTACATCTACATATTCTTCCACTTCCGGACGGGCAAAAAAGCGGGCCCACAGCAGTTTAGCACGCAAACCCCAGATCTGCCGGTATACGAAAGCAGCTTTCTTCGATTTTTTATAAACCGGAATGTAATACAACTGCTCGTAATTATCGCGGATAATGCCGGCGTATTCAAACGAAAAGAACGATTCGAGCCGTTCCTCGAACAAAGTACGAAGCCGGTCGAGGAACGGCTGGTCGCGGTTCTTTTTGAACGTAGCGCATTGCTGCACCCATTTCAGGTCCCGACGTAACTTTTTGATGTCGCGGTTTTCGTGGTAATTCTTCCGGATCTTCTTCCGCTTGTTGAGAATGTCGGTGGAAGTGGTGGTATGCTGACGGTATCTGACCAGCGTTTCCGGGATCACCTCGATGCTGCCCAGGTTGGCGGCCACATAGGCAATCCAGTGGTCGTGAAAATGGTCCGGATTGAATGGCAAAAACTCGTCGCGCAGGTCACGTTTGAAGAGAATGCTGTGTCCCGACACGCAGTTGAAATACAGAAAAACCTTGGGATCATCACCCCGATAGAGGTGGATAATGTCCGACATTTTCCGTTTCCAGGTCATTTGCCGGCCTTGCTCGTCCATAAAAGCAGAATCGTGGTAAATCAGCAAATGCTCTCCGATACCCGCTACCTGTTTGCTGATTTTTTCCAGGTCCCAGATATCATCCTGGTCGCATAACGCAATGTATTCGCCTTCACACAGGCTAATCGCTTTTTCGAAATTTTTTACATAACCCAGGTTCATCTCGTTATCGAAGATCCTGAAAACCGGGTATCGCTCCGCGTAGGCACGCACGATCTCGCGGGAGCGATCCTTGCTGCCGTCGTCCACGACAACTATCTCGATGTTCGGATAGGTCTGGTTTACAAGCGAATCGAGCTGCTCTTCGAGGTACTTTTCGCCGTTGTAAACACACAATGCAATCGAAACGAGTGGGTAGGGTGTGCCGGGAATATCGAAATCGGGTTGGTTGTTCACTTTACTGTTATTTTTTTGCCTTTACGCCCCATGCTTTTCTGAGCGCATAAAAAAACTTGCTGGTGTCCGGTTTCTTCAAAATCCGGAGCAGTGTGTCGCGGTGTTTCCAGACGAGCATTCCAAATTTTGCATTGAAAAAGCCATCGTTACGCCTGAGACTCTGATTGTACAATGCATTGATCAGCTCGTGTGCCTTGCCCGTACACTGCCGTGCGCAAAGCCGGAGCCACTGACTTTCCCTTTCCAGTTCCAGCACCTTTTGATCGGTACTCCGGGCTACCGTTTTCAATGCGAGTATATCGGTGTTGTTGCCCGAATGCTGGCGGTATTGCACGAGTGCCTCCTCTGCAAAATCGATGCTGCCCAGGCAGGCTGCATTGAATGCCAGCCATTGGTCGTAATGAAAGCGCTCCGGGAATGGCAATGATTTTCGCAATACCTGTTTTTTCATCAAAATACTATGGCCCGAGACGCAGTTCAAAAACAGGAACACTTCGGGCGCATTGCCGCGGTAGAAGTTCAGCTTATCTGAAATGCGCCGGTCCATGGACCGGCCCCCGGCGTCTATAAGCTCCGAATCGTGGTAAACCAGGGTATGGTCGCCGATGAGGCGTACCTGCTTTTCCAGTTTTTCCTGATGCCAAATGTCGTCCTGGTCGCAAATCGCGATCAGCTCGCTCTGGCAGAGGCCCAGTGCCTTTTCGAAGTTCTTATTGTAACCGAGGTTTTGCTCGTTGTAATGCAGCCTGATGCGCGCATCCTTTTCCGCATATTCTTCCAAAATGGAAGGCGTGGCGTCGGTAGAGCAATCATCCACTACCAGCAGCTCCCAGCGGGTATATCGTTGTGCAATTACCGAATCCAGCTGCTCGCGGAGAAATGCGCTGCCATTGTAGGTACACAAGGCAATGGATATCAGCGGCAGGTTTTCCATTTACACATCGGTGAATTGCTGCATATCGATCAGGCGCTTGTACAGCCCGTCTTTCGCAATGAGCTCGGCGTGGCTGCCTTGTTCGATGATCTTGCCTTCTTCCAGCACCAGGATCGTATCCGCGCTCTGGATGGTACTCAGGCGGTGTGCGATTACAAGAGAAGTCCGGTTTTTCATCAGGTTGTTCAATGCTTCCTGCACCAGTTTTTCCGACTCGGTATCCAGGGCCGAGGTCGCCTCATCGAGAAGCATGATCGGCGGGTTCTTCAATACGGCCCGGGCGATGCAGATGCGCTGCTTCTGTCCGCCCGAAAGCTTCATCCCCCGGTCTCCTATATTGCTGTAATAGCCTTCCTCGGTTCCCATTATAAATTCATGTGCATTGGCAATCCGGGCTGCTGCCTCCACTTGCTCCATGGTAGCGTCCGGGCTTCCGAAGGCGATATTCTGAAAGATCGTGTCATTGAACAGCATCGACTCCTGGTTCACCAGCCCGAACATCGACCATAGCGATTCCTGTTTGATTTGCCGCACATCGACGCCGTCTATCAGCACATGGCCTTCGTCGGTATCGATAAACCGGGGAAGCAGGTCCATCAGGGTCGATTTTCCGCCGCCGGAAGGCCCTACCAATGCAACCGTCTTGCCTTTTGGAATGGTCACATTAATGGATTGAAGGACCGGCCGCGAAGGGTAGGAGAACGAAACGTTTTCCAGCCGGATGGACTCTTTAAAATCCCGCATATCCACCGCATCCGGCGCGTCACGGATCTCCGGCTTCTCGTCGATCAGTTCGAGTACGCGCTCGCCGGCGGCGATCCCTGCGTGGATGGTGCTGAAAGAATCGGTCAATGCTTTCGCAGGGCGCATTACCTGCGAGAAAATGCCGATGTAAGCGACGAATTTGGACACGTCGAGGTCGGAATTATTGTCAATGATAAGCGAGCCGCCGTACAGTACGATAATCGCGACCATGGTAACACCCAAAAATTCGGACACCGGCGAGCTGAGCTGCTGGCGTTTGGCCATTTTGCGCCCGAGGTCGGAATAGCGGATGTTCTCCTTGTTGAATTTGTCTTTGATAGCCTCGGTCGCATTGAACGCCTTGATGATCTTGATCCCGGTGAGCGCTTCGTCGAGGTAGCTAATCATGAGCCCGAAGTAATGTTGGGCCAGCGCGGCCTGCTGTTTCAGCCTTTTCACGATTTTTGAAATGAGGAAAGCGGAAACAGGGATCACCAGGATGGCAAAAAACGTCAGTTTGGCCGACGTAGCGAAAAGCATAAACACATATGCAAGCAACTGCATCGGTTCCTTAAACACTACCTGTAAAGTACTTGTAACCGAAAATTGTACGACTCCCACGTCGGATGCGATTTTTGAGATAATATCCCCTTTGCGCTGGTTGCTGAAATAGCCCACATGCAGGTCCATTACATTGTCAAATACTTGTTTGCGCAAGTTCAGCAGGGTGTGGATCCGGAGGTTTTCCATGATCCGCTGTGAGAAGTATTTGAAGATATTCGAAAGTAGCACAGAGCCGACGATTACCGCACATACGACCTGTAACGCGCCGTGCGGCCCGAAAGTCAAATTGGCCTGCTGCGCATAATAGTTGAGCATGCCCGTGGGGTCGAGCCAACCGTTTTCCGGCCTGGGGTCCGCTTGCCCACCCTGGTTAAGGAAGAGCGTATTCAGGAGCGGCGCCAGCAGGGCCAGGTTCAGGGTATTGAATACTACTCCCAGCAGGGTACAAATAATATACGGGACAGCAAAACGGGCAATCGGTTGAGCAAAAGATAATAATCTGAGGTACGTTTTCATTCTTAGATAATGGCATACTCGCCGTACGCCGGAAGTAAAAAAAACCGAAACCGGGTTTTTCGGATTAACGCGCAAATTAACGCTTATCTGGCGAAACAACTGTCCGTGACTTCAATTAATTCCCGGCAAGCCGCCGGTTAATACGATGCCCCGGTCACGGGAAAGGTTGGAAACCGCAGGAAAAAAAGCCGACAATCGACGCGTGACCCAACTTTTTAAAACAAGTCGTTGTTCAAAAGTAAACCGCCAGACAATGATTACGAATTCCGATATATTTTCGATTGAAGCAGGTGATCGCGTACCTGTAACTACCTATAAGGCAGCCCGCTCGGTTGCCGGGCTTGTTGCGAGCCATTTCGAGCGGCATCACGAGGCGGTATCCAAATACTACGAACAGGAGCTTGCGCCCCGTCCCGATGCCCGCATTATTGAAACAATTATCGATACGACATTCTGGGCGAGCCTGCGCCGCGAGGAAGGGCGTTCGCCGAAAGTGTCTATCGCCTACCTGCCGCCACAAGCCGCCGAACACCCGCTGGTTTTCGCGGAAAAACTCGCGCTGACCGCCAACGTGCTCACCAAGCTCGCGCCCGCCGTCGAGCGCTCTGGCATACACCTGGGCGTGTGGCTCGAAGACGGCGAGCTGCGCATTTGGGGTACCACACGCGTGATTCCCGGATTGTGCTTCGTGCTGGAAGTGATCGAGCCGGGGATGCTGGTGGTGAAACATCGCAGGGTAGAGGGCTTTGGTAAATTCGTGAACGTGGCGGTGCTCAAAGGCGACCAGGTGAAGATTGTCAATGAGGAGAGCCGTAAAGTAAAAGATTGTCCTTCGCTGATCAATTCATTGATGGGATTTTCGTCAACGACATTATGGAGTGACTATCCTAACCTGCTCGTGCAGTTGGCCGCATCCATGCGCAGCCATGAGCGCGGCGGTATACTGCTGGTGGTTCCCAAAGGCAAGGACCGCTGGCGTGAATCGATCATCCACCCGATTACCTATGACGTGCAGCCGCCATTCTCCGAGCTGGCCGACCTGCACCGCAAATACGTCGAAGATCCTAACCCCATTACCTGGCAGAACCAGTTCAGTTCGGCAGTGCATAATATGGCCGGGCTTACGGCAGTGGACGGTGCTACGATCATCAACGACCGATACGAACTACTCGCATTCGGTGCCAAAATCGGCCGGGCGCAGGATGCAAAGCCGGTGGAGGAAATCCTGATTACCGAACCGATTATTGGTAATACGGCCATGGTGGTGCATCCGGTGCAGAACGGAGGCACGCGGCATTTGTCGGCGGCGCAGTTTGTGTACGACCAGCGCGATTCGATCGCACTCGTGGCCTCACAAGATGGCCGCTTCACCATATTCTCCTGGTCGAAATGCGAGAACATGGTACAGGCGCACCGGGTCGATGCACTGCTGCTATGATCCAAACGGGAAGAGTTCCAGCTGCTCGGGATCTTTGTATTTCCGCGACTTGATCTCAGGTTCATGAAAGTTGGATAGCGAGATTCCGAGCAGCCGCACGGCTTTTTCTTCCAGGTCGAGCTTTTCGAGCAATTGCTTTGCGGTGTCGGTAATGGTATCGAGGTCACCGACGGGGTGGGCGAAGGAATGGTTGCGGGTTATTTGGGTAAAATCACTGAATTTCACCTTCAATGTTACTGTCCGGCCTTTCAACTGGTTCTTTTCGAGTCGGTTGGCTACTGTAATGCCGATGCGGTCGAGCTCCTTGTTCATTTCATCCAGCGTGGTGAGGTCGTAAGTAAAGGTATCCTCGGCACCGAGCGATTTGGTTTCGCGGTGCGTTTGTACCTGCCGGTCGTCGATCCCGCGCACGATCTTGTAGAAGAAATGGCCTGTTTTTCCAAAATGGCTAACGAGTTCATCTTCCGACAGCTTTTTGAGATCCGCACCGGTGTATAACTGCATTCCCTTCATTTTGTCGGCAGTGACCTTTCCTACGCCATGAAATTTCTCGACCGGCAGCTGGTCCATGAAACTCTCAATTTTAGACGGGCCAATGAATTTTAATCCATCAGGTTTGTTGATATCGGACGCGATTTTAGCTATGAATTTATTGATCGACACACCTGCGGACGCGGTGAGATTCAGCTCTTCTTTAATAGATTTCTTGATCTGCTTTGCGATTTCCACCGCTGATCCGATGCCCATTTTGTCCTCGGTTACGTCCAGGTAAGCCTCGTCCAGCGAAAGCGGCTCGATCAGGTCTGTATAGCGGGAGAAAATCTCACGAATACTTCTGGAAACGGATTTATATACCTCAAATCTCGGGTGCACGAAGATAATGTGAGGGCATAGCTGAATCGCCTGCCGCGAAGGCATCGCCGATCGTACCCCGAACTTGCGGGCTTCGTAGCTCGCCGTGGCCACCACACCCCGGCCGGTAGGAGAGCCGCCGACGGCCAGCGGTTTGCCGCGGTATTCAGGAAAATCGCGCTGCTCCACCGAGGCGTAGAATGCATCCATGTCGATATGGATGATCTTGCGAATGGCTTTGCTGGCGGGCACCTCCTGCATGGGAAATGGCAATTTTTTCTGGTTATAAGTGTATCCTCCTATTAAAAACAAATTAAATAATATTGCATTCGCATCAGGAGGGACTTTTTTTTCGTAGTAGGTGAATAAATCCGCAGTCAGTCTGTAACTAGCGGGCCGATTCATTTACTCAGTTCCCCGGAAATTCAATGCGACATACTATACTCCTGTTCAAATCCCTTTTTGTTCTCCTCTTTCTTCTCCGCGTGAATGCCGGCGCTGTGCAGGCGCAGGACCGTTGCGCATCGATGGAGCTCCTCCAAAAACGGTTTACCGATAAACCCGCGCTCAAACTGATGTTCGACCAGCGGGAGCTACGTTTAAAACAGCTCATCAGGGAAAGGGTTGCTTCCGGGAGGTCGATGCGGACAACCGGCCTGGTCACGATTCCCGTCGTGTTCCATGTCGTGCTTAGCCGCCAATCGATGGTGACCGACGCGCAGATCATGGCCCAGCTTGATACGATCAATAAGGATTACGCCGGGACGAATGCAGGGGCCGCCAAGGTTCCTTCCTATTTCAAATCGCTTTTCGGGCAGTCGGGCATTCAGTTCTGCCTCGCGCAGCGTACGCCCAACGACGCGCCCTCGACCGGGATTGTGCGTTACACGACCTCACGCAATTCATTTGACTATACCACCAATCAGGTAAAGCACGCCGAATCGGGCGGCGCCGATGCCTGGGATACCGATAAATACCTCAATATCTGGATTTGCGACCTGTCAGGTTCCACGCTGGGCTATGCCACTTTTCCGGATGACGGTGTAAAAGACGAACAGGGTGTGGCCATCGACTACGCGTCACTGCCGGGTGGAAGTGCTGCGGGTTTCAACCAGGGAAAAACATTGACCCATGAAATCGGCCATTATTTTAATCTGTACCACATTTGGGGTGACGATAATGGCGCTTGTACGGGTACCGACGAGGTAGATGATACCCCCAACCAAAGCAACAGCACGACCACCTGCCAGACGGGTATCGTCACCGACCGTTGCACGACCACTTCACCGGGCATCATGTACCAGAATTACATGGATTACACGCCCGATGCCTGTTTGTTTATGTTTACTAAAATGCAGGTGGCGAGAATGGAAACGGCGTTCAGTACTTATCGTTCACTGCTGGCGCTTTCCAATGGCTGTACGCCGGTGGATGTGAAGAAAAAAGACGCCTCCCTGAAAGCGATACGCCAGCCCGCGCAGCGCATTTGCAGTAACTCGCTCACGCCGCAAATCACGCTGGTGAACAAGGGAAGTGAAACGCTTACGTCGGTGAAGATCCACGTGGCAATCGATAATGGAACCGCGCAGAGCTACAACTGGACCGGTTCGCTGGCCACTTACGCCCAAACAAACGTGACTTTACCTGCTCTTACCACAGTGGAAGGTAACCACGTGCTGAGTATCACTACGTCCAATCCAAACGGCGCGGCCGATGAGGATACTTCCAATGATGCTTTGAGTCTCGATTTCGTCTACTACGAGCCGTTTGCCGCTCCGGTGAAAGAAGGCTTTGAGGGGCTCTTTGCGCCACAGGGTTGGGATATTGTGAATGAAGACGGTGGCTCGACCTGGGAAAAGACGACCTCCGCATCCAAAACCGGCAGCGCTTCGGTGAAAATAGGGAACTTTGACAACCAGGTAGTAGGACAGCGCGATTACCTGCGCTCGCCGACGGTACGGATCGCCGGGGTCGACTCTGCATTTGTGTCGTTTCAGGTAGCAGCCGCGACCTACACGAATGCGTCAGCTCAGGGTAATGTGTGGGATACCTTGCAAGTACTTATCAGTACAGATTGCGGACAGACTTACACAAGTATCTACAAAAAATGGGGATCGAGCCTCATTACCCGCAGTGCGGCCACGCGTACCGCATTTACGCCGGGCGTGAACGAATGGCGGCGAGAAGAGATCAATATCGGCAGCTTCATCGGTCAGGGAGAAATCCTCGTCGCATTCCTGAATACCAACGGCAACGAAAATGATATTTACCTCGACGACATCAATATCCGGACTGTGACGGTGAATCCGAACCTGAAAGAAGCAGGCTTCCTGGTGACGCCCAACCCGACGAGCGGACAGGTGTCGGTGCAGTTCTACCCGCATCCTGAGAAGCTGAAATCCGTCTCGATTTACAACGTTGCGGGGCAGAAAATAAGGGAGACCGTCATTACCGGAGAAGTGGCTTCCAATGTTTACAATTTCGATCTGACCACCTACCCATCAGGGCTGTATGTTGTCAAAGCAGAGTTTGAAGACCGTGTGCTGACGAAGAAGATTGTGAAGAATTAAGAGAAGGAATTTTGAATGACCGAATGACTGAATAATTCGAATATTCGGTCATTCAGTCATTCAATCATTCAGTCATTCAATCATTCAGTCATTAATATATTCGCTTGACCACCACCTTGCTATTCGTTTGCGAAATGGCAAACTCTTTGGCGTTCTCATTGGGTGGTGCGATAAAAATCTGCTTTTTCTTCTTGCCGTCGGTGTTTACCCAGTTGGCCGAATAGATCTCCGGGAGCTGGCCGGTGTAGATCGGGTGATGGTCGGAGTACATGAATACTTCCTCCTGTTCGTAAGCTAATTCGAGGTCGCTTCCCTCGATCACATCACAGATGATCTTCAACCCGCCTGCCTCGTCGTCTACCAGACCTTTAATCCGGGCTTTGCCGTAAAAAGGATCTTCTTCAAATTCCCAACGGATGTAGTATTCGATTACGTTTCCGATCTGAGACTCAATATAGTCGGCAGTTAGCAGTTGTTCCTGGCGCATGGTCGAAGTTGGTTTTTACACTCCTTTAAACTAGGCAAAATTCAAACCCGCCCCTTGTGGGCGTTTTGACAAATGTAATCGTAAGCAGGATGTTTCCAAAAATAATAGGACGCGTTTCATAGATATTTGAAAAATTACCACCAAGTGGAGATTTGCAGTGGAGTAAGCTGTTGGAAGGGCGACTTTCATATAGTTGCATAGGTTAGTTGTGTAGATGTAATTCTTAATTGTGTTATAGAAGTTTTTGGGAGCTCAGGAGTGACCGTTTTATCACCCGGGGGAACATAGCGGTATGGTTTTTGTCGGGCACTGGCTATTCAACATAATTTTCCGGGCACTGGCCCGTCACTTAGCCAAGATTGATATGAGAAAAACTCAACGAGCCAATGAGCCTGTACCATGTTCGGTCCCGCTCATTTTCCTGAGGATCGGTTTCTTCCTGTTACTGTTTTCCGGCCCGATATCCCGAAGTAGCGCACAGCAGGTAGGGCCGGATTCAACCCGAAAGGCCAAGCCCGATACGCTCACCACCCCGGTCCCGAAACCCGATCCTGCATCAACCCGACCGGCCTCCGATACCCTCCCCAAGCCTCGAAATACCACCGATTCTGCATCCAAATCCTCCTCTTCACCGCTGGTGAAACCCTCGCAGAACTTCGATCCGCTGACCAAACCAGCCCCTCAGAAAGATTCACTGAATAAACCCGACAGCACTGCCAAGCCCGCCCAGACCGGCAATGCAAACGCGACCCGACCGGCACAGAATGTGGTGCCCGACTCCGCCGCGGCACAGAGACCCGCGGGAGCTACCGACCCAGGTCCCAATGCACGCGAGATCAAAGGTGTGGTAAAAGATGAAAAGGGTGCAGGAATGCCCGGTGTGGCGGTTTTGGTGAAAGGGACCCAGATCCAGGCCATTACTGAGCCGGATGGTTCTTTCCAGATGAAAGTTCCTGCGAATGGAGGCATATTGGTGTACAGTTTCGTCGGTTTTACCACGAAGGAAGTGCCGATCACCGGCCTTAGTACCTACGATGCGCAACTCGTTCCCGAAGCCAAGGCATTGAAGGAAGTGGTGGTGGTAGGGTATGGAGCCCAGAGCAAGCGCGACCTGGCGAGTTCGACCTCGCGGGTGGCTTCTCAGGAATATAAATCGGCGGTGATCAATACCATCGACCAGGCGATTCAAGGCCGGGCTACGGGTGTTCAAGTCGTGGAAAGTTCAGGTGAGCCGGGTGCTTCGGCGGTAGTGAGGATACGCGGTAATAACTCGCTGAGCGGGAATAATGAGCCGCTGTATGTCATCGATGGCTTCCCGATGCCCCCTTATCGGGAGGCGGGGACTAATTTCTATGGGTCCTACACGCAAAACGGTTTGTACGGCATCAACCCGAACGATATTGAAAGTATGGAGATCCTGAAAGATGCTTCTGCCACAGCTATTTATGGCTCCCGCGGAGCAAATGGGGTGATCCTGATCACGACGAAATCGGGTAAGCGGGGCGAGGGCCGCGTGGAGCTCGTCAACAAGACTTCGTTCGGCCAGGTTGCCAATCCGATCCGGATGATGAACTCGCGGCAGTATGCCGAAGTGATCAACGAAAGTTTCCGCGTTACTAATCGCAATCCGCCATTCGAAAACCTGGACAGCAGCATGACGAATACGGATTGGGTGGACGCCATCACACAGCCGAGTTTCCGGCAGGATATTACGCTGAGTCTTTCAGGCGGCAGCCCTAAGTCGTCGTATTATATTTCTGGTAACTATCTCAAAGACAAGGGTACCATTATCAATTCGAATAACGACCGGGCAAGTTTGCGGGTCAATGTGAACAATGAGATCAATGACTGGTACACCGTCAAAGGCCAGCTTTCATTCTCCCGGCAAAAAAACAACCGCGCCGTGACTGCCTCACGTGCGTGGCCGACTTCGGGCGGGCTCATGGACGGCCTGCGCGCGGCACCCACGCTGGAACTGGACTACCTGGGCAACAATAGTTTGGGTATCCCTAACTATCAGGGTTACTATTTCTCCAATCCTTATAATGAGCTGATGGCGAAAACCGATGTGACGCAGAGTGATTACTCCATCCTGAACATCGAGAATTATTTCAAGATCGCTAACGGGCTGCAACTGGTCGTGAGCCTGGCGGGTAACCAGAACCTTACACGCCGCAAGGTATTCCTGCCGCCATCAACGGCCGAAGGAAATCAAGTAAAGGGGAAAGGGAGCAATAATACGGCCAATACATATAGCTACAACTTCAATTCGTACCTCCAATACGAAAAGACCTTCCGGAAGAACCACTACCTCAATACTACCCTGGGTGTGGAATATAACGACCAGACTGTTGAATTCCTCAACACCAACTCGTCGGGCTTCGATGTGCCGTTTTTCGGTGTCGATAATATCGGTACCGCATCCTCGCAGGTGATCGCCTCGTACAAGGAGAAACGCATTTTGCAATCAGGGTTCCTGCGGGCCAACTATACTTTCAAAGGAAGATACGTGCTCAATGCCTCGGTCCGTGCGGATGGTGCTTCCGCCTTCGCGGAGAACAAAAAGTACGGTATATTCCCGGCAGTAGCGGTGGCCTGGAATCTCGACCAGGAGGAGTTTATGAAGGGCGTTACCTTTGTCACGAATACCAAATTCCGCGCGTCTTATGGTGAAACTGGCAGCCAGGCCATTTCGCCCTACTCGTCGCTGTCATTGTACAGTGCCGGTTTCTATGAAATGGGGCCCGGAGGCGATGGCGCTGTAATTAATACCGGCGTGTTTCCGAATACGATCGCCAATCCGAATCTTTCATGGGAAAGGACGAAGCAGTTCAACGTCGGGGTGGATTTCAATGCGGTCAAGGACCGGATCGTTCTAAGTTTCGATTATTACAACAAAGTCACTTCCGATCTGCTGCAACCGCGCAAAGTGCCAACTCAAGCGGGCGTGGGAACCATCATCGACAACTACGGAACCATGCGCAACCGCGGTGTGGAGCTGAGTGTCCAGGGAAATATTATTCAGAAGAAAAATGTGACCTATTCGACGCGCGTCAACATCTCAAGAAACGTAAATACGCTGGTCGACTTGGGCGACCGCACCCAGCCCGATTACGTGAATATCAACGGTAACCTGCTGGGTGGTGTTTCGGGCATCCTGATTCCAGGGCAGGAAGTAGGGCAGTTTTTTGGATACCGGGTCGACGGGCTGAGTCAAAAAGACGATTTCGACGCTAACGGTAACCCGAAATTTGCGACGTTCGAAGGGCCCGCGCCTGCCGGATCAAAAGGCAGCCCGCTTTACGGTGCATGGAAATACTCGGATATCAATGGCGACGGCATCATTACCGCCGACGACCGCGTGGTGCTAGGCAAATCGACGCCGGATTTCACATTCGGATGGAGCCACGACTTCACCTGGAAGAACTTCGCGGTGAATGCATTGTTTACGGGTTCCGTTGGAAATGACGTGCTCAACCTCACACGGTTCTACATCAGCAATGGGGTAGTCGATTACGGCGGGGTAGGGTTCAACCAGTCGGAAGAATGGTTCCAGCACCGCTACACGGAAGCCAAGCCGCATAACAACCCGAAATATCCGGGTGTGCAGCGCGGGATCGCCTCAGGGGATATCAACTCGGTAATGCTGGAAGACGGCAGTTTTGCCCGACTGAAAATGCTCACGGTTTCCTACACATTCCCGAGACTCGGCCCGATCCAGAACCCACGGCTTTTTGTGACAGGCACCAACCTATGGACCCTGACCAATTATTCCGGCTTCGATCCTGAAGTGAGCTCCTACGCGCAGTCACTGCTGCAACAGGGAATTGACTACGGTGCATACCCTGCGCAGCGCTCATACACCATAGGCTTCTCGTGCAATTTCTAGTGTTGACCAATGTATCTGAAAAAATGAAAATACATATCAAGATATCCGTGATGCTGCTGGCTCTGCTGGGCATTGCGGCCTGTAAAGATAACCTCGAAGAGTCGCCCTATTCGTCGCTGGGCAAGGATGTGGCATTCAAGGACGAGGACGGTCTGAATCAGGCGACGATCGGCGTATACCAGGCCTGGACTACGACCGATCATTCCGACATTTTCAATCGCTTTGTTCTGACCGAATCCGGCCACCGGTATGCGACGGCGGGCATTCTCGGTCCAGGTTCCGATCCTTACTACCGTTTTGCACATACTCCGGTATCGGGTGCATTCGAATCGGTTTGGGCGCGGTTTTACAAGATTATTTACCGTGCCAATACCGTGATCGACAATGCGAAGCTGGCCGTTCCCGGTGAAGAAGAGGAAGCGGACCCTTACATTGCCGAGGCACGCGTGCTGAGAGCTTACGCCTACTTCAACCTGGTAAGGCTGTTTGGAGGCGTGCCGCTGATATTGAAGGAGATCGGGTCATTTGAAGAAAAGGACCTCATTTTCGCACCCCGTGCGACCGACGCAGAAGTATATGAAGCTATCCTGGCCGATCTCGCATTTGCCGAAACCATCCTTCCGGATTCGCGCGGCGGAGCGGAGCTGGGGCGCGTTTCAGCAGGTACAGTGAAAGCGTTGATGGGTAAAGTGTACCTGACCATGGCAGGTAAGCCTTTGAACAGGACGGAAAACTATCAGAAGGCTATTGAAAAACTGAGTGAGTTGGTGGGGCCTGTAAACGAGGAAAAATACGATATGGAACTGCTGCCCAACTTCGCCGATGTATTTGCGCTGGCCAACGAGCGCAACCGTGAAATCGTGCTGTCGTTCGGTTATTTTGTCAATCCTTCGAACCAGAACGGGAATATATTGCCATTCCACCTGTTCCCGTCAGGTCTGGTGAACGGAGATGAGCAAACCAACTACGGTTTGACTTATGATTATTACAAACTGTTCGATAAAACCGACACGCGCCGTGACTACACGCTCGTTTCACGTTATGCGTTCACAGGCGGCGCGCGTGCGGGGGCCGAGCCCGGCGACAGCATCATCTACGACCCGACGACCTCGCATTACCTGAACCAGCGGACCAAAGAGCCGTTTTCACACGATGATTTCAAATACGGTATAGCCTTCGGCAAACTTGCGCGGGAAGCTCGCCCGGCGGGGGCTCCTGTGCAGGGGTATAGCGCGGACCTGATCGAAATGCGGTTTTCGGATGTGCTGCTGATGCTCGCCGAAGCGTTGGTGGAAACGGGCAAACCCGCCGAAGCGCTTCCCCTGCTCAACCGCGTCCGTGCCCGTGCGAAGGCGGCACCTTCCAAGGCGGCCGGCGTACCAGCATTGCGTGCCGCGATCCGCACCGAACGCAGGCTGGAACTAAGCGGCGAGTTTAATACCGTGTTCGATATCCGGCGCTGGGGAACATTGAAGGACGAGATCGCAGCGATGACCGACGACCAGATCGTCGACAATGTGCTCGTACCTTATTCGCCGCGCCTCGAACTTTATCCTATACCACAATCGCAGATCGACGCTAACCCGAATCTGCGGCAGAACGACGGCTGGTAGAAGGAAATACGGAGTTTCAGATGTAATTTCAGGTTTTTAAATTACACTATGAAAACTCCTTTCAAACAGGGTGTAGTATTGCTCGCTGGCCTCTGCCTGATGGCTTCCTGCCAGAAGCGTCTCTCCGTTTCCAAAACCGAATACAAACAGTACGGCATCGACCAGCAGGTCGGTGCCGATTCTGCTATAATCCGGTACTATCAGCCCTATAAGGCCAAAATGCAGGCCGAAATGAACCGGGTCGTCGGACAGACCGACGTGGCGCTCACCAAACCTTCGGACCCCGAAACGCTCATGGGCAATTTCTTTGCCGATGCCATGCTCAAAGAAGGTTTGAAGAAAGACCCTACCATCCAATTCACGCTCGCAACCAAAGGCGGCCTGCGCACCACATTTCCGAAAGGTAATATCACCGTTTCCCATGTTTTCGAACTGATGCCGTTTGAAAATGAAATGGTAGTACTCAAACTGTCAGGGCCGAATGTACAGCAGGTGATTGATTTTATTGCTAAAAAAGATGGTGAGCCCGTGGCCGGTATCCGGATGAAAATCAGGGACAATAAAGCCTATGACGTCACCATCGGCGGTGAACCGTTTGACATTAACAAGACCTACAATCTGCTCACCTACGACTATCTTGCCGACGGTGGCGACGACCTGGAATGCCTCCGTAACCCGCTCGAACGCCGGGAGATCAATCAGAAAGTAAGAGAAGCATTGTTTGAAAATATCAGTGACCTGACGCTTCAGGGCAAGAAAATAACCGCTCAGCTCGATGGAAGAATTGTATCAGATAAATAGGAGGGATTTCCTCAAAAAGGGCGGCCTGGCTGCCGCTGCATTGGGTTTGGGTTCCGTGCCGGCTTTCGCCAGGCGCGATTCGGTCGTGCAGCTTACCATTCTCCACACCAACGATGTACACAGCCGCATCGATCCGTTCCCGATGGATGGTTCGCGCAACCAGGGACTCGGTGGCGTGGCAAGGCGGGCTGCATTGGTGAAGCAAATCCGCGCTGAACAGCCCAATGTGCTTTTGCTGGATGCAGGAGATGTTTTTCAGGGAACGCCGTATTTCAATTTGTATGGCGGAGAGCTGGAACTGACGATCATGAGCCAGATGGGTTACGACGCTGCAACAATGGGTAACCACGATTTTGACAACAGCATTGCCGGCTTCGCAAAGCAGCTCCCACACGCAAACTTTCCCTTCCTGGTCAGTAATTATGATTTCAATAACACTGAATTGAAAGGGAAGACGCAGCCTTACAAGGTATTTAAAAAACAGGGGCTGAAAATCGGCGTTTTCGGGGTTTGCATTGAGCTGGAAGGGTTGGTAAACAAGAAGAACTACCTGGAAACCATTTACCTCGACCCGATCGCGAAGGCTAACGAAATGGCTTCGCTGCTTAAAAATGAACAGCATTGCGATTTCGTGATATGCCTCTCGCACTTGGGATACAAATACAAAGAAAATAAAGTATCAGACCAGGTTTTGGCCAAATCCACACGCAATATCGATCTCATCATCGGTGGCCACACGCATACATTTATGAAAGAGCCAGAGAATATCCTTAACCTGGACGGTAAGGTAACAACCATCAATCAGGTCGGTTTTGCGGGTATTAACCTCGGGCGGCTGGATTATTTCTTTGATCGCGAACGCGGTGAGCAGAAGATGGTATCGGCGGTGCTGCCGGTACACGAGTTTGTGTTGGGGTAATGTATGGTCAGGAATGGTCAGGTGTTGTCAGGTATTGTCAGGAGTAGTCATTGACGGTCAGGTATTGTCAGGAGTAGTCATTAATGGTCAGGTATTGTCACGCGCAGTCATTCATAATTGCAAATAGGTAAAACAACACTTGACTATTCCTGACCACACCTGACTATTCCAGACAGTTTTCCCCTTTCCAACGCAACTCATTCAATATGCAAAAACTGCTGCCGTACCTTCTCTTCTTCCAAATCGATTTGGGCGAGGTGCTGGCGGATGATTTCTTCTTCGTAAGTCTCTTTTTTGTTGAACTCGCGCAGGATTTGTCTTTTGTATGCCAGTAACTCCTTGTTAATATCTTGATATCTTGCGATATACGCATGGCCGGCTTCTCCTTCTTCAAATTCCCTTACGTGATCTAAAAAACCGAGGTCGCTTTCCAGTTTCAATTTTAGTCCCCGCAGGAGTTCGTGGCTGTCGATTTCATCGGCGTATTTCTCGTTGATCAAATCCAGCGAGGCTTTCGCGAGTTTGCGGCGGATGATCACATCCTGTTCTTGCGCTGGGATTTCGTAATCGCGGTCTTCTGCCTGCATCCACCGGGCTACCGCCGGTAACGTAAGTCCTTGAAAAACCAGCGTTACCAAAATCACCACGAAGGTGATAAAAAGGATCATGTTCCGTTGAGGAAATGGCTGACCGTTGTCGAGCAGTAGTGGGATCGACAATGCCGAAGCAAGTGAAACTACCCCCCGCATACCGGCCCAACCAAAAATTATAGGCATCCTGTACCCCGGGCTACTGTCAGCGGTTTTGATAAATCGACTGATGAACACCGTGAAAATGGATGCGCCCAGCGTGCTCGCAATGCGGGTAACTATTACAACTGCGGAAATGATCAGCCCATACTTGATCGCCTCGCCGAGTGACGCTTCGCCAAAGCCCTGGATAATCACGGGCAGTTCCAGCCCGATGAGCATGAAGACGATGCCGTTCAGCACAAAGCCGACTGTCGACCATACATTTATGCCCTGAATGCGGCTCAAATGGCTCAGAATGCTGTGCTGGTTGCGGGACAGAAACAGCCCACCGGTGACGACGGCAATGACGCCTGAAAAATGGAATTCCTCCGCAGCGATATACATGGCATAAGGTGCTACGAATGTCAGGATTGTGTCGATACTCGGCGTGGTGGGGAGCCAGCGGAGGATGGCATAGAAGATGAGCGCAATGCCGAGACCGATCGCAAAACCCATTCCGATGACCAGGAAAAAGCTGCCTATCGCTTCGGTAAGGACGAAACTGCCCGAAGCGACCGCGACCAATGCGAACCGGAAGACGATCAGCGACGATGCGTCATTCAGTAAACTTTCGCCTTCGGCAATGGTAATGAGGCGCTTGGGTACTTTCACGTTCTGCAGAATAGAGGTGGTAGCTACTGCGTCGGGCGGCGAAATGATGCCGCCGAGCAAAAAGCCCAGCGCGAGCGTGAACCCGGGTATGACCGCCTGCGATACGTACGCGATCACGCACGAGGTGAGTATCACAATAATGAATGCGAACGAGCCGATCACACGCCGCCATTTCCAGAAATCCTTCCAGGACGTCTGCCAGGCTGCTTCGTAGAGCAGCGGTGGCAGGAAAATAAGAAATATCAGTTGGGGATCGATCTCTACCGACGGCAGGCCAGGGATGACGCTCAGCACAAGCCCGCCGAGAACGAGCACAATCGGGTAAGCGATTTTGATCCTTTGCGCCAGCATGACCAGAAACATGATCACTACCACCAACGAAAGGTAGAGAATAATGGATTCGTGCATAAAATTCGTTCAGAGTCGGCTTATCGGATGTACAATTTAATACCGTTGGTCGATTTTAAAACAATCTGCGGATGTATTCCTACACTGAAACCCGGCTCGCGCACAAAATCAAAGCGTTTTATAAGGGCCGCCAGTACCAGCTGCATTTCCATCAGGGCAAACTGCTGTCCGATGCAAATCCGTGGCCCGGCGCCAAATGGCAGGTAGTTGAATTTTGCCCGGTTTTTGACGGTTTCGGCCTGAAAGTTTTCCGGGTTGAATGCAGTTGGATTTTCCCAGAGATCAGGATTGCGGTGCAGCTCGAAGATCGACATGAATACGGAACTTCCCTTTGGAATACCATAACCTTCGATTTCCTGATCGACCGTGCTCTCGCGCGTCATGGTCCACGCGGGCGGGTATAGGCGAAGCCCTTCCTCTACAACTTGTCGGGTGTAGGGCATTTGAATGAGCTGCTCGAAGCCGGGAACCTTGTCGAAAATTTCGCTTTCCTTCCGGATCCTCGCCACAATCTCCGGCTGGGCCGAGAGCTCCCAAAGCAGCCAGCTGAGTCCCGTCGCCGAGGTTTCGTGACCGGCCGCAAACATGGTAATGGCCTCGTCGCGGATTTGTTCGTCGTTCATTTGCTCTCCGGTTTCTTCGTCGGTGCTGTCGAGCAGGAGTTGGAGGAGGTCGTTGGGCGTCTCGCCGGACAGGCGTCGTTTCCGGATAAAGTCGTAAACCAGGCTGTTGAAATACGCCAGGTCGGATTTGAAGCGCCGGTCCTCACCATTAATGGCCATCAGCGGCAGGCGGTAAGGCTTGCGCACACGCGTGACCAGGTACGTCTGCGTGCGGCTTACCTGCCTGTAAATCTGCTCCTTGTCTTCGGTATTCATATTCCCGAACAAGGTTTTGAGCGCGATATCGGAGGTAATGCCCATCATTTTGGCATCGATATCGACGGCCTCTTTATCCCGGAATTGTTCCAGTTCTTCGATGAATGCAGCCGCCAGTTCACCCATGGTGAGAAACAGTTCCTGCAAGCGCTCGCGGTGGAATGCGGGCTGCACGAGCCTCCTTTGCCTTAACCAGAAGTCCCCATCGCTGATCACCAGGCCGTTCCCGAGTACAGGCCTGAGCATTTTGACCGAATTTCCCTTTCTGAAATTTTTATGGTGCTGTTGCAGTACGTGCCGGAAAAAGGCAGGGTCGCGGGTAACAATGAATTCCCTGAACAACCGGATCTTGAAAGTATCCCCGCATTCGTCGAAGCCTTGTCGTAAAAAACGCAGCGGATCGCGCGCAAAGCGGATCGCGGAGAACAACGGAAACGGGCCGATCTTGAATTCGGGAATGGGACGCATAGGACAGGAAGTATTGAGAATTACCGCAAATAAACCAATCCGATGCAAAATGCAATGCGCAAAAAAAGCCGCGCTCTATTCCAGAACGCGGCCCAGGGTGTGCATAGGTATCGTTTATTTCTTCCCGGCGAACGAGCGCAGCATCCAGGTGTTCTTTTCTTTGAACTGCATGAAACGGTTGACCATATCGTTGGTACCATCGTCGCCGGCTTCTTCGGTGGCGGAAAGCAGCTCGCGTTCGAGGCTGATGAGCTTCCCGAAATCGTCAAGTATGGCGTCCACCATGTCGAGGTCCTTCATGCCGATCGTATTGATTTCCTTGATTTCAGATTCGTTGATGTAATCTATAAAACGGCTGTGCGGCGGCTTGCCCAGGGTCAATACCCGCTCTGCAATTTCGTCGATCGTTTCCTGCGCGTTGGTATACAACTCTTCGAATTTCACGTGCAAGGTAAAAAAGTTTTGCCCTTTGATATTCCAGTGGCAGCCTCTCAGTTTCTGGTAATGGATATGATAGTTGGCGAGGTAATCATTCAACAAATCCACAACGGGTTTTACATCGGTTTCGCTCAGACTGATTGCTTTGGCATCCATAGTAAACAGGGTTGAGATTGACATTGTTTCCGGTAATTCTGTCATCAAAATCATACCAACGGATCAGAAATGGCGCATTGTTGCGTTAAAAGTTGCGGATGAACGCTTGTCGGCGCCCGGATACAGGTTTCTGTTGTCGGAATGCTGCCCTCAAAGGCCGGCAGGCACGATCCTTGAAGTACTTTTTTATACCCATTAATTACATCCATTTATGTTTCTCAACAACCTAAAATCCATGAAAACGCAGGCTGTCCTAATGCTCGCACTGGCGTTTTCCGCCCCTTCTTTCGCACAGAATAAAGAAGAAGACAAAATCAACGCCGCCACAGCGGTACTCAGCGATTTCAACGGCATACAAATCCCGCCGCAACTGATTGAAGCTTCCAAAGGCATTATCATTATTCCCAGGATGATCAATGGCGGACTCATCGTCGGCGGAAAGCATGGCAAGGGCCTCGCGATGGTAAAACGCGAAGACGGCGAGTGGAGCGATCCCGTGTTTGTGACCATTACAGGCGGTAGCGTAGGCGCGCAGATCGGCGTGCAGGCGGTGGACCTGGTATTGGTTTTTAAAAGCGATAAAACGCTGATGAATATCGAAAAAGGCGACTATACGCTCGGTGGTGATGTATCGGTAGCCGCCGGGCCAGTCAGCAAAAATGCCTCTGCTACGACCGATTACAAGCTGGAAGCGGAAGTATATTCCTATTCACGTGCCAAAGGGCTCTTCGCCGGCGTGACCGTCAACGGCGCTATGCTCGATGTCGATGTCAGGGCTAATACAGGCCTTTATGGAAGTAAAGCCACTGTCAAATCTATCTTTACGGAGTCAAAGATTTCATCCAAGGCAATCGACGATCTACGCGAAAAGCTGGATGATTTCAACTAAATGCCGTTATGCCATCCACAGTCGTTGCACAGATGATCTACAACGAGGAGAAGCAGACTTTACGCATCGTATATGTCTCGGGGATGGTGTATGATTACAAAAACGTCCCCTGGGAAGTGTACCAGGCCATGAAAGCCTCGGGCTCGAAGGGGACGTTTTTGAATAAGCATATTAAGGGGAATTTTGAGTTTGAGAAGGTGGAATGAGGAATGAGTGACCGGGTCGCCGTAGCGATAAGTGATTGAGTGAATAGTCAGGTATTGTCAAGAGTTGTCAGGTATTGTTTTTAAACACAGCAATGACTATTCCTGACCACCAATGACTACGTATGACTATTTAATCATTCAATCATTTTCTTTTACTTTGCGATATTTCCAGTTGGATATATCGCTCGCATCGCGCTCATGAAAAGACTTTTTACCGCGTTAGTTTTAATACTGCCATTCAAACTTAGGGCTCAAAGTCAGTCTGACACCCTGAAAGCACGTTCGCTCGATGAGGTCGTGGTGACAGCTTCTCGGGTGATCGAAAGCATTCTTGTGTCGCCGGTGAGCGTGCAGAAAGTGAGTGCCAAAGCTACCGCTCTAGCACCTGCATTGTCGTTTTTCGATGCATTGGAAAATGTGCAGGGCGTGCATATGATCACGCCTTCGATGGGTTTCAAGGTGTTGAATGCGAGAGGGTTTTCGAATACGACCAACGTGCGTTTCGCGCAGCTGACCGATGGAATGGACGTGCAATCACCGCATATCGGTGGCGCGATCGGCAATGCACTCGGGCCTACGGACCTGGATATCGCAAGCATTGAGATACTGCCTGGTACAGCTTCCGCATTGTATGGGATGAACACCGTAAATGGCCTTGCCAATTTTTTTACCAAAAACCCATTCAATTCCGAGGGGCTGTCGATCCAGCAGAAAACGGCCGTCAATCACCTGAACGACAGCCATAGCAAAGCCAGGCCGTTTACCGAAACAACCCTTCGTTTTGCCAAAGTCATTACTCCCAAACTGGCATTTAAAATCAACGGAGCCTTCACAAAGGGCTACGACTGGATTGCCTCTGACGAGACCGAGCTGAACGGCAATGCCAACAACAGTACGCAGCTGTTCGGCGCAGACAACCCGGCGAGTGATCCCGTGAACAAATATGGTAATGAAAGCTCCAACCGCAAGACCGTTACACTCGACGGCAAGCGCTACGTAGTGAGCCGTACAGGTTACCAGGAATCCGAAGTGGTGGATTATCATTTGCACAATATCAAAGGCGACCTGGGCCTCTATTATAAAGTGGCGCCCGGCGCGATGCTGACCTACACCTATCATTTGGGCCTGCTTGATAATGTATACCAGCGCGCCAACCGGTTCCGGCTCGAAAACTACCTCGTGCAGCAACATGGAATTCAATACCAGTCGGCTTCGGTGCAGGCCAGGTTATATGTCAATTCGGAGAATACCGGCCGCTCTTACAACCTGCGTTCAATGGCCGAGAATATGGACCGCAGCTACAAATCCGACAACGAATGGTATGCCGATTTTAGCAAGGGCTTCAACAGTGCCGTCACCGGCGGAGTAGCGGTATCCGATGCAATGCGGCAAGCCCGCGTTATCGCAGATGCGGGCCGATATACGCCAGGCACGGATGCCTTCAATGCGCAGCTGCGCAAGTTACAGGACGTCAACAACTGGGATCTTGGCGCCGCATTGCGCGTGAAGGCGGATTTTGTGCACGCCGAAGCGCAGGTAAGCCTCACCGAAAAGTACCTCAAAGCCTGGAAGGACCAATACGGGCTCGATATTCTCCTCGGTGCCGACCACCGGACTTATATCATTGTGCCGGACGGCAATTATTTCGTCAACCCAGAGCCGGGAAAGGATGGCAAGAACATTACTTATGGCAAAACAGGTGGATTTGTTTCTTTGAATAAGGAATTATTTCAGAAACAAATACGCCTCGGTGTGATCCTGAGGATGGACAAGAACGACTATTTCAAAACAACATTCAATCCGCGCTTATCGGCCGTTTACAGCCCGGCGCACGACCACAATATCCGTGTTTCATTCCAGACGGGCTATCGCTTTCCGAGCATTTTCGAGGCATATAGTAATGTCAACAGCGGTGGTGTGAAGCGGGTAGGAGGGTTGCCGGTGATGTCGCAGGGCATTTTTGAGAATGCCTGGCTCGCCAATTCCATTGCCAGCTTCCAGCAGGCTGTTTTGAATGAAATCAATCAGAATGGCCTCACACAGGATGCCGCGATTGAGAAGAATAAGGGTTTGCTTAAAAAGAACCCCTACACCTACGTGAAACCCGAACACACCAGAACGTGGGAAGCGGGTTACAAAGGGCTTTTCTTCGATCGGGCATTGTTTGTGAATGCAGATTTGTACTTCAACCGGTACAGCAATTTTATAGCACAGACCAACATGAATGTACCGGTATCGACCGGTGCGGCCGCTATCCCGCACGATCTGTATGACAAGGCCCGCCAGGCGCAATACCGCATGTACACTAACTCACGCTCGATCATCAACAACTACGGTTTCAGTGTAGGGATGAATTACCAATTGGAAAAGAAATGGGTTTTCGGGCTTAACACTACGTTCGCCAAACTGAAAAATGCTGAAAACCAGGACGGCCTCGAAGACGGCTTTAACACACCGAGGTGGATATGGAACGGCTCTGTTTCCCGTACCAATTTACTCGATCGCCTCGACGCCACGGTTTCGTACAAATGGCAGTCAGGTTACTATTCGCAGACTTTCCTCGTAACCGGCAACGTCCCGTCATACAGCAGCCTCGACGCGCAGGTGACCTACCGCGTTCCCAGGCTGAAAAGCCAGGTCAAAGTGGGCGCGAGCAATTTGCTGAACAAATATTATGTCTCGTTCCTCGGCGGACCGTCGGTTGGGGGAATGTGGTACGTTACGGTTGCTTTTAATGTTGAATGACTGGATGACTGAATGAGTGAATGAGTGAATGAATAGTAAGGAATTGTCATGGGAAGTCATTATACTCTTGAAAAATCATTCATAGTCATGCGGTTTTGGGGCACCTGCCGAAATGGATTCTTTAAATAGTTGAGTAAGGTTGAATAATTGCCTCAGACAAGAAATTAATCCATTCACTCATTCACTCATTCACTCATTCAATCATTCAATCATTCAAAATTAGAATCATATGTTCCCTTTCCGCATTTCGGCCACGGCATAATCCGCCGCCCGTGCGGTGAGCGCCATGTAGGTCAGCGATGGGTTTTGTGTGGCGGTGGAAGTCATGCAAGCGCCGTCGGTGACGAACACGTTGGGGACGTGATGCATCTGGTTCCATTTGTTGAGCAGCGAGGTTTTGGCGTCCTTACCCATTCTGGCGCCGCCCATTTCGTGGTTTTCGCTACCGGGGTTACGGTGGGTATCGGAGGTTTTGATGTTTTTGAAACCGGCCTTATCGAGCATTTCGCTGAGTTCGGTGTAAAAATCTTTGACCATTTTCATGTCGTTGTCGTCAAACGACACATTCATGCGCAGCTGAGGAATACCCCAGTCGTCTTTCAGGCTGTCGTGCAGCGTCACGAAGTTGGATTCTTTGGTAACCACCTCACCCATCATTTGGGCACCGAGCGACCAGCCGCTTTCATCCGGAGCGAACAGGCTGGCTTTCAGCGATTCGCCGAGGCCTTCATTCGCATTCCCGATTTTGGAAGCTGAAAACGAGGCGGCATATCCGCGGAGGAAATCGGTTTCCTGCTTGAAAACGTTGCGGAAACGCGGAATATAGGCGCCATTTGGCCGACGTCCGTCGGTGGTGCGGTCGTGGAAGCCGTCGAAATCGGCTGTAATGCGGCCGCGGTAATTGTGAAAACCGATGAATTTGCCCAGCATCCCGCTGTCGTTGCCCAGCCCGTTAGGGAAACGGCTCGATTTGGAATTGAGTAAAATCAGGTTTGAGTTAATGGCTGAGGCATTTACGAAAATGATTTTGGCATAAAACTCGGTCATTTCCTTTGTCTGCGCATCCACCACGCGCACGCCCGTGGCGCGTTTTTTCTTTTCGTCGTAAATCACCGAATGTACCACCGAATGCGGTCTTAATGTAAGATTGCCCGTTTTCTCGGCCCAGGGCAACGTGGCTGCATTGGTACTGAAATACCCGCCGAATGGGCAACCCCGCTGGCACATATTGCGGTGCTGACATTTGGCGCGGCCTTGCTGGGTGTGGATTGGCTGCGGGTCGGTAATATGTGCTGCACGGCCGATGATCACAGGCCGCGTGCCTTTGTAGTTTTTCGCGGTTTTGTCGCTGAAATGCTTTTCCACGCAGCTCATTTCGTGCGGCGGAAGAAACTCGCCGTCAGGAAGTTGCGGCAGGCCATCCTTGTTTCCCGAAATACCCGCAAACTTCTCCACATAGCTATACCACGGCGCAATATCTTTATAGCGGATCGGCCAGTCGGTCGCAAAGCCGTCGCGCGCGGGGCCCTCGAAATCATAGTCCGACCACCGCTGCGTTTGCCGGGCCCACAGCAGCGAGCGGCCGCCTACCTGGTAGCCGCGCATCCAGCTGAACGGCTGGTCCTGCACATACGGGTGCTCATAATCCTTCACAACGAAATGCATCGCATCTTCCCGGAAAATGTAGTGCTTGCTGGCCATCGGGCTTGCCTCCCTGACTGCCAATGGCGGCAATCCGCGGTGCTCGAACTCCCAGGGCATCATATTCGTAGTAGGATAATCTACAATATGCTTCACGTCGCGTCCGCGCTCAAGCACGAGGGTTTTCAATCCTTTTTCGGTTAATTCTTTCGCCGCCCAGCCGCCGCTGATCCCGGTTCCCACAACAATCGCATCGAAAGTTTGCGCCTTTGCGGCGTCGATATTGAAATAGCTCATATTTTAATGACTGAATGACTGAATGACTGACCGGGTCGCCGGGACGATGAGCAAATGGCTTGGAAGAGTCATTTATAGTCAGGTGTTGTCAGGTATTGTTTTTAATTGGTATTGCTATTAATGACTACACCTGACCACAAATGACTATTCTTGACTACACCTGACCATACCTGACTACAAATGACAACTCTTGACCACACCTAACTATTCGCTCATTCCTTTCCGAAATAGCCCCGGAAGTAATTTATTGTGCAGCAGCAATCGCCAGGTGCCCCAGTCGTGCGCGCCTTCGCCGCCGATGAAATAATCGTGTTTGACACCCACTTTATCCAAAGCTGCATGCGTGGCTGCCGATCTTTTCCCTACAAAGTCCAGCTCTCCGCTCCCGAGCCCCACCAGCAGGTAGTCGACCTTGTCTTTGATTTTAGGATCGCTGAAAAATGCGGGATTCAACTGCTCAGGTTCCAGGTCGCCCGCGCTCAATATCCCGAAAGAACTGAACAAATCTATCGCATTGAAACCCACGGCTTCGGTATGTCTGCCACCCATCGAAAGTCCGGAAATAGCACGCCCTTTCCGGTGTTTCACAGTGCTGTAATGCGTATCTACGAAAGGTACAATCTGTTTGCGCAGTTCTTCTTCAAACAACTTGTAGGTCTTTTCGAGGTGTTTGGGATCGTTGCGGTGAATGACCTGGTTGTTGGGCATCGCGATGATCATCGGCACGATTTTTCCCTCCGCCAGCAGGTTATCCGCAATCAGATTGGCCCGCCCGTCGAGCATCCAGCCGGAAGCCAGCTCGCCGCTGCCACCCAGCAGGTACAGAACCGGGTATTTTTTCTTAGAATCATAGCCAGGCGGGGTGTACACAAACATTTCCCGTTCGCCGTTCAGGACGTCGGAATGATAAATGTGCCTGGTAGTGCTGCCGTGCGGCACCGGGCGTGCGTCGTAATAAGCGGGCCCGCTCCCGTGTACGACGAGGTTGCTGTACCCGGGCTGGTTCGAAGCGCCCGTAAGCGTATTGTTAGGATCGGCCACTGCCACGCCGTCGATCAGGAAGCGGTACACGTAGATATTCGGGGTTACCGGGCCCACGGTCAGCGTCCACAGCCCCTCGTTGTCTTTTGTGAAAGGGATATTGGCTTTGCTTTTCAAGGCCAGAAGAATCGGCCCGCCCGTCAGTTCTACTTTCTGCGCATCGGGCGCTTTAAGCCGGAATGTTACAGTATGATTATCTTTCACCTCCGGGGAAATGACATTTCCGCCGTAAGGCACCAGCTGCTCGGTGTTTTTCTGCGGCGCCCAGTCGAGGTTGACGTTCGCTTGCTGGGCTGTTGCAAGCAGCGGAGCAGTCAGCAGGGAAGAAATAATGAGGTATTGCTTCAAGGGTTTCATCTGGAGTTGCATTTCGAAAGAAAGACGAGGAAATGGGTTGGATACTCTACTCTGGAGGAAGTGATTTGCCGATTGTATATCCAAAGGCACCAGTTGAGAATCGTATAGAGAGGAACGGTTGAGTTGGGTTTAATATGCCTTAGAAATAGGTTTATTCATCCTCCAAACTTAATACTCATGAAAAAGTTTTTATTTCTCTCTCTGTTGGTGAACTGGTTTAATGTATTGGCGCAAGATGAGCGGCGGATCCTGAATGGTCAGGAGTATCCGATCTGGTACAGCAGGACTAAGGTGTTGGTCAAAAGATAATGTGACTGTGGAGTTTGCTAATACGGCATTGCCGGCCGCCATGCCGTCTAAAGTTGAACTGTTTTCAGAGAAGTCTATCGCGCCTGTCCGCTCAGTTGTGATCAAGGAAATCTATGATAAGCGAGGTTTTCGAGAAGGAAACAAACTTGACCTTAACGTATCAGACCTGCCTCGCGGTACCTATTATTTACATGCGACGAAATCGGAAAACTTAAATGAGAAGGTAATGAAGTCGAAATTAATCCTTGAATAACCGACGAATGGCTGTGAAACTAACACTATTACTTTCGACGCTGTCAATTTCCTCACTTTTGCTGCCGGTTGTGGGCAAAGCACAGGTTGTCAAGAACTGGAATCTTGGTGTTTCCGGATCGACGGGGAGAAGCTTTTACAATAGAAAATACTACGATCAGCCAGAGGTTCCACCGGGAAGAATAGCGCAACTAAAATCCAATTATTTATGGGGAGGAACTATATGGGCAGAAAAATATTTGAACCGTCACGTCGCCGCAATTGGAGAACTTCGCTATACTGAAGTAGATGTCCCCAATAACATGCTCTGCGAGTGCAGCTACACGGGAGCTGTAATTTTGCAGGACGAGAAACATTATTGGGGCTCTGTGGGAGTGGGGCTGAGATATTATTTAAATCCAAAGTCGCCGGTCTCTTTTTTCTTCGATACAAAGGCAGATGCCGACTGGCTGATCCTCGCGAAAGAAAAAATCAATGATAAAACGTACCATCATTGGAACGCAATGGGATATTCACATTTGGCGCCGAGTCTGTCGTTCGCTTTTGGTTCCAAATGGAAACGGTTGGCCCTAAGTTTCGGAGTATACAGCAATGTGACCCGTACTATGGTTCGGAATCCAGGTGTTCATAACCGGGTGCACTACGCAATGAAAACCGGCATAATGTCCAAAGGTTTCTTTGGAAAAGTCGCCATTACGGCATTTAGATTACGCTAACAAACCGAAAGATGAAATTTGATTAGTACTTCCGATAGCGATTTTTGTCCCATGTTGTTTGTGTTCGCCTGCGGGCGATCAGCATAAGCGAGGCATGGATTTAGGCATATTTGCATCTACCGGCAGGAATTTCTACGACAAAAATACTATGATCAACTGCAGTTAGCACCGGGGTGGGAGACAAATTTCAAGACGAACTATTTATGGTCGCAGGAGTGTGGGCGGGGAGCTATCTAAGCCCACATTTCTCGGCTCTAACTGGGTTTCGGTTCACGGAGGAAGACGTGCCCGAAAATATGCTTTGTCAATGCAATACTGTTTTGGAAGTCCAGGGCACGGATGAAAAGCATCTTTGGACTACGGTCGACGCTGGATTGAGATATTACATTAAGTCCGTTTCCAAATTATTGTTTTTCGTGGACGGTAGGGCTGAAATAGATTGGCTGATTGCCGCGCGGACAAAAAGATATTTTATGGACGAGGATTTGACCCGGACGTACATGAATTGGAATGCGTTTGGTTACAAACGCTTTATTCCCGGAGTTTCACTTTCATTAGGCGTAAAAATCGATCGGTTGATGTTGAGCATTGGCGGAATGACTAGCCTAGGCAGATCTATGATACGCAATCCAGGAACCTACAATCAAGTTGGCCATCCAATTAAAACCGGCTTTTTCGGCAAAGGATTTTTTGTAAAAACCTCATTCACATTAATCAAACCCAAATAACCTCTTAGTCAGACCACCGGAAAACCAGCAAGGCTACCTCGGTATGGCAGTCGGCGTAATTTGAAAACAATGCCTCACGCCAGAATATCCTTCACCAGTTTCCCGTGAACATCGGTCAACCGGAACCGCCTGCCCTGGAATTTGTAGGTGAGCCGTTCGTGATCGACGCCCATTAAATGCAGTAGGGTAGCGTGGAAGTCGTGGACGTGTACAGGATCTTTGATGATATTGTAGCTGAAATCGTCAGTTTCTCCGTAACTGATCCCGGATTTGACGCCGGCACCGGCCATCCACATCGTGAAGCAGCGCGGGTGATGATCACGGCCATAATCCGTGGCGCTGAGCTTGCCTTGCGAATAAACGGTCCTGCCGAATTCCCCGCCCCAGATCACAAGGGTGTCGTCGAGCAGGCCGCGGCGTTTCAAATCCATGATCAATGCGCCGGTGGCCTGGTCGGTGGCTTGGCATTGCTGGGCAATAGCCTTCGGCAGGCCGCCATGCTGGTCCCAGCCCTGGTGGTACAGCTGCACGAATTTGACGTCTTTTTCGAGCAACTTGCGGGCCAGCAGGCAGTTGGCCGCGTAGGTGCCCGGGTCGCGGCTGTCGGGGCCGTAGAGTTCAAAAACATCATCGGGCTCGGCGGAAGTATCCATTACATCGGGCACGGAAGTTTGCATGCGGAAGGCCATTTCATACTGCGCAATGCGGTTATTGATCTCCGGGTCGCCGTATGCGTCGTTTTGAAGCTGATTCAGTTTGGAAAGGTAATCGAGCATTTCCTTCCGGTCATGGCCGTCGTAACCTTCCGGGTTGTTCAGGAAAAGTACCGGATCCTTGCCCGAACGGAACTGCACGCCCTGGTGCCGCGATTCGAGAAAGCCATTTCCCCACAAGCGTGCGTAAAGCGGCTGGTCTTTCGGGGCATTCTTGGAAACCAGTACAATGAAAGTGGGCAGGTTGTTGTTGTCGGTACCGAGCCCGTAACTCACCCAAGAGCCGATCGAAGGCCTGCCCGGAAGCTGGTTGCCCGTCTGAAAAAAGGTAATGGCCGGGTCGTGGTTGATGGCCTCCGAATAAATGGATTTCACAATGCAGAGGTCATCGACCACCTTGGCTGTATAAGGCAGCAGCTCGCTTACCCAGGTTTTGGTTTTGCCATGCTGGTTGAAACCGTAAATAGACGGAGCCATGGGCAATACGCTCTGGCTGGCGCTCATTCCCGTAAGCCGCTGGCCTTTCCGGACAGAATCGGGCAGGTTTTGGCCTGCCATCTGGATCAGTTTGGGTTTATAATCAAATGTTTCGAACTGGGATGGTCCGCCGGCCATGAACAAATACACCACCCGCTTAGCTTTCGGGGCGATGTGGGGTAATGCTTTGAGTATTTCGGATTCCAGGTCGCCCGAAGGTGCCGCTGCTTGCCGCGATGCGGAACCATACAGCCTGTCGAGCCCGAAAAGTGACCCCACGGCCATGGCACCCAATCCGAGGGACGTCTGGGTGAGGAAGCGGCGGCGGTCCAGTTTCCGGTGCAGCTCGTTGAACTCGGGCGTATGCAGGCGGAACTCTTCTTCGTGATGGTGCTGCATGGTTATCGTTTGGTTAAGGCGGCGTCTGAATTGAGTATGGTGCTCGCTACCACGCTGTTGGCGGCAAGCAATGCGGGATCGAGCGTTTGATCGGCCGTATACTGGCCGGTATGCAGCCAGCCCTCAGCCTTTTTGGGATCTTTCCGGAACTTGTCTTCCTCCACTTTCCGCAATGCCAGCAGGAGGTCTACCTCCTTCACAGGCGGTTTGCGGCCAGTGAGCTTGCGGTAGGCGGCGGTAATAGACTGCCGCGCGTCGGGAATGCGGGTCATTTGCTCACCCATTACACGCATGGCTTCCACGAACGTCGGGTCGTTGAGCGTTACCAGGGCTTGCAGTGGCGTATTTGTTTTTTGCCTGCGCACGACGCAGAAGCTTCGCGAAGTAGCGTCAAACGTTGCCAGCGTTGGGTTTGGTACCGAGCGCTTCACGATCACGTACAGGCTCCGGCGGTACACCGCATTGCCCGAATCGGGCGTGTAAGTAGTGTTGTTGATCGACCATAACCCTTCTGGTTGGTAGGGTTTTACACTCGCGCCGCCAATTTTAGTATTCATCAGTCCGCTTGCCATCAATGCATTGTCGCGGATCATTTCAGCTGACATTCGATTGGCGGGCCCCCGTGCGTACAAGCGGTTTTCAGGGTCACGCTCGCGTATATCCCTGCTCGTGCGGGAGTCCTGGCGGTAGGTCGCCGACATGACGATCAATTTATTCAGTTTCTTTACATCCCAACCCGATTCGCGGAAGGTCACCGCCAGCCAGTCGAGCAGTTCCGGATGGGTAGGAAGCTCGCCCTGGTTACCGAAGTCCTCGGTCGTTTTGACCAGCCCGGTACCGAAGAAATTCTGCCAATAGCGGTTCACGGCCACGCGTGCGGTCAGCGGGTTATCCGGGTGCGTGAGCCATTGCGCAAGCCCGTAGCGGTTTTTGGGCAGGTTTTTTGGGAATTCCAAAATCGAAGCCGGTGTCGATGGGAACACTTTTTCGCCCAATGCGTCATAATTCCCGCGGAGCAGGATGTGCGCTTGTTTGGGTTTGGGCATTTCCTGCATGACCATCAGTTCACGGATCTGTTCGGTAGAGTCCGAGAGCTGCGTGCGGGCATCGCGCAAGGCTGTGCGCGCCACCGCCGTCGTAGGATCGACCGCGGAAATGTAATAGCTTTTCAATGCACCGGATTCTGCCGAGGTTAGTTGTGCGGCACTTTTGGCGCCCACGGTTGACCAGGATGATTTACGGGCGAGTATGGCCGTTTCAAATGGCGTTAATTCGCGGTTATAGACGGTAATGTCATCCACCTGGGCATTTTTTAACCCAAAACCCCGCCACCACGCGCCGATCTGCAAACCGGGCTGAACGGAAGATTTAAACAGGATATCCTTGGTCAGCTGGTCCATCGTAGTCTCCATTGCGGCTTCCTGCCCGTTTAGATACAACTTGAATCCGGCGGCTTTGGAGGAGCCATCGTAGGTGACTGTGAGCTGTACCCATTGTTGTTTCGGAATGGGCTGCTTGCTGACCCTCGTGAGCGCGTCCGACGGGGCCGTATGCGCCATATTCAGTTCGAGGTGGTCGTTTTTAAGATATAAATGATAGCCCCGAAAATTGTAGAGTCGTTCCGCCTGACTTTTGTGCAGAATCACGCCTTCATGCAGTTCTTTGGGGATGTTTACCCAGATCCCCACGCTGAATGGCTCCGATTTACGGAACACGCCGTTCTGGCCAAGGTCGAGGTACACATCGCCATCGAGCCGGAGTGACTTGCCATCGGACTTCGCTACAAATTCCGGATCGCCGCCCGGAGAGCCTGCCTCCCGTTTCATCACGCCTGTTTCTCTGGTGTTCACCGCGTTGCGAAGTGAGCCGTTCTCAAAGGTATAGTAAGCCTGTAAACCGGCCTTTGGCAGTGGCTCTTTGGTCAGGTTCCGGTATTTACCGTCATTCATCCATTGTTTAAAACCGGTTTCTGCATTACGCTGGGCGGCTGCAAGCTGCTGCTCTTCGGTGTTGATCCTGGTTTGGATAAACCGGAGCATTCGCTCTTGTGCTGCGGTCGGCAACAGCATGGTAGGGGTGGGTAATGCATCGTCCCAGGAGATTTGTCCGGCTTCTTTTACATTATTAAAGAAGCTGAACAGCTCGTAATAGTTTTTCTGGGAAATGGGGTCGTATTTATGATCGTGGCATTTGGCGCAGCCTATCGACAGGCCGAGGAACGCATCACCGAAAGTGTTGGTACGGTCCACCACGTATTCCGTCTGGAATTCTTCCTCGATAATGCCGCCTTCCATGTTCTGCTGGTGATTGCGGTTGAAAGCGGTGGCGATGCGCATGTCCTTCGTCGGGTTGGGCATGAGATCGCCGGCGAGTTGCCAGTGGATGAATTGGTCGTAATGCATGTTTTTGTTGAATGCACTGATCACCCAGTCGCGGTACGGCGACATATCCCTTAGCCTGTCAACTGTATAACCATGCGAATCGGCGAAACGGGCGAGATCGAGCCAGTCAACGGCCATTTTTTCGCCATAATGCGGCGAGGCCAGCAGCCGGTCGACTTGTTTTTCGTAGGCATTCGCCGAATTGTCTTTTAAAAACGCATCCGTTTCTGCCAGCGTCGGCGGAAGGCCGGTGAGGTCCAGCGAAACGCGGCGGAGCAATATTTCTTTTTCAGCCTGCGCCGAAGGTTGCAATTTTTCCTCTTCCAGTTTTTGGAACACAAAGTGGTCGATCGGGTTAACTGCCCGGTTATCATGCCGTGTTTCGGGCACATCCGGCTTTTCGGGCTTTACGAATGCCCAATGCGGCTTGTATCCGGCACCTTCGTCTATCCACCGGATCAAAATGGCCTTCTCACGTGCAGAGAGGCTCAGGTGCGACTCGGGCGTGGGCATGACGTAATCCGGATCGGAGGACATGATGCGATGGAAAAATTCGCTATCGGCCAGATCGCCGGGATCGATGGCGGTAAGTCCGGAGTTTTTGGAGACTTTATGAAATGCGGATTCGGGCATGTCGAGCCGTAGCCCGCCTTTCTGCTTCGCCTTATCAGGTCCGTGGCAGGCAAAACATTTGTCGGAAAGTACGGGCTTTACATGTTGGTTGTAATCCAGCTTATCGGGCAGCGCTTTCATCGCAACCTCTACATCCTCGGGCAGTTCGGGGGTACACGAAAAGAAATGCCCGGTTAGCAACATCCACAGAGTGAAAAACTTAATATGCCTCATATCAAATGATACCCTTTAAAACTCTTCCCGGCTTCCTGGTTAAAAGATAGCAAAAGCCGCCGGCTGTACCGTTATACGCTTTTTTGTCGATGTTTTGTTCAGTGATGGAGCCGCGCAGGCTTTGCGGTACTGAAAAGCCGCCTTGCTAGCGTGAAGAGTTATTGATTTTGTGTAAAAATACAATGGGTAAGTTCAAAAATATGATCGCGGATTGATGTAAAATGATACTCCGTTTGCATAGCCTGTGAGGCAGGTCTGGATGATTTGGCCGGGATGGCTGCGAGGAAAGAGAGAAGAGGAAAGAAGAGGAACGTCGGGGGTTGAGTGTTGGGGAGTCAACGGGCTATTGCTCTGTAATCGCCGCCGGGTCGCTGTTTCGGATGGACACGCGAATGTCCTCGATCTGGTGGTGATTAAGCCAGCGCCGGAAGTCCAGTGCGTGTTCGGGCTGGTGGTGGATGATCGCCCCGTTGGTCAGCATCAATGTGAACGTGCTGTACGCCTGCAGAAACTTGCAGACCTCCGTGGAGTGATATTCGAATCCTGCAAAGTAAGGTTTAGTGTAAGACATAGGCCGATTTAATTAACTTCTGGTTGCCTAAATTTAAATACATCGCCTATCGGTCGAAGAATTTATTGAGCAATGTTTCGGAATTACTTATTTAACGGCTCTACAAGTTATTGTATGGAGAAAAGCCTTTACGGAATATGCATATTGTAGACTTTCACAGCAATACTTGTACAGCGGAGGGGCCATTGTAAAATTATCGCGGCACAGCTCTTTTCATGGCTGGCATTATTTCTATATTTGGGTGCTCAGGGTTCGGAAACCGGGTCCGTATTAAATTCAATTTTTAACCTAAAATACATCAACAACATGCGTTGGCAGGATTTACGCAGAAGCAGCAACGTGGAAGACCGCCGTGGAATGTCCGGCGGGGGCAAAGTTGCATTGGGTGGCATAGGGGTAATCATCGTGGTCGCTATCGGGCTGCTTACCGGTCAGGACCCGCAGGAAATACTTTCAAACATTCAAGGCGCACAAACCGAACAAGCCGAAACCCGGCAGCCAGGGCCACGCCCGGACGACAAGACGGCGGATTTTGTATCGGCTGTGTTGGGAAGTACCGAAGATGTATGGACGCAGATTTACGCACAGAACAATGCCGAATATGAAAAACCGGTGTTGCAGATGTTCTCAAATGCTACGCAAAGTGCCTGCGGCGGGGCATCATCGGCCATGGGACCATTCTATTGCCCGGCTGATCATAAGGTTTACATTGATCTTACTTTTTGCGATGAGCTGCGCGACCGGTTCAACGCGCCCGGCGAATTCGCGGTGGCGTACGTGGTGGCGCATGAGGTAGGGCATCATGTGCAGAACCTGATGGGCATTTCGCAGCAAGTGCAGGAGCAGCGGAGAAGGCTGAGCGAGGCCGATTACAATAAGCTGTCCGTTAAATTGGAATTACAGGCCGATTTCCTCGCGGGTGTGTGGGCTAACCACGCCAATCAGATGGATAAAATCCTCGAACCTGGTGATTTGGAATCCGCGCTCACCGCCGCGAACGCTATCGGCGACGACAAGCTTCAAAAAGAATCGCAGGGCTACGTGGTGCCGGACGCCTTCACGCACGGTACCTCGCAGCAACGGATGTATTGGTTCAAGAAAGGCTTCGAAACCGGCGACCTCGCTCAGGGGCGTTTCCAGGACATCCGGTAAACATGAGCTGTTAGTCACTATTTTCGTCCTTAATACCTTTCAACAATGCATAAATGGCCATCGCGTGTCCCTGGCCGAGGTCATAATCCATTTTGAGCCATTGAACAATGTCGCCAGCCTTCGTGCTGGCTTTTATTTGTCCGTTGGCGGTGAAGCCTTTTTCCTCAGCAAGTTTCCGGAAATCATCGGGGCCTTTGCCGGTTTTGGCGAGAATGGTTTTGAGGTATCCCTGGAATGACATATGGTTTTCGGTTGGTTTTAGCAATTATAAGCACAAAATATACGGTATATTGATTCACAGCAAAGGTTTGTTTGGTTTAGGTATTGTTGTAGTTTAATATGCAGGGATTTTCACGCTCCCTATTAAATGCTCTATCAGAATATTCTTCTCATCGATGATGACGAAGATGATCAGGAAATCTTTCTGGCGCGCTTGAAAGTACCCGAAAACCGGTTCGCTGCACTGTCCTGGACAGCGCCAGGGAGGCTTTAAACGGATTCACGGTGGTGAACTCAATGCCGATCTTATTTTCCTAGATCTCAACATGCCCCTTATGAACAGGCAGCAATTTTTGACGGAAATTAAAAGGGATGAAAACTCCGCGAAATTCCGATCGTGATTCTGTCCACCTCCTGCTTTTATAATGATGCATTCCGCCCGAGCCTGGGCGCCGAAGGTAAACATCCGCGCCTGGAACGAAAGGGAAGGAAGTATGCCCGAAATCTGGGACTTTATTGGAAGGGGTTAAAACGAACGGTGAGCCTGCCTTTCTAAGTGAGCATCCCTGTTTCGCGCCTACCACTATTTGCAGGTCAGCGACAATGGCATGGGCTTCGAGCAGGTTTATGCCGAGCAGATTTTTGAAATTTTTCCAGCGCCTGCATGGCAAGAAGGATTTTGAAGGGACGGGTATCGGGCTGGCTATGTGCAAAAAGATCCTTCAAAACCACCACGGACATATTTACGCCACTTCGACGGAGGGCCACGGGCTCACTTTCCATATTTTAATACCTGAAAACCAGTCTTGTTTTGCTGATTCGTCGACACTTTGACCCCAGTCGTCGATTTCCATCATCTTCTCCAAGTGCCTATCAGTATACGTATTTTGATTTCGCCTTTAAAGAATATTTAATCTTTAAATTTTGCAAATATGACGCAATCGATACGAAGTTGTTTATCGGTCTTACTGGCCGTGTTGTTTTGTGCGTACGAAGCAGCCGGGCAGGATAGGCGTGTGAAGGGAAAGGTTACAGATGAATCCAGTGCGGGTATACCTGGCGTGAGCGTGCTCGTGAAGGGTACCAACAACGGTACCAATACCGATGCGGACGGGAATTTCAGCATTGCATTGCCTGCCGGTAATCAGGTGTTGACCGTATCATCGATCGGTCATGTGCCCCAGGACGTTAACGTACCCGCTGGTATGACCGAAGTGATAGTCAAGCTGAAAGCGGACGTAAAAAGCCTCGGGGAAGTGGTGGTAACGGCACTCGGGGTCCAGCGCAGCACGCGAAATGTCGGCTATGCTGTGCAGCAGATCGAGGGCGGGGGTATTCAGGAGGCGCGGGAAGTGAATTATATCAATTCCTTGCAGGGAAAACTGGCCGGCGTGCAGATCGGCGGCAACAGCGGCTCTATGGGCGGCTCGTCGCGGGTGACGATCCGGGGTTTGAAATCTATCTCGGGGAATAACAATGCGCTGTTTATTGTCGATGGCGTGCCGATGGCCAACATGAACCTGAACTCGTACGGCGTTACGGGCGGGCAGGGGACTGGCGGTGGCGGTTATGATTATGGTAACCCGGCACAGCTCATCAATCCCAACGATGTCGAGAATATTTCGGTATTGAAAGGCGCGGCGGCAACGGCACTTTACGGTAGTCGTGGACAGAACGGGGTCATTTATATTACCACCAAAACCGGCAAGGGCTCAGGCAAGCTTTCTTTGAATTATGACTTGAACATTCAGGCTGATCAGGTATCGCTGTTGCCCAAATTTCAGAACCTCTACGGGGGCGGGGGAAGTTCGAGTTTTACAAAATTATATGTCAATCAGAACCCGTCGGGCTTCCTGCCGGGTGGTGGCACTTACGATGACGGCGATGGCAAGGGCCGTTACGACCTCATTCCCGACTACGGTACCGACGAATCGTGGGGGCCGAAGATGGAAGGGCAGCTGGTGCGGCATTACTGGTCGTGGGACCAGGACCGTAACAACCCGAATTTTGGTAAAACAGCCCCGTGGAGCCCGCATCCCGATAATGCGAAGGATTTTTTCAAAACCGGCGTCACATTCTCGAACAACCTCTCGGTCGCCAGTAGCGGCGACAACGGATCGATCCGTTTTTCGGCAGGGCAGACCAGGCAGAATTTCATCTATCCGGGCAGTAACCTGAACCGTTTTTTCATCAGTCTGAATACAGTCTACAAATTCACCGACAAGTTCACATTCAGCGGGGGGATCAACTATGTGAATGACCATTCCAAAGGCCGGCCGGGGACGGGTTTCTTTGGCAACAACCCAATGCTGTTTTATGTGATGTTCGGGCAGCGGCAGATCGACGATGCTTACCTGCGCAATTACAAATATGCCGACGGTACGGAGCAGTCCTGGAACCGCACGGCCTGGAATATCCAGAAACCTGCATTTACCCAAAATCCCTACTGGAACCAGTACGAAAACTACAATACCGACCAGAATAACCGGTATTTCGGGAATGCGGGGCTTACCTACAAGCTCACTGACTGGCTCTCTGCCGATGTACGCGTTTTCTCCGACTACCTCAACCACCTCGACGAGGTCAGGAGCGCGAAAGGCTTTTTTGTAGGGTCCTATGCCAAACGGGTGGTGGTTAATAATGAAAACAATTACCAGGGAACACTGAACGTGAACAAAAGCTTTGCCGACTCGAAGTTCACATTGGAGGCAGTGGCCGGGGGGAATATATTGAGGATCAAATCGAGTACCGACGCCGGAACTACAAATGGCGGGTTGCAAAATCCGATGGTATATGTGTTGCAAAACTCGGTGACGCCTGCTACGGTTTCCAATTCTTATGGAAATAAGCAAATTAATTCCGTTTTCGGCTCAGTGACATTGGGCTATAATAAATTCCTTTATCTCACTGCCACCGGTCGTAACGACTGGGCTTCGACCTTGAAGCAGACCGGTAATTACTCGTATTTCTATCCGTCGGTGGCCGGTTCGTTTATATTCTCCGACCTTGTTACCGGCGCCAAATGGCTCACGCTCGGGAAGGCGCGCTTGTCATATGCACGCGTGGGGAACGATGCCGATCCGTACTCGGTGTCAAGGTATTATGATTATGTAGCGCCATTTGATACTTATCCTTTGCAAAGCACTTCGGACAAGCTTTTTAATAGCAGACTTAAACCCGAACTGTCGTCGGAAACGGAAGCAGGCGTAGATTTCAAATTCTTCAATGACCGCCTCGGCGCGAATTTTACCTATTATAACCGCAAGACCAAGAACCAGATCTGGAATGTGCAGATCCCTTCCGAGAGCGGGTTTACTACCAAAGTTGTGAATGGCGGAACGGTGCAGAATAAAGGTATCGAGCTCACATTGTCTGCTACACCTGTACAGACTACTAATTTCAGCTGGCGGGTAGGGCTTAATTTTTCTAAAAACAAGAACATTGTCCTCGACCTGAACAGTACCGGCGATAACATTGCAGGCATCGAACGGTTCATTATCGGTACCGAGCGCCGTACGAACAAGGTATCGATGGTGGCCCAGAAAGGAATGTCTCTCGGCACTATGCTGGGCACGGATTACGTATACGACTCGAAAGGCAACAAAACCGTGGCCGACAACGGGACTTACAATGTGACACCCACGCCGGTGATCATCGGGGATGCCAATCCGGATTTTATCGGAGGCTTGTCGAATATGCTGAGCTACAAGAATTTTTATCTGTCGGCATTGGTAGATTTTCAAAAGGGGGGTGACTTTTTTTCGTATACCAATTTGTACGGAAACAAATCGGGGATGCTGAAAGAAACAGCGGAGAATGGTATCCGCGAAAACGGCGTGGTGAATCCGGGCGTGAAAGCCGATGGATCGCCTAATGACATTGTGGTGCCCGCCCGGACCCACTTTAATGCTGATGGTGGTAATCGCATCAGCAGGGCTAATCTTTATGACGGCAGCTACATTTACCTCCGCGAGGTGCGGCTGGGCTGGTACCTGCCCGACAGCTGGGCACAAAAGATCCGTATGCAGGCATTGCGTTTGACACTTACGGGAAGGAACCTCTGGCTGATCAAAAGCAATGCGCCGAATGTCGACCCGGCCAATATTACTAATTCCATCAGTAACCAGATCGGCTTTGAAGGCGGTGCATTGCCGGCCGTGCGCAGCTATGGTGTGAACTTGAATGTTACTTTCTGATCCGATTTTAAATCGAATGATATGAAAAACAAGATATTACTACTGCTTGCCATCCTGCTGGGCTTCACAGGATGCGACAACTTCGAATCGCTGAATACCGACCCGGCGCGGTCGAGTGAAACACAGCCGGAATTCCTGCTTTCCAATGCCGAAAAGCGTGCGAGCGACCTGATGTACGATTCCTATTTCAACGGGCGGATCGGGATGGAGCTTTCGCAATACTGGATGGGCACCGACAAGACCTCCGACGGGCGTTTCCTGTTCACCAATGACGGCCTCTGGGCAGGACTTTACGCCGGTCCGCTGATGGATTTGAAAGAGATCAGCAACTATTACGACCGCCATCCGGCAGAAAAAAGCGCGCATACCCTGGCCGTGGCCGAAATCCTGAAATCCTGGATTTTTCACGTGCTTACCGACGTTTACATCGATATTCCTTACACACAGGCATTGCAGGGCGAGCATATTCCGCAGCCGATGTTCGACCAGGGAAAGGATGTGTATACGGCATTACTCAGCTCCCTGAAAACGCAGATCGATGTGCTTTCGGGGACGTCTTCCGGCGTGATACGTGGTGATATTATGGCTAAGGGCGACGCACAGCAGTGGATCCGGATCGCGAACGCGCTGCGTATGCGCATCGCTATGCGTATGGCCGATGCCGCGCCCGGGGAAGCGAAGGCAGTTATTGAGGATGCTGCCAAGAATACGCTGACCGGCACTGCCCAGGATGTGTATTTTCCTTACAATGTGGCCACGACGACCAATCGCTTCCCCTACAACGATGTGGAACGCCCGCTGGTGGAGTTTGCGGTTACATCCACGCTGGTAGAATACCTGCAATCGGTTAATGATCCACGTTTGCCAATTTTTGCACGCCCTGACGAAACCAATGGCAAATACATCGGTAAAGTGTATGGTACCGAAGCCAATTCACCGACGATGATCGGCCTCTCGAAGCCGGGCGTAATTGCTTACAGTGGTTCGGCAAAGGGTTATATGATCACTTTTGCGGAGGTTGCATTTATCAAAGCGGAAGCTGCCGCACGCGGAATGAATGTGGGGAGCGACACACCTGAAACGCTGTACAACGAGGCCGTGAAGGCGTCGATGGCGCAATGGGGCATTACCGACGCGAAAGCTGTGGAAGCTTACCTGAAAGCCGTGCCCTACACAGCGGGGACCTGGAAAAACGTAATCGGTACGCAGAAGTGGATCGCTATGTATATGCAAGGGTTGCAATCGTGGCTGGAACGCCTGCGGCTCGATCCGAAGAAGCCGGATGGCGCCGCGCTGTTTATCCCTCCGGCGTCGGGTAGCCTCGATCCGGATGTTACCGATGTGCCCAAACGGTTGAAATACCCCAGCAACACACGCGCCAGCAATGCACAAAACAGTGAAAGTGCTGCCAAGCGGATAGGGGGTGATACTCAGGCGGTGAGGAACTGGTGGGACGTCCAGTGAAAATTAAGATTTTGTTAAAGCATCCTCTATCTTGATTCGGCTCCTTACCTTTGGCGCCGAATTAAGTTTGGATGTGAGATGACGCACGAAAAAATATTTGTTTTAGAAACCGGAAGAGCCGTGAAAGTAAAAGTAGAGGGCGTATTAGCCGACGACCTCTCGAAAGTAAGTATCCAGGTCGATGTTTTGATTAAAGATCCGAAAGAAGAGGAGTTCAGGCCGCCCATTGGCCTGACGCACCCGAAGTACTGGAAATTGAAGAACCTCGAACCTGAGAAAGCCAGTGCGTTGCAAATTCAGTACAGCGGCGTACACCGTAAGCAAATCAGGAAAACCATCCGGGAGTTTGACAAATTGCATGCTTTGGAGGTACAAGATTAACCCCTTTTCAGTAAGCTAAATGAGATACACCACTATTGTAAAAGCAGGCCTGGCCATTCTTTGGCTGGGCTTCAATGCGCCGGTCGTTTCCTCGCAAACTGTCGGCCAGTCCCTACCTGCCTGGCAGGAGGGAGAAATGGATATTCATCATATCAACACCGGTATGGGTAATGCAACATTCATGATCCTGCCGGATGGGACAACGTTTCTCGTGGATGCGGGTGCGCTCGATCCCACGGAGGCGCGCACGCAAAGCCCGCGTAACACGAAGGCAAAACCCGGCGCCGAACGCCAGCCCGGCGAGTGGATAGCGCGGTATATTCGCAAGGTTTCCAAAGCACCGGTAGTGGATTATGCACTGATTACGCATTTTCACGACGATCATATGGGAACACCGACATCCGTTTCCAAGCGGTCGGAACCGGGTAAATATGCGCTGGCAGGTATTACGGAGGTGGCGGAGTTTGTGCCGGTGAAAAAGATCATCGACCGCGGCTGGCCCGATTATTCCTATCCGCGACCATCAGAGGACGCTATGATGCAGAATTACCGGACGTTCCTGGATTGGCAGGTAAAGAACAAAGGGTTGCGTGTAGAGGTAAGCGTTCCGGGGAGGAATGACCAGATCGTGTTGCTGCATGATCCTCAGAAGTACAAAAATCTGTTCGAAGTGCGGAATATTTCAGCTAACGGCGAAATCTGGACAGGCGTGGGGACAACGACGCGCAGGCATTTTCCTGAATTGAAAGACCTGAAACCCGAGCAATATCCGAGTGAAAATATGTGCAGCATTGCCACCAGGATCAGCTACGGGAAGTTTAATTACTTTACCGGCGGAGATACTCCGGGCGTTTTGCAGCCGGGTGTTCCGGCCTGGCATGATGTAGAAACGCCCGTGGCGAAGGCAGTGGGCCCTGTGGATGTTCATATCCTGGACCACCATGGCAACCGGGATTCCCAAAATGACTTCCTGCTGAGCGCATTGCGGCCGCGCGTGGCGATAATCCCTGTCTGGTCGTCGGATCATCCCGGACACGATGTGCTAGACCGTATTTTTTCGCAGCGCATCTATCCGGGTGAGCGGGATGTGTTTGCAACGGATATGCTGGAAGCCAACAAACTCGTCATCGGCGAGCTGCTCAACCGTTTGAAAAGCGATAGCGGCCACGTGGTCGTGCGGGTGGCCAATGGGGGAGATAGTTACCGGGTCTTTGTACTGGATGACCGTGACGAGCAGCTGAAAATTAAATCCATTCACGGGCCTTACACTTCCCGTTAAAACGAAAGCGTCGGAGTTTCCGACGTTTGCCATTTAAGACAGCGCCTTGTCCATTTCAAAGGCTGTTTCGCCGATTTGGGCGTTATCCCGATTTCCCGTGCTGGTATGTGAACCTACTTTTGACCCGTCAATCATTCACATACCAAACAATTAAAATGATGAAAATCAACACGGGTGTTTCTTTAAAATCTGTATTCTTTTCCGCTTTGCTCGCATTCGGGCTTCTCTCCTGCAACAATGATGAGGCCTCGGGCAATCAACCAACACCGGTAGCAGTAGACTACCATCAGACGGCTAAAACACAATTTGTCGAAGCAGGTGGTGTGAAATATGCCTACCGCGTCCTCGGCGATCAGCCCGGCATTCCGCTGGTGCTGCTGGCGTCACTTGGCAGCTCGATGGACGATTGGGATCCTGCAATTACCAATGGGCTGGCGCAGAAACATAAAGTGATTTTGTTCGACAATCGCGGCGTGGGAAGTTCTACGGGCCAGGTACCTGCCACCATTGGAGAAATGGCCACCGACGCCGTGGCGTTTATTAAGGCAATGGGTTTTACGAAAGTAGACCTGATGGGTTTCTCGATGGGTGGCTTCATTACCCAGCAAATCCTCCTCACCGAACCATCGTTAGTTCACAAAGCCATTCTCACCGGTACAGGGCCGAAGGGAAGCGAAGGGCTTGCGAATCTGCCGAATATCATCGCATCGACGGCCAATCTTACCCCCGAAGAAACCTTCCTGACATTCGGCTTCACCAAGTCCGAAGCAAGCTTGAATGCCGGAAAAGCGTCGTACCAGCGCATTCAACAACGTAAAATCGATCGCGACCAACCTCTTAGCCAACAGGCGGGCGGTGCGCAGCTGACGGCGGTACTCGCCTGGGCAAAGCCTTCTCCCGACGCGTTGAATGAGCTGAAAGCGATCCAACAGCCGGTGTTGTATGTGCAAGGGAAAAATGATGTACCGGTTCCGGTGATCAATGCCATCAATGCTTCGCAGAGTATTCCGAACGCCAACCTGGTGGTATACCCCGACGCGGGCCATGCCGCATTCTGCCAGTACGCCGATCGGTTCGTGCATGAAGCGATTGATTTTCTGGGAGAGTAAAACTGTTACATCACTTTCGAAGTAGTATGCCGTTCGGACATTTTCCGGGCGGCACTTTTGCTTATAAACAGCTACTTAGGTCACCGTAGGATAAACGGTATTTTATTTGCTTTGAATGGCATAAGGCATATTATACATTTGCTTGAAACAAAGGTAATTAATCAACTAAACGACATTTTTATGAGCCCGATAAATTATGAAGAGTTGACCAATTATTTTTCCTGGGCCGTGCTGATAGGAACAGGTAGCTGGGGGATATATTCAGTCGTCAAGGCCTTCTCTATTTTTTTCAAGGATGAAGTTACATTCTATAACCCTGAGAATGGCAAGACGATCACATTCAGAAAACATCCCCCGAAAGATTTTGACAAAGAAATGTTAGATTTTTGGAAATAAATGCATTTACAGAAGAGCAGGAAAAGGAGCCCGGTTAGTAAAGCTAACAGTACCGTTACTGCGGTTGCCTCGTTCTATTCCACACTATTTCTTCAACTTCCAGAATTTGAGCTGAAAGGACTTATCTCTGTTTGTGCGCCCGTTTTCGGGTATCTTACATTTATTGCGTGGAAATTATTGAGTGCGCATGGGCGTCTGGCTTATTACGAATATGAAGCCAAAAAACACATCGTTGAGCTGGAAATAGAGAAAGTGAAACCGGGATTATGTCGTGAGGATGTTCGGGAGATCGAATTGAGAATCAAGAATTACAGGAATGCCATTCATGAGCGGAGAATGATTGTGCTGGAAGGAATATGATGAGTTTTTACAACCCCGGCACCGTTTCGACGCCGGGGGAGAATCTTACAAAGTAGCCATATCAATCACGAACCGGTATCGAACGTCGCCTTTGAGCATGCGTGCGTAGGAAGCGGTGATATCCTTGATGTCAATCAGCTCGATGTCGGATACGATGTTGTGCTCGGCACAGAAGTCCAGCATTTCCTGTGTTTCGGCTATGCCTCCGATACCTGAACCTGCCATGCTCCGACGGCCGGTCAGCAGTGAAAATGGCTGAACGGAATATGGCTCGGTCGGGACACCGACATTGATCAACGTTCCGTTCGTGCGAAGCAGCGACAGATAGAGATCCATATCGTGCACCGCGGAAACCGTATCGAGGATAAAATCGAAGCTGCCCTTAACAGCATTTACCTGTTCGGGATCGGAGGTAACCACGAAATGATGTGCACCAAGGTCTTTTGCGGCCTGCTCCTTCGAAGCAGAGGTGCTAAGCACGGTTACCTCGGCACCAAATGCAACACCGAATTTTACACCCATGTGGCCAAGGCCGCCGAGGCCAAGTACCGCCAGCTTGTGACCTTTGCCTACTTTCCAGTGGCGCAGCGGGGAATAAGTAGTGATACCCGCGCACAGCAATGGAGCTGTGGCTGCCAACGGCAATTTGTCGGAAACGGAAAGGACGAACTCCTCGCGCACTACAATGGTATTGGAATAACCACCATATGTGGGTACACCGCTGCGGTCGAGGTTGTTGTAGGTCTGCGTATTGCCTTCGAGGCAGTATTGTTCCAGGCCGTCCTTGCAATTTTCGCAAACCTGGCAAGAATCCACCATACAGCCAACGCCGGCTAGATCACCTGCTTTGAACTTCTTCACGTGTGCGCCTACCTGCGTGACCTTTCCGACAATTTCATGGCCCGGTACCATCGGGAATACGCCCGGAAACCATTCGTTCTTGATCTGGTGAAGATCGGAGTGGCAGACGCCGCAATAGTGGATTTCGATCTGAACGTCGTGCGGGCCGACATCCCTTCTTTCAAATTCCCACGGAGCCAGATCGGTCTCGGGGGTTTGGGCTGCGTATGCTTTTGCTTGTATCATGTCAGAAAAAGGGGTTTAATTCGATCACAAAATTAGCAGGCAGCTTGCTATCGGGATTAATACTTTCAAATCGATGCTTATAGTTTTCAAACAATGCCTTTTGTGGCCCCGTTTTCGCTTACTTTCTTTTTTGGGAGTGTGTACTGATGCATTCGCCTCCATTAAAATAAACAGATTCGTATATCTGAAATGGTTTCCTGGTCGTTTATTAATTCATGTCGGCCAGACGTATATAAGTGATGCGTTCCCGCCCGGATTCAGGTGCGGAACTTAATTTATACATTGCTTCGTTACCGGCTCATAGCGAGTAATTTAGTGCAACTTAGAACTATTACAACCATTTACAGGCGAAGTATGCAATTTCGGAAGCCGGAGGCATTTGCGTTTTTCTTATCCTTGTGGGGCATAAGCATGGTTTGTTGTGCCCAGAAGCCCGGTTTGCCGGGTATGGCTCCGTCCAAATGGATTACCTTCCGCATGACGCATGCGCCGGGAAAGGTTTATCGGTTCGCGAACGGAGGTACCAAGACTTTTACAAACGAAGAAATGTATGTCCGAGCGTGGTTGCCTATGGTCAATAAAAAGAACTTCGCGGTTGTTCTCGGTCCCAATTACCGCACGGAACAGCTTGAATTCAAGAGCAGTGGCGAAAATCCGGCCAAAAAGTTCGAAGGGTGGAACCTCCGCACGTTTGCATTGGATGTGAACTCGTTTATCAGGCTGGATAGCACATCCTGGATTTTATTGACCTCGCATATTAACAAGACGGGTAATTTCGCGATGCTTTCCGCAAAGGAAATTCCGCTGAACTACACGGTTTCAGCTTCCTATTTGAAAAGAACCTCTCCCAACAAGGAAATCGGTGCAGGGATCATTTTCAACAAAAGCTATAAGTTGACATTCCTGCCTGTTTTTGTTTTTAACTACAATCTCTCGGAGAAAGAGGGCGTCGAAATTATGCTGCCCAAGAAAATGGCCTGGCGGCATAACCTCTCGCCTAACGACCGGCTCTATTTCAAAGCTGAAGCCGTTACTCGGACGTATTACCTTAACCGTGTAGCCGAAGGTACCCCCGACGTATGCCGCCGGATTGACGTCGATATGGGCATTTCTTATAACCGTAAATTCGGGAATTTTGCCGGTGTAGAGGTTTTTGGCGGTTACCGCAAGAATATTTCCAATAAGATGGTGCAAAATGCCGTTCCCGTACGCACTTCCGGGTTGGCAGCCACGGTCGAATTTTACGTTCAGCCGCCCAGTTTCAGGGGTAAAGCGCGGAAATAGGCCTTAACAATATGTTGATTTGAAGTATTGTGAATTAACTTTTGGGTAAAATCGGCCGGTGTAGTTTTACGCAAACTAACCTGGACACAGATGAAACCCTTTTTACTTTCCCTTATTTCGACAGCCACGGCCGTCGCGATATTGAATAGCTGCACAGACCACGGTCTCCCCACCGAACATTACCCCGACAAGGCAGAAGCGCAAAATCCGACAGTTGTTACGCAGGTCGGTAATGTAAAGGTTTATAACGGCGGCTTCGGGTCCGCTGTGATGCAGGACCCGACCGACCACATGGCATTTTACCTGCTCACCGACCGCGGTTCCAATATCGATGGGACGGTTGCCGATTCCAAAGTATTCGCAGATCCGGGCTTTGCGCCGCAAATCGGCAAGTTCCGGCTGATAGGTAACCAGCTGGTGCTGGAAAAGACTATTGAGCTGAAAAACGAGAATGGTACGAAGTTGAATGGCCTCCCTAACCCTCCCGGATTCGGGTACACGGGAGAACTGGCGCTGGATGTGAACAATAATGCGCTGCCCAACAGCATCGACGGGCTGGATTCGGAAGGCCTCGCACTTGCGAAGGATGGCACCTTTTGGGTGAGCGACGAATATGGCCCGCATATCGTGCATTTCGATGCGAGCGGTAAGACAATTGAGCGTATCAATCCATTCGGGAATGGCCTGGGCGGCCGTAAAATCCCGCTGGTTTTCGCCAAAAGACGTCCGAACCGCGGAATGGAGGGACTTACAATTACGCCTGACGGCAAAACACTCGTCGGTATCATGCAATTCCCGTTGTACAATCCGTCGGCGTCAGATGTGTCGGGTTCTCTCGTGACGCGCATCCTGAGCTTTGACATTACTACCGGCGTCAGCAAGGAATACGTATACCTCATCGACCGCGCCAATTTGCAGGCGAACAGCGAAATCGTGGCGATAGACAATACGACATTCCTCGTCCTCGAACGCGATGGTGAATACGCTACCAATGCCAACCGCGCAACGGTAATCAAAAAAGTGTATAAAATCGACCTGGGTAATGCTACCGATATTTCGGACCCAGCTAATGGGGTGAACGGCAAGTTGTACGGCGGACTTACCGTAGAGCAGTTGAAAACCGCTTCCAACCTGGCTGCGAATGGCATCAAACCCGTAACCAAGACGCTCGTGGCGGATTTGATGACCGACATGCAGACCCTTTACCCGCATGACAAAGCGGAGGGAATAGCGATTATCAATTCCACTACCGTTGCTATTTCGAACGATGACGATTTCGGCGTGGTAGATGCAGGCGGCGTGTATGCGCAGAAAATCCTGCCTGCCACCGGCGCAGTCGATCGCAACACGATCTACTTTGTGAAGCTAAAACAACCGCTTTGGTAATAATTCGACTTTTTCAAGCGGGTACGGGGCGTTGCTCTGCACCCGCAATTTTTTTAATACCTACATCAAAATGAAACTACTGAAATTCCTGGCCGCGGCGTCGATGGCTGCTGTAATCCTTCTCGCATTTACTGTACCAGACAAGCCGGATGTGTCACTTGTTTCCTCCGACACCGTCGATTCGCTCGGCGCTTGCCAGGGCGCGTCCTATCTGGATGGGAAAGTGTATTTGTACGGAGACCGCGAAGTAGGAATGGTGCGCTAATTTAGCCAGAAGGGCGATTCCCTGCATGACACAGTAAAGGAAATCCGGCTGACGGTCGATGCCATGGATGTAATCAATCACCCGGCGGGTACTTAACTCGGTGGATATCGACAAAGCCGATGAGCTGGAAGGCTTCATATTCTCAGGTGGTTCTTCGAAGGGCATCGCGGTGACGTCGTCCCGCAAGAGCAATGTCCATCAGGTGCGTGTAGTATGGTAATCGGTTACTTCTGATTCTTGAAAACTTTACATTTTCATAATAAACACGTTCGATTCGCTTAATAGTCCAAAAATACTTTTACGCTCGATTTTTGAGCACGAAATAGATGGGCTTTAAAGTGAATTGCAGCGTGTTTTCTTGTTTTTGTTAAATTTTTAAAATTATTATGAAGAAACTGATACTGCCAATTGTTCCGTTGGTAATGACAGGTATCCTGGTTTTCAGTCCGGGCAGGCATGCAGTGGCTTCCGGTAAGGGCCGGATGATGTTTGAAAGGCCGACCCGTGCATTGACCGTGACGGGTAAGGTGGTGGATGAGACCGGTCAGCCGTTGCTCGGTGTGACGGTTTTGGAAAAAGGAACCAACAAAGGTACCGTAACCGATGCTGCGGGTACGTTCTCGATTGACGCGAGCTCCGGCGCTACGTTGGTTTTTTCATTTGTGGGCTTCATCGCGCAGGAGGTGGTGGTTTCGGGCAACGGGCCGTTGGCCATCACTTTGAAAGAGAATGCGATGATGCTGAACGAGTTTGTAGCGGTAGGTTATTCGACAATGCGCAAAAGCGACCTTACCGGCGCTATTTCGAGCGTTAAAGCAAAAGAGCTGAACCTCAGTACGCCCACTATCGGGCAGGCATTGGTAGGTAAAGTGGCCGGCGTGCAGATCTCGCAGGTAAGCGGCGCGCCTTACGTGGGCACGAAGATCCGTGTGCGTGGCGTGGGTTCGGTGAATGCGAGTTCGGATCCATTGTACGTGATTGACGGCTATCCGGCTGGTAACGACGTTTTCATTAACCCGAACGATATCGAGTCGATCGACATCCTCAAAGACGTTGCTTCGGCTGCCATTTACGGCTCACGTGCTGCGGGTGGGGTCGTGCTGATCACCACCAAGAGAGGTAAGGAAGGCAAAGGCCGGCTCGAATATGAATACCAGTTTGGCGTGAACCAGCTGAGCAAGAAGGTCGATCTTTTGAATGCCTCCGAATTTGGCCAGCTGATGATCGACGGCCGCAATGCGAGCTATCGCGATTTGATGGTGAATGCGGGTAAGACCTGGAACGACGGCATGTACTCCGACGACAATGCAACCCGTATCAAAAACGTGGGCAATGCGGGTTCTGTAAGCATCCCTACCGATTTGTATGATTTCGCGAATCAGAAGCTGATTACTCCGAAATACAATACCGACTGGCAGAACGAACTTTACCGCAATGCGCCGGTGCACCGCCATAATATTTCGTTTTCAGGCGGAAAGAATGGCCTGCGGTACGCGATCAGCGGCGGTCAGCTCAACCAGCAGGGTATTATTCTAAGCACCGGCCAGCACCGGACCAATTTCCGGACGAACCTAGATGCGGATGTTAACAAGAAGCTGAAAGTAGGTGCAAACCTCGCATTCACCTATAATACCAACCGCGAGGTGCAGGAAGGGCGCTTCGATAAAGGCCCTATCCTTGGCGCATTGATTTACATGCCGATATTCAAAGCCTATAATGAAGATGGAAGTCTGGCAAAAAACGAGGCAGCCTCGCTGAGCTCGGCTTATGGCTATCAATCGATCGAAAACCCGGTGGCATTGGCGACCGAAACGCATATCAACCGCAGGGGGCAGCGTGGTACTTTCAGTGGTTTTGCTACGTACGAGATTATTCCCGACCTGAATTTCAAGGTTAACCTCGGTTTGCAGACCTATAATGAGAAGTACGAGTTCTATGCTCCTACCAGCCTGAGCAGCGGAGCGAATCCTCCGGGATCACCGCAGGCGATTGCTGCCGCGAATGCAGTATCGCAGATGACCACGCAAATGGACAAACTGGCGGAGTTTACTTTGAATTACAAAAAACAACTCGGCAAGCACAGTATAGATGGTTTGGTGGGTTATACGGCCCAGGAAAACAACCGTGACATCGTTTCTGTAACTGCTCGCGGATTTTCTAATGACCGCATCGAAGAAATAACCGGAAAAGGAGCAGATGCTACCTTTTTCGCACTGAATACCGGGGCCGACCAAACCGGTAAAGTGAACTGGACACTGCTTTCATACCTGGCGCGGGCAGCGTATAACTACGATGGCAAATATTATCTGACAGCCACTTTCCGTACCGATGGTTCCTCACGTTTCGGCCCGAATAACCGGTGGGGTAACTTCCCGTCGGTGTCTGCCGGCTGGAACATTTCCAACGAGGACTTTTACAAAAATGCATTAGGCAATACTTCTACACTTAAACTGCGTGCAAGCTGGGGATTGAGTGGTAATAACAACATCGGTAATTACAACTTCCTTCAAACCATGGCAGCCCCCGGCGGTGTGGTGTATGGAAACGGTTCGGTCAATACCGCATTGTGGGCTACGGGTATCAAAGATCTGAACCTGGGCTGGGAATCGACCTCGCAGTATAACTTCGGGGCTGACCTGGGGTTGTTCAACGACCGTTTGTCGATCATGGCGAACTACTACATCAGTCGCTCGTTCAACCTGTTGTTCAACCAGCCGCTGTCGGCGATTTCCGGTGCCTCGACAATTTTGACCAACCTCAGAAACTCGAAAGTACAGAACAAGGGTATAGACCTGCAAGTGGATGCCCGCGTGACTTCGACCAAGGATTTTGACCTGAACATCGCCGGTAACATTTCCGTGAACCGGAATAAAGTACTCGATATGGGTGGTGCGAGCACGATCATTACCAACGGCGCCGAGCGTTCCTACCTGACGCACATCACGCAGGAAGGCCAGCCGATCGGTATGTTCTACGGTTTCAAGGTGAAAGGAATGGTGCGCGAGAAGGATATGGAGAATATTGCTGCTGATAATGCGGCGTACAATGCTTCTACGCAGTCGTTCCCGGCTGGTTACCAGCTCAAAGGACCTGCGCGCTCTACGGCTTCCACCAACCCGCTTCGTCCGGGCGACTTATATTTCGAAGACGTAAACAACGATGGTGTTGTAAACGATGCCGACAAGCGGGTGATCGGTTCGCCGCATGCGAAATTCACTTATGGCTTTGCGATCACGGCAAGTTACAAGAGCTTCGATTTCAGCTCGTCGTTCAACGGAACCTACGGCAACAAGGTGCTCGACGGACAGGATTATTATCTCTATAATATGGAAGGCTCGGGTAACCAGTATGCCAAAGTGGCTAACCGCTACCGTTCGGAGTCGCAGCCGGGTGACGGGCACGTGTACCGCGCCTCACGCGGGGGGACGCAAAGCAACAGCACGCGTTTGTCGACCTTCTATTTGCAGGACGGCTCATTCCTAAGATGTACCAACCTGACGTTGGGCTACAACATGAACAGCATCGGCAGCCTGACCAACAATGCCATCAGCGCATTGCGGGTGTACGTAGGCGTGGATAATGCATTCACTCTGACCAAATACCTGGGCTATAACCCCGAGGTGGATTACAACAACGGGGCTAACCTGACTCCGGGCGTCGACTATGGAAAATATCCGCTCGTGCGTGCCTACAACATCGGTGCCCGTATTACATTTTAAGCAGCAGAAGAGATGATCAAGCGTAAATACATTTTCAATACATTGTTTTCAGCATTCGGACTGGCAGCCCTCGCGGGGTGTTCCAACGATTTCCTCGATCAGGAAAACCCGAATGCAGTGTCGGCGCCCACTTTTTACCGGACACCCGACGACGTGGCTTTGGCCGTGAATGGTATCTATAACTCGCTGCGCGATGGCAACGGCATCGGGGAAAACAGCGGACTGTTCAGCGAGGAACGGTCGGACAACACCGGCCGTAACGATAACCAGTCGAATGCGGGCGAGCCGTTCCAGTTCAACGATTTTTCGCTGTTACCCAGCAATACCTATTTGAAAAATCACTGGCTGACGTTGTTTCAGATGGTAACGCGCTGCAACCAGGTACTGGCCGGCATTGAGCGCGTGACGTTTACAGATGCCAATCTGAAAGAGCAATATAAGGCCGAGGCGAAATTCATCCGGGCGCTGACCTACTTCCACCTCGTGCGCAAATGGGGCGACGTGCCTTTGGTAACCAAAGAATTGCTCAGCACCGATGAGGTAACGGCCGCAACATTTCGTGAGAAACAGGATGTAGTTTACAACCAGATCGCGCAGGACCTGAAAGACGCCGCAGCTTCGACTTTGCCGGATAAGCAGACTGCCAACACGAAGGGTAAGGTAACGAAAGCTGCCGTTAATGCATTGCTAGGCCAAGTGTACCTCACTATGGCGACCACCCTGGATGCTGCCAACCGCACCGCCAATCTGAATGAGGCCAAAAAATACCTGATGGCGTCGTATAACCTGCGCACTTTCGGGGATTTGAAGGAAGTGCCTTATGTGGATGTATTTGACGTGGCCAAGAAGTCGACGAATGCGGAAACGATCTTTCAGGTGGTGAACAAGCAAGGCGATATCAACTTCTCATCTTCGATTGCCCGTAACAACCAGGCCAAAGGAGAGACGATCAACTCATTGTTCGCGTCGTCGGGTTCGGGCGGTAATGTTACGCCTGACCTCGTGCAGGATTATGAGGAAGGTGATCTGAGAAAAGACTTTTCGATCAAATTTGCCAACGACCCGATCGTAAAGGACTATTTTATCACCAAATACCGCGATGCCAGCCCGGCAGCAACGACCAACGGTTACGGCGGCAATGACTGGATCCTGATCCGCTACGCCGATGTGATCCTGATGCTCGCCGAAGTGCATATGCAACTGGGCGACGAACCGACCGCTATCAGTTTCCTCGATCAGGTCCGCGAGCGTGCCGGCTTGCCGAAATACGCAGCTTCGAAAGCCAATGCAGATTACGCAGCCAAATACCCGACATTGAAACTCGCTATCCTGCATGAACGCCGCGTGGAGCTTGCATTCGAGAACCATCGCTGGTTCGATTTGCTGCGCTTCTTTACGACCGATGAGCTCGTGGCCTATTTCAAAAGTAAAAAGCAAGAGAATTTCGGTATCGCGAAGCTCAGCAACTTTGGCAAAAAAGACCGTTACTATCCCATTCCGTTTGACGAAACCAAGCTGAACCCGGAGAAAATGTACCAGAACGAAGGTTACTAAAACCTGAACCGGACTATTACATCGCCCTGCGCCTCCTAAGCGCAGGGCTTTTTGTTTTGGAGCGTATTATATTTGACATGATATTCTAAAAAAGCACCATGCCGCAGCGCCTGATCTCGATCCTCCAACTCACCCACGCGATTCCGCCAGCAGATCAGGAAGCGATCCTGAGTGCATTTACCATGCAGCAGTTCTGCGAGGGCGATGTGCTGTTCAAGGGCGGGAAAATTTGCCAGGAAATGTTTTTTGTATTGAATGGCGTGCTGCGGATTATGGTTACCAATGAGAAAGGCAACGAGGTAACGCATTACTTTTTGAAGGAAAATCAGTTTTGCACGATCCTGAATAGCTTCAATAACCACGTGACGGCGCACGAGAGCATTTGCGCCGCCTGCAACGTGCAGGTACTGAGTATTACCAAAGCCGGTTTGTGGGCGCTTTACACTCGCTTACCTTACCTGAAATCGGTGATCGACACGATTACCAACCGGACGCTGCTCGAAAAAATCCAGATCCGTAATGCGTATCTCGGTCAGGATTCGGCTGCGCGGTACCGGCAATTTCTTGCGCGCCAGGCCGATATCGCCACACGCGTGCCGCTTTCCGATGTAGCCTCTTACCTGGGCATTACGCCACAGTCGCTTAGCCGTATTCGGAGAAACCTGCGCTGAAAATCGTTTTTACCATTTGTTAAGTGCTTTGGCAGCCCGGTAATGGAGATTTGTATTGTCAAAACAATCGGTACAAATGGAAACTTTGAATGCAGCATTCTCTCTCAATGGGAAAAAAGTAGTGATCCTGGGCGGTAGCTCGGGACTGGGCCTGGCTACGGCCAAAGCGGCAGCGGCAGAAGGCGCAAATGTGATCATCGTATCAAGCAATGCGGCGCGGGTACAAAATGCAGTGGCAGACTTGCCGGGTAATGGTTTCGGAATGCAATGCAATCTCTCCGACGAAGCATCTGTAAAGCAGCTTTTTGAAGAAATCGGCACGTTGGACCACCTCGTATTCACGGCTGGCGAAAGCCTTTTGCTAAGCAATATAGCCGATACGGAACTTGCCACGGCACGCGCGTTTTTCGATCTCCGATACTGGGGCGCGTTCATGGCGGTTAAATATGCTGCACCGGGGATCAATGCGGGTGGATCGATCGTGCTGACGGGCGGGATTGTGAGTGCGCGCCCGAACGCGGGCTGGTCCATAGGCGCGAGCATTTGCGCCGCGATGGACGGTTTTACGCGGGCTATGGCCATAGAGCTGGCGCCGGTACGCGTGAACCTGGTTTCGCCCGGCGTAATCCGTACAAATTTGTGGTCGTCAATGGATGATGCAGAGCGGGATGCATTCTACGGACAGATCGCGGCTGGATTACCCGTGCGCCGCGTGGGCGAGGCCGGAGAGGTGGCGCAAACTTATATTTACCTTATGAAACAGCCTTTCGTTACCGGACAAATCCTCGTTACTGACGGTGGCGCGGTACTCGTCTGACTAGCCTGAAATCTCATATTCAGCTCGCGATGTCTACATTTAGCCCGCCTTGCTGCAATGCGGCTACCTTTTCGGCGTCGGCGCCAGCGTCTGTAATAAGTGTGTGAACGGCCGAAAGTTCGGCGAACTTTACATAGCTATCCCTGCCGATTTTGGAGCCGTCGCAAAGCAGCATTACCTGGCCTGCATTGCGGATAAATGCGTTGGTGATGGTTGATTCGTACTCGCTGTGCGCGGTGAGGCCGTTTTCTGCGGACAAGCCGTCCACACCGATAAACGCCTTGTGCGCATGGTAGCCGTTGATATGCTGGACTGCCTTGTCGCCGTGAATGGCTTTCCGTGCCTTGTTCAGTTCCCCGCCGATCAGGTTAATCTGGATGGAGGGGACATCAATAAGCTCAGCCAGAACAGGCAGGGAGTTGGTTATCACGCGAATACTTTTCTTCTTCAAAAAGCGGCACATTTGAAAGACTGTGCTGCCGCAATCGAGAAAGACTATGTCGCCATCCTGCACATAAGAGGTCGCTTTTTCGGCAATCTGCTCCTTGGCCGGATTATTCACGCCCGACTTCTCAGAAAACCCTGTCAGCACAGGGTTTTCTATTTTCATGGCGCCCCCGTGCGTGCGTATCAGCAATCCTTCTTCCGCAATGTCGCCCAGGTCGCGGCGGATCGTTGCCGGTGAAGCTTCCAGTATTTCGGCCAGTTCGAACACGGTGAGGCTCTCGGCGTTGTCCAGCGCAGCGAGAATTTTTTTCTTACGTTCTTGAAAGTTCATCGTAAATGCTTACTTTTGGTCAAAAATAATCAAAATTGATTAAAAGTAATCAAATCTATTAGCCTTGAATAGTGTTTATGCTCGCCAAAAGTAGTATATCTGATCATTTTTAATAAAACCTTTTCACTTTAAATCACATTAGCCATGAGTGGATTAATGATCCTGGTGGCCGGGCCGTACCGGTCGGGGACGAATGACGACCCCGCTTTAATGCGTAAAAACCTCGATAAGCTCGAATCGGTGACGTTGCAGTTGTTCCGCGCCGGGCATTTGCCGGTGATCGGGGAATGGGTGGCGTTGCCGTTACTCAAACTCGCCGGTTCCAAAGTGCCGGGCGACGAGCCTTATGAAGAGATTTTGTATCCGGTGGCCGGGCGCCTTTTGCAAAAATGCGATGCGATCCTCAGACTGGAAGGGGAGTCAAAAGGCGCTGACGAAGATATAAGAATCGGACGTGAGCGCGGGTTGCAGATTTACTACCACCTCGCCGACGTGCCTGGTTGCGGGTAATCAGAGCAAATTGGGTTGGCGTGTTTTGTTTTTGTCGTACATCGGCACCGAGATGTAGAAACAAGTTCCGGCTCCCGGCGTGCTTTCCAACCAGATTTTTCCTTTCTGGGCCTTGATAAATTCCATACAGAGCATCAGGCCCAGACCAACCCCTTTCTCGTTATCGGTACCGAAAGTCGACTCGACATTGAGCGAAAAGACGGACTGCTGTTTTTCCCACGACATTCCAATGCCATCGTCCTGTACAGAAATCAGGCAGTAGTTGCCCTGCGTTTCGGCTCTCACCATAATGTGGCCGCCTGTGCCCGTGAACTTGATGGCATTTCCGACGATGTTCCGTAGGATGAGCTGCATCATGTCGCTGTCGGCGTAAATACTGGCCGAAGGGTCGAAATAGTATTCCAGGGTGATGTTCTTCCGGGCTGCAATGTTACGTTCCAGGTTAAGGGTAGGCTCGAAAAGCGACTGCACATTCAGATATTCCATATGCGCCGAAACCCCGTGCAGCTGTGATTTCGACCAGTCGAGCAGCTTGGAGAGCATTGCCAACGTGTTTTTGGTCGAGTTGAGGAGTTCGTTTTCGATGTCGAGCTTTTGTTCTTCTTCCAACTCGTGTTGGGTAAGCAGTTCCAGGAAATTCTGGATGCTGGCCAATGGCGAACGCAGGTCGTGCGCGACAATGGACATCAGCTTGTTTTTCTCCGCATTCAGTTTTTCGAGCTCTTCATTTTGCTTGACAATCCGGACGTTCTGCAACTCGATCGCCTTCGATTTTTCGAGTGTGGATAGCTTTTCGCTTTCATAACTCCCCCTGATATAGTGAATGCAGAAATAAGTGATCGCTGCAACCACTGCGTAGGCCGACATATGGTCGACAAACCGGTTGGCCCGCGTAGTGTACGTGTCCGGCACCAGGTGAGGATAATAGAATTCGATGAGATTGAGGATAATCAGCACTGTGACATTGATCGGTATCCATACTTTATACTGATCGACAGGGCTGATGGCGATGCTGAGCAGCAGAAAAAGCAGGAAGAACAGGTCGGTAGGCCCGCGCAGGCCGGAGTTGAGGAAATAGTTGACCAGGAACAGTGATAACCCAACAATGTTGGCGATCAATGTGCTGATACTGATCATGTTTTTAAAGCGGGAGGCATAATACAGCCCCATCGTGATCAGTAACACAATAAGGCTGGCCAATGCTATTTTGGGCAGCCCTATCGCATAGTTGAATGGTACATTATATAACAGCGCGAACGTTGATATCAGGCATACCGAATGGAATATACGTGCATTCATCGGAAACACTGACGGGTCGCCGGATAAATTGATCCATGTTCGATAGATTGAATCTTTGAGAGGCAAGATGTGTAGGGTTTCTTTCCTACAAATATAACGTACGCATTTTCATTAAACGCAAGTAGAATTAATATTAATTGGCGTGTGGAGATATATTTAGCCCTTGATGCGGTTCAACTCATCTTCGGACCCGGATCTTCGGCTGCGCGCGGCCTTGATCTCCTTGCTTCCAAATCGGTAATTGAAGTTGATTCGCAGCATCTGGCCCTCAAAACGGAACCGGAGGCGCGTTTCGATACCCGCATAGGCCGACGTGTACCCGCCGCGCGCCGTATGGAAAATGTCGCTGAATGTTGCTTTCAAGCTGGCGTTATCCTTCCAGAATTTCTTCTGGACGCCAATGTCCACCATCCCCATTTGCCAGTTGTAATCGATACGGCGGTAGGGCGAATTGTACCAGCCGGATAGCTCGATCGTCCAGCTGTTTTTGAGTTTGAAAGTATTCTGGCCATTGAGATTGAATGCCGTTGTCCGGTTGTTGACCACCACGCCATTATCCAGTGCGGCCTTCCAGAGGTTGTGGTACCCGCTGATATTGAAATTGAGCTCCCACCATTTCGTGATCGGTGTGGTAATGCTTATGTCCAGGCTGAAACCTTGCGAGTAATCGAGGTTCTCGGTAATGAAGTAGGTACGGCTGCTATCGTAAGGAATGCGTAAACCCACAACCGGAAACCTGGTGCGCCGGTACCCGAACGAGGTAGTAAGTATGCCCTTGTACACGTGCGAGAGTTTGAAACTATTGGCGTATTCGGGTTTCAGGAACGGGTTCCCTTTTGAATACACCAGCTCATCAATGCGGTATTCGAAAGGGTTGAGGTTCTGATAACTCGGGCGGTTGATACGTCGGCTGTAATTGAGGTTCCAGGTGTGGTTTTTGGATGCGCGGAACGAGATGGCCCCACTTGGGAAGAAGCTCAGATAAGTCGTATCGACTTTATCGAGGTCGTTATGTTTGTAGCTGGTCAGGTCGCCCAATGATTTGGTGTGCTCGGCGCGGAGACCGGCTTGCAAGTCCCATTTTTTACCAAGGGAAACATTGTAATTGACGTAAGCTGCGTATACGCGTTCGAGGTATTTGAAGCGGTTGCTGCGATTGGTGTCGATCACTTCAACATTTTGAAAAACATTGAAAAAATTGAATGTGTTGTCCGATTTTACGTCCGACAACTTCACACCGTACCCGAGTTTTCCCTTTTTGAATGGCTGTTCATAGTCGATTTTGAAGGATTTAATGGCGATATCCACAGGTGTTTTCGAAACGTAATTCCGTTCGATAGGTTCGTCACTGGTTGTTTGAAAGTGGTATTGGTTGGGTTGGTAACTGATCCCCCGCGAAGAGAACCGGCCGTAATCGGCATCGATGTTCAGTTCATGCCCGGTGGTATCGGCATAGCGATAATTCACGTTCACGTTCAGGTTTTTGTTTTTCTCTGGGTTCGAGGTCCGCGACGACAGGATGAGCGAATCGGCAGTCAGATTGTTGCGTTTGCTGATGAAAGTTTCACTCTCTCCGCCGCCGTTGTGGTTGCTGATACGGCCGTTGGCACTGAAACCGATGGTATTTCTGGAATTGATAAAATAATCGGCCCCGATTTTGGCACTATGCGTCGTGTCGCGCCAGATGCCATGCCACAATTTGTTGTAAGCTACCTGGTTGAGGATCTGGTCGTCGTAGGTCGTGTTGTGCCATGCGCCCTGGTTGAAACCGTAATTGCCGAATAGGTTGAGCTTCTTGTCGCGATGGTTCAGGTTCAGCGACGCATTGTATTTAGGTGTTATGCCAAACATGCCTCCAAGGCTGACATTGCCGTTGGTGCCCAGCTTGGCGTTTTTCTTGAGACGGATATTGATAATACCGAGATCGCCCGCGGCGTCGAATTTGGCGGAAGGGTTCGTGATGATTTCAATGGCTTCTATGTCAGCCGAATTCATGCTTTTTAATGTGGAAGCAAGGTCTTTTCCTGCCAAAGGGGAGGGACGGCCGTCGATGTAAATGCGGACGCCGGTTTTGCCTCGTACCAGGATATTCTCATCCCTGTCGACCTGTACGCCCGGCGAGCGTTGCAAAAGATCGAGCGCATTGGAACCGGTAGCATTAATACTTGCTTCGACGTTGAAAACCATCCGGTCGTTCTTGACTTCGATGAGTGGTTTGGTGCCGGTTACTTTTACCTCATTCAGTTGCTTAGACTCCGGTGACATGGAGATTGCAGGCAATTTTACGTCCTGGCCGGCCACCTCGAACACCGCCGAGTGGTACATTTGTAGGCCTACCGCCGAAATGCGTACGAAATATTTACCATCGGGGATACCGCCTATCTTGAAAGAGCCCTGTTCGTCGGCGACATCGGCTTTTACCAGGGTGGAATCTTTGAATTGATTGATGGAAACTGCGGCAAACCCGACAGCCTCATTTTGTTGATTTTTAACAAGGCCGCTTACCGTGAAGGTCTGGGCGAAGCCGGCAAAGGAAAGTCCATGAATTAGCAGGCTGAGTAGTGTTCTTTTCATAAATGGCTAATATCCGTATAGCCCAAAGAGTAAGAATTGGTTTCTATGTTGCATTGGGTCATAATTTTTCTACATTTAAACCGATAATCGACGTTTCTTATCCAGAATTGATGAAGTGCCATGAAGGCCATATTTTGCAAGGTTGTGCTGCTTTACATCCTATGCTTTCAGCAGGTTTTAGCACAGGAGTTGAGGCCCAGGTTCAGGCGGCTTACTACGGACCAGGGGCTTTCCCAGAGCCATGTGAGCGCGATCCTGAAAGATCGGAGGGGCTTTATGTGGTTCGCAACGGAAGACGGTCTCAACCGGTTTGATGGCTATAAATACACGCATTATAAGCACGATCCCGGCAATCCGGCTTCTATTCATGACAGTTTTGTATTGTCACTGCTGGAAGACGAGGAGGGCAAATTGTGGGTGGGAACCTCCACTGGCCTGGACCAGTATGATCGGGAAACGGACAACTTCGTTCATTTTCCGCATCCGAGGCGCAATCTGGCGATCAATACTATTTTTCGGGATAGCCGTAATCGTTTCTGGCTGGGGACGGACCAGGGGCTTTACCTGTTTGATCGGCGCCGCGGAACCTACCAGCTGTTTAGGTATCCTGGAAGGGATGTCGGGCAGGGAAGTGAATTTGTGACCAGTATTGCGGAAGGAAAGGGATACGTGTTATGGGTTGGTACGGAGAACGGGCTGTTTAAACTCGATGTGCAATCGGGCGTGCTCGCGGCGTACGAGCACGGTGCGCGCGCAAGCGGAGGAGGTACTCATGTGGGTAGTACGGGCAACGCATTGAAATCCGACTGGATCAAAGTGCTGCGTTATGACCGGAGAGGAAATTTATGGGTGGGAATGCATGGCGGAGGCGTTTCGATTATTGATTCGTCTGACAACATTGTAAAACGTTTTGAACACAAGCCCGCCGATCCGTGGAGCCTGGGGCACAATGATGTCCTCTCTATGGCCCAGGATGGCACCGGTAAGCTCTGGATTGGTACTGAGAATGGAGGTATCAGCATTTATGACCCTGCTATGGACCGCTTTTTCTCCGTGAGAAACAATCCTGATGACCGCTTTTCGCTTAGCAACAATTCGGTATACACGATTTACCACGACAATGCGGAGAACATGTGGGTCGGTACCTATTCGGGTGGGGTATCTTACTTGCCGAAGTTCGGACCAAAGTTTGATTCTTATCGACGGATGATTAGTAACCCCAACAGTCTTAGCAACAATGCGGTACTGGCCATTTGCGGCGACAGTACCGGCGACGATATCTGGATCGGGACCGATGGAGGGGGGCTCAACAGGTTCAACCGTAAAACAAAGAATTTTACATTTTACCGGCACCGGGTGGGCGACCCGCGTTCTATTTCAAATGACTATGTCATTTCCGTGGTCTGGCTCGCCAGAGACGTGCTTGCCCTGGGATTCCACAATGGCGGATTTGATTTTCTGAATGTCAAAACCGGTGCGATCGAGCACCATTTACCCGAAGAAGGTAATCCCAATAGCCTGTCAATCGCGGACGTCAACAATATGATGCGCGACCGCGATGGTAATCTCTGGATCGGTACCTGGAAGGGTGGCCTTAATTTTTACAATGTCAAAACAAAAGAATATACGCACTACCGGCACGACATCACCGATCCGGCGAGTATCAGCGGCGATATTATTACCACTATTTTTCAGGATAAAAAGGGGAACATCTGGGTAGGGACGTTCAATGGCCTCGATTTGCTGCTGCCCGATCGCAGTGGTTTCAAACATTTCCGCAACAGGCCGAATGACCCCGCTAGTATTTCCCACAACAAAGTACAATCGATTCTGGAAGTTGAAAACGGAGATCTCTGGGTAGGGACCGTAGGAGGTGGATTTTGCTATTTTAATCAGAAAAAACAGACATTCAAGTCGTTCAGCGAAAAGGACGGGCTTGCGAGTAATGTGGTGTTTGGGATTCAGAAGGACAATAAAAATAATCTCTGGCTGAGCACCAATAAGGGCATTTCTAAATTTAACCTCATGACCAGCAGTTTTCGCAACTACGGCATTGCTGATGGGCTTCCGGGCAATGAGTTTCGGGACAACTCCCGCTTTCAGACAGCCGACGGAGAGATGTTCTTTGGCGGTATCAATGGTTTTATCAGTTTTTACCCCGACAGTCTCCGCTACAACGATTTTGTGCCGCCTGTGTACATTACTGACTTTCAGATATTTAACCGATCGGTCGTTACGGGAGCCATCGACCATATTCTTGATCAACAGATCAGTGAAGCCAAATCCATTACGATTCGGCACGACCAGTCGGTGATCACCTTCGAATTCGCGGCATTGAGTTACACCGTCGCGGAAAAGAACCAGTACGCATATATGCTGGAAGGTTTCGACGACGACTGGAATTATAGCGGCAACAAGCGCACGGCTACTTACACCAACCTCGATCCCGGTACTTACGTATTCAGGGTGAAAGGCTCCAACAACGATGGGTTATGGAATGAAAAGGGTGTCGCCATAGAGCTGATCATCACGCCACCCTTCTGGCTCACCTGGTGGTTCCGGTTGCTGACCGTCGCAGTGATTGTCGCGCTGATTCTGGCCCTTTATCAGATCCGGACTTATACGATCCGTAAACAAAAACGAGTCCTTGAGCAACAGATACAGGAGCGGACAAAGCAGCTCGAACGGGCGATCGGCGAACAGCAAATGGCAGTAGAGAAGGCGGAATTGGCCAATAGGGCCAAGAGTGCATTCCTGGCGACGATGAGCCATGAAATCAGGACGCCGATGAATGGGGTGATTGGCCTTGCTTCGCTGCTTGCCGAAACCGAGCTGACCGAGGAGCAGCGTAATTTCACCAAATCCATACAGACGTCCGGTAGGGATTTGCTAAATGTGATCAACGACATTCTCGATGTTTCCAAAATTGAATCGGGTAACATGGAGCTCGAAGAAAAGGAGTTTGATTTGAAGATCTGCATTGGTGAAGTAATGGATCTTTTCCGTGCTAAAACCGCCACCCAGCCGCTGAAGTTGACGTTGAAAATTGAGGAAAACGTGCCGACACGTATCGTGGGTGACCGTTTGAGGCTTGGCCAGATTATGACAAACCTCGTAGGCAACGCGGTTAAGTTTACGCCTAAAGGCGAGGTTCGGGTACACGTGTATGTGATCGGGCGCGAGGACAGGGAGGCCAAACTGGGATTTGAGATCACAGACACCGGCATTGGAATCGCGGAAGATAAGCTGGACAAATTGTTTAAGCCTTTTTCACAGGTCGATTCATCCACAACGCGGCAGTACGGGGGCACCGGCCTGGGCCTGGCGATTTGTGAAAAACTGACCGCGCTGATGGGGGGCGGTATTGAAGTGAGAAGCGAGTTGCACAAGGGCACCAGCTTCCGGTTTTGGATTACCGCAAAAGTTGCTCCGGATGTGCCCGAGCTGGAAGAAACTACGTCCGGAATTGACAATGTGGAAAAGAAACTTCACGCCGATTTTGCCAGCCGGCACCCGATGGCAATCCTGGTGGCTGAGGACAATAAAGTGAACCAGATCGTAATCATGAATACGCTCAGCAAACTTGGTTACCAAGCCGATTTGGCGCAAAATGGCTTAGAAGTGCTCGATCAGATACAGAAAATCGATTATGACGTTATTTTGATGGATATGCAAATGCCGAAAATGGACGGGCTGGAAGCGACACGGCAGATCAGGGCGCGGAATATTGCACATCCATTTATCATCGCCATGACGGCCAACGCATTGCAGCAGGACAAAGACAAGTGCTTCGAAGCGGGAATGGACGACTACCTTAGCAAGCCGGTTATTCTGGACGATTTGGTACTGCTGCTCCAAAAATGGGCTGCCCGCCTGGAACCGCGTGCGTCCGGTAATATATAATGCCTGACGATTTAAAAAATCTGGTAAAACAAGAAGAGCAGCTCTGGGCTGCTCTTTTGCGTCTGTTTGTGATGAAGTGCTAATAAGTTTCGACGTATCTGCCTGGTACAAAATCCATACCATTTTGATGGTTGAATTGTGCAGGTCGTCGTAGTTCCTGTTTGTTGATGGAACAAATATAATGGAATTATTCCTAACGAATGGATATAATCCATAAAAATATTTTCAACACGCGCTGGAACAGCACTCTTTACGAGCTATTTTTTGGTTTTCAGTTCAAAGATGCCAGCGAATCCCGCAGGGAAATGTCCTCATGCGACGCGTCGTAAATGCACTGTCCACCCTTCACGACCAGAATTTGTGGAGATTCGTGCACAACACCAAAGCTACTTGCAATCGCCTGGGATTCTTTGCGGTTCTGGATGACGTCCACAATGTAAATGGGTATCTGAATGTCGGCAGCGGCATTTACTTCTGATTTAAGTTGCCGGTAAGCCATGAGGCTGGTTGCGCAACGGGGGCTATGTTTATAAATAATAGAGTAATCGGCCGATTGATAAATGTTATCTACTTCTTCTTCACTATTAATAGTAATCCAGTTCATAACCTGTTAAAAATTTCGTCAAACTATTTGCAACAGGTTGCACAACACGCAAAGTGTCGGTTTTCATTCCATTAAAATTGAAAAAGTGGTTTCAAAGTGTCTCAAAGCGTAAATCAGGCGTTCTGCTTCATCGCGTGAATTGAAAGACATTGTTTGGGACCGTTTGATTTTTGGGTTTGTAGAAGTCTGTTACCAAAACTGGATCTTACCGTATCAAGAATAAATGAGGGGCCGAAGTGTAAACCTATAAGTTTATTTTTTATGGAGATAAACGGTATATTTGAAGTGGTGCCGGATAGTTTGTATGCTGTTCAGTTTGCGGGTGAGCCCGATCATGAATTTTCGAGAACCTTCCGGCTTTGGAGAGATATGACATACCTCGAATGTTTTTTTGAGGAGCATTACGGCGATTTATTGAGATTTTGGGAATATATGTCGGTCGAGGAAGCTGTAAAGATTACCAAAGCAGAAGCGCATAGACTTAACAGAACATTGTTAGCAGCTGCGCGTGCCGGCGTTCGAGGCGATTCTGTGAATTTATCTGGGATTTTCAGACCGTTACATCCAGAGGCGTGGCGTTTGGGTAACTTTGAAAAAAGTAAAGCCAGGGGATTTAGGAAGCACAGTTGGTTACGTATTTATGCGATCAGATTGGGTATGAATCGGTTTGTGGTAAGCGGTGGCGCGATCAAACTGACGAGAACTATGAATGAACGCGAGCACTTGAATGAAGAGTTGAAGAAACTGGAAGAAGTTTGTGGTTTCTTGAAGGGAGATCAAAAAGATGAATTTGGGCTGTTTGAGCTGTTCTAAAACCTTGAAATGTGATGGACGCATTAACTAAGTTAAAACTAATGGCAGTGCCGGATACCGAATGGATAAAAGAAGCGGCATTCCGGGAGGCGAATGAATATTGGCTGGATGTGTCGTCTGACATTGCCCTGGCTGTTTTGCGAACCTTGCGTAAAAGGGGACTGACGCAACGAGACCTTGCTGAAATGATGGGCTGCTCGCCGCAATACATCGGCAAAATCCTGAAAGGCTCAGAAAACCTTACGTTGCAAACCATTTGTAAAATGGAAAAGGTGCTTCAAATCAAACTGATTGAAACACCTTATAGCCATTTGCGCGATACTAAACCTTCTTCTCAACCGGAACCACAATAAAGTTGAGCAGCTCCGTGTGCCGGATCACTGAAATGTCGGTAACACGGAGGATGTCGCGCGTTGTGAGCGCCTTGAACAGTTCATTGGAATTACGAACCGGCTTGCCGTTGAATGAGACGATAATGTCGCCCTCCATAAGCTGCGACCGCGATGCCGGAGTGTTCGGTTCAATATGCGTGATGAAGATTCCCTCGTGGTTGGGAAGCTTGTGGTGTTGGCGAACGCGTTCATTCAGGGAGACATCCTGCAATTGGAGACCCAGATATGCCTTGAATACCTTACCGTCACGGATAAGTTGTCGTGCAATTTCCTTCGCCGTATTAATATCCACGGAAAAGCTCAACCCTTGGGCGCCCTGAATGACAGCCGTATTTACGCCGATTACTTCACCATCGGTGTTGATCATCGGACCGCCGGAGTTTCCCGGGTTCAATGCCGCGTCCGACTGTATTACATTGTCGACGAACCGCCCCGATTGTGTTTGCAGAGTCCTGCCGAGCGCGCTTACTACGCCTGTTGTGACCGTATGTTGATAGCCGTAAGGATTGCCGATCGCGATCACAAACTGCCCGATCTGCAATGCCCCCGAATCGCCAAACTTGGCTACCGAATAACCCTGGGCGTATATTTTGAGGATAGCCAGGTCGGTGTCCGGGTCTTTGCCTACGAGTGTTGCTTCTATCTCGTTCTCATTCAAAAGGCTTACCATAATTTTCTCCGCGCCGTCGACTACGTGGCTGTTGGTGAAAATGAGCCCATCGGAAGAGAATATGAACCCCGAGCCGGACCCTGCGGGTCGTATTTTCCCATTGATTGTCTTGAATATATCGATTTTTACAACGGCATTTTTGATCTGATCAACCGCGCCGATGATCATACTTGAAAAGGTGTCCATAGCTGCTGGATATCGTTTTGATAAAGCCCGTTCAAAAAGTTATCCAGCCGATTGTAAATGCCAAACTGGCGTACTACGGAAATGTAGCACGCCAAAAGGGCATGATACGCATTAAGGTAAAGTCAGCACAATCTTGCCAAGGGTCTTGCCGGCCTCTATTTCGTCATGCGCCTTCGCAATGTCTCCAAATGCGTAGATAGCAGAAACGTGGGATCGTATTTCTCCGGATTTGAGGAGCGTGGCGAGTTGCTGCATGTCCTCACCGTTTGAAGCAACATTGAGCGTGTGGGCATATACTTTCTTCTCCTGCACTTTCCGGATCAGTTTTTCGTCCGTGAAAGGCACCAGTAGCGCGATGAGCCGGCCGCCTTCCTTCACGGCTTCCAGAGAACGGAATATATGATCACCGAAGAGCGAATCGATCACAATATCGGCGTCATGAACGACATCTTCGAATTTGATAGCCGAATAGTCGATGAATTCGTCGGCGCCCAGGCCCAGAATGAAGTCTTTTTTGGCGTCGGAGCCGGTGCCGATGACGTAAGCGCCGAAATGCTTGGCAATTTGCACGGCGTAATGTCCGACGCCCCCGCCAGCCCCGTGGATCAATACTTTTTCCCCCGCTTTTACTTTTCCATAAGTAACCAACGCCTGCCAGGCCGTGAGTGCGGCCAACGAGGCGGCGGCAGCCTCTTCATGCGTAATGTTGCCCGGCTTCAATGCGAGCTGGTCTGCGGGAGCCGCCACGTATTCGGCGTATGCCTTACCATGTCCCCGGAAATTGACCATCCCGAATACCTCGTCGCCGGTTTTCCATTGCGTGACCTCCTTGCCGACGGCTTCGATCACCCCCGAAATGTCCCACCCAAGAATGACCGTTTCGCCGGGCTGAGGTTGGAGGAACATTTCCAGGGCGAATGGATGGGTCCTTACAAAGGCGTCGACCGGATTGATGCCTATGGCTTTGACGCGTACCAGTACTTCGTTTTCCTTGATTTCAGGTGTCGGTATTTCAGTGAATATCAGGTTTTCAGTCCCTCCGTTTTTCGCTAATTTGATGGCTTTCATAATTTGCATTGTTTTGATTTGATGTCTGCAAATTTCGCCGGCAGGGCGCTTTTGTGAGTTGTAAAAATTTGGGTTAAATCGGTACCTTTGCGGGTATGCGTATTCATCATATCCATCAACCTTTCGATGTCCTGCTCGTGACGGTCGACGAATGCCCGATTAAGGAGCATAAGAATACTTTTATCGAACTGGTGTATATGTTCGATGGAACGGGGATATACCATATTAACCAGAACGAGTTCCGGTATCAGAAGGAAAACCTGTTTTTGGCGATGCCGATGGATTTGCATTATACCGAGGTGAAAGAGACGACGGCATTTATGTTTATCCGCTTCAATAATATCTATCTGAATGCTCAAAAGGCGCGCGATGAGTATAGTAATCTGGGCGACTGGATCCATAAATTGGAATATATCTTCCATAACAATAATCACTTGCAAGGCTGCATTCTCAGGAACCAGCACGACAAGCCGCTCGTAAGGGCATTGATGGAAGCGATCAGGCAGGAGTATGCCAACCGGCAGACGCTGCATAAAGAGCTTGTCCAGCAATTGCTCAATACCCTGCTTACGGTGGTTGCAAGGAATATTACCACCCATATTCCTGAGAAGACGCAGCTTGCGCAGAACACTTCCCTGGACATTATCCATTACATTCACCAAAATATTTACAACCCCGAAATGCTGCGGGCCGAGCGTATCGCTTCCCATTTCAATATTTCCCTCAATTACCTCAGCGAGTATTTCAAAAAGCATACGCACGAGACGTTGCAGCAATATATTATCAACTATAAAATCGCATTGGTGGAGATCCGCTTGAAACACAGTGATATGCGTATTAATGAAATAGCTGCCGAACTGGGTTTTACAGACGACAGCCATCTCATTAAGACTTTTAGAAAGCACCGTGGTATGAGCCCGCTCGAATACCGGCGCGGGGCTTTTGCGGTGATTTAGGGGAGTTCTATTTCACGATTTTCAGCTCGCGACCGTCTACCGATATCACATAGAGACCTTTTGGAAGGTCGGCAATGTTCAGGCGAATAACTTTTTCTCCGGTTTGGGCACTCTGCACCAGTTTCCCCGCGCTGTTAAAAATAGCAATGCCGTTCAATGCCTGACCGGATTCTACCGTGATCAAATCCGAGGCGGGATTAGGGAAAACACGTACTGTTTCATTCCCATCGACGCGAATGCTTACAATGCGCGTCAGGTCAGTCCGGCCATCTGCATCAACTTCCTTCAAGCGGTAGTAATAGGTGCCTTTGGGGAGAAATTCGTCTTCATATTGGTAAAAAGAGGTGTTTCGGGAATTACCCATGGCATTGACGGTCTTAATGGTCACAAATGTCCGGGAGTCGTTACTCCGCTGCACCTCGAAGTGTGAGGCATTTATCTCCGAAGCCGTCGCCCAGTCGAGCGTTACGCGCCCGTTATTGCCCATACGCGCGCTGAACGATTGCCAGGTAACCGGCAGCGGGGTTGACAATACATTCAATGCAGGCGAGAAAACGGTGTTGCGGTTGGAATCAATCACTTTGAGTTTATACAAACCAGCTCCGACCGTCCATTGCTGAGCAGTGTTTTGTACCTGGTTGCAATCGCCGAAGTTGAGCCAATTGTATTGGTAGCCACCCGGCAACGAAGGGCCAGTAAATGTAACCTGCGAACCGCCCGGTACGTTTGCTGCGTCGACAGCCGGTGGGGGCGTCGCGGCATAGGGGTTGGACTGGCTGAGGAAATCGGGCGTGATTTTGTCCGCCCAAAAGCCGGCAAGAGAAATGAGTCCTGAATAGATCTGTCCATCGGGAGAGGGGGTAACGCCGTCGCCGCGGAAGTGTACTTCGTCGTGGCGGTATTCAATGGTGTAATAGGGGTCAGTATCTGGCCCCTGGAACACGTGCGGGTAGAGACCGTCGTTGTTGATCAGTTCATTTTGGGCATTTACCACATTGGCCGAAACGCGGGTGGCACCGTTGACGGTAAACCGCGAAGCACGCGCGACAACCCAGGCGAGATTCGGTTTGCCGGTGACGTTGCGGCTTGCGTTGACCACATCCCAAAGCGCCGACAGGTACCGGTTGTAAGTATTATCGCCCGGCTGTTCAAGGTAGTTGTCTGATTCTCCCTGGTGCCATAAAACCGCTCTCACGCCTAATTGGGCAATATAATAGTTCAATGCAAGCCGTAAATGCCCGAATGGAAGCCCCGCCGGGAAAGTGTAGCCGAATGCGCTGGTAGTTACGCCGTTGGGATCAATGGTTTGTTTCCAGTTGTCGACCCCGGTGCTCGACCAGCCGCTGTTGAATATCATCACCGGCACGTGTAGTTTCTCATAAATCTTGTCTCCAAAAGAACCCCAACACCACGCATAGTTACCAAACGGAGCCGTTTTGACGTTGGCATCAAGGTGTACAAACTCGGGGCAGGGGAGCTGGACGTTTGAATAGGGAGTAATGGATGACGTTACCGGATCTACATTCTGGAAATTGACACTGTTTACCTGATCATGAGCTGCGCCGGGACCGTTCGGATTGGAGTCGCCACCCGTCGCATTGGATTGGCCTGCTACAACGAATACCTCGCCTACGCCTACCCGGGAGAGCGTAGCGATTGCCGAAGTACCTCCGCCATTTGCCACACCCCGCGCCTCCAACTGGTACCAGCCGCCTTTCAGATGCACAGACCCGAGGAACTGCCCTGCCGAAATCTGGTCATCGAGCGTTGCCCAACCTCCGCCTGTGGGAAAAGGCTCCCCCTCGCCGGGCACGCGGGGCGTCAGCCGCACCTCGATCTTCTGGTAGGGCTGCGTGATATACCCACCTATATATACGTCTGCTTCATTTGCGTTGTTGCGCTGAAAAACGGCCCTTTCGGTTGGAAAAGATATTACAACCTGGGATAAGATCTGGTGTGATGTGACTAATATTAGTGATAAAATAAGGAGTGGTAGTTTTTTTTTCATACGTTACTTTTTAAATGAATGGACCGAGTTAGTTTGTTTGAAACACGTTTTAAAATGCCAAAGGCTGCCTCTACATTCCTATCAGGAGCGCATAATCAGTTTCCGATAAGTTATTGAAGGACTATTCTCATCGAAATTTAGGCAAATAAGTGATCCGAAACACAGCCGCGGCTGGTTCCATTTATTTTATGGCGCCCTGGCACTCCGTCCCCGGGCAAAACCTTTAAATTTGCCTCATGTCAAAAATGATTCCACAAAACCTGATTGAAATAATGGTCCACAATGCGCAAGAGGTACAAAACCAGCTTGCGAAGGATCATGCACCCGTTGTGAAGTTGCATTCCAAATATGGTAAGGCCATTTGGCTGCTTTCTGAGCTCGATCCTGTTAATAATATCGCTTTCGGGCTTTGCGACCTGGGGCAGGGCAATCCGGAGCTGAGTTACGTGTCGCTGTCGGATCTTGCAAGCCTTAAACACGCGCGCCTGAAAGTACCGATGGTAGAAACGGACCCTGCATTCGATGGGAAATATCCGATGAGCGTCTACCTGAAAGCGGCCAAAGCGGCCGGCAGGGTAGTGGAAGAGGATGCGGTGTTAAGTTTGCTGAGCCCGCTCGAATAATTTTCCAAATTCCGTTTTTCTTGTCCTAGTTCAATGCCCTGCCCCTGCCCGGGGATATACCTTTGTATCATCAAAAACAAAGAAACATCTTAACTGAACAAGACAATGGAAAATACAATCAACGGCATCCACCACATTACAGCTATCGCTGGTGACGCTAAAACCAACTACGATTTTTATACAAGGGTATTAGGCCTTAGAATGGTGAAAAAAACCGTCAATTTTGACGATCCTAATACTTACCACTTTTATTACGGCGACGAAAACGGGACGCCCGGTTCGATCCTGACTTTCTTCCCATGGGGCAACCAGATCCCTGCCGGACGCCGCGGAACCCGCCAGGCTACCGAGATCGGTTACTCGGTGCCCGAAGGCAGCCTGGATTTCTGGTTGAAAAGATTGGAGGCCAATAAAATCACTTACAACAAACCTGCCGAGAAATTCGGGGAACAGTATCTGACCTTCCTGGATCCCGATGGTTTGAAATTTGAACTGACGGTCCCCAAAATTACCGATAACCGTATTCCATGGACAACTTCAGAAGTAGCGGCGGAATATGCGACCCGTGGTTTTCATAATGTGACTATCACGACGAACAATATCGAAGAGACTGCCAAAGTATTGACCGACATTTTCGGTTACCGCCTGGCTGAACAGCATGTGAACCGCTTCCGGTTTGTGACCGACGCGGTTGAGAATGCCAATATCGTCGACCTCGTGGAAGCTCCCGGTGAAAGGGCGGGTCATGTGGCCAAAGGTTCGGTGCACCACATCGCATTCCGCGTTGCCAATGACGATATTCTGATGGAGTTCCGCAAAAAAGTACTGGACGCAGGTTTGCAGATCACCGATAAAATTGACAGAAACTACTTCTACTCGCTCTACTTCCGCGAACCAGGAGGCGTTTTGTTCGAAATCGCAAGTGACAATCCAGGCTTTGCAACCGACGAGACTGTGGAGCAATTGGGTTCAGGTTTAATGTTGCCTCCTCAATACGAACCTCGCAGAGAGCAAATCGTGAAAGTGTTGCCGGTACTTAATTAATGTCGAATGACTAATGATTGAATGACCGAATACTACTATTCAGTCATTCAGTCATTCAATCATTCAAAATTAAAATCCATCATGTATACCCATAGCAAACAATTCATTACGAGTGGGTTACCCATTCAACAGGCCAAAAGGGCGATCATTATGCTGCATGGCCGGGGTGGGACCGCCGCTGATATTATCTCCCTCCAAAGGGTTTTGAATCTGAGCGATTTTGCGATTTATGCACCCCAGGCTACCAATAATAGCTGGTATCCTTACAGTTTCATGGCGCCGGTTGCGCAAAACCAGCCTGCATTGGATTCGGCACTGACATTGGTAGGGAATGTGGTGGCTGAAATAGAGGCAGCAGGAATTCCTGCCGATCAGATTTATTTCGCCGGTTTTTCTCAAGGAGCTTGCCTTACGTTGGAATATACTTCGCGCAATGCCCGTAGGTACGGGGGAATCATCGCTTTTACAGGCGGGCTGGTAGGCAAGGAGTTGGAGATCGACAATTACAACGGAGATTTTAAACAGACGCCGGTGTTTATTTCGACCGGTAACCCAGACCCCCACGTGCCAGTATCGCGGGTACAGGAGAGCGTGACGATCCTGGAAGATATGAATGCGACGGTCAACCAAGTGATTTACCCCGGCCGGCCGCACACGATTTCAGGGGAGGAAATCCACTTGGTGAACAATACGATTTTGAAGTAATCATGAAAAATTCCGTATTACACGCGGCAGCGTCGCGCTTTTACGCCGACCATGGATGGCTCCAAAGTGCACAGACTTTCAGTTTTCACGGAAATTACGATCCTCAACGCATCCAGTTTGGAGCGTTGAGGGTTTTAAACGACGATACCGTCAACGGCGGCAAAGGTTTCGGGCGGCACCCGCACGACAACATGGAAATCATTTCGATTCCGCTGGAAGGCACCCTGGAACACCAGGATAGCATGGGTAATGTGGCGGTCATCCGTCGGGGAGAAATTCAGGTCATGAGCGCTGGCACCGGTGTTTACCATACCGAATTTAACAAGGACCCGGACGAACCCGTTACATTTTTACAAATATGGTTGTATCCCAAAAAACTGAATGTGGCGCCACGCTACGACCAGATGGAATACGCTTCCGGTGACCGGCATAACCGTTTTCAGCAAATCTTGTCGCCCGACCCTAACGATGACGGAGTGTGGATCAACCAGGATGCATGGTTCCACCTGGCAGAATTTGATGCGGGTTTTGAAGCCCAATATCAGTTAAAAAAGGAGGGGAACGGCGTGTATATGTTTGTGATTGACGGGAAAGCGGAGTTGAATGGGCAGTTGCTTTCGACACGTGACGGTTACGGTTTCTGGCCCGAGTCTGCGGTGTCGGTGAAAGTGCTGGAGAAAAGTTCTCTGCTCGTGATCGAGGTTCCTGAAAAGTGGTAGAATATGAACTTGAATTGATTGGTAATATGTCGCAAATCAATATTCTGGCAGTAGCCAACCATCCCGAAATCCTGGAAACAATTATCCGGTTGATCAATCAGAACGAACTTTGGCATGGAATACCTGCCGGTTCTTTGGAAGAAGCTGAGGAATTACTGCGCTTAAATTCGGTCGATTTAGTACTTTTGGGGGTCGGTGTGGATGAGGAAACGGGCGAGAGAATCACTTCGCTTTGTCAATCCATCGACCCGAGGATAGTCTGCCTGCGCCACTTCGGCGGCGGCAGCGGGCTATTGTATTCTGAGATACGGCATGCGTTGGGCGGAGGCTAACGGCCCGTGTCTAACCGCTCGTGGCTAACCGATTAACCAAATATGTTTGAAAAAATTAACAGCTACGCTCTGAGGTGTTTGCCATTTACGCCACAAGATCTAGAATTTTTCGATTCGCTCCTCCAATTCAAAAAATACTCCAAAAAGACCTTCCTCTTACAGCAAGGGGAAGTTTGTCAGTTTGAGGCCTATATTCTCAAAGGCTGTATCCGTACCTATTTTATCGATAGTGCAGGAGCCGAGGTGACGCTGCAATTCGCCATTGAGGACTGGTGGGTAAGTGATATTACCAGTTTCCATAACCAGACCCCGAGCCATGTTTATATCGAAACGCTCGAAGACTGCGAAGTGCTCATTCTCACACCTGAAACTAAGGAGAAGCTACTGGCGACTGTCCCCGGTTTCGAACGGATGTTCCGGCTCATGGTACAGCGCAATCTCGCGCAAACGCAAGAGCGATTGTTTAGAACCATTTCTACCAGTGCCGTTGAGAAGTATCTTGATTTTCTCGCCCGGTATCCTGCCATTCCGCAGCGCGTTCCGCAGCATTACATCGCCTCGTACCTCGGTTTTTCTCCTGAATTTTTAAGCAAGGTGCGAAGAAAACTGAGCGAAAAATAGCCTACCTGAGTTAGCAAGCGGCTGATTGCCTGCATATACGGCGCAAAAACATCCACAAATCACAGACTTGACCACGTCAGGCCGCATGTAAGCGGTTTGGAACAATAATTTTTATTAATGCTGCATCACTAATCATGAATAATCATGGCAAATGCAGCAATCATAGAAACACTGAATGATCTGATCCTGATCAACAACGACCGTATCGCAGGCTACGAAAAAGCTTATGATGAAACGGATGCAGCCGACACTGACCTTCGTTCGGTTTATAACAGTCTCGCAAACCACAGCCGTGACAATGTAGCCGAACTGAGCAGCGAGGTTACCGCACTGGGCGGTGAGCCCGCCACTGGAACAATGGTATCAGGTAAATTGTACAGGGTTTGGATGGATGTCCGGGCTGCATTCAGCAGCGATGGCCGCAAAACCTCACTGGAAAATTCGGAATTCGGGGAAGATGCGGCGCAGAAAGCGTATAATTCGGCACTTGAATCCGACGAACTGACACCCGAGCTCCGTGCGCTGATTACCCGTCAGAAAGCGACGCTGAAAAGCGGCCACGATACGATCAAGCGACTTCGCGATGCAGAAAACGCTTATCATTAAAAATCAGATTACAGTTTATCAGCAAACGAGAGAGGCCGGCAAATCGCCGGCCTCTCTTTTAATTTTTACGTTTCGGTTGTCTAACCGTATCATCATGTTTCTTTCGCGTGGAATCGGCATTCAGATTAGACTGGTTGCTGGGATAGCCGAGCGAATCATCCTGATTGTCGGCGCCAACACCGATATCTTTTCTGCTCATGGCGCCACTACTGTCATTAGGCGTCGTTTCCGATCGGCTTCCCGAGCCTTCAATGGTCGTTTTACGGTTATTAGTAGTATCGCACGATGCCAGCATTGTCGAGGCGGCAAGGCTCAGCATTGTCATGTTAACTTTTAGTCGATTCATAAGGATCTTTTGTTTGTTGATAGGCCTTATGAACAAAAATGATACCCGTCATGCGCGGCCTTTCGCGTCCCAATGATCTTTGATCACTTTGCCCGCCGGATCGCGGGCGATGACCGTGGTGAATCGGTCGCCTGTGATGCGGCCATTTTCATTGCGGTGGCCGATAAAAAGCATTACAGGATTACCTTCCTTGTCCGTGCGAAAGGTAAGATCGTACTTTCCAAACTTTTTGTCGACCGTGCTTTCCGGCTCGTAACGCTTGGAAAGCTCTTTTAATAATTTATCTCCGATTTTCATCACAATTTGCTTGTTGCCGATGTTCCCGACAAGTTGTCTGATCGTCTGGGCTCTTCGCCCAGGAACTTAGTCATTCCTTATAAGTCGTAATGAGTATTTCAGAATCCGCCATCGCCTTGATCGAATGGGGCAGATGAGCATGGAAGGACATCATCTGACCGGCTGTGGTGTAAAATACCCGTCCTTCGGTTTCAACTTTCAATTCTCCGGCCAATACCTGGAATGTGAGCCATTCGTCAATCGAATGGTCATTAACGATCGCGCCCGATTTGAGTATCGCGATCACGATAGTGATTTTGTCTGATTTGTAGACGGTAATGGCGTTCCGATCATTTTTCGCCCATGATTTTTCTGATCTAAGCTGTTCAAGGTAAGTAGGAATATCGCTGAATACATATGGTGCATCCAGGATACGGTCGCCCTCCGGGCGGTTTCCGGTTGAGTGGTTGGATTTGATTTCCATGGACATGGTGAATAAGATGTTGATCAATTGGTTTTAGGACGCAGGAAAATCGTGCCATTATGATATTAGTAATTATTTTAATAAATTTTATAAAAAAATCATGTTAAAACAACCCTTCGTCCTACTTCGCCCGGAGCGGAACCGCCTTACGGGAATTGCTTTTTACCATGAAATACTTGGCTCAAATGAATGACTTTTGCCTTTTGATCACAAGATCGACCGTTGAATAAATGAAATAGTACTTTTTTTAGAGTTATTCCATTATTTTTGGGCATCACACTCTTAACTAAAATTTAGCTGTGGAATTTAATAACAGGGAAATCGGCGCTACACTTATTCTTGTCTGCATGGTAGCTTTTTGGACTTTATCGTCTATCCGCAGGCGGATCGCAGAAGAGAGAAAGAAGAAGATTCTCAAACAAGGCGTTCAGGCGAACGCTACCGTTCTGGCCATCCGGCCGACGGGCGAATACCTCAACAATCTGCCCGAGTTTCAGGTGCAGGTGCAGGTAAAACCAAAGGCTGGTAATGATTTTGTAACGGAGATGCGGGAGGTTCTTCCTTTTGCCAAATATGACTCTCTCCGCAAAGGCACGCAAGTACTCGTTAAGTATGACCCCGAATACTACAAAAGAGCGATTTTCCTCCAAATGGCAGAGACTTTGATTTAATTTCTGACTTTACTGGTTTTCATAAATAATAAAGGGCCGGAAGGCCCTTTATTATTTATGAAAACCAGTAGTACAAAAATTAAGTATGTGCATAGTGCTTCACGAGTAGGTGTGTGTAACAGCCTGTGATGTGTATAGCAGGTCAGGCTGACTGTTACAAATCAACCACCTAAAATTGACCTTCCCAAACTTGTTGAATGAGAGGCTGAACCGAATTATCAATCGGTAAATCACATGCCGATTAGCCCGTTTTACGGACTTTATGTTATTGTTAAGGGTGTTTTCGGAAGCTCGGCGGTGATACCTTTGCAATCTCAAAAAGATCTCCCATGAAGCAACTCTTTTCGCTGATTCTCGCCTTTGTTCCATTCAGGTACTCTGCCCACGTATATGCCCAGGATACGACGGTCCGTTTGATCGCCCACCGGGGTGGGGTGGTGGATAGCACGTTTACGGAAAATGGGCTGCCGGCATTGAAGGAAGCCGCCCGACAGGGCTACAAGATGGTCGAAACGGATATGCGCCTAACGGCCGACGGTGTTTTGATCGCCAACCACGATGCTGATTTCAAACGGTTTTATGGCGATCCACGCAAGGTAACGGAGACAAAATGGACGGATGCCCGCACACTGGCCAGCAAGCTGGATGGTAACCACCCAATGCTCCTCGAAGATGTATTCAGGTTTTGCGCCGAAAATAAAATGGCTGTCATGCTCGATAACAAGATCGCCGGACTGGACTCTGTCCTCTTCTCCGGGCTGGTCGCCTTGCTGGACCGCTTCCATCTTCGCGAAACAGCGATCATGATTGGAACCGACGAATCCACCGAATTTTTTACAGGAAAGGTACGGCTTAGCTGTTCCCGGAAGCAATTGGAAGGAAATATGCAAAAGCCCGGCTACCGGCCGGATCATTACTACCTGTTCGAAAGGCCGGCCAGCCTCACGCGCGAGGACGTGGCCTGGGCGCAGGAGCATAACATCCGCGTGATAGCGGCAATTAACAAATACCATTACCGCAAATCGGCCGACATGATGGCCGACGCAAAAAAAGATTGCGAGCGTATGCTGGCCTATGGCGTGACCGAATTTCAGATCGATTCGGAGTTCCGGCAATTTCTGCTGAAATAATTTTTCTCAAAAAAATGATAAACCGTTTTAGGGATTGACGGAAGTTGTTTGACTATACATACAGATCCGAGTAAAGGAGCACCCTGATGACTAAAATTCTAACCGACGAACAGCTGGTAACACAGCTCCGCGAAGGCAACAAGCGTGCTTTCGAGGAGATCTACGACCGTTACTGGTACAAACTGTTCTGCATTTCCTATCATCAGGTGGGATCGAAGGAGGAGTCGGAAGAACTGGTGCACGATATATTCGAAAGCCTGTGGAACAAGCGGTCGGATACCGAAATCCGGAACCTGGCAACGTACCTGGTGATAGCAATGAAATACCGGGTCACGAATTTTATCAAGTCACAGATTACCTGGCGGCGATATCAGGAGTACCTGATCCTCAATAAAATCCAGGAGACCTATTCAACCGACGACATCGTGCAGTTCTCGGACCTTTCGCGTGCGGTGGACGAAGTGATGCGCAAGCTTCCCGAGAAGACCAGCCGGGTGTTCCAGTTGAGCCGGTTTGAAAATCGTCCGGTAAAAGACATTGCCGAGGAGCTCCATATCTCTGAAAAAGCGGTGGAATACCATATAACCAAATCATTGAAAGCATTGAGAGAAAATCTCTGGATGTATTATTCCAGCAACTAAAACCTATACACGCCTCCGTAAATGACACCTGAAAGCTACGACCAACTGATACAAAGATATATAGCCGGGGAAACCACGGCGGAAGAGGACTTGCAGGTGGAGCAATACCTGCAAGAGAATCCCGTGCAGGACTCCGAGGTGCTGCTGGCTGAAAAAGACGAGATCGGCCAGCGTATCCGGCAGAAGCTTCTGGCCAATACGACGAGAAAGTCCGTAAAAATAGGCTGGTGGGCCGCCGCTGCCGCGTCGGTGGCGTTGCTGGCAGGCGTATTCTGGTACAATGGCCACAAACGGGCTGCTTATTTCCCGGTATTGAGTTCAATCTGGGCCTGGAACGATGATAGCGAAGGTTTTGCCGTAAGCAATACCTCGCACAAGCCCCAGCGGCTCACTTTGGAGGATGGAAGCGTGGTAATCCTGCAACCCAACAGCCGGATCAGCTATCCCGAGCATTTCGGAGAACGGAAAAGAACAGTCTACCTGCACGGTGAGGCCTTTTTTCAAGTAAAAAGAGATGTGACCAAGCCGTTTATCGTTTCGACGGAAAATCTGGCTACACAGGTTCTGGGGACGAGTTTCAATGTGAAGTCTTACGATGGAGCCGGCTCGATCGAGGTGCAGGTGGCTACCGGACGTGTTTCCGTTTATGAAAATTCCGGCAGTAAGACGGCCAGCAAGAACGGCTTCATACTGACGCCTAACCAGAAGGTGATATTCGATAAGGAATCGCGGAAAATGGAACTGGGCATTGTGAAGAATCCGGTGGCCGTCAAACCGGCCGAGACCGGCACGCGGTTTGAGTTTGCCGAAATACCTGCAATGGATGTGCTGGCATTGCTGGAAAAGACCTACGGAATTGATATTGTCGTCGAGGGCGACGTCCTGAGGAATTGCCTCTTCACGGGCGACCTTAACGAACTACCGATGTTCGATCAGCTCGACCTGATCTGTAAGGCCGTGAATGCAGAATATGAGCGCCGCGGTGCTTCGCTGTTTATTTCGGGTGAAGGGTGCGGCAATTAAGGAATGAAAGAAAGTAAGTTTTATAAAATGCCGGCCATGCGCTAACATGTCCGGCCGTTTTGAATACCCTTCCTGGCAGAAGGATACTGTTTGTTTTTGAGTTGTTCAGTTCACAAAAACCTTTAAAATTATGCATAAAAAAATACCCTACAAAAGGGTTGTTTACAAAGTCATGAGTACTAGCGCTAAACAACTTTTGCTTGCTTTGATATGCTGCGGAATATCGATGGCACACGGCGTTTATAGCCAGGAGTTGCTGAATAAAGAGATTTCGCTAAAAGTCGAATCGTTGGAAATCAGGCAGGTATTGCGTCAAATTGAAAAACAGGCCGACGTCAAATTCGTATACAGCTCGGGCAGTATCCAGGGCAGGAGCACAGTGGCGGCAAAGCAGCTTCAGGGGTCACTGAACCGTGTACTCGATCAGCTGCTCACACCGCTCAATGTCTCCTACGAGGTAGTGGGCAATTCGAGGATATTACTCAGAAAAAAGAACGACCCGCAAAGCGCAGCGCCCTTTAGCGCCAGAACAGCGGGCATCATAGCCGATCGGACGATTACCGGGAAGGTAGTGGACGAGAAAGGCGACGGCTTGCCGGGCGTGAATATTCTCATTGTAGGCAGCCAGCAAGGCACCACATCTGATCAGAACGGTCAGTACCAACTCAATGTGCCGGATAATGGCGCCACACTCCGCTTTTCCTTCATCGGGTATGTCAGCCAGGATGCGGTGGTCGCCAACAACTCCGTCATCAACATCACGATGGCTCCCGATGTGAGCGCGTTGAAAGAAGTGGTGGTAGTTGGGTACGGAACGCAGGAAAAGAAGGATGTAACGGGTGCGGTATCTTCTGTAAAAGGTTCTGATTTTCAGAATCTCCCATCGGGAGGGGCGCAGCAGGCGTTACAGGGTCGTGCGGCGGGTGTGAACGTGATCCGTAACGGCGGTGCACCGGGCGATGCAGGTACGATCCAGATCCGTGGTTTCGGAACAGTGAACAATGCCGACCCGCTGGTGGTGATCGACGGCGTTCCTGCCGGTTCTATGAACGACGTGAACCCGAACGATATCGAGTCCATTGAAATCCTGAAAGATGCATCTGCATCCGCTATTTACGGAACACGTGCGGCAAACGGCGTAGTGATCATCACTACCAAGCGTGGCACTTTCGATAAGCCGATTAGTGTAACATTGAATGGCTATGCGGGTATCAGCAACCGCATTAAAACCCTTGATATGCTGGAAGCGCCCGACCTGGCGGCGCTGAAACGCGAAGCTTATAAGAACGACGGCTTACCCGTGCCACCGATTTGGGAAGATGCCCAGTACCAAACCCAGAAAACCAACTGGCAGGATGCATTGCTCAAGCAAGGGGTTACCCAAAATTACGACGCAGCGATCCGCGGGGGCGGCAAGTATTCGTCATTCTCGATTTCGGGTGGTTATTATAATGAAAAAGGTATTATCGGCAAGTCCTATTACAAACGGTATACATTCCGCGTCAACTCGGATCACAAGATCGGTTCGAGGCTGAAAATAGGGCAGAACCTGCAATTCACGAACACGCATAATACGGCGCCGAATACGACTTCCTCGCAAACCGGTTTGCTTTGGAGCGCCATTCGTTTTCATCCGGGCCTCCCGATCCGCAATGCCGATGGTTCTTACAGTTCAACCAAGGGCATAGGAGCGTTCGGGGATATTAACAACCCCATTTTCACGGTCGATACGCAGGATCAGAATAATATCCGCAACCGCATTCTGGGTAGCCTCACCGGCGAGCTGGAACTGTTGAAAGACCTGAAACTGCGCGCCAACCTGGCTATGGATGCGACATTTTCGGAAAGCACAAATTTTGACGTAAAAATCAACGATCAGTTCCGTACCAATTCTTACAATCAGCTGGACCTGACGCATGGCAAATACTGGTCGTTTTTGCAGGAATATTTCCTTTCGTATGACAAGAAAGTCGGTGCGCACAGCCTGAACCTTGTCGGTGGTTACACTTCTCAGACGTTCAACAGCATCTCATCCAAGCAACGCGGCCGCGATTTTGCGAGCGAGGACCCTACGCTGCGCTATCTGCAATATGCGGGAACAATCGTATCGGTGGCGGGAGAAGACGGTAACCGCAGCTACGACGCGCTGGCTTCGTGGTTCGGTCGTGCCAATTACTCGCTTATGGATCGCTACCTGCTAACGGCCACATTCCGTGCAGATGGTTCTTCCAAATTCGCGCCTGGCAATCGCTGGGGCTATTTCCCGGCATTCTCGTTGGGATGGAGATTGTCAGAAGAAGATTTTTTCAAGAATGCATTGCCGGTGTTCAGTAACTTCAAGCTGACGGGCGGCTGGGGCCAGCTGGGTAACCAGAATGTAAATTCATTGCAATATCTGGCCCTGATCAACTCGTCGTACCGCTATGCATTGGGTGCAGGCGGCACACAAAACCCGGTCTCGGGTGCCGCGCAAAGCCGTCTGGCGAACCTGCAAATAGGTTGGGAAACGGCCGAAATGAGCAATTTCGGTGTGGAAGCGGGGCTTTGGAAGAATGCATTGTATTTGTCAGTCAATTATTTCATCAAGGATACCAAGAAAATGCTGCTGGCGCCGCCGTCTATCGGAACGATTGGTACTTCTATTATTCCCGACCAGAATATCGGTCAGCTGCGCAACAAGGGTGTGGAAATCGAGGCGTCATACCGTCATTCATTCGGCGATCTGACCCTGAATCTGAGTGGTAACGCAACATTGATTAAAAACCGCATTACAAAACTCGCCACCCCGGGCGGCTTCCTCGCTTCGCAGCTGTACGGCCGCGGCCAGCAGGAGATCGTGCGTACGTATGAGAACAATCCTTATGGTACGTTCTACGGCTATAAAACCAACGGCCTCTACCAAAGCCAGGCTGAAATCGATGGCGACCCTAACATTGCCAACGATTCGCGCAAAACCAATGGACAGATTCACCCGGGCGATGTCCGCTTCCTGGATTTGAACGGCGACGGCATTGTTGACGACAAGGACCGGACCATCATCGGAAGCCCTCAGCCGAAAATCAACTATGGTTTGAATGCGGGGTTGAACTACAAAGGATTTGATTTTAACCTGTTCTTCGTAGGTGTTGGCGGCGTTTCGATCTTCAACGCCGACCGTATGCAGGGCCTGGACGCGAGCTATTCGTTCAATTTGTATCAAGAGGCTGGCGAGCGCTGGAATGGCGCCGGTACCAGCAACACCGTGCCGCGCCTGAGTATCGACAACCCGAACCGCAACTTCCGTCCTTCAGATCTCTTTATCGAGAAAGGGGATTTCTTCCGTCTGAAAAACTTCACATTAGGCTACACCATCCCTAAAACTGTGATCGAGAAAGTGAAATTGACCCAGGCAAGGATTTACGTTACCGGACAGAACGTGTTTACGCTGACCAAATACACCGGTCTGAACCCCGAGCTGGGGTATGTAGGCGGAGACAAGGCAGCAGGATTGTACAATCAGCTGAATGTTGACTACGCGCAGTATCCGCAGGCACGTACCTGGACGATCGGCGCAACTTTGTCCTTTTAATCAACCCACACCAGCTCTCAAAGAGAACACGATATGAAAAAGATATATGTAATGGCCGGATGGCTTTTCCTGATGGCCGCAACCAGTTGTAACGACGACCTGCTCGACAGCACGCCATACGGACAGGTTACCTCCCAGCAGTTCTGGCGCAATGGCGACGACGTGGTGGCTGCTACCAACGCCATTTACGCTCCGCTGCTGAACGAAGACGGTTTTGCCCACACGGAGTATACTTTCGATAACTGCTCGGACGATATGAACCGAGCCGGCGACCACTCTGACGAGACTTCCCTCGAAATGTTCACTTTCGACGCGGCCAACTCGCACATTCTCGCGACCTGGTCGACCAAATATGAGGTGATTTCCCGTGCGAATGCGGTGCTGATTAACGCCCCGAAAGTGACGATGGACGAGGCATTGCGTAACCGCAGTTTGGGCGAGGCGTATTTCCTTCGTGGATTTGTATACTGGCGGCTTTCGCTGATTTACGGCGAAGTGCCTATCATTCTCGAAGAAGATGCGCTGAACAATAATTATAACAAACCGAAAGCAACTCTTGCCGAGGTACGCGCCCAGGCTGAATCGGATTTCCAGAAGGCGGCTGCGCTGCTACCGGTAAGCTATGACGATGCGCAGTCGGGCCGCGTAACGCAGGGCTCGGCGAACGGGTTTTTGACCAAATTGTATGTGTACCAGGAAAACTGGGCGAAGGCAATCGAATCGGGACAGAAAGTGATTGGAAATGCCGCTTACAAACTCGCAACCAACTACGACGAAAACTTCCAGCTCACGACCGAGAACAACCCTGAGATCCTGTTTTCATTACAATATGAAACCGGCTGGACGACCGACAACTCACCGACCTTCTACCACACGCCGCAGGCATTCGGTGGATGGGGCTTCCACGAGCCGATCGAAGACCTCGTGCAGGAGTTCGAAAAAGGCGACCCTCGCCGCTCTTACTCCATTTATAGTCCCGGTGACAAGGTTAACCGCGGTTCGGCGGGAACGACAACTTTCGCGGCGAATATGACCCGCGTAACCGGCTACTCGTTCCGTAAATACACCAGTTTTACCGATGCCGGCGACATGAGCCAAAGCCTGAACGCCCCTTTCCTGCGCTCGGCGGACGTGTATCTGCTCGTGGCTGAGGCGAAAATTCGTTCTGGTCAAAGTGGCGATACCGAATTGAATGCAGTGCGGAAACGTGCGGGGCTAGCCGCTAAAACCGGTGCGAAAATGGCCGATATCATGCACGAGCGCCGCGTGGAACTGGCCGGTGAAAACGAGCGTCACCAGGATCTGATGCGCTGGGATAAAGCCGGACTGATCGACATCGCAGCACATTATAAAATCGCCCGCGGGCCGTTCAAGCCAAGCCGCAATTTTATCAAACCTAAACACTATTATTTCCCCCTTCCCCAGCGCGAGGTGGATTTGAGTAATGGGGTTTTGAAGCAGAATAGTAATTATTAATGATTGAATGATTGAATGATTGAATGATTGAATGATTGAATGATTGAATGATTGAATGATTGAATGATTGAAAGAAAAATACTCGGTCATTCAGTCATTCAGTCATTCAAAATTAGAAACACAATGCGTCTAACCCGAATCCTACTTACCATCCTCCTCGCATCCTGCCAGACCCGCGAGCGTGCGCTTGAAGGCGTATGGCGGACGGATTCGATCCGTAACTTTGTGAATGGGTTCAGTTTTACCAATAATGCATTCGACGAGCATTGGTCGACGTTCGAGTATGGCGCCGATGGCGTAATGACCGAGCGAAAAAAGGAGAAGTTTAAAACTTACCGTTACCAGCTTCCGACCGCTGATTCGCTTGTTTATACCGATTCGACGGGCCATCGGCTGAGCGGGTTTCAGATTGTGAAATTGTCGGATGAGCATTTGATATTGAAAAAGGCGCAGAAGCCTTACCTTCCCGGAAAAAATCAGGAGCTGTATGAAGTCCGGTTTTTTACTAAAATCCACGCCGCATCTACCGCAGGGTCACAGTAATTACATTCGCCCATGATCCGCCCGCTATCCCTGTTTGTTTGTATTGCCTGGCTTATTGGAGCCTGTACTTCCGGCAAAGACGATCAAAAGCTGTTCGAACTGCTTTCTCCGGACGAAACCGGTGTTCATTTCAATAACCGGCTCCATGAGGACGACCAGCTCAACATTCTCACCTACGAATATTTTTACAATGGCGGCGGGGTAGGTGCAGGCGATATCAACAACGATGGACTTACCGACTTGTTTTTCACCGGCAATATGACCGAGAGCAGGTTGTACATCAACAAGAGTAAAGACCAGCGAATTGAATTTGAGGATATTACCGCAACATCGGGCATTGAAGTTCCCGAAGGCTGGGCCCGGGGCGTAGCGATGGTGGATATCAATGCGGACGGCTTTCTGGATATTTACGTTTGCCGCGCGGGACCTGCGCAGGCAGGCAAACTATCGAACCTGCTCTTCATCAATCAGAAAAACAACACATTTAAGGAGGAAGCCAGCGCTTATGGGTTGGATTACAGCGGCAACACCACGCAAGCCGCATTCTTCGATTACGATCACGATGGCGACCTGGATGCCTACCTCGCCACAAATGTGATGAACATGCGCGGGCCGAACAACATCCGCGCGAAGGTAAGCGACGGCTCGTCAGCCAATGCCGACCGCCTTTTTCGTAACAATGGAAACGGCACGTTTACCGACATTTCGAGGGAAGCAGGCATTCTGGAAGAAGGGTACGGACTGGGTATTGCAGTTACCGATGTGAACAACGACGGTTGGCCGGATGTCTACATTTCAAATGATTACGTTTCCAACGACCTGCTCTACATCAACCAGCAGAACGGTACATTTAAAAATGAAATAGCTGCTTATTTCAAACACCAAAGCTACTCAGCGATGGGAAACGACGCGGCGGATATCGATAACGATGGGCTCATCGACTTCATCACAGTGGATATGCTGCCCGAAGATCCGGTCCGCCGCAAGAATATGTTCGGGCTGATGAACTATGACCGGCATTTGTCGGAACTGCGCATGGGTTATGAGCCGCAATTCATGCGAAATACACTGCAGCACAACGAGGGCAAAGTTCCGGGACGAAGCCAGCCTGCATTCAGTGAAATAGGGCGGTATGCCGGCGTGGAAGCCACCGATTGGAGCTGGGGGGCGTTGTTTGCTGACTATGATAACGACGGTTTCCGCGACCTGATGATCACTAATGGCTATCCTAAGGACATTACCAATCGGGATTTCGTGATTTACCGCATGGCCGAGTACGAAATGCAGATGCGTTCGGGTAGTGGTGACAGCCGCAAGTTAGCCGATGCATTGAAGAAAGTCGAAGGTGCGCACGTGCCTAACTACCTTTTTTCCAATAATCACGACCTTACATTCACCAACAAATCAGCCGATTGGGGCTTTGATATTCCCTCATTTTCGAATGGCGCCGTTTATGCCGACTTCGACAACGATGGTGACCTGGATGTAGCGATGAATAACATCGACCGCGAAGCGTTTTTGTATGAAAACCATTCGGAGCGGAAACCCGAACAACATTCATTGACAGTCAAACTGAAAGGCCCCGCCCTGAATCGCGATGGTTTTGGAGCGAAAATCTGGCTTTGGACTGCCAAAGGGAAGCAGTATGCTGAGCATTCGCCTTACCGCGGCTACCAGTCGGCGACGGAACCGAACCGTGAACATTTCGGACTTGGTAATGTTCTGCAAATGGATAGCCTGATGATCATCTGGCCCGATTCGAAGATTCAGGTGTTGAAAAATGTAAAGGCTGACCAGATCCTCGAACTGGATCACGCAAATGGCAACGCATCCGTAAATCGTCCGGCGGCGGAGGCAAGCCGTTCTCTATTCGCAGCATTGCAAAACAGCGGCATTGATTTTCGGCACAAAGATGATCTCTACATTGATTTCAAAATACAGCCGCTGTTACCCCATTTGCTATCCCAAAGCGGCCCCGGCATTGCGGTGGCAGATGTGAATGGCGATGGCCTCGACGATTTTTATGTGGGTGGAGCATTTAACCAGTCAGGTCGTATTTTTGTGCAGAGCAAACGACAACACTTCACTTCGAAAACGCTGATAACCGGCCAGAAGTATGAGGAGGATATGGGCACGCTTTTCTTCGATGCGGATGGAGATGGTGACCAGGATTTGTATGTTGTGAGCGGCAGCAATGAGTTTGAAGCCGGTTCCCGTTACTACCAGGACAGGCTTTACATTAATGACGGAAAAGGTAATTTTAAGCTAAATGCGGAGGCACTACCACCACTCTTTGCCAGCGGTTCCACAGTAAATGCAGCTGATTTTGACCGCGACGGCGACCTCGATCTTTTTGTGGGCGGCAGACTTTCTCCCGGTGCATATCCGGTACCCGGCGAAAGTTACTTATTGCGGAACGACGGAGGCAAGTTTGCGGAAGTAACACAGCAGATTTGTCCTGAAATCCAAAGTATTGGAATGGTAAACACTGCATTGTGGACCGATTTCGACCGGGACGGCTGGGTCGATCTCATCGTCGCTGGCGAATGGATGCCTATTGTTTTCTATAAAAATAATCAGGGCAAACTGATCAACGCGAGCGCGCATACTGGCCTGACAAACACGACGGGCTGGTGGAACAGCATCGTTTCCGGCGATTTCGATGAGGATGGGGATACCGACTATGTGCTGGGCAATGTGGGGTTGAACAGTGAAGGAAAGCCCTCTATTGACAAACCTCTGACATTACTGGCCAAGGATTTCGACAAAAGCGGGACGATGGATCCGGTAATGGTCCGCTACATCGGCAACGACTTGTATCCTGCGCACCCGCGCGACGAAATGACAAGCCAGATGAACTTCCTCAAAAAGCGCTTCGTCTATTACGCCGACTACTCCAAAGCCAAAATCACGGACATTTTCAAACCCGAAGAACTGAAAGGCGCCCGTAAACTGGTTTGTGAAGCCATGCAATCGGTCATGCTCGAAAACAAGGGAGGCGGAAAGTTTGCATGGAGAAACCTGCCATCGGCAGCCCAAATGGGTCCTGTATATGGTCTGCTCGCAGAAGATTTCGACCACGACGGTCATCTGGATCTGTTGCTATCGGGCAACAGCCATGCTACTGAGTCAATCAGTGGCCGGCTGGACGGATTGAACGGACTTCTCATGCTGGGTAATGGCAAAGGCGGCTTCAAACCGTTAACAGCCGCGCAGAGCGGTGTTTTCGTCCCCGGCGATGCCAAGGGAATGGCGCATTTACAATTAGGTGATGGCAGCTCGCTCGTCCTCGCCGCGCAAAACAATGCGCCTTTGTTGGCGTTTGCAGCTGGGACAGGGGAGAAAATGGTTTACATTAAGCCAGTTTCTCAGGATGCTATCCTGATTGCAACCTATGCGGATGGCCGTTCGAAGCGTTTTGAATTAGCATATGGTTCGGGATATTTATCACAGTCGAGCCGAATTGCAACCTTGCCGCGTGATGGATTGAAGAAGGTTGTGTTGATCGATTTCAGCGGACGTTCGCGCGAGATTGCATTTTAGATAACCTAAACAAACCATCACCACACAAACGTCCCAACGGACCCAGCTTTTAAGCTGGCGACCACGAAATTCGCTCCGTCCCGAATCGTAAATTTCTTTTCCGTATCCGAATCGTTCATGACGATCAACACTTTCTTGCCGTCGGGCCTCAGAAACGCTACATTCAACAATTTGTCGTCTGGGCTTCTGCCGATTGTCGCATTCGTACCCGAGTCGATCCGGACGGAACCCGGGAGCACAAATTTGGAAGCATGCGCGACGACGTAATATGCGGCATTGCGTGTGATATTGTCGCCGTCGATCGTCACGCCGCCCAGGCAGCGGTCGCAACCTCCGCGGTCGGTGAAGGGACGGTTTTGCGGGTTGCTAGTCAAGTTCCATTCCAAAACGGTACGGGCCCAGTTTCGCGTGGCGCCGATGGTGAGGTTCTTAATATGGTTAGGGAAATCTTTTTCAAAATTACCCGGAGCGCCCATCCATTGCTCGGTGAAATAGAGGTGCCTGTCGGGATGTGCGTCGCGGACTTTCGACAACGCATCGATGGTGCCGCCGTAGAGGTGGAATGCCGAACCGTTCACGTATTTTTTGGCTTCCGGGTCGTCGAGAATCGAGATCGGGTATTCTGGTTTATCTGCATTATGGTCGTAAACGATGATTTTTGTATTGATTTTAGCCTTCTCGAATGCAGGGCCCAAATGGTTTTTAACAAAAACTGCCTGGTCTTTCGCCAGCATCAGCAGGCTCGGGTTGTTACCGGGGTGTAATGGTTCATTTTGCACAGTAATAGCGTCGATACGAATCCCTTCTTTTTGCATATCTTGAATGTAGCGCATAAAATATTTAGCATATGCGTCGTACCATTCCGGTTTGAGGCTTCCGCCGCGGGTGTCTCCATTGTCCTTCATCCAAACCGGCGGCGACCAGGACGAGCCAAGGATTTTCATTTTCGGGTTAATGGCCAATATCTCTTTCAAAATAGGGATCACATCGTTGCGGTCCGGACCGAGATCGAAATGCTGCATTTCCGGGTCGGTTTGGCCTTGCGGAAGATCATCGTAGGAGAATACCTTCTCATTCAGGTCGGAGGCGCCGATGCTCACGCGGAGGTAGGCCATGCCTATGCCGTTACCGGTTGTTGAAAAAAGTTCTTTCAGCAATGCGGCACGGGCAGTTTTGCTCATAGCCATCAAATGCTGCGCGCTGCCGCCGGTGAGGGTGAAGCCAAAGCCGTCGATTTCCTGAAATCTCTTCTTTGCATTGATACTGACAACCGGCACTTCGAGAACTTCATGTCTATTCAAAGTTAAAGCAGCCTGCTGCTGAAATAGGGCCGATTTATCCAGATTGGTCAGCCAGAAATCGACCTTTTTCGACTGCCCGAAAGCTACCAGGCCGGTTAGGAGGTAAATGCTCAGCAATAATGCAGGTTTAGGATTGAAGAATTTCATGCTTTTAAGTTTAGAATGTATGAGCGGTCTGCCGCTGCGGTTTAAAGTCTATGGGTTAAAATTCAGAAGTTCATCGAGACAGGCCAGTGCACCTTCGACTCATGAACTCTGAGCTCTGAACTTTGAATTCTGAACTCTCAACTCATATTGAAATACACTGAAAATAATGTAATATATTGCGAGTCCAAATGTAGGGCAACCTGCACAACAATGTGCGTATCGGGCTACTACATTACTACAACAACCCTACAAAAATTGCGAAATAAATACCCTGTCGCAGTTCTCCACTACGTCAATCCCCACATCGGAGTACTGCAATGCTGTAATATGATACGGGTGGCCGCTCTGCTTTTTCTCGTCCCGTTTATCCCGCGGTTGCATGCCCAAAATACCATCGGCTTGCCCGAAGTGGTTAATTATTCCAAACAAACCTACCATGCCGGAACCCAGAACTGGGCGATCCGCCAGGGAAAGAACGGCGTGATGTATTTTGCCAACAATGAGGGCTTGCTCACTTTTGACGGCGTTTACTGGCGAACCTATCCGTTGCCGAATAAAACGAAGGTGCGGTCGCTGGAAATTGGTACGGATAACCGCATTTACATTGGCGGTGAGAACGAATTCGGCTACTTCACGCCCGACCAGCGAGGCGCTTTGCATTATGTCTCCCTGCGCGACCTCGTGCATGAGCGCGACCGTGGTTTTGCCGACATCTGGAATGTGGCTGTGCTCAATGGAAGCGTGTTTTTCAGGGCCAGCAACCGCATTTTTGTGTATCAGGATAAAGCGGTCAGTGTGTTCAGCAGCGGCTCGCACTGGCGCTTTATGGGTGTTTGCAATGGCATTGCCGTGGCTCAGGACGCAGCGAGCGGCTTGTTGCGCTACGACAATGGCCGCTGGATCCCCTGGATCACGACGGGTGGGCTACCTGCCGAATACCTCACGACGGGTCTGCTGCCTGTTGACAAGGAGAATGCACTGCTCGTCACAATGGATGCGGGCCTGTACAAGCTGTCGGGCGAGCGCGCCGCCCGCTTGCAATCCGCATTCATTGACCGGATAAAAGGCGAGCGCATATATGCCGCAACGCGCGTGAACGACAAGTTGATAGCCCTCGCTACAAGCCTGGGCGGCTGTTACATCGTCACCAACGAGGGCGAGTTTGTGCACCGCTTCGCGCGGGCCGATGGTTTGCAGAACAATAATGTACTCAGCGTTTTCGGGGATCAGGATAAAAATCTCTGGCTGGGGCTTGATAACGGCATCGACTTCGTTGCTTACGATAACGCCATTAAAACCATGTACCCTGCGGCGACCAAAGATGAAGCCGGGTATGCTTCCGTGATTTACAAAGGCCGCTTGTATGTAGGTACGTCCAATGGCTTGTATTCGGTGGAAGTGGGGCAGTTCGGCGACCTGAGTTATGTCAAAGGTGCATTTACCTACGTAGAGCATTCGCGAGGGCAGGTATGGGGTCTTTCCGAGATCAATGGCCGGCTTTTGATGGCACACCACGAGGGTATTTTCGAAGTGGAAGGTAAGCAGGCGCGACCGATCGAGAAGCGCAACGGTTTCTGGGGCTTTTTGCCGCTCTCGCGGATCTACCCGGTCAAAAGAGTAGCGGTAGGGAATTATAATGGAGTCAATTTCCTGGAATATGATGGTAGTACATTCCGGCCTTCGGGCGCGGTTTCGGGCTTTGACGTCGCCTCTCGTTTCCTGTGTACCGACGTCCGTGAGGAAAATGTGATCTGGACGTCGCATCCCTATCGAGGGGTGTACAGGGTGACATTGTCGGACTATGGAAAGTCACGGGCACGCCGGTACACGCACAAGGATGGACTGCCGCTTTCGCTGAACAATAATTATATATACAAGGTCAAAAACAAGATCCTGGTCGCTACGGAAAAGGGCATTTACGAATACAATACTGCTACCGACCGATTTATAGCTTCCTCCTATTATAACGGGATATTTCAGGATCTCGGCGTACGCTATCTGAAAGAAGATCACGCTGGTAACGTCTGGTTTGTACGCGGGAAAGAACTGGGTGTGCTCGACATGAGCGGCGGTAGTCCGAAGATCATCTTCCTCCCCGAGATCAATCACAAAATGGTCTCCGGTTTCGAATATATTTATCCATTAAATGAAGAAAATATCCTCATAGGGAGCGAGAAAGGTATTTATCATATCAATTACAAAAAATACAAGCAGAATAAGAGCCATATCGATGTGCAGATCAGCGCGATGCGCTCATTCGGTACGGATTCATTACTCTTCGGCGGGTATTTCGGGGAAGTGAATGAGGTGAAGAAGCAATCCGAAGATCAGGTACCTCGTGTGGCAAACCGCTTGAATTCCGTGGGTTTTGAGTTTTCTTCCACCCTGTTCAGCCAGCAATCCAGCATTGAATACGCCTATTTCCTGGACGGTTTTGACGGCAATTGGTCGAACTGGTCGGCGCGTACTTCGAAGGAATACACGCATTTGCCGCCGGGATATTACACGTTTAAAGTAAAGGCGCGCAATAATTTCGGCAGCGAATCGGAAATAGCCGGTTACTCGTTTATGATCTTGCCGCCCTGGTACCGGACGATCTGGGCGTACCTCGGTTATGGAATTCTGGTTCTAGGTCTGGCCTGGCTGTTTTATAAATGGCAGGAAAAACGCTTCCTGCGACAGCAGCAAAAGCATTTGGAGGAACAGAAACGGCTGCAATACCTGCATCAGTTGGAGCTCGAAAAGAACGAAAAGGAGATCATCAAGCTCAAAAACGAAAAGCTGGAAGCGGAAATCCTGCACAAAAACACCGATCTGGCCACATCAGCCATGCATTTGGTGCAAAAAGCGGAGTTGCTTTCCAAACTCAAAACGGATCTGGTTAAAATCACCAAAACAGCTGAGGACGAGAAGATTAATGATGACCTGAAAAAGATGATCAAGGTCGTGGCCGATGAAAACAAGGTCGATAAGGACTGGGGCCAGTTCTCCAAGCATTTCGATAGCGTGCACAGCAATTTTCTCATTGCGTTGAAAGAGAAATATCCGAACCTGACGCCCAATGAGTTGAAGATGAGCGCCTACCTGCGCATGAATCTGTCCAGTAAGGAAATCGCGCAGCTCATGAACATTTCGCTGAGAGGGGTGGAGGTGGGGCGCTACCGGTTGCGCAAGAAATTGCAACTGCCCACCGAGGTGAATATGTTCAACTTTTTTCTCGGTTTTCATATCGACGAGTCAAAAGAAAAGGCTTAGAGCAGTGCTCCAAGCCTTTCTGATCTGGGTGTGGAACACGCTACCTTGTTCCGCCCCATTCTTTACTCTGCTCGATTTTCGTGTTTTCCAGTTCCAGCAAAGGAATCGGAAGAATTTCGTGCTTGCCGGCTACAAAGCCCTTTGGCCCGAGCACGGCAGGTGCATCACCCCAGCGCACGAGGTCCATCCAACGATGGCCTTCGCCGGCGAGTTCGAGGCGACGTTCTTTTTTGATGTTTTCAAATGTGGCAGCCACCGGTTTCAGGCCTACACGGGCGCGTACCGCATTCAGGAGGGCGGCTGCACGTGTGAGGTCGCCCGCGCCGCGTACGAGGGCTTCGGCTTCCAGCAAATAGGTATCGGCCAGGCGGGTATCGTACATATTCTGCGGGAAGTTCAGCTCGGGGGCACCGGCGCCGGTCCAGCGGTCGGATTGCCGTCCCGCGAATTTTTCGAGGAAATAACCCGTATTCATATAACCTTTCTCATAACTCACAGCGCCTGCTTTTTCGAGGCTGTCCAGGTTGGCCACAGTCGCTTTGTAACGCGGGTCGAAATGGATGGCTTCGAACAGCGACGGTGTGATCGGTAGGAAGCTCCATCCGGAAACATAATCCGGTGCGGCATCCGACTTGCGGTTATAGCCGCGCGGGCCGGTAATGATATTCATCACGTTCCCCTCGGTACACGACACGCAGCTCCATCCGCCGGCGGAGGTATTGGTGTACGAAAGTTCAAAAATAGATTCGCTGTTGAACTTGTTCTTGGTCTTGAACAGGTCGCCGAAGTTGTCGAGCAACTTGTAGCCATAGGCATTATTACCACCCGGGGTACCGTTTACCTTCGCCAGTTCCTGTGCTGCCTGCGCGAATTTGTTTTGATACAAATACACTTTACCCAAAATCGCATGCGCTGCCCCTTGTCCTGCGCGCCCGCCTTCCGTTGCCACATTGATGATAACCGGCAGATCGGCGATAGCTTCCGACAAATCCTTTTCGATTTGTGCATAAACTTCCGCCGGGGTTGCTTGCAGCACATCGTACATTTCCTGGGTGGAAATCGTGCGGGTGAATAGCGGCACATTCTTGAACAACCTTACGAGTTCGAAATAGAAATACCCGCGGAGGAATTTGGCCTCGGCTGTGTAGCGCTTTTTCAGGGTTTCATCCATCGGTACCCCAGGGAGTTTTTCAAGAATGGCATTCGTGCGGAACACGCCCGAGAAGCCTTTTCTCCATAGCTCTCCCTGTGGTCCGGTGGTCGGGTTTAGGGTATAGTTGGAAATGACCTGGAAATCCATGATATCGCTCGGGCCGCCGCCGCCCGCGTAGTGGTCGTCGGAAGCTGCATTCATGGTAGCAATCGTGGAAACGTAGCCGTTACCCTGCCAGCCCACCACGTCGTAGGCAGCCACAAGGCCGTTGAATGCCTCTTCCTGGTTACGGTAATAGTTCGCTTCGAGGTTCAGCCCTTTGGGTTTCACGTCGAGGAAACTGTCGGAGCAGGACATGAGCTGCAAACCGGCCGTCAAGGCCAGGGCAGTCACGAATTTGTTATATCTCAATTTCATTTTATTTGTATTAATCAATTAAAAACCAATGTTCAAGCCCACCATGAAGCTGCGCGCCTGCGGGTAAATGCCCTTGTCGATGCTGAGCACGCTTCCGCCGATCTCCGGATCATAGCCGGTGTATTTGGTGAGGGTAAACAAGTTCTGGCTCATTACATACACACGTGCCTTTTTCATGGCCACTTTGCTGATGATTGCCGTAGGCAGCGAGTAGCCGATTTGCAGCGTTTTCAGACGGAAGAAGTCGCCTTTTTCCAGGTAGAAGCTCGACGGGTTCTGGAAGTTCTTGTTCGGGTCGCCGTTCACGATGCGTGGGAAAGTGGTGGAAGTACCCGGGCCTGTCCAGCGGTCAAGGGCGTCGGTTTGCCAGTTGGCATTGGCGATATCGAGGCGGCGAAGCCCCTGGAAGATCTGGTTACCTGCAACGCCCTGGCCGAATACCACGATGTCGAAACCTTTGTAAGCGGCATTCAAAGTCAAGCCATAGTTCCATTTCGGGGTAGGGTTACCGATGAACGTACGGTCGGTTTCGGTGATCACACCGTCGCCATTCAGGTCGGCCCATTTGAAATCGCCCGGTTTGGCATTCGGCTGGATTTTCTTGCCCTCGGCGGAAACGTGTGAATCCACTTCTTCCTGCGTCTGGAAAATGCCCTGGTCTAGATAACCAAAGAAGGAGCCGATCGGCTGGCCCACCTGGGTGCGCGTAATCGGGGGCGCTCCCTGGAAGCTCGCGCCGCCCGACAAATACTGCACACCATTACCCAGGTTTGTTACTTCATTTTTTATATAGGAAACGTTTCCGTTGACGGAGAAATCAACTTGTCCGAGGCGTTTGCGGAAGCCCAATTCCAATTCTACACCTGTGTTTTTCATATCGGCGATGTTGGCGGCCGGGTTGGAAATGGCGCCTACATAGCCCGGAATGCGTGGATTTTGCAGAATATCCTTGGTCGCTTTTTTGAACCACTCGAAAGTCACATTCACATTGTTGAAGATCGTCGCATCGAAACCGATGTTGGTCTGGCTGGTCTGTTCCCATTTCAGATCCGGGTTGGCGGGTGCATTGGGGCTGTAACCGATGATGTAGCTGCCCGAGGTACCAATGGTGTAGTTACGGCCGCTGCCGATGGTCGACAGGTAAGCGAAGTCGCCGATGCCGTCGTTACCCACCACGCCGTAACCTCCGCGGAATTTCAGGAAGTTAACCGCATTGTTGGTGGGGAAGAAAGCCTCACGCGAAAGCACCCAGCCCAGGGAGAATGAGGGGAAGACACCGTACTTGTGGTTCGAACCGAAGCGGGAAGAGCCGTCACGGCGAACCAATGCCTGCACGAGGTATTTTTCATCAAAATCATAGTTCAACCGGGCAAAAAGCGAGCTTACGGTGTGTTTTGCGCCCTCAGAGCCGTCGGAGTTACGCTGGTCGGCCGGTACTTTGAAGTTCAGAGAAGCGTCATCGAAGTTGTCGGCCGGGACGTTGAAGAATGTCACACTCGTCATTCTGGTGTTGTTATCCAGGTAGGCACCTTGTCCTACAAGCACGTTCACATTATGCAGGCCGATAGGGCGGGTGTAAGAGATGGTGTTTTCCAGATTGTAGTCGAAACGGCGATTGTTGGTGCGGTTGAAACTCGTTTGTGAGCTCACCGAAGCTGCATTCAGCCATGAAATAGGAGTGAAGCTCTCGTTGCCCCAGAACGCCAGCTTGCTACCGATGGTCGATTTCAGTTGCAGGCCTTTGATCGGCTCGGCCATCAGGTAAGCATTACCCACGACGTTGTCCGACCAGCTGTAATTACCCAGACGTGTTTTGATATACGCAAGCGGGCTGCTCATTTCCTGGCCTACCGCCTGAGAGATTCCGTAAGGGTTACCGTTCGCATCGCGACGGATGCCTTTGTTGGTATACGGCGCCGCGTTGGCTACTGCAGGATCAGTGATTACTGCCGGTGTAATAGGGTCGAGGTTAATAGCCGAGCTCAATGGCCCTCCGAATTCACTGTTGGTATTGCCTAACCCCACCGATTTATCGTGCGCATAACCCAGGTTCTGGCCGAATGTGAGCCATTTCGCCAGTTTGTGCTCCGAATTGAGGCGGATGCTGGTTCTTTTGTACTTTGAAATGTCGGTCGCAACGATGCCTTCCTGGTTGAGGTAACCGAATGAAAGATAGAAAGTTGACTTGTCCGTGCCGCCGCTGATGCTCAGCTCGTGGTTCTGGCGTTTGGCGCTGTTGTTGAAGATCAAAGACTGCCAGTCGGTACCCTTGCCGAATGCCGCAGGGTTGGCGTATGGAGCCGGTTGGCCTGCATTCACGGCCGCTTCGTTGCGGATCGTCGCATATTGGGTAGCGTCTAGCAGGTCGAGTTTCCGTGCAGGTGCCTGTACGCCGATGTAGCCATTGTAATTTACCCGAATGCCGCCCGCCTTTCCTTTTTTAGTGGTAACCAAAATCACCCCCGCGGCAGCCCGTGCGCCGTAAATGGCTTGCGAGGCAGCGTCTTTTAGTACTTCAATCGACTCAATATCAGACTGGTTCAGATATCCGATGCCGCCGTTGTCGACCACCACACCGTCCACCACGTACAATGGATCGTTGTTGTTCAGTGTCGTGACCCCGCGTACCCGCACGGTCGCGGCCGAACCCGGTTGACCGGAGTTTGAAGCGATTGTAAGGCCGGAAGTCCGGCCTTGCAACGCTTCTTCCAAACGGTTAATCGGCATTGATTGTAAATCGGAGGCCTTCACGCTCGAAATAGCGCCCGTAACGACGCTTTTCTTTTGCGCACCATAGCCTACCACTACTACTTCGTTGAGGTTATCGACGGATTCTTCGAGTTGAAAGTTGATTTCGGATTGGTTACCCACAGGGACTTTTTGGGTGACCATCCCGATGAAACTGGCTACTAATACGGAGTTGGGTTGCACCTCGATCGAGTAATTACCGGCTGCGTCGGTGATAGTCGCGTAGTTGGTGCCTTCTACTACCACGGTAGCGCCTACCAGCTCTTCGCCCTTTGTTTTGACAGACACTTTACCCTTGATTACCCGGCTTTGGGCTAAGGCGGTCTGTACCAGGCCATATAGCATCAGCACACTACATAATAGTACAAATCTTTTGCTCATAAATGTTAGTATTAAAAATTAGTAGAAGCGGCAAATGATCTTTGCCCAATTAATTATTGAAAAAGTAATACTTGTGGTATCGCTGGCAAAGGTAGGAGCACAAAGAGGCAGCAGGGTAGCAAAGCATTACTACATTACTACCTCATATTGCACAAGTGAAATGTTTTCACGGAAAAATCGCCCCTACATTACTACTACAATGAGGGGTTTGCTGGTTATTTATTAACAAAAAGTAGGAGGATTTTGACTTTTAGCCGGCAGTTAAATCCATTTTGCCGATCACTTCTTCGAGGTCGATACCCTCGCCCAAAACCGGCTTAAAGAGGTCGCCTTCGTGCTGAATACGTTCCATCGCATTGAAAATCGTGAAGTCTTTCAGTTGCAATCCCTTCTTTACCTCGTCCCAATGCAGCGGCATCGAAACGGTAGCGCCGGGCTTTGGGCGTACCGAATAGGGCGCGGCCAGTGTGGCCTTGGGCCGGTTTTGAAGATAGTCGATGTAGAGCTTGCCTTTGCGGTTTTTGGTGAGGCGCTCCACGCTGGTGAAATCGGGGAGCTGCTGTTGTACCTGGCCCGCCACCCATTCGGCAAAGAGCTGACATTGGTCGTAGCTGTATTTGGCGCCGAGCGGAATGTAAATATGCAGGCCGGTTGAGCCGGAGGTTTTGCAATAGGAGGGTACACTCAGGGAATCGAGCAGGCTTTTGATGGCCTGCGCCGTTTCTATCACTTGTTCGAATGTGTTGCCGGTGTCTGGGTCGAGGTCGAGCAGGCACCAGTCGGGATTGTCGGGAGTTTCCACGCGGCTGTTCCAGGGGTTCACGTCGATGGCCCCCAGGTTGGCCATATACAGCAATGTGGCCTCGTCGTTGCAGAGCATGAAATTTTTGTGCTCGCCCTCCGAGATGTAAGGTGTCGTTTCGATCCAGTCGGGTACTTTGCCTGTGACGTCTTTCTGGTAAAAACTTTTGCCTTTAATGCCATTGGGAAAGCGGTTGAGGGACAGCGGGCGGTTTTCGAGGTAAGGCAAGATGAATGGCGCGACCTGGTAGTAATAGTTGATTAATTCGCGTTTCTGGATTTTATCGTCGGGCCAGTAGAGTTTCCCCAGGTTCGAGAACTTGACCTCATGCCCATTGATTTTCCGGACCTGCGTTTCATCCTTCGGGTTCAAAAGGCTTTTTCTTTTGGCTTTGGCCGGCTTTTTAATGATTTCTTTCCCTGTGTTTTCGGGTTCATCGATCAATTCCTCAGCCGGCTTTTCTATTTCGCGCACCACTTCCTTCGCCGATTTGTCCTCCCGCATACCTTCGAACGACGGATGCCTGAACACCCCATCCTGGGTGATTTCGGTAAAACTGATTTCGCATACCAGCTCCGGTTTTAGCCAGGTCGCGTTCGCATGCGGCGGGTTCGGGCGGAAGCGCGAGGGTTTATTGTAGTCGGGCGTTTCCTTGAACGGGCTTTTAGGGGTAACTAATGGTTTGAAAAGCGCCATCATTTCCTTCTGTTGTTTTTCTTTGAAACCCGTGCCTACTTTGCCGACATAACGCAGCTCGCCTTTGTCGTAAGCGGCTAAAAGCAATGCGCTGAATAGCTTGGAGGAGCCTTCGTTCAGGGTATAGCCCGCAATAATCACCTCCTGCCGCTTGTTGATCTTGATTTTGAGCCAGTCGCGCGTGCGGATGCCCGGGTAATATTCACTGTCCGATTTCTTGGCCATAATGCCTTCCAGCCCCATCTTTTGTGCCGCCTCAAAGAATGCCTTGCCATCCGCGGCGATGCTGTACCCCAGCTGAACGGGACTGTTTTCATCTACAATGCTTTGCAAAATGGCTTTCCGTTCGCTTAGCGGCAAATGAATGAGGCTCTTGCCTTCCATCCACAGAATGTCGAATGCATAGTAGACCAGTTCTCCGTCCGCCTCACTCCGCCAGTTTTGTAATGCATTGAAATCGGAGAGACCGTTTTCGTTGATGACCACAATTTCCCCGTCGATCACGGCGTCGATCTTCCATTTTTGCAATTGCTGGTAAATCGGATAAAACTTGTCGTTGAACGATTTCCTGTTCCGCGATTGCAGGCGTACCTCGCCCTTGTTCAGGTATGCCAATGCCCGGTATCCGTCCCATTTGACCTCGTATTCCCAACCGGGATCGTCAAACGGTCCGTCGACCAGTGTGGCCAGCATGGGCTGCATATCATCCGGAAACTTTTGCTTTTTGCCCTTTTTCAGAATGTCCGCTATGTCTACGTCCGGACTTTTTTTTTCTGCTGCGTCTTCCGCCGGATCTTTGGCTTCGGCTTTTGAGTTAACAGACCCTTTGGTTTTTGAAGATTTCTTCTCTTCGCGGTTACTTTCCCAAACTGCGTCGCCGGCTTTCTCGATACCGTTCAGAGTCCTGCGGGATACAGCTGAGCGGTCTTTTTCGGTAATATCTTCCTCGGAGGCATATTTGTCGCGGTGCTTAATGAGCAGCCAGGCATTGTCTTCCATGCCTTTTGTTTTCACCAGAGCATATTCCCCCTTCAATTTTTTGCCGTTCAGCCGTACTTTTAAAGAGCCGGAATACAGTTCTTTCAACGCGAGTTTTTCCTGTGCCTTTTTGCCTTTAACACCTTTCAATTGGCCGTTCTTTTCTTCCAAAGGCTCGTAAGTGCCGAAATCCCAGACCATCACCGTTCCCGCGCCGTAGTTTCCTTCGGGAATAATGCCTTCAAAATCCTTGTAATCATAAGGGTGGTCTTCTACCATCATCGCCAGACGCTTGACCGACGGATCCGTCGACGGGCCTTTCGGTACTGCCCAGCTTTTGAGTACCCCATCCATTTCCAGCCTGAAATCGTAATGCAGGCGCGTGGCGTCGTGTTTTTGTATCACGAAAATGAGCTCGTCTTTGGCCGCTTTGCCGCCTTTCGGCTCCGGCGTTTTGTCGAAGGAACGTTTTTCGTTGTATTTGGTAAGGCTCATGGCGGCGATGCGGTTAATGGATGATAATTTTGAATGACTGAATGACTGAATGACTGAATAAGCGATTCAACGAGACGAGTATCAATTAGATCATATGATTATTTACAAGTTCTTATTTATTTCATTCAATCATTCAATCATTCAATCATTCAATCATTCAATCATTCAATCATTCAATCATTCAATCATTCAATCATTCAATTTCAACGTGCCAGTTCGTGGATATTGGCGTCGACCAGTTCCTGCAATTTCCTGGCGTTATCCAGGGCGTATCCGCCGACATCGTTGTTGAAAAATGCCCATACCTGATGCCCGTTGTCGGCCCAGGCGGTGAATTTTTCGGCGTAGTTGTCGAGTACGTCGTCGGAATAGGACGAGCTGTACAGCGACGACGGTCCGTGGAAACGCACGTAAATGTCTTTGGCAGTAATTTCTTCTTGGTAGGGGAAACGGTCGGCTTGCGAAAAAACGAGCGTAATGCGATGCTTTTTCATCAGCCGGATACTTTCCTCCGAAAACCAGGACGCATGCCGTACTTCCAGCGCGAAGCGGAAATCTTTGTACTGATCGTTTTCCTCGTAAAATGCGCCGGCTACATCGGCATGGTACCTGGAATTGGCAGGCAATTGAATGAGTACAGGGCCAAGGTGTTTTTTAAATGGACCGAAAACACTGAAAAAGCGCTCCAATGGCTCCTTTGGATCGTGAAGCTTCTTCAAATGGCTCAGGTACCGGCTCATTTTAGGACAGAAACGGAAATTTTCGGGTACCGTATCGACCCACTTCGCCACGATCTCTTTGGTCGGCATTTTGTAAAAGCTGTTGTTGATCTCCGAAACCGGAAAATGTCGGACGTAGAATGCCAGGTAGTCCGCAGGCTTTACCGTTTCCGGATAGAAAATGCCTTTCCAATGTTTGTAGCTCCAACCTGAGGTGCCTATGTGTATCTTTCGCTCCACTTTCATTATCAATTCGTTGTGGAGCCAATGAAAGCAATAATCGTACCGAAGGATAGTGAGCACATTCCTTACGATAGTGACTGATGTCCGGGTGTAAATCTCAAAAACGCTGCTTTAATGCCGATTTATTTCGAAATTGGCTGCATTGATCACAAGCATTGGTTCTATTATGAAGGATATCGGCGTAAAGGATTTGCAAGCCATCGAGGTTTTTCGCGAAGTACCGGAAGACCAGCTACAATGGATGATAGATCGCAGCCAGCATTACGAATTGCAGGAGGGCGATATGATGATCAGGCCTGGGGAACCGCTGGTGGGCACGCATGTCATTTTTTCGGGCCGGATCGAACTGTACCGGCTTCAAAATAATACCAAACAAATTATCGCCGAACTTTTGCCGGGTACCGTCACGGGCGCTCTACCGTTTTCGCGTGGGAAAATAGCCATTGCTTACGGCGTGTGCCTCGAAACAGCCCAGCTGATGACGTTTCCGAAAGAGTTATTGCGGGACCTTGTGACCTCGCATTACGAGCTCACGCAGGCGCTGGTGATCGTGATGACCTCGCGCGTAAGAGAGTTCACGGAGCTGGAACAGCAGAATGAGAAGATGATGGCGCTCGGCAAGCTCTCGGCCGGATTGGCCCATGAACTGAATAACCCCGCAGCGGCGATCGTGCGGAGTTCCGCGTCGTTGAAAGAGCATTTGCTGATGCAGCCCGATTCGTTCAAATCGCTGCTTTCGATCCATTTGTCGCACGAGGAAATCGACCTTTTAAACAGTAAAATGGTGAGCTTGCTCAACAATACCAATCGACCGGTACTGTCCATGATGAAGCGCTCGGAGAAGGAGGACGAAATCCTCGACTGGCTCGACATGAATAATATCGAGGGCTGCGAGGATATTGCGGATAATCTCGTCGAGTTCGGGGTAGGAGAAGCCGATCTGGAAATGCTGAAAAGCAAAATCAACCACGAAGACTTATCGCCTGTGCTGACCTGGATCAACAACAGTCTGACGACCGAGCGTATGGTGGCGGACATTCAGGAGGCATCCAAACGCATTGCGGAGCTGGTTGGATCTGTGAAAACCTTCACACATATGGACCGCGGGGGCGAGCGCGAGTACGTGGATATTCACGTTGGTATCCGTAACACGCTCATTATGCTGAACTATAAATTGAAAAAGGGCAATATTAAAGTGACGGAGGATTTTGACCTGACTTTGCCGCCTGTGAAAGCGATGGTCGGCGAGCTCAACCAGGTCTGGACGAACCTGATCGATAATGCGATCGACGCCCTGGAAAATCAACCGAATCCGGAACTGACGCTCATTACGCGGCGTGACAAGGAATTTGTGAAGGTAACTGTGTGCGATAATGGCCCGGGTGTTCCGGTCGAGATACGTTCGAAGATCTTCGATCCGTTTTTTACCACCAAGTCGGTCGGGAAAGGCACTGGATTGGGCCTCGACGTTGTGAACCGGATCGTGCGCCAGCACCGGGGCACCGTGACGCTGCATTCCCAAACCGGCCGCACCGAGTTTGTGGTATGTTTCCCGTTTAATGGATAATTTTAATTCTCAACTCATATTTAAAAAAGGCTCCCATGGCTCTGCCTATTATATTTTCGATTGACGATGATCCGCAGGTGCTCCGGGCGATCAGTCGCGACCTGAAATCTCATTACCGCGAAAAATACCGGATATTAAGTACGACTTCCGTGGCCGAGGCAATGGAAAGCCTGCTCGAATTGCAGAACCGCGGCGACGAGGTGGCGATGTTCATCTCCGATCAGCGGATGCCTGAGATGCAGGGGGTGGATTTCCTTCAAAAGGCGATGAAAATGTTCCCGTTCGCCAAAAGGGTATTGCTTACGGCCTATTCGGATACCGAGGCGGCCATCAAGGCGATCAACGATGTCCAGCTCGATTATTACCTGATGAAACCCTGGGACCCGCCTGAAGAAAAGCTCTACCCGGCGATCGACGAACTGCTCCGCGACTGGCAGGGCAACTACCGCCCCGATTTCAAGGGTATTAAAGTGATAGGTTATCAATTCTCGCCCAAAGCGCATGAAATCAAGGACTTCCTGGCGGGTAACCTGGTGCCTTACCTGTGGCTGGACGCCGAATCGAACGAAACCGGTCGGCAGATTTCAGAGAGCAATAACCTATGCCCGGTCGATTTTCCGGTAGTGATTTTTGAAGATGGTTCTTTGCTGAAAACGCCGTCGCTGATCGATATTGCCGAGCGCATTGGCCTGAATCCCAAGACGAAGCAGCAGATTTACGATGTGGTTATCATCGGGGCGGGCCCGGCAGGTCTGGCAGCGTCGGTGTATGGTGCTTCGGAGGGTTTAAGTACGTTATTGATCGAAAGGAAAGCGCCTGGCGGACAGGCCGGTACGAGCTCCCGGATCGAGAATTACCTCGGCTTTCCGACCGGTTTGAGCGGTGCCGAACTGACGCGTCGCGCGATCACGCAGGCGACGCGATTCGGGACCGAGTTCCTGTCTCCACAGTTTGTGAAAGAGATTAAGTTGAAGGATAAATATAAAACTGTGGTGCTGGGTGACGGCAGTGAAGTGAATGCGAAGGCGGTCGTGATCACGACGGGCGTCGATTACCGTAAACTGGATACCAGCGGGGTAGAGGATTTTACAGGAAAAGGTATTTACTACGGAGCGGCCAGTACCGAAGCGAGCTCATGCGGGAACAAGGATGTGTATGTGCTGGGCGGTGGCAATTCGGCCGGGCAGGCGGCTATGTATTTGTCGAAATTCGCACGCAATGTGTATATCCTGATCAGAAAAAATGACCTGACGTCGTCCATGTCGTCGTACCTGATCGACCAGATCGCCGGTACGGAGAATATCAGTGTGCTGGGCTGCACGGAAATCGTCGAAGCACAGGGCGACGGCCACCTTGAGAGACTGAAACTCGTAGATTTGAATACGAGCGAAGAGCGCACCGTTTCGGCTGACGCTCTGTTCATTTTCATCGGTGCCAAGCCTTATACTGAATGGGTAGGCCTCGAAATCATCAAAAACAAGAAGGGTTTTATTGAGACAGGCCGTGAAATGAAGAATTACGAGCATTTCAAGGAGATCTGGAAGGCCGATCGTGATCCTTATCTGCTTGAAACGAGCTCACCGGGCATTTTTGCCGCGGGCGACGTACGTGCAGGTGCGATGAACCGCGTGACGTCCGCGGTAGGCGAGGGGTCGATGTCCATCAGTTTTGTTCACCAATATCTAAGCGAAGTATAATGAGCCAGGTTTGTAAGCATATAGAAGATATTCAGGAGATTAAGGTAGCCGACGAGCTGGTATGCGAGGAATGTAAGAAGGTCGATGGCTGGTGGGTACACTTGCGCACCTGTCAGACCTGCGGCGCCACCCTGTGCTGCGATAGCTCGCCGTCTAAGCACATGACAAGGCATTTCCACCGCACTGGCCACCCCGTAGCCTCCTCAGCCGAGCCGGGGGAAAAGTGGCTCTGGTGCTATAAGGACGAGGCGTTTGTGGAGTATGATTGAATGATTGAATGATTGAATGATTGAATGATTGAATGATTGAATGATTGAATGATTGCATGAGCAAATGAGTGAATAAATCAGGTGTGGTTGGGTGTGGTGTTTAAATTAATCTTGTCAATTCATGACCACCCCTGTTCAAATGACTATTTTATTCATTCACTCATTCACTCATTCACATATTCAGTCATTCAGTCATTCGGTCATTCAGTCATTCAGTCATTCAGTCATTCGGTCATTCAATCATTCAATCATTCAAAATTGAATTTCGTAACTTTGCTCCATGACGAAATCCGCGACTATCGAACAATTTTATCGGGACACTTCCATGCTGATACCTGCGCAGGTTCAGAAGGAGGTGGGGCATTTCAATATTTTCAGGACGGATGAATTGTATCGTGTGGCGGCGAAGAACAGGGTAATGCCCTACAACCGCCGGGCCTATTATAAAATCAGCCTGATTATTGGGCGCAATAGGGCGGAGTATGCTGATAAAGTGATTGATATAGAGCATAATGCGTTACTTTTTGCGACGCCACTGATACCCTACAACTATGTGCCGCAGGACGAGAACCAGGCGGGCTTTTTCTGCATTTTCTCAGAAGATTTCCTCACACAGGACAACAGCGGCGTGCGCCTGCGCGAACTGCCGGTTTTCAAACCCGGCGGAAATCCGATCTTTTTCCTGAACGACGAGCAGATCGACGATATTAAATACATTTTCAGGAAGATGTTCCGCGAAATCGAGTCGGATTATGCCTACAAATATGATTTGCTGCGCAATTATGTGATCGAGCTTATCCATTTCGGACAGAAATTGCAGCCTGCAACCACTCTTTTTACTGAAACAAATGCCTACAAACGTGTATCGTCGCTCTTTATCGAACTGCTCGAACGCCAGTTTCCGGTGGAGCCGCCGCATCAGAAATTGAGTTTACGCTCAGCCAAGGACTATGCCGACCAGCTTTCGATCCACGTCAATTACCTCAATAAGGTTTTGAAGGAAACTACCGGAAAAACCACTACCGAGCTCATTACGGAGCGTATCATCAAGGAATCGAAGATACTATTGAAGCACACCGACTGGAATGTGTCGGAGATCGCATACTGCCTGGGTTTCGAGGAAGCTTCTCATTTCAACAACCTTTTCAAGAAACACACCGCACTCAGCCCGCGTGCATTCAGGGCCTAGATTTGAATTTCGTAAGTTTTGATTTGAAAGCCGCAAACCCGGCAGGCTAGCACCGGGTACCTTTGTTCCATCAATTTTAAACAAACGAAAAAGATGGAATCAGCAAGTAAAATAGCATTGGTAACCGGCGGCAGCCGTGGCTTGGGAAAAAATATGGCGCTGCGTCTGGCAGAGAAAGGGAACGATGTGATCATCGTTTACCGCAGCAAGGCGCAGGAAGCAGCCGGGGTAGTAGCGGCCATTGAGGCATTGGGCCAGAAAGCGGCCGCGATTCAGCTGGATACAGCGAATGTAAAGTCCTTCGATAGTTTCTTTTCTCAGGTTTCCGTCATTCTGAAAGATAAATGGAATCGCACTTCTTTCGACTTTCTGATAAATAATGCGGGTATCAGCCGTCCCTCCGCATTTGCAGAAACCAGCGAGCAGGATTTCGATGACCTGATGAACGTGCATTTTAAGGGCGTTTATTTCCTCTCACAAAAAGCATTGCCGCTTTTGGCGGACGGCGGACGGATCGTGAACCTCTCCACGGGCCTCGCACGCTTTTCCACGCCCGGGTACGCTGCGTACGCATCCATGAAAGGGGCGATCGACACGCTCACACGCTATATGGCCAAAGAACTGGGCGGCAGGGGCATTGCCGTAAATGCATTGGCTCCGGGCGCGATCTATACCGATTTCAACAGCGAGTCGTTCGACAGCCACCCTGGCCTGACGGACTTTATCAGCAGCATTACCGCGCTGGGGCGCGTGGGCGAGCCCAATGATATTGGTGGTGTGGTAGCGTTCCTGTGTTCGGAAGACGCGCGCTGGATCACCGGTCAGCGGATCGAAGTTTCGGGAGGGATGTTCCTTTAAAATGGGAAAACCGTCGCAAATCTGCGACGGCTTCGTGTTGACCAGTTCTCTCTTTGTTAGATCTTGTTACCAGAGAGTTTCAGATGGACCTCGATGCCCGGTTTGATGGACGCTTCGTCCGGAAGGCCGGGCTCTGTGGCATAATTCATGCCCCATAGTGTGCGGTCGAACGTGGTGGTTGCCTCCAATTGGAAGGAGTCGCCGTTCAGATCGATCCGGGCAGGGAATGTGACCGGATTGCTCTTGCCTAACAGTGTTAAATGACCTGTCACCTCGAAATTCGCCCCGGAAACCACACCAGGCCCGCCTCCGTTGTAGGGTGCTACGCTCATGATTTCAAAGGTTACGTTAGGGTGGAGCGCCATATTGAAGAAATCGGCGCTTTGCAGGTGGTGAACCAGTTGGTGTTTCAGTTCGTCGGTGGGCAGGTTCAGATTGACGATCGATGCAAGCGGGAGGGTAAATGCCCCGCTTTTTACTTTACCCGCTTCGATTACCAGACTGTTGCTTTCCACTTCGATCGTACCTTCATTGAAGTAACCCGTTTTGAGATAACCTTTCCATTCCGCGACCGAGGTTTCATCGAGATGGTAGTTGGTAGTGCTGACAGGGCCATCGTGGTCGGTGCAGCTTGTGAACATCGCTGCAACTGTTAACAGTGTTAGAAATTGTTTTTTCATGGTTTGATTTGTTTTCATGGCTGATTTTGATTCTGATGCAAAACTAAGGAGTGATTTTCTGTCGCAGCCTACGCGGAACGGATGAAAAACTACGCGCGACGGATTTTGACACAATCACTGGTCGATTGGTATTGGAAGCATTTATTGCGTTATTTGCAACGAGGATTTTAGTCATTAAGCTACGGGAAATGTCAATCAAAGGACCCATTATTTCAATCGAAGACGACGCCGATGATCAGTTTCTAATCAAAAGCGTAATGGAGGAGCTTGACATACCCAACGAGCTTTTATTTTTCAGTAACGGTGTTGAAGCCTTGCTTTACCTCGAAACCACGCGTGACCAGCCATTCCTGATCATTTGCGATATCAATATGCCCGTCATGAACGGTCTGGAACTTCGCGAGCGGATTGACAAGAACGAATACCTGCGCAGGAAATCGATCCCGTTTGTGTTTCTGAGCACGGCCGATAACCCACTCGTGATCGAGACGGCGTACGAGTCGACCATTCAGGGTTTTTTTAAGAAGGAAAATAGCTTCGGGGAACTGAAAGCGAGGATACGGGTGATATACGACTATTGGGCTTATTGCCTGCATCCCAACCATTATCATTAGCCATTTCATTAACCCCTGATTTAAGTCCGGGGCAAGCAGACTGCATGAAGAAGATACTAATCGTCGACGACGAGGAAAAACTGCGTGGCCTGATGGCCCGCGTGATCAGGCTGGAAGGCTTTGAGGTGGTCGAAGCAGGTGACATTAAAACGGCCTGGAAAAAGCTTGACCAGTCGGATATCGATGTGGTGCTTTGTGACGTGAAGCTGCCGGACGGGCATGGCGTCGAATTTTCGAAGGGTTTGAAGGAAAAATATCCCTTGCTGGAAGTGATCCTGCTGACAGCCTATGGCAATATCCCCGACGGCGTGCAGGCCATTAAAAACGGTGCGTTCGATTACATTACCAAGGGCGACGACAACAACAAGATCATCCCGTTGCTGTATAAGGCCATCGAAAAAACCGAACTGAACCGCCGGGTGGCCAGTCTGGAAAAACAGTTGGGTGAAAGGAGGTCATTTGATGCGATTATCGGCAAATCCAGAAATTTGCAAGCTTGCATTGACCTTGCGCGCCGCGTAGCACCTACGGATACGACCGTGCTGCTGCTGGGTGAAACCGGTACGGGGAAGGAGGTATTTGCTCAATCCATTCACCAGGCCAGCAATAGGGCCAAGAAATCATTTGTGGCGATTAACTGCTCGGCATTTGGGAAGGACTTGCTGGAAAGCGAGATGTTCGGGCATAAGGCCGGCGCATTTACGGGCGCGGTGCGTGACAAAGAAGGGCTTTTCGAGGAAGCGAATAACGGTACCATCTTCCTTGATGAAATAGGGGAACTGGCGCCGGAATTACAAGCCAAGCTGCTGCGCGTGCTGGAATCGGGGGAATTTATCAAGATAGGGGAGACGCATCCCACCAAAGTGAATGTGCGGGTGATTGCAGCTACGCACCGTGATTTGCCCAAACAAATGGAGGCAGGTGAGTTCCGCAGCGATCTATTTTACCGGCTTTCTGTTTTCCAGATCACATTGCCCGCGTTACGGGAGCGATCAGCCGACATAGGCGCGCTTGCGAACAATTTCGCCACGCAGTTTGCACTGAAAACCAATAAGAAGATTACCTCGCTGTCGCAGGACTTTATCCATGCATTGGAGAAAAATCCCTGGAACGGCAATATCCGCGAGCTTAAAAATGTGATCGAGCGTAGCGTAATCCTCAGTGACGGCCCCGTGCTGGATATCGAGAGCCTGCCTTTTGAAATGCAACATCCAAAGCAAGACGGCGGGAAAAACATGTCGGCATTCTCGCTTGCCAGCTCCGAAAAACTGCATTTGCAAAAAGTCCTCAATTACACCAACGGCAACAAAGCCGAAGCCGCCAGGCTGCTCGAAATAGGCATCGCAACGCTCTACCGCAAGATCGACGAGTACAAGCTCAGATTGCCACAATAGTGCCGGCATTTCCATTCTGATAAAAAAGCTTATCATTTTGATAGGCTTTTTTTATGCCCAAAACAGCGCATAAAAAGCATCTATCTGTAAATCAACACCCATGCCGTCGACTTAAGTCGACGGAACAGGAGTTGCTATATGGTGTCATGAGTTTATAAAAAATTTAGAAACAATGACAACACTCCTTCTTCTGGCAGCCGGCGCTCTGAGTTTCGCCCTGTTTTACAAAACCGTTCACTACTTCGAAAAGATCTGAACCATGCTTGCGCTATTCATCGTCTCGATCCTGGTCTTCGTGTACATGTGCTATGTGCTCGTGAAGCCTGAAAAATTCTAAAAAACACCTGATCCAATGAACACTGAATTATTTGGCATTATCGCGTTGTTCGTCGTAACGGTCGCTCTGGCGGTGCCATTCGGCAAGTACATCGCGAAAGTATATGGAGGAGAAAGGACACTCCTGGATCCCATTTTTGGCCCCTTGGAACGGGGGTTTTACCGTTTGAGCGGTATTCGCCCGAATGTTGAGATGAACTGGAAACAGCATTTGTTCGCCTTGCTGACGATCAACATGGTTTGGTTCTTCCTGGGCATGTTCGTACTGATGAACCAGGGTTGGCTCCCGCTTAATCCGGATGGTAATCCGTCGCAATCGGCTGATCTGGCGTTTAATACCACCATTTCGTTTGTTGTTAACTGCAACCTGCAGCACTATTCCGGTGAAACGGGCATGAGCTACCTCGGACAGCTGTTCCTGATGTTCCTCCAATTCGTGACCGCAGGCACGGGTATGGCCGCCGCCGCTGTTGTCATCATCGCACTCAAAGAGCGCACAGCCGACAAGCTGGGCAACTTTTATGACCTGTTTGTAAAGTCCTGCACCCGCATTCTCCTGCCCGTATCATTCGTGATCGCATTGATCCTGCTAGCCAACGGTACGCCGATGACATTCAACGGCAAGGATACCATGTACACTGTGCAGGGCGATACCGTGCAGGTTTCGACCGGTCCGGTGGCCGCATTTGTGCCGATCAAGCACGTGGGTACGAATGGCGGCGGGTTCTTCGGGGCCAACTCATCACACCCGCTGGAAAACCCGAGTTACGCCACGAATATGACCGAAATGTTCGGCCAGTTGATTATTCCACTGGCCATGATTTTTGCATTGGGTTATTACGTCAAAAGAAGAAGATTGTCCTGGATGATCTTCGGCGTGATGACGCTGGGCTTTTTGCTGCTGACCGTCCCGACGATCGTCACCGAGTTACACGGCAACCCTAAAATCGCGCAAATGGGCGTCGATATGGGCTCCGGCGCAATGGAGGGAAAGGAGACCAGGTTCGGGACTACTGCCTCTGCGTTTTGGAGTATAGCCACTACCGTTATCTCCACAGGATCTGTGAACTCTATGCACGACAGCTTTATGCCGGTGTCGGGAATGACTCAGATGCTATCTATGATGACCAATGCATTTTACGGCGGCGCGGGTGCGGGGATCCTCAACTTTTACATATTCATAATATTGGCCGTGTTTATCAGTGGTCTGATGGTCGGTCGTACGCCTGAATTGATGGGAAAAAAAATTGAAGCCAGGGAAATGAAGATCGCGATGATCGTCGCCTTGCTGCACCCGCTGCTGATCCTGGCTGCCACCGCATTGGGCGTTTCAATGCCGGAACTGACCGCCAGTACATTAAATAACCCCGGTTTCCACGGTTTCAGCGAAATGCTGTACGAATATACTTCCTCAGCCGCTAACAATGGCAGCGGCTTCGAGGGGCTGGGCGACAATACCGCCTGGTGGAATATCAGCTGCGGCATCGTGCTTATTCTTTCGCGGTTCATCCCGATCATCGGTCCAGTAGCGATTGCAGGCATCCTCGCGTCCAAAAAGCATGTCCCTGAGAGCGCCGGAACGCTCAAAACCGATACCGGTACATTCGGTATCATGGTGTTCGCTGTGATCGTGATCATCACCGCATTATCCTTTTTCCCCGCATTGACCCTCGGGCCGATCGCCGAATATTTTTCAATGCACTAATTAACTGAATAGCAGAAATGAAAGCTCAAAATACATCCCTTTTTCAAGGAGACCTCGTACGGGAGGCGCTGGCGCAGTCCTTTGTGAAGCTCAATCCCCGGATCATGTTCCGCAATCCGGTGATGTTCACGGTCTGGATCGGTACGTTTGTCATGCTGATTGTGAATATCTGGGTCATATCGGGCGAGAAGTCGCAGGGGAGTGTGGTTTACAACCTCGTGATATTCCTGATTCTTTTGCTTACCCTCTTGTTTGCCAATTTCGCCGAAGCCATTGCTGAGGCGCGCGGCAAAGCACAGGCCAACAGCCTGCGTAAAACCCGCGAGGAAACACCCGCCAAATGGATCCAGACTGTGGGTGAAATGTATGTAAATGAGGTTAAAGTCGTCCCTTCTTCGCAGCTGCGCAAGGGAGATATCTTCCTGTGCGAAGCGGGTGACATTATCCCTACCGACGGCGAAATCATCGAAGGCTTAGCTACGATTGACGAAAGCGCCATTACCGGCGAATCCGCTCCTGTTATCCGCGAGGCGGGTGGTGACAAAAGCAGCGTCACAGGCGGTACCAAAGTGCTTTCCGATCGCATTAAGGTAAAAGTCACTACGGAGCCGGGCGAAAGTTTTCTCGACAAAATGATTGCTTTGGTAGAAGGTGCCAGCCGCCAGAAAACGCCTAACGAAATTGCATTGACGATCCTGCTGGCCGGTTTTACCCTGGTATTCATTATCGTATGCATCACCTTGAAGCCATTCGGCGATTTCGCGAACACGCCCATTACCATTTCGGCTTTCATTTCGTTGTTCGTTTGTCTGATCCCGACAACGATCGGCGGTTTGCTTTCGGCTATTGGCATTGCGGGTATGGACCGCGCATTGCGCGCCAATGTGATTACTAAAAGCGGTAAGGCCGTGGAAACGGCTGGTGATATCGACACCCTGCTGCTCGACAAGACCGGTACCATCACTATCGGTAACCGTAAAGCGACCAACTTCTGGCCTGCCAAAGGCATCGACAAAAACTACTTCATTAAAGCAGCCGCATTGAGCTCCATGGCAGACGAAACCCCTGAGGGAAAATCAATTATCGAGCTTGCTGATTTGCACCCTGATCAGCTCCGCGTCGAAAATCCTACATTCATAGAATTCACGGCTGAAACGAGAAGTTCCGGTGTGAACTTCCGGGACACGCGCATACGCAAAGGTGCGTCGGACGCGATCCGCAAATTGAGCGAGAAAGCGGGCAACGCATTTCCGACCGATATCGCAGAGAAAGTAAGGGACATTTCCAGCAATGGCGGTACGCCGCTGGTAGTGGCTGAAAATGAGGCGATCATCGGGGTGATCGAGTTGCAGGATATTATCAAACCGGGCATTCAGGAGCGTTTCGAACGGTTGCGTAAAATGGGCGTCAAAACTGTGATGGTAACCGGGGACAACCCGCTGACAGCCAAATTCATTGCAGAAAAAGCCGGTGTCGACGACTACATCGCCGAAGCCAAGCCGGAAGACAAAATGAATTACATCAAAGCCGAGCAGCAAAAAGGGAAACTGGTAGCCATGATGGGTGATGGTACCAACGACGCGCCGGCCCTTGCACAAGCCGACGTAGGTGTCGCCATGAACTCCGGCACCCAGGCCGCGAAAGAAGCCGGCAACATGGTCGACCTGGATAACGACCCGACCAAACTGATCGAAATCGTCGAAATCGGGAAACAACTGCTCATGACCCGCGGTACGCTTACGACATTCAGCATTGCCAACGACGTCGCTAAATACTTCGCCATCGTGCCTGCATTGTTCATCGCATCCATTCCGGCCCTCCAAGGACTCAATATCATGCGCCTCCACACGCCTGAAAGCGCGATACTCTCGGCGATTATCTTTAATGCAGTGATTATTCCGCTACTCATCCCGCTGGCATTAAAAGGCGTAGCTTACAAACCCATCGGTGCCAGTGCATTGCTGAGACGGAACTTGCTGATCTACGGATTGGGTGGGGTACTGGTGCCTTTTGCGGGGATTAAGGCGATTGATTTGATTGTGAGTGTTTGGTTTTAGAGTTATTGCTCGTAGTGGCCATGGACGCTCATCACGTAAATCTCTCCGGAGGTAAGGACTTTGTAAATCAAACGGTGTTCATCAGTTATCCTACGGCTCCAATATCCTTTGAACTGGTGTTTCAATCCTTCGGGTTTGCCAAGCCCTTCGAATGGATGCTTGTGAATGTCGGCAATAAGCTCGAAAACCTTTCGTACCAGTTTGGGTTCAATTTTGGACCATCGGGCAAGGTCTTCGAACGCAATAGGATCGAAAACCGTGTTTTTCATTCTTTTTCCTCGAGGTGTTTGATGAATAGTTCAAGCGAATCTCCGTTGAAAGTAATCACATTGCCTTTTTCGAGATCGTCAACGGCTCTCTCCAAACGGGCAAAATATTCTTCCCGGGTTTCCTCACGAAGGATTCCTTTGGATGAACGTTCACTAATGCTGATGGTGATCTCGGAGTTTTCTTTCACACGAATCAACGCCTTGATCTTCTCGATCAATTCATCAGTGAATTCCGAAGATTGAATCCTTAACACGGCATCCATAAGATTTCTTTTTTCTCAAAAATAAAAATATAAAAACCATGAAACAACACATTCTCCCAGCGATCCGGCTGACGATCGTGACGCTGATATTCTTCTCAGGCGTGTATACGCTGGCGGTTCTGGGTATGGCCCAGCTCTTTCCGAACCATGGTAAAGGCGAGCTGATCGAGCAAAATGGGAAACGGTATTATGCCAATATCGGGCAGTCGTTTACGGAGGACAAGTATTTCAATTCGCGGCCTTCGGCGGTCGGTTATAATGCGGCCGGCAGCGGCGGCAGCAACAAAGGGCCTTCCAATGAAGAGTACCTGGGCGTAGTGCAGGCCCGCATCGATACGTTCCTGGTACACAATCCAGGCGTGGGAAAGGCAGACATCCCCGTGGAGCTGGTAACTGCCAGCGGCAGCGGCCTCGACCCCGATATTTCCGAAAAAGCCGCGCTGGTGCAATTACAACGTATTGCGAAAGTTCGTAACCTGCCGCAGCAAAAGTTGGAGCAACTGGTGAAAGAGCACGTCAGCGGACCATTGTTCGGAATGTTCGGTCCGGCGAAGATCAATGTACTGAAACTGAACCTCGCGCTGGATCAATTGAAATAACCCATTAAAAACGCCGCCCGTTTCCAGTGCCGTCGCAGCGGGCCAAGCTTCTTCTTACCGCGCGGCTAGGATTGAACAGATTACCATTTTATGAAAACCTTGATTTTAAGTGCGCTTGCCAGTGTCTCCGTTTCACACGCTAATGCCCAGGATTCGACCGCTGCCGCCGGCAATGCATCACCATTTGCGGTGAGCGCTTATGTAGAGTCGTATTACCTGCACGATTTCCGCAAAAATGACAACCACACCATGCCTGGTTTTATTTATAACCACAACCGCACCGGCGAGGTGAATCTGAATCTGGCGTTTCTGAAAGGTTCTTACACGGGCGATCGTGTGCGGGCGAACCTGGCGTTGGCGGCCGGGACTTATATGAATGCGAACTACGCAGCGGAGCCGGGCGTGCTGAGGAACGTCTTCGAGGCGAATGCGGGTGTGAAGATTGCGAAAGACCACAATCTCTGGCTCGATGCAGGTATTATGCCGTCACACATTGGCTTCGAAAGCGCGATTGGAAAGGACAACTGGGCCTTGACGCGCAGTCTGGTAGCGGAAAATACGCCCTATTTCGAAACCGGCGTAAAATTGGGATACACTACCCAGGACTCGAAATGGTACCTCGGGGCAACCTACCTTAATGGCTGGCAGCGGATTCAGCGGATGGATGGCAACTCGACGCCCGCATTCGGTACACAGGTCACTTTTAAACCCAATGCAGCCGTTACGCTGAATTACAGCACGTTCGTCGGTAGCGACAAGCCGGATAGCACCCGGCAAATGCGGTATTACCATAACATTTACGGGGTGTTCCAACTATCGGACAAATGGGGCCTTACCACCGGCTTCGACATTGGCAGCGAGCAGAAAGCGAAGGGCAGCAGCGCGTACAACACCGTTTACGTGCCGGTAATGATCCTGCGCTTTTCGCCTTCTTCCAGGATTAATGTCGCGGCGAGAGGCGAGTATTACCATGACAAAAATGGTGTGATCATCGCCACCGGTACGGATCATGGCTTCCAGACCTTCGGAACATCGCTCAATTTCGATTATCAGATCGCCCCGCAGGTCCTGTGGCGCATCGAGGCGCGTAACCTTAGCAGCCGTGATGCGATTTTCAATGGCAAGGGCAATGATTTATCCAAAAACAAAACCTATCTGACCACCGCCTTGATCTTTGCATTAAACTAAACAGCCTGGCAAGGAACTACCCGCAACTTTGAACTCATCGACCCTCAACTCATAGCACAATGGAAAACAGCGCCGAACATTTCCTGGAACTGATCAAAAAGTCGAGGAGGGGCAAATTCAAGATATACATCGGTATGAGTGCCGGAGTGGGCAAAACCTACCGGATGTTGCAGGAGGCCCACGCGCTCCTGCGTACGGGCATCGACGTGAAGATCGGTTATATAGAAACCCATAACCGGAAAGAAACCCACGAGTTGCTCGATGGGCTGCCGGTGGTCCCGCGACGGAAGCTGTTTTACAAAGGGAAAGAGCTGGAAGAGTTCGATGTGCAGGCCGTGATTACCCTGCGGCCGGAGGTAGTGATCGTGGACGAGCTCGCACATTCGAATATTGAAGGTAGTAAAAATGCCAAGCGCTGGCAGGATGTGCTGGATATCCTCGAAGCGGGGATCAACGTGATTTCGGCCGTGAATATCCAGCATATCGAAAGCCTGAACCAGGAAGTGCGCGAGATTACCGGTGTGGAGGTGGCCGAGCGCATTCCCGACAAGGTACTGGGCCTGGCCGACGAGGTCGTGAATATCGACCTTACCGCCGACGAGCTCATTACCCGCTTGAAAGAAGGTAAAATTTACCGGGAGGAGAAGATCCAGGCTGCTTTACAAAACTTCTTCAAGCCGCAGCACATTCTCCAGCTCCGCGAGCTGGCGTTGAAAGAGGTGGCTTCCCAGGTGGAACGGAAGGTAGAAAGCGAAATACAGCCCGGCATGGTGCTCAAACACGAGCGTTTTCTCGCATGCATTAGCAGTAATGAAAAGACGGCCCGGAATGTGATCCGTAAAACGGCCCGGCTGGCCAATTACTACCATAGCAGCTGGTTCTTGTTGTACGTACAGACACCCGGCGAATCGGCGAGCCGCATTGGACTCGCAAAGCAGCGGCATTTGATCAACAATTTCAAACTGGCTACCGAGCTGGGTGGGAATGTGATCAAAATGGAGAGCGGCAGCGTCGCCAAAACGATCGTGGAAGTGGCCGAAAAGAACAAGATCACCACTATATGTATCGGAAAGCCCCATTTGAACCTTTTCAAGGTCATTCTGGCCACGAATGTGTTTAACGGGCTTTTAAATAAAATGTCTTCTTCCGACATTGACCTCGTAATACTTTCCTGAAATGAAGATCAAAACCAAACTGAGGCTGGGCATCGGCCTGCTTTTCGCCATGATCACAGTGCTGGCCGTGGTGGGGATCAGGCAGGTGAGCCTGCTTTCAGCCGATTCGCGCAATATTCTTATTGCCAACCATAATTCGCTGGAATACTCCCGCCAGATGCTCCATGCACTCGACGAGCTGGAAGTACATGCCGGGGCATTGGATCTATTTAAAAAGAACCTCGAAGCGCAGCAGAAGAATATCACGGAAATAGGGGAAAGAGAGCTTACCGCACAGCTGACAGGCCATTTTGAAAAACTGAAAATCAACGTCCGCGACAAGGAGATCATAGCGCTGATCCGAAACGATGTGTTGGAAATTATGAGCATTAACCTCGACGCGATCAACCGCAAAAGCCATATTGCTGGCCAGACGGCCAAAAGCTCTATGGTGTGGATCGGTATCACGGGCACATTGTGCTTCATAATTGCATTTACATTGTTTGTGAACCTGCCGGGAAACATCGCTAATCCAATCCGTGAGCTCACCGAAAGTATCCGCCAGATAGCCAATGAAAATTATACGGAGCGGGTGCATTTCGGTAGCCACGACGAATACGGACAGCTGGCGCAGTCGTTCAATACGATGGCCGAGAAGCTGGAAGAGTACAATAACAGCAATCTGGCGAAGCTGATGATCGAGAAGAAACGGGTAGAAACGCTGATCGACAACATGCACGACCCGGTAATAGGCCTGGATGAAAACCGGAAGGTGATATTTGCCAATGAAGTTGCCAGAAAGGTAACGGGCTTGCAGGCATCCGAGCTGGTTGGCTGCAATGCGACCGACGTTGCGCTGCACAACGACCTCGTCCGCTCGCTGGTGAAAGACCTTTTCGAACCGCAGGCAAAGGGTAACGGCCAAAGTGCCGCTATGAAAATCTACGCCGACGAGAAAGAAAGCTATTTTGAAAAAGAATACGTCGATATTTCCATCGTGCCGACTGGTGAGCAGCAACCGCGTTCGATCGGCCATGTGATCATTCTGCGTAATGTGACGCCGTATAAAGAGCTGGATTTTGCTAAGACGAATTTTATTGCCAACGTCTCACACGAGCTCAAAACTCCTATTTCTTCCATTAAAATAACCCTTGATCTCCTTCGTAACGAGGGCGTGGGCAACACCAACGACGAGCAGCGGAGCCTGCTCGACAGCATCCGTGAGGACGCCGACCGACTGTTGAAAATTACCGGTGAGCTATTGAATATTACTCAGGTGGAAAGCGGGAAGATACAGCTCAATATCGCCGGCACGTCGGTCCGGGAGATCGTGCAATATGCCATTGCGGCCAACGAAATCCAGGCAGAAAGCAGGGACATTCGGCTGCAAATTGAGGACAAAGGCCTGCGCGCCAGCGTGCTGGCCGATTCGGAGAAGACGGCCTGGGTACTTACCAACCTGGTGTCCAATGCGATCCGCTATTCTTACGACCATTCCAGCATCCGCATTATCCTGGAAGAAGACGAGCAAGCTGTGCGCATTGCAGTAGCAGACAGCGGGCAGGGCATTTCACAGGAATACAAGGATAAGATCTTCGACCGCTATTTCCGTGTGCCGGGCTCCACCAAGGAAGGAACCGGCCTGGGCCTCGCAATCAGCCGCGAATTTATGGAAGCCCAGGACGGCACACTCACCGTCGAAAGCGAACTGGGAGCGGGGAGTACTTTCACGATTGTCTTGAAAAAGGCGGAGCAAGGTTTGCAATCTATCTAGTTTTAACCGAGCGTCGTATTACTGGAAGTCTTTTGTAGGATTCAAATTGAAGCTTTTTTGAGGCTGAGGGAATCTTCGCAGCCGTGTCGTTGGCCGTTCGGTTTTTTGGGCCATCCGTTTACACATTATATATGTTTTTCATCATCGCGACTGATAAAATGCTCCCGTATCTGTAATACCGGAACATTAATCAACGAAAGCTATATGAGAACAAGAAATCTACCCCAAAGCTTTATGATGCAGCGCACCGAGTTTTTTTTACGGTGCAGGGCGTTAGTTCGCAGCCTGTCGCTGGTGCTGCTTACGGCGGCGGTTGCTCCCGCTCAGAATCCCTTCAAGTTTGCTTACCAGGGACTTGCACGCGACGGAGCAGGCAATGTGATCGCCAATGCGACCGTTTCGGTGCGCGTTACAATCCACGAGAATGCGCCCGACGGCCCGGTTGTTTACCAGCAAACCGATTCCCCGAAAACAAACGCGGCGGGCATCTACAACCTTGTAGTGGGAACGAATGCCTTTCTCAGCATCGACTGGGGTTCCAAGGAGTTTTTCCTGCAATCGGAGCTCGATGGGAATGGCGGGGCTGATAGTTTCACAGACATGGGCACGACGCAGTTGCAGAGCGTCCCCTATGCAATGGTATCGAAGCAATGGATGAACGGGTACCCGGTCGTACAGAAAGGCATCCTGGGTGCAGGACCTGTTCTTCCCGGCCTGCAAGCTGGCGCCAACCTGATCTGGTATCCCCGCAAGGCAGCTTTCCGGGCCGGGGCGCTGGATATAAATAGTACCTCGTATTGGAATGATGCCTCGGTTGGGAATTATTCCTTTGCCACCGGATTGGATACCAAGGCTTCCGGGGAGGGGGCGATTTCTATGGGTAAAATGTCGTTTGCCTCAGGCATTAATTCCGTAACGATCGGCTCTTATCTGTTTTCCAATGCAGAAAACGCCGTCGCGATAGGGAGCGGTTCGGAGGCGGCTGCCGAAGGAACCGTTGCATTGGGCACGGGCGTTCACGCCACCGGTTATAAGTCAGTGGCCATGGGTTCGCTTGCGATTGCATCGGGCGCACAGTCGACCGCCATTGGAGCGGGTACGATCGCCAAATCTTTTGGCGGCGTTGCGTTGGGTGCTTACAATAACCAATCAGACCCGGTCGTGGCATCGAGCCCTCTCAACCGAATTTTCCAGGTGGGTAATGGAACAAGCGATGTCAACCGGTCCAACGCACTGACCATCCTGAGAAACGGAAATGTCGGGATCGGCGCCGGCGTTACCAATCCCGAACACCTTCTCGACGTTGGAGGAAGAATGCGGTTGCGCCATAGCGCCGGGCAAACTGCCGGACTCTGGCTCGACAGCCCCAGTTACAAATCCAATTTTTTCGTCGGGACCATCGACGAAGGAGCGGTGGGCTTTTATTCAAATGACGCCGGCTGGTTTATTAAGATGTTTAAAAATGGAAGTGTGAGGATACAGCAGAATATGGAATGTTATGGAGCGATGGACATCAGTGAAGACCTCAGGGTTCATAAAGATCTGTACCTCTACGGCAAAATGCACGAATATTCCGATCGCCGTTTGAAATATCATATTTCTCCTTTGACTGGCAGTTTGACTAAGATCAGCGAGTTGGGAGGATACCATTATTTTTGGAAGAGCCAGCAAGCAAATCGGCGGCTTCAAACCGGCGTGATCGCCCAGGAAGTCGAAAAGATCTTTCCCGAGCTTGTTACAACCGATTCAGAAGGGTTCAAATCGGTTGATTATACAGGCCTAATCCCACATTTGATCGAAGCGGTGAAGGAGCTTAACGAAAAGAACGCGGTAATCCACCGTTTGGAAAAAGATATGGAGTCGGTAAAGAAGATGGTCGCGGGATTAAAGGAGAGCGGCACCGGGGCTAAGTTCGATGCAAGCATCGGTAAGTAAAAACAGCCCCGGCCGGGGCTGTTTTTTTGTTGTTACTCGATCACCCGCACACCCACGTACGAGGATGCCTGGCCCGAGAGGTAAACCCGGTGTGTGGCCTTCTGGAAATCGGACGCATTGGCTTTGTAAATATTTACAAACTTCTGCGGGTTGCGATCCACGAGCGGGAACCACGAGCTTTGCACCTGCACCATGATTTTGTGCCCCTTTTTGAAACGGTGCGCGGCATCCTGCATATCGAATTTCACATTTTCGATCTTGCCCGGCTTCATAGGCTCGGGTTTGGAAAAACTCTTGCGGAATTTGGAACGCATTACCTCACCCCGGACCAGCAGCTGGAAGCCACCCATTTTCATAGTTGGGTTAATAGGGCTGTCGTTCGGCGCGTCGCCGGGGTAAACATCGATGAGTTTTACTATGAAATCTGCGTCGGTGCCGGTTGTGGATACGAAAAGATCGGCAAATACATTACCGGAAATGGTTACGTCTTCTTTCAAAATTTCAGATTCATACACGAGCACGTCCGGTCGCGAGGCGGCGAAGCGCTGATCTTCGTACATAAAATCGCTGCCGCGGATAATGCGGATTTCGGAGGTGTACGGTACCGGCTTGTCCGGGTCGCTGAGATACTCGTGAAAAGCCGGTTTCGCGCCTGCCTGCATGGTCGTCATAGTGGGCGAGAAGGATAATGTGCCGTCCGGATGCAGGTAGAGCTTTTTCTCCACGGTATTTTTCGGCGGCCACTGGTCGTACTTACGCCATTCGTTTGCCCCGGTTTCGAAAATATAGGCCTTCGGCAGGTTGGGATCCGGCTGATCTTTCAGGTAATGGTTAAAAACCGGGAGCTCGATTTCCTTTTGGTAAAATGTGCTGGTTTTAGCACCAAACCGGATATTTCCCAGCGACTCTCCCGTGCCCCGCGCCCAGCCACCGTGAATCCACGGGCCCATGATGAGCCAGCTCGGCGTCTGCGGGTTTTGGGATGCCACAGCCTGGTGAGTTTTCAGCGGCCCGTACAAATCTTCCTGGTCGAACCAGCCGCCCACGACCATGACGGCCGGTCTGACGTTCTTCAAATGCGGTACCGGCGTGCGGGCTTTCCAGAAATCGTTGTAGGTTTCATTTTCCATCATCTGGTTCCAGATGCGGTTCTGCCCTTTGAAAATCTGTTCGTTGAAGTTTTTCAGCGGCCCCATTTTCTTGTAAAATTCATAGGAATCCGGTGTGCCGTAGGAGGAGTACTGCGGCGAGGCTTTGGGGGTCGGCACGGGTCGCGGAGCACCGTACGACGACAGGAATGCAAATGTACCCATCAGGAAAAATGCGCCGTTGTGGTGCCGGTCGTCTCCCATGAACCAGTCGGTAACCGGTGCTTGCGGTGAAGCGATTTTCAATGCGGGATGCGCGTCCACGGCCGTCATGGTAGCATAGTACCCCGGCGCCGAAATGCCCCAGGTGCCCACTTTGCCATTATTTCCCTCAATGTTTTGAATGAGCCATTCGATCGTATCGTAAGTGTCGGAGCTTTCGTCGATATCCGTTTTGCCTTTCTTGACAGGGATAAACGGGCGGTAAGCTTCGAAATCACCCTCCGACATGAGTTTGCCTCTTACATCCTGGTATACAATAATATAACCTTCCCGCGCAAAGAGCATGCTCGGCCCGAGCGCGGTTTTGTATAAATTTTCTCCATACGGCGCCACGCTGTAAGGCGTACGGTTGAGCAGGATGGGGTAGGTTTTGCTTTTTGAAATATCCTTCGGCAGATAAATGGAAGTGAAAAGCTTCACACCGTCGCGCATCGGAATCTGCCGCTCGATTTTGGTATAGTGTTCGCGGATGTAGAGGGAATCTTCTTTTGGGGTGGTTTGGGCGTATACGTTTGTACCTGCGAGGATCGCAAAAACAAGGACCAAGGTCAAGCGGGAATGTTTCGTGAACCGGCAAATTAAGGAGTGAAGTAAGGTTGTTTTCAAGGCGGTTGCAGGATTAGTTTTAGCCAATTTAACACAAAACGCCATACAATCGCAGCTAAGGGCGTTTTTTTGAAGTTGATAAGTCGCTCCGGCATTGCCGCTTATCACATCCCTCTTGCAGATCTAAGATCAGTACTATATATTGCATAGTACCTTGTAAAACAATTTTTAGCCATGAAAATGAAATCACTACTGATCTCTCCGATGATTATGCTCGTCATGCTCGTTTCCTGCAATAATGGTGATGTTAGCATTGCCGTAAAGGATGAGGACGACTACTACCGCTTCAAGGCCCAGTTCGATGACAACCTGTCGCCTGATGTGAGCGAGTTTCTGAACGAGCACCTTTCGACCGTGCGGATCGATCCGGAGAAGGACTCCAAGGTTGTCACCGTTTTACCGGACCAAACCCGATTGACCATTGAATCGTCACCTGGCGAACTGATGGTGTATCTAGACAAAGAGGAAAACAGCCGAGATTCCTACCATCGGGTTAAAAACCTTTGCGAAGGTGTTAAGGATGTCATTCTGAAACATAATCACAAAAACAGCCGTCTGGAAAACTCCCGTTCGAATTAGACCGGTGTCCGAAAATTTTTATTTTTGGTAAACCAACAGACTGGTTACAAATGGTTTCCAAAACGATCACCGCTTTTTACCACAAACACAGGCAGGAGCTACTCTATGGGGTATCGCTTGCCTTGTTGCTTTTTGTGCTCCGGTGGCTCGAACTGCGGTTTCTGGTCATGAACCACATTATCGAAATTTACGTAGGCGCCATTGCGTTGCTATTCACCGGACTGGGCATCTGGCTCGCGCACAAGCTTACCACGCCCAAAGTGGAGACACGGATCGTGGAACGGGCGGTGTATGTAACAGCGGTCAATGAATTTACCGTCAATGAATCGGAGCGGACGCGGCTGGGGATCAGTCACCGTGAGCTGGAAGTGTTGCAGCTGGTGGCCGAAGGGTTAAGCAATCAGGAAATCGGCGACCGGTTGTTCGTATCGCTCAATACGGTGAAGACGCATTCCTCACGGATTTTCGAAAAACTCGAAGTCCGCAACCGCACGCAGGCTGTCGAGCGCGCGAGGCGCCTTGGGCTTATCGTCTGATGCGGTATGGGAACGATGGTGGTCAAGTGTTGTCAGGTATGGTCAGGAATAGTCATGTGTGGTCAAGTGTAGTCATGTGTGGTCAAGTGTAGTCAAATGTGGTCAAGTATGGTCGAGTGTTGTCAAGTGTAGTCAAGTGTGGTCATGTGTTGTCAACGTCTTATTAGATTAAAATTCCCAACCATTTCTGACCACGCCTGACCATTCATGACAACACCTGACCATTCATGACAACATCTGACCAAAAGACCTGTCGAATGTAAAATCACCCGAAAGTATGACTCTAAAACGGCCTATACGCTTCAATTTCGCAGCATTATCGGACATTTAATCAAATGATATGAACAGGATCATCGTTATCTGCGGGCTGATTTCGGGTGCGCTGGTGTCAACTTTCATGGTTTGCTCGATGGCGGTCTGCTATCAGAAGGAGGCTTTCGAAGGCAACATGCTGCTGGGTTATGCGGCTATGTTGCTGTCGTTTTCCATGGTTTTTGTGGGGATCAAAAACTATCGCGACAAGTACAACGGCGGCTCGGTGTCTTTCGGAAAGGCATTCAAAATCGGGCTGTATATTACATCGGTAGCCTCTACGGTGTACGTGATCGTCTGGCTGATTGACTACTATCTCTTTATCCCCGATTTCATGGATAAATACACGGCGCATTTACTGAAACAGTTCCAGACCGAGGGGCCGACGGCCGCCGAGCTTGACGCGAAGGTTGTTGAGTTGGCCGGATACAAAGAGATGTACCAGAACCCGCTGATGGTTATTCTCTGGACTTATGCAGAAATCCTGCCGGTAGGGCTGGTGGTTACACTCATTTCTGCGTTGATTCTCAAAAAGTCCGGCACGGAGGCGTAGCCGGTATAGGCACGTTCAGGTCACCTGCCGGTATATGAAATGCAAAACTAATGCTACAAATAAGGGCTTGTGTTTCAAAGGTTTTTAGCTATAATAGCCTGAAAAGCTTTTGGTAAACATAAACCCTTCTTTTTGTGAAAATTCTACCTCCTACTGGTGGCGTTGTTGCCGTATGCCGCACTTGCTCAACGTCCCGCCGAACTCGTTATCAACGATCGGTTCTGTGGGCGTTCGATGATCAGACTCCCATCGGCAACCATCTCACTATTGGCGACAGCGATAGCCTGAGGACCATTTTAGCATTGAGCAACCTCTCTTCCGTTGGTGTCGGATTGTATTTATGCCGACGGTGCCGAGCATACCCGCAGGTTTGTCAAGAAATGATCGCTATTGAATCGCCAGCTTTTTGACGGTACGCCGGCCATTTATGCTCACTTTCAGAAAATAAATCCCGGTGTTGAGCTGGCCGGGCAGGAACGTGACGGGCGTCTGGCTGATCGTCATTTTACGGGTATCTAATGTCCTTCCTGAAACATCGGTAAGCGTCAGTTCGGCTACCTGCGTGGTTTGTCTGGCGATGCGGATCTGCATTTGGCTTGCCGTTGATGGGTTAGGGATGATTTCGACGTCGAGCGACAGGTTTGGCTCGGCTGCAAGTACAATTTCAAAAAGAGAAACCTGCATGATGGGAGTGTACAGCAGTCGTCCGTCAGTTGATGTCGCAACGACCCGATAATAATAGCGCGCGTTTACAGGCAACTTAGTGCTTTCACTATCCTCGAACATGTAATTCTTGTTCTGTTGCGAGATTGGGCCGCCGGGGACCTTTGCTATTTGCGTAAAGTTTTTGGCATCGGTAGATCGTTGTACAGCGAAATAGGCGAGTTCATTTTCGGCACTCGTTATCCAGGCCAATGTTACCAGGTTCTTTTCGTCCTTCTTTGCATTGAAACCAATGAATGTGGCAGGATCAGGCTTAGGAGCGGCCACTTTTACATGAAACACATCCTGAACGCAGTTCCGGCCATCCTTCACCGTATAATCTGTACTTTCAGTAGGTTTTACGGTGATCGTCCGTGTTTTTGAACCATCACTCCATACATAATTGCCTACAAACGAGGCTTTAAGCTCGATGGATTGATCGCGTGCGATTTCGTGCGTTGTTTCCTTGTTCACGCCCTTTTCCATCGTGAATTTATCGCGGATTACGCCGTCTGCTGCGATCCATTTCAAATCCAGCCGGTTGCCTTCCACTTCCAGCATAAGCCCTCCGCCGTGTTCGGCGTCGGAATGATACATGGCTTTGTGTGGGAAATCGGGCTTTGGATTGCCGAGTTGGCCCCCGGAACCGGCTACCACATATACCGTTCCCCGGCTTTGAGGGGAGTTTTTGATGTAGGGGCACGAATTGTCCGAACCATCGTACCGGGCAGAAGAGGCGTCAATGATGTGTTTGGACGCGTCGAAAGTGTTGCTGTACCCGTAATGACCGCCCATCAGGCGCGACCGCTCGTACACGTGACTATGCCCGCAAACGATCAGATCAACCCCCAGGCGTTCGAGAATCCGGATAAAATTCTGGCGGATCGCCGTCATTTCGGGATCGCCATCCGATTCCCGAGAGCCTTTCGAGTAGGGAGGATGGTGCCAGTAAGCCACGACCCAATCTTTGTTTTTGTTGGCCGCGAGGTCTTTTTTTATCCATTGTACCTGCCTGCCGAGCGTGTCATACAGGCGCGTCGCGTTGTCTTCCCGGCCGTACGAATCGAGCGAGAGGAAATGGACATTACCATAGTCGAAAGAATAGAATGCTTCGGTACCGGACGGTTCACCGCCTGCTTCGCCCCGGGTTGGCATGGTGAAAACATCGTAGTAGGGGACCTTATGATCGTTCTGCCGGGCCGGATTGTCGTTGTCGTAGTCGTGGTTACCCGGTGAGGGGAAGAGCGGATATTTTTTTAGCAGGTTGTCTTTATACCGGTTGAAAAAATTGGATTGGTACTCGGCATCACGCCCGAAAGAATAGGCGTTATCACCAAGCAAAAGCCAGGCATTCATGTAGTTGGAGCCGAGATAGTCCATCATCCTTGCCCGCACTTCGTCTTGTATGACAGAGTTCGTGCCGCAATCACCCAACAGTCCGAAACGATATTTTCCCGCTTTCCCAGCCACGGCGGAAGTCTGGAAATAGTTGTGCTCTCCGGCTTGTAAAACTGCGCTTTGCGAACCAATGGAATAGTAATAACGTGTTTCCGCTTGCAGGCCGGTGACATTCACTTCATGCTCGGTAACAGGGGTATCGTCGGCAAAAGTCTGGGCGAGTGACTGCGAGCTGCCGCCAATTCTGACGACGGATTCGGAGGGTTTATCGGTACGCCAACGGATAACGATACTCGTGGGCGTCGCTACCTGAAGATAGGGGCCGCGCAGGAGCGTACCTTGCGCCTGTGCGGCGATGAATGCGAAGAACAGCAAGAAGGCGGGTAAATATGTTTTCATAGACGGTCGGTAAGTGAATGTAGAAAGGCAATGATGTCAGACTTTTCCTGGTCCGAAAGATTAAGCGGTATTGCCGGTAACGTTTGGCTAGGAATATCGAGACCCAGGCCGGCCCCGCCTCCTTTATCGTAAAATTCCATGACTTTTTCGAGGCTTCCCAAAGCGCCGTTGTGCATGTAGGGAGCTGTTACGGCGGCGTTGCGAACGGTGGGCGTTTTAAATGCCCCGCGATAATAGGGGGTAGGGCGGGTTTCGAAGCGCCCCTGGTCGGGATCCGTTTTTGGGTGGAGCAGATCATCCGACGCGGTAGTGCCCAGTATTTCAAACTCCGTGAGCGTGTAAGTGGGCGGGATCAGCCCGTTGAAAAGCGGTGCGAAATGGCACGTGCCGCATTGAGCCTTACCCATAAAAAGGTTGAAGCCATTCACCTGACGATCCGTGAGTGCTGCTTTATCTCCCGCAATGTACCTGTCAAAATCCGAATTGAATGGCTGCAAAGTGCGTACATAGGCCGCAATGGCCTTGTAAATGATCGTATCACTCAAAGTCCCCCGCTTCGGAGATATCTTTCGGATCAGACGGCGATAGGGGCGTTCTCTGGCCAGTTTTCGTATCACTTCTCCTGGCTTGCCATTCATTTCGAGGCTGTCGCGGATCACCGTGCGGATCTGTTCTTCCAGCGTTTTGGCGCGTCCGTCCCAGAATTGAGCGTGTTGGAATGCACTATATAATAAGGAAGGTGCATTCCGCCGCACCGCCTGGCCAGGGTGAATGCCTATGCTGCGGGGGAGCCCGTCGGTAAAATACAGAGCGGGGTTATGGCACGATGCGCAGCTGCGCGTGCCGTTGGACGATAAACGCGTCTCGAAAAATAGTTTTTTACCTAACTCGGCAAATGCAGGATTGGTGTTGGCCCCTCCGGTAAAAGCAGGTTCTGCAAAAGCATCCCGGCTGAAAATGTTCCGGGCGTTGTAATTTAAAATACCCTTCTCATTGACCTCCAAACCCATTCCGCTGATCATCAGGCCAAGACTTTCCTGCAATGGCAGCGCATAGTTAGTCAGAAAGAACAACCGGTCGAACTGGTCGAAATCCGTTTTTCCGGTAAGATAAATCTCGCAGGAAATCAGCAATTTTCGGACCGAGCCTTCATCGGAATGCATTAAATAGGGATTCAATACTTCGTGAAGCGCTTGAAGTGAAACCAACGCTTCGTCGAGGCCGCTTTTAAGTAATGGCGCATCGAAACCGCTGATGCTCAGTGTTATGACACGGATCAGTTCGAGGCGCACACTTTCCAGTACCTGCGCGTCGGTGGTTTTGAAATTGTAGAGCAGTGCGGGCAGATCTTCTGCCGAAGTTTCGAGAAACCGACATTGTTGCACGATTTCCTCCTTATGTAAACCGGGATTGTCGAGCAACAGCGCTTCGATATATTGGAGCCCGGTAGGAGCTCCGTATTCGAGGTGTGGCTCCTCGATTTCGTTCTTGGGCGGCCGGTTGTAGATGCGCGACGAGGTAAAAAAGAAGTAGTCCAGGAAAAATGCGATCCGCTTGTAAGCCAGCCGGGTTTCTCTCAGCTTTTGTTTTGCATGTGCAATGCTCTGGACATCGGAAGTATCTATTTTTTCGATCGCCATCCGCATTTGTCTTACGGCGGCGGCAAATGCCGGGGCATCGGTTCGAAAGCGGTCCGTGCAGTTTTGTACGCCAATGCTTTCCTGCCGGGATGCCGCAGCAAGCAGTAACAATGCCATACATAATGCAAGCGCTCTCCGCATCGGACAGAAAAGGGTTTTGAAACTTATGCAAGATACAGAAGAGGCGTCAAATCACGAATTAGCATTAAATTGCCAACTCTGACCCAATTTTCGAATTGCCATGCACGGTTCATTTCCACGGCTCGACATCGGCCCGCTATCCGAATACCGCGAAGACCATATCATGATCGCCCGGTTTTCGGATTATGTTCATGAACATCAGAGCCTTGTTTTTCCGCATCGCCACAGTTTCTACCATCTGGTACTTTTTACCGAAGGCAGTGGCCGGCACACGATTGATTTCCACCATTTTCAAGCTACGCCTTATCAGATCTATTTCATGATTCCCGGACAGGTACATACATGGGATTTTGAAGGGGAAATGGAAGGGTACGTGGTCAATTTCTCGGATACTTTTTTCAAATCCTTCCTGCTGCAACCGGAATACCTCGATTCGTTCTCTTTTCTCGATCAGGATAGCAGCAATAATGTATTGATGCTGTCCGAACCGATTCGCGCGCATGTCTGCAGGCTGTTCGAGGAATTGCTGAGCCAAAATGCCCGCGCGACGGCGTGGCGCGACGATATGGTGCGTGTTTTACTACTCCAAATTTTCCTGATCATCGAACAGAGCGATTCGGTAGACCGCAAAAAGAATGCTGAAAAGGGGAAGAATGCGACGGTACGGAACTTCATCCGCCTCATCGATAAGCATTACGACCAACTGCGACTGCCCGGCCAGTATGCCGAAATGCTGAATGTGACGCCTAATCACCTGAATGCGCTATGTAAAGAGCACCTGGGAATGCAGGCGGGAGAGCTGATCCGCAGCCGGATCGTTTTGGAGGCAAAAAGACTTCTGATCAACGTGGATCTGACCGTTTCGGAAATCGCTTACAAGCTGAATTTCAACGATAACTCCTACTTTACCAAGTTCTTCCGGAAAGAAACCGGCATGACGCCGGAAGATTTCCGGAAGAGCCCGGCCTTATAAATGCTTTACGCCCGTTCTTCGGAAGACACCGGCTTGATGAACAACGCAAGCCAGGTGCGGCGCGCCATGCGGTAAAAGAGCGGTGTCAGGATAACCAGGATTGGAATGATGCTTACCAGGAAATAATCGAGGTATTGTCTGAAAAAATTGACGAAAATCAGGAAGTAAATCACCATGAATGCCACGTAGAGGGCATAGCTGATATACAATGCGCCCTGATAGAACCCCGGTTCAGGCACAAAGTCGGCACCACAGTGAGGGCAATGGCGGTTCATTTTGTCGAAATTCCGCAGATTATAGGCGCTTTTTGTAATGAAAAAGTCGCCCTCGCCGCATTGGGGGCATTTGTTGAATAAAATGCTGTATATTTTATTGGGCTTTGCCATGATCTTACTGTTTTAAACTCTATACAAATTTCCTCAATAGCCTGTTTAAAAAGAAAGACTGGATCTCGCTTTTGTGGTAGAAATCAACGATCGGTTAGTAAGCCTGCCTCAATGAGTTGATGAAAGCGGCCATTTCTATGGTATCGAACACACGGTCGATGTGCAGATGGGTAAGGGCATGGTGCGGCATGAAGGGCATTTGGGCGGTATCGGGATTTTGCACGACAGCCATACCTCCGGCTTTCTTTACGGCAGTGAGACCGCTGGTACCGTCCTCATTAGCACCTGAGAGCAATATCGCCACCAGCCCCGGTCCGTAGACCTCAGCAGCCGATTCGAACGTGACGTCGATGCTCGGCCGGCTGAAATTGATTTTTTCGGAATAGTCCAGTGAAAAAGTGCGGTTATGTTCGATGAGTAGATGGTAATCGGCAGGAGCAAGGTAGATCGTTCCGGGTGTAACAGGTTCTTTGTCTTCAACTTCCTGGGTTGGATTTAAGGTTTTGGAAGCCAGCAATTCGGATAAGGAGGAATCACCGGAACTACGGCGGTGCAATACCAGCGCCACCGGGAACGGCAAGTCGGCGCGTAACAACGGAAGCAGCCTGAACAGGACCTCCAGACTCCCCGCCGAGCCTCCGATCAACAGGAGTTCGCAAGTATGGTTTAAATGATTTTCTTCCATATTTTCTCCCGGTTCAGTTGCTTAAACTTGTGTTGTACAGCCGAGAATTTCAGGGTCTCTTTCGTCCCTAATGCAAGGTAACCCAATGTGCCGAGACTCGCATCGAATAGTTGCAGGACCCTGTCTTGTAATTCCTTGTCAAAGTAAATGAGTACGTTACGACAGAGAATCAGATCGAATTCATTGAAAGAGCTGTCGGATACCAGGTTATGGGTCGAAATAATGATCTTTTCCGAAAGTTCGTTGTCGAACTTGGCTTGTCCGTATTGGGCCGTGTAATAAGTAGAAAAATCCGCGGTGCCACCCGATAAAATGTAGCTTTCGGAGTATTGTTTCATCAGCGAGAGTGGAAATATGCCCTTTCTGACCTTTTCAAGCACGCTCGGATTGAGATCGGTCGCATACAGCAGTGAGCGCCGGAGAAGATTGGCCTCTTTGAGCAGGATGGCCATGGAATATACCTCTTCGCCCGTTGAGCAGCCTGCATGCCAGATACGGACAAACGGCTTGGTACCCAATACCGGAAGTACTTCCTCGCGCAGGGACCTGTAAAATGCAGGATCACGAAACATTTCGGTGACATTGACCGTCACTTCTTCTACGAATCGTTTGAGATACGACGGATCGTTGCGGACCTTGTAACGCAACTCGGCGAAGCTGGGGAATTTATCGAGAGAGCAGAGCCGGGTGATCCTGCGTTTCAACGAAGCGCGAGAGTACCGCGTGAAATCGTATCCGTAGAGATCGAACAAGTCATTCAGCAAAAGATCGATGTCTTCCTCTTCAATCATGGGATCAGATGTTACCAAGTATCTTCAAAAGCTTGTCGACATCAATCGGTTTGGAAATATAATCGTTAGCACCGGCATCAAGGCACTTTTCACGGTCGCCTACCATGGCTTGTGCCGTGACGGCAATCACCGGTACCGATTGCCTGTTTTCCAGGTCCTTGATCAGCGGAATGGCCTCGTAACCATCCATTTCGGGCATCATCATATCGATCAGCACGGCATCCACCGGTTCACTGGTTTTCAGGATGTCGAGCGCCTCCGTTGCGGCGGAGCAGGAAATGCAGTCGAACCCCTTCGATTTAAGGGTCGCCCTGAGCGCGAAAATGTTCCGGGCGTCGTCATCGACGATCATGATCTTTTTCTTTTCCATGGTGCGGGGTCAGGATTTTTCATAAAGCCACACGCGCAGCAGCGACATGAGCTGGTCGATATCCACTGGTTTCGTAATATAGTCAGAAGCGCCGGCATTAATGCATTTTTCGCGGTCGCCGGTCATGGCTTTGGCGGTAACGGCGATCACCGGCAGGTTGCGCCAATGCGGATTTTCGCGAATGCGTTTTGCGGTTTCGTAGCCGTCCATTTGCGGCATCATCATGTCAAGCAGTACTACATCGACTTCCGGGTTTTCGCGGAGCTTTTGCAACGCCTCCTTGCCGTCGAGTGCCGTCAGGACATTCATTTTGTAATTTTCCAATGATTTCGAAAGTGAGAAAATATTCCGGACGTCGTCATCGGCTATGAGTACTGTTTTATTGTTCAAAATCTCCCCGAGTCCGCCGAGCTTGTAAGCGTCGACGCTCTGGCGGGCATTTTTCCTGTTTTCCTCTACCACGTGCAGGAACAGTGACACCTCGTCGAGCATCCGCTGATAGGAATGTGCGGTTTTGACGATGATCGAGTCGGCATACTGTTTGATCCGCAGCTCTTCGGTCATGGAAAGGCTTTTGCCCGTGAAAATAATGATCGGTACGTGCTCAAAGCCGGGATTCTTTTTCGCCTCTTCGAGCATGTCATAGGCCTTCTTATCGGGAATCCCCATGTCGAGGATCACGCAGTCGACCTCGTTGTTGGAAAGCGCGCTGACACCTTCATTGATATCGCTTTTCAACTCCGAATGAATGTCGAATGTGCCCAGGTAGTAGGCCAATGCTTTGGCGTGCATTGAATTGTCTTCGACAATGAGCACCTTTTTCGATTTCTTACTGATCACATATTCGATTTTCCGGAAAACTTCCTCCATCTTCTCGATCGCCACCGGCTTGTCGATGAAGTCGATTGCACCCTTCTGCAAGCTCTCGTTTTTCATCCGGTGCGACGACATGATATGTACCGGAATATGTCGCGTTTCAGGATCGTTTTTGAGCTGGTCCATCACGTCCCATCCGCTCACCACCGGCAGTTGAATATCAAGCAGGATACCCATGGGACGGAACGTCCGTGCCAGTTCAAGGCCCTCGTCGCCGCGTACGGCTACAATGCCCTTGTAGCCCTGTTTCCGGGTATAATCCAGGAGTGATTTGGCAAAAAGTGTATCGTCTTCGATGATCAGGATCGTTTTCGCGGCATCTTTTGCCGTCAAGCGGTCGTCGGGGATACTTTCCGGAATGACGGTGCTGATAAACCGGTTTTGCGTCGCAGGAGACGGTTTAGTTGCGGTTTCCTCCTGGTAATTTTCGAAGAAATTGGCCTTTTCCGGTTCGGAACCAATGTACGCCGGTCCGATGGGCAGGAACAGCGTGAACTCGCTGCCCTGACCAGGCACGCTTGTGAGCGATATTTCTCCACCCAGCAACTTGGCCAGCTCCCGGCTGATCGATAATCCCAGCCCCGTGCCGCCATATTTGCGCTTCGTGGAGCCGTCGGCCTGTTGGAATGCTTCAAAAATATGGTGTTGTTTTTCAGGCGGGACGCCTATGCCCGTGTCACGGACGACGAAGCACAGCATTTTATCATTTCCGTCGTTCAGCTTGATGGTAATATCCACCGATCCCTGTGCGGTGAACTTCAATGCATTGGAAATCAGATTTTTCAGGATCTGCTCCATCCGCATTTTGTCCGTCTCGATCACCGGCGGAACATCGTTCGCGATGGTAACCGAGAATTCGAGCCCTTTTTCCCGCGCGATCGGAGCAAAAAGCCCCTTCATGTCATCGTAAATCTCTTTCAAGGATACACTCACGTAATCCAGTTCCATCTTCCCGGCCTCGATTTTCGATAGGTCGAGGATCTCGTCGATCAGGCCCAGCAAGCCGTTGCCCGATGACTGGATAACCGTCGCATATTCGATCTGGTCGCTGGTCAGGTTCTTGTCGTCATTTTCGGCAAGCAGCCGGCTCAAAAGCAGGATCGAATTCAGCGGTGTCCGAAGCTCGTGCGACATATTGGCGAGGAACTCGGATTTGTACCGGGTGGTGAGTTCCAGCTCCTCCGCCTTTTTCTGTATTTCAAGGTTCTTTTCTTCCAGCAGGCCACTCCGTTCTTCCAATTCCTCATTGGTTTGCTGCAGCTCCTCTTGCTGCACGCGCAACTCTTCCTCCGAAGCCTGCAGTTTCTGCGATTGTGCTTCGAGCTCCGCATTCAGGTTTTCGAGCTCGTTATGCTGCGTTTGCAGCTCTTCGGCCTGGGCCTGGGTTTCTTCCAGGAAGTTTTGAAGTTTTACATAGTCGATGGCGGAATTGATTCCGCTGGCCATTGTTTCAAGGTTTTCTTCCAGGAAACGCATAGTGAGATCATCCGGGGTTTTCAAGAATCCGAGTTCGATCACGCCTATGCATTCATAGGAATACACGAGCGGGAGGATCGCGAGCGCAGCAGGGCTGGTTTCGCCCAGGCTGGATGTTATTTTGAGGTAGTTCGCAGGTACATCGCGTACGAGGACCGGCTTCTTTGTTTCGATAACCTGCCCGCATAGGCCATGTCCCGGCACGATGGTTTCCGGTGCATTTTGAGCCGCGAAGCTGCCGGTAATCCGGAAATTCCAGTCGGCATCGAGAATATAGATAGTCCCGAGGTTCGCCCCGGCATAGCCGGCCAGCGTATTGATGAGATTTCCGGATAGTTTTTTGAGCACACGTTCGCCCCGTATCGCGTCGTTGATTTTTACTTCTCCCGCTTGCAGCCAGTTTTGGTTATGCAAATCATTGAAAGTTTGCTCCAGCGAGCCGGTCATGTTATTCAAAGCAGTGGAAATCCGGCCGAGCTCATCGTCGGATTCGTCCATGCTGCGTGCTGAATAGTCGCCTTCTGAGATTCTTTGCGTAACCTTTTCGATATGGCTGATCCGGCGGCTTGTTTCGGCATACTTTTCCTCGTCGAGCTGTTGTTGTGCTATTCGCTTACCAATATCTTTCCGAATGCGCAGGTAGGAGGAGATGGTGATCAGGATCGATATAAGTGCGGCTACAACCACCAGAATGGGCGTGTATTTGATATAGATCTGCTGCTGTTCGAGGTGTTCGGCCAGCCTGGCACTTTCCTCTTCCTTGATTCGCTCCGTATTGAGCCGGAGGTCGTCCATAATCTTTTTCCCCCGAACCATTTCCCGCAGACGGGCATCGGTATCGTGCACGAAATTGGGGTCCTTTTTCGCCATATCGATGATATTCTGCATCTGGCCGAATTTGGCTTCATAAAGCGCTTTTACCTCTCGCAGGTTTTTTTGCTGCGCGGGATTGTCGGCAGTAAGCTCCAACAGATTGTTGTAGCTGTTAGTGGTTTTCTCGTAAGCGCCTTCGTAGGGCTCAAGGAATTGCGGGTCGGACGTAACCAGGTAGCCCCGCTGGCCGGTCTCCGCATCTTTCATATGCGACATGACGGCCTCGGCCTCGATGAGCACTTCATTCGTATGGTTGACCAGCTCTGAATTATTGATCAGCTTCTGTGTGGCATAATAAGAGGCCAAAAGGCTGAAAAAAAGAAGCAGGATGGAGAAGGAAAATACGATCTGTAATTGCTGGACGATCGAATTGGAAACTTTCTTCATAAAATGGGCGTCAGCTAAATGTCGGTTTTAATGGTCGTCGGCGCATGTTCCTGCACGAACGGAAGTATAAGAATAAATTCGGAACCCTGGTTTTCGGTGCTCCGGGCGGAAATAATGCCATTGTGTTTGTCCATGATCTTCTTGGCGATGGCCAGTCCGATCCCGGTTCCTTCGTAGGCATTGATGTTGTTGAGCCTTTGAAAAATGACAAATATCCGGTCGAGGAACTTCACGTCGAAGCCAATGCCATTGTCTGCAATGGTAATCCTGCAATAGGGACCTTCGGCCGATGCGAGGCTGGAAAGGTTCTTTTCTTCAATAATCTCACACCGAATATCGATGACAGGTGCCACATCGGGTCTCGAAAATTTCAGGGCATTGCTGATCAGGTTCTGGAATACCTGGCGGATCTGGCTCGGGATCGTTTCCACCACCGGAAGAGTGTCCTTTCGGATGCTGGCTTTCTTTTCCCGTATTGTTTCGTCGAAATCGGCAAGCAGCTCATCTACCAGCGCATTCAGGTCGGTAGGCTGGAAATAGGCAGTCACAGAGAGTCGTGAATAGTCGAGCAGATCGCTGATGAGCCGCGACATTCTGGCCGAAGAGCTGATCGACCGGTCGAGATAAGAGATCGCCTCTTCGTTGCCGGATAGGTATTTGTCTTTAATCAAATGGCTGAAAGTCTGAATTTTACGAAGCGGTTCTTTCAGGTCATGGGATACCACCCATGCAAATTGCTGCAATTCGTGGTTCGTTGTTTCGAGCTCGGAGTTTTTATCGACAAGTTCTTTAGTGCGGAGTTCCACTTTATGTTCCAGCAACTCGTTCGCCATCTTTTGCTGGTGAATATCGGTAAAAGTGCCTACCCACCGCACAATGATGCCATTTTGCAGAACTGGGATGATCTTAAGCAGAAAATACCTGTAATCGTCCGAATCCAGCTGCCGTAACCGGGCCTCTCCGGAAAATTCAAGACCATTCAGGAAATGTTCATTCCAACGCTTATAAGTATGGTCATCGGGGTGAGTTTCCGGAAATGCGCCGGCATCGGCAGCGTATTGAAACCAATGCCTGTTTACATATTCGATCTTCCCATCATTACGGATCGTGAATGCGATCTGCGGCAGCGATTCAAGAATGAAGCGAAGCTCGTCCATCCTGGCTGCCAGCTCTTCCTGTGCATGTTTGCGGATATCGATTTCATGCCGGAGCGATTCCTGAATGGCCTTGAGTTCCTGCTGCTGTTCGAAAAGCCGGTAGAACGTTTTTACTTTCAACAACAGAATGTCGGGATCGACGGGCTTGGTGAGGTAATCGATACCGCCTGAGGTATAGCCTTTTGTGATGAATTTTTTTTCTGTATTGACGGCCGAAAGGAAGATAATGGGTGTGTCTTTCGCTTTCCCGAAGCCTGCAATGGCTTCTGCCACTTCAAAGCCGTCCATGCCCGGCATTTGTACATCGAGAATGATCACTGAGTAGGTCTTATTGAGCACCTTCTTCAAGGCTTCCTCGCCTGACTCCGCGGTGTCGGTCTTGAAATTGTGGAGTTCCAGGATTTTTTTAAGCGGTAAGATGTTTTCCGGCCTGTCGTCGACAATAAGGATCATGTTTTTGGGTAAAGTAGGCACTAATCAGGAATATGCCGAATGTCGGGCGTCGGCCAACAGGCTTCGGTGCGCCGGAATATATACGGTCAGCTCGCTGAGACACAAAATTTCCTAGTGTGTGTACAAGTCTTCCCGAGTGTGTGATAGGTGCGTCGCACAAAAATTATACCAGTCAAAACCTCCGTGGGCTGTTTTTCGTAATGACCTGCCTGAAAGCAGGAACTATTCGTCGGTTGCGAGAGAAAAGCCAGTTTAAAACCCCGGTTCGGGAGGTGGTTGGGGAATTTCCGCCCGGATGTGGAAGACAGTTTTTAGAATATGGTTTAATCCAATCCTACAAATTCCTGATTTTGATCCGGATGTCGTGCGGGGCAACTTCATCACCGCCAAAGTAGGGCAGCAGTTTGTAAGCTACGCCCACGCCGCCCGAGCAATGGCGTGGCATCACGGTTTCGGTTCCATGGTAGGTGAACGCGTAAGTATTCTCCCGGATATCGATCCGGAAGCTGGTGACTTCGTTCAATTCGGCCGTACCAAGTTCCCGTTCCTGGCGGACGCCATTCACGTATGTGTACGCGTAAATACGTAACGCACCCTCGCGCCAGTTCCAACCGAAACGTGCACTGTTGTTATGGTGCTGGGAACTGCAGTCCGAAAATCCGTATAGTTTATTGATATCGTTCTGGTTTTCAGGAACGCTCGTTTTATAAATACAACTACTATCGAAGAGCGCCTGAAAACGCATGGATGAGCCGGTAAACAGCGTATTCAGGTTGCGCTCTACTTCATGGTTGCCTGCCTTGATATCATAAGTAATGAAATCATCCCCAAAACTCGGCGTATTGCCGATCCAATCACAGGATACAGCGCCGATCAGGAGGGTGAGCGCCATCAGGTATCGTTTCATCGGTTCTGGTTTTTAATGTAAATATCGGTCTATCGACCGAAATTCAGCATAGGAACGTACAATCGGGCCGAAAATTGGATGAGCAATGGCCGGCGAAGGTAATTTTTGAAGCAAAATATAGTGTCATATCTATACATTCTGTGAGTAAGACTGCCGAATTGGTGCTTTGTTAAAAGGCAACAATTTTAGAATCAATATGATAGAACAGCATGGGATAAGCTGGGGAAATTGCTGGGAATTGAGACGGTGGGGGTATGTTAGCCGTGGGAAATGAAATTAATTGTGTGTAAATTGTGTATCAAATTGGTACATAAAAATGAAAAACGATGCTTGTGATCAGCTCACGCGAATTCCGCGACAATCAAAAAAAATATATGGACCTCGCCGATAATAATCAGCAGGTCATCATACAGAGAGGGAAGGGAAAAGCCTATGCCTTGACACCGGTGAGTGAAAAGGACCGTTACTTCATGGACCCTGAAGTCGTGGCCGAGATCAGGGAAGGAATAGAGCAGTACCGTGCCGGGAAAACCAAAAAAGTAAATAAGGCGGATTTGGATAAACTGCTTGGATTATGAGTTATCAGCTTGCTTTCACTGACAAGGCGTTGGAAGGGATTGAAAAGCTTAAAAAGTCAGGGAACAAGCCTGCGCTCATAAAACTTCGTAAACTGCTCGACGAGCTCACTGAACATCCGTACACCGGTACCGGGCAGCCGGAGCAGTTGAAGTACGATATGGCAGGTCTCTGGTCGCGAAGGATTAACCAAGAACATGGCCTCGTGTACGCTGTCAATGAAAACGAGATAACCGTTACAGTAATTTCTGCCAAAGGACATTATAAACAAGCACAAAAAAACGAAGTCCGGATGTTCGTTTCATGCGGACTTCGTCTCAACTTAGGAACCATTTAATAAGGTGCATCGAATGCTACCTTCGCTGTTTTCCCAGACTGTGATTCTCTTTCTGGTTGCTGGTAATATGATTACCTTTTACCATTTCTTCCTCACGATGCCTGCTATCCAGATTGTCTTTGTTTTCAGGCCTGTTCCGGACCTGGCCTTGCGGCATGGTTCCTGAACTTTGTGACTGTTTCATGACAATTTTTCTAAATGGTTATGCCCTATATTATCTAAATATTGTGCCAAAGTTATCGAGATATTGTGCCAAAGTTATCGAGCGAGAAACTATGTTTAGCAGCATTTCGCGGATTTGGGACTATACTCTTCTCGAACCCTCGTAAAGTTCGTATTCCAGCAGCCTGCAATCGATTTTACCGGAATAAAATTCGATTCTGCGCTTGGCTTTAAGACCAATTTTTTTGGCCAGATCGAGGTTTCCGGTGAACACATATCCGTAATATCCTCCACACTTTTGTTTCATAAAATCACCAATCCGTCCATAAGTTTCTTCAAGTTCGCTGATTTCGCCGAGGCGCTCGCCGTATTCCGGGTTTACGAAGAAGACACCTTTGGTATCCCGTGGCACTTCGGTGTCCGCAAAATCACAGAGCCCGAACTCGATCATATCGGCTACGCCGGCTGCGATTGCGTTCTTTTTGGCATTGGTAACCGCGTTCTGATCGTAGTCCGTGGCAATTATGCGCATTTTAGGCGCTTCGATGATCTGCGCTTCCAGCTTATCCTGCGCGCTGAAATACACTTCCTCATCGTAACCGAGCAAATGCATGAACGAGTAATTGTCCCTGAAAAGCCCGGGGCGGCTATTGGTGGCAATCAGCGCCGCTTCGATTGCGAGCGTACCCGAGCCGCACATGGGGTTGATAAATGCCGAATTGCGGTTCCATTGGCTGGCCAGGATCGTCGCCGACGCGAGGGCTTCCAGCATAGGTGCCTTGCCGGGAATTTTGCGGTAGCCGTGCCGCGCCACCGTTTCGCCGGAAGTATCGATGAAGATTTCAGCGCGATCGTCCTTCCAGAACAAATGCACTACGGCTCCTTTCAGCTCCGAGCCGGTCGACGGCCTTACGCCCTTTTTGTCACGGAGCCTGTCCACGATGGCGTCCTTCACGCGCAGGTTCGCAAACATGGTGTTGTTCACTGTCGCGGTCATCACATTGCTGGTAACCGAGAAATACGCGTCGTCGGCCAGGATATTCTCCCATTGCATTTTGGACAAAAACCGGTATACATCGTCTGGGTGCTGGGCGTTGAATGTGCCCAGGCTGTAAAGCACCTGACTTGCACAGTAGAGGTTCAGGTTCAATTTAATGCAGTCGTTGACCGTACCCCGCAGCCGGACGCCGGTAGCAAATGTCTCTTCCACCCGGTAGCCCAATGCCGTCACCTCCTTTTCGAGGAACGGCGCGAGGCGTTTGTAACAAGTAATGATAATGGGGGCGGAGGTTTTGAACATATTGTGGCAGTCAGCTTTCGGCTTTCGGCCGTCGGCTTTTTTAGTAAAACAAAAATGACAATTCGATTGCCAGCAGCTAACCGCCGACAGCCGACAGCCGATGGCCGACTGCCGATAACCACAAATCTACCATATTGCAACAAGCCAATCAGTACTCTTCATTGATTAATTCGTGATTGAGCCTTGCGCCGGCGGTTGTTCCTGCGGCCATAGCGCCGGTTAACCCCCTGAATGCGCCGCTGTTATCGCCGGCTGCGTATATGCCGGCTACGGTTGTTTTTTGTGCTTCATCCACTTTGATAAAGCCCTGCGGATTGAGCTCGCAACCGAGTTGTTCGGGTATCGGCGAATGCTGGACGAATGCGGGGCGGTGGTAAAGGGCGGTAATGTCGCGGGTAGTACCGTCGGCGAGGCGGAGCGATTTCAGGTAACCGTTTTCATGATCCAGTGAGGCAACGGGCTGCTCCACGATTTCTGCACCGAATGCGAGCATTTTTTGGCGCGTCGCCTCGTCGAATGTGGCGGGGCCGTTGGTATAGAGGGTAAGGTCGGCGGTCCAGTGGCGGATCATTTTAAGGTATTCCAATGCCATTTCGCCATTCATAAGGACGCCGGTACGGGCGTCGCTGTATTCGTAGCCGTGGCAGTAAGGGCAATGGATGGCGCTGATACCCCAGCTTTCGGCAAAGCCGGGGATATCGGGCATGATGTCGCGGATACCGGTGGCGAAAATCAGTTTTTTGGCTTGCAATGTATGTTCCTCGTCCACGGCCATGGTGAATGCGCCGTCCGCGCCTGTTACCTGCGTAACCAGGCCGGCGCACATCTGTACGGTCGGGTAGGCGAGTACCTGTTCGCGTGCGAGGGCCGAGATTTCGGCGGGCGTCTTGCCGTCGTGGGTAATGAGATTGTGCGAATGCGGCGTCTGTCGGTTGCAGGGTTTTCCGCTGTCGATGATGATTACCTTACGGCGGGCACGGCCCAATGTCATGGCAGCCGAAAGCCCGGCGTAGCTGCCGCCAATAATCGCGACGTCGAATAGTTGTTGATTAGTCATGTTTGAAATGCATAAATGTCTCAAAAATGAGACATGGTTGGACAAAAAATTTTAAATACCTATTCCCTTACTAAATGAAAACCAGGCGAGTTCGCGTGCCTCGGCGCGACCGAGCGTCCCTTTTTGCTGCGAGTTAATGAATACCACTACTACGCTTTGAAAGAAATTGTGGATCCAGTCGACGGTCATGGCCTGGTTGATCACGCCCTCGGTGAGCAGCCGTTGCAGATTAGTTTTCCAGAGCTCGAATGTATGGTCATATTTGGAGCATGCTTCATTGGCTGCCTGGTGTTTATGGTCGTGCAACGTGTGTAGTTTGTGTAAAAAAGTGTTTTTGGAACCGCAATCGAGTCCGGCATAAAACATCGCTTCGAGCCGCTCCCGGGGATTTTCGGTCGTATTATATGCATTGAACATCGCTACGGCACAGGCTCTGCGGATTTCCTTCTGGCATTTATCCATTAACTCCTTCCGGTCCTTAAAATACCGGTGCAAAGTCCTGCGGGTCACCTGCGCCTGATCCGCCACTTTTTCCAGTGGTGCAGAGAGATCCTCGTTGAAAATCAGGATCGCAGCTTCGATAATACTTTGCTCAGTGTCTTTCATGATTTTACAAAGGTAGTGGAATGTCTCATATTTGTGACATTTTTTGCTGAAAATTTGATTTGTATTAAATTGTTAGCGATGCAGTGCTAAAATTCTTATTACATGAAATGGGTTATTCTCGGAGCGCTGACAGTTTGGATTTCGGGTTGCAGCGAAACTGGACGGTCGAGGCCAATAACTGTACCGGAAACTGCGGTTTGGAAAGGTGGCCCCGACGGTGGCGTATGGGTAGAATTTGTGTCGGTTACTTCCACCACCATTAATGCAAATATTTTTTCTGAAAACGGCCAAATTTGGGAGCGAGGCCTTTTTAAAAAGAAGGGAAGCTGTGACATAGCGAAGTCGGAGGTTGAAGATGCGATTGTCGGCTTTGACGGCAATCGCTTACTAACTTACAAGCACTGCTCATTTGAAATAAATAAGACAGCCAACTAGAAGTTTATCTCTTTTGACCTGTTAAATGGGCTTGCTTTCATTTTAAAATCAGCTGGCGACGGTGATTGTAAATGTGATCCTGGTCGGGAGGTGGTTGTTGAAAGGTCCGGAGATTTAGACAGATTAGAGTATTAGGGATTTAAGGAAATGAACGGCGAAATTCGGCAACTTACTGAAAAAGAACTGCTAGGACTCATCATTTTAATGAAGTTCGATAATACTGGCGACGCCAAGTTGATAGACTTTGTCCGGAGAAACAATAAATCTTCAATTCTTCCAAGAGTGCATTTGTTGGGCATTTACCAGCTTCGGCTGTTAAATGCCCGGCAAGACTCTTTGAGAATACAACTTGAAAAGCTCGTAAATAATATGGCCAATTTCGAGGGAAGCGACGTAAGAATGTCCATTGTAGGCCCTGAGTGCGACAGAGTGATCGTTTTTACCGACCGGGAAATTAGTCTATTGCTTGGCCTGATAAGTCATGCAGATTCCTCGCTACTCCCACCCAACAGTCAAACTTCGCTAGAAGGGATATCATAACCCTCTTTTAGCAAAAAAAGACGTCCCTTTCGAGGCGCCTTTCATTCATAATCAACAACATACCATCAAATGCCGTTCAGTTCGGCTTCGGTGAATGCTTTTTCGCGGCCGGTGAGTTTTGTGCGGACTTTGGTCACTTCTTCAGTGGTTACCTTATCGGCATTGTTGCGCCATGAGCGGCGGATGAAGCTCAGCAGCTGTGCGATGTCTTCGTTGGGCATGCCTTTGTCGTAGCCGATGCCGGGCATGTCGCCACTTACTTCCGGTGTTTGGTACACGTGGCCGTTCACCTTGACCGGGCCGGTAAGGCCGAAAAGGACGATGGAAATGAGTTTATCCTTGTTGCCGGTCACCCATTCCGATTGGTTCAATGGCGGTGCGAGTGATTTTACGCCGCCGCCGTCGGCACCGTGGCAGGTCTGGCATACTGAAGTAAATAATGCCTCGCCTTTTGGAAATTCTTTTTTGAGCATTTCCGGGTTGCGGTTACCCTGTGCATTGCGGACAGCAGTCACTACGCGTGTTAGTTGCTTGTTGAGCACCGCATTCTGATCGGACACAGTGGCAGAAATGGCGCTCTGAAAGGTTTCTTCCTGATCCTGCAAGTTACTGATAATTGCGTCGGACACGTAGCGGTTGTTCGGGTATTTGGCGGCCAGCTTGTTGAGCAGGCCGCGGGATGCATTCTGGTCAAACTTTTCGATGCTTTTGGCAAGGAATGCAATGTAAGGCGCCGCGAGTGTATCGCCCGAGTCGACTATGCCGTCAAATGCGGTGGCAAATTGCTGGTAGGAAGTAGGGGTGATCACCGACGTGGATGCATACAGCCCCTGTGCTCGGAAAGTCCAGGCCGATTGCCGGATCCAGCTCAGTGCCTCTTCGGGTTTCAGGGAATTCAAACCTTCGAGTGTCCACAATGCGTGGATGGCCAGTAATGGGTCGGCTGTTTGTTTAATAGCTTCCCTAAGCGCGGGTACCGTCTGGTTGTATTTGCCGTCGATCAATTTTTGTTGGGCCCGGTCACGGACCCAGCCGTTCGGATGGCCGAGCAGTTTCACTAATTCCTGGGCACCATCCGGAATGGTTACCGGTTTAGGATTCGAGCCTTTTGGAACAATCTTGTAAATGCGGCCTGCCGAAAGGGGCTGCGTCAGGTCGCGCTTGCCGATCTGGTCTTTCAGGTAAGGCGTCAGGTAAGTTTTGTGCTGGATAATGCCGCGGTACATGTCGAGTACGAACAGGCTGCCGTCGGGTGCATTGTAGAGGCTTACAGGCCGGAAACGCTCGTCGGTGCTGGCGAGGAACTCCCTGCCTTTGTAAGCGATATCACCTTTTACCACATATCCTTTTTCATTCAGAAAATCCCGTTTGATCAGGTTTGCGGAAGGCTCCGGTACAAATGCATTGAAATCGTAGTTTTTTCCAAACAGATCACCGCGATAAATGACGGGAGCAGCAGCTGCTGTAAACTCATTCAAACGCAGGCTGTCGTCCAGGACATTCTTCATGTAGCCGCGGTTCACACCCGGTGTGGGATGCAGTGGGTATACCTTATTATTGGCTACCGATTTCTCATTGTAACCGGCAACACCTCGCTGGTTTTTGTTCCAGGCACCGAGGCCGGCAGGGAAATAGTCGCCCAGGAGGTTTTGGGAATTGTTGTTATAATAAAGACGGCCGTAGTTATCCTGGCAAATGCCCCATTGGCCACGGAAGTGGGTATGCTCGATTACCCATTTGCCCCCGATATGACGGTATCGTTTGTCGGATTTGGCATTGTAAATCCAGTTGTCCATCGCACGCAGAAGGCCATTGGGCTGGTGCTCCACGTTGCCGCCCTCAGTGTATTTAGGGTCTACAAGCGTCTTTTTGACCACCTGGTCATTTTTCAGTTCATAAAACCAGAGATTGGTCGGCTCGGCCACGAGGATACCATTTTCGATCAGGCAGATGGCGCGTGGAAGCACGAGCGAGTCGATCAGCACTTTTCGGTCGTCGTAAACGCCGTCCTTATTTTTGTCGTCGAGGATCACGATGTTACCATTCGGGATGTCCTCGCCGGTACCGATGGTGTCGGGCATGTAGCCTACCATCTCTACGACCCACATTCTGGCTTTGTCGTCGAACTGCATAGCCACAGGCGCACTCACGAGCGGCTCCGCGGCAACGAGTCTGACTTCAAAACCATCCTCGATGACCATTTTACCGATGGTTTCGGAGGCAGGGATAAAAGGAGACTTTCCGGCATTTGAGGAGGGTTTCTCCTCCTTTGCAACAGTTGTCGTGGCCGAGGAGGTTTGCTGGCTGGTTTGCTTGTTGGTTTTACAATACACCAACATGGACGAAACAGCCAGGATCAAAAGGGGATAATGGTACTTCTTCATCAGAATGCTATGCTAGCAATATTAACAGCTTGGTGATTTTTGGTAGATCAGTTGTTTAACGATTCTTCCACCGGTTTCATATTGGACGTAAGGAAATGGATGGCAAGCCAGGCAACGATGTAGGCGAGCCCACAAACGATGAACAGGATGTTGTAGCCCGCGCCGATGTTACCTGTTCCCTTATAATGGTCGAGTAATGCGCCTACAAGCAGCGGGAAGAATGTCGAGCCGAGGGAGCCGGCCATACCGCCGATACCTACCGCTGAGCTTACTGCGCGTTTCGGGAAAATGTCGGATACAATGGTGAAGATGTTCGCGCTCCAGGCCTGGTGCGCAGCAGTAGCGATGGCGATAATGCCTACGACAGTCCATATGTCCGTCGCGAATTGTGCGAGGATAATCGGCATCACGGCGAATGCCATCACGAGCAATGTGGTTTTACGGGCACGGAGCGGCGTCCAGCCTTTTTTGATCAGATAGGACGACAGATAACCGCCGCCGATGCTCCCGAATGTGGTCGCTGTGTAGACGATCGCCAAATGCAGACTAGGCTTTTTAAGATCCAATGCAAATGTGGTAGCGAAGTAAGATGGAAGCCAGAAAAGGAAGAACCACCATACCGGGTCTGTCAGAAATTTTCCGATAATAAAAACCCACGTTTGCGGAAGCGTTACCAGCTTGGTCCAGTGAATGGGTTTCTGGTTCTCGCCGTCGCCGGCTTCGTTATCGCTGTGGATAAACGCATATTCTTCGGGGCTTACTTTCTTGTGGCGGGAAGGTATTTCGTACATCAACCACCAAAATATCAACCAGATAAAGCCAATTGCGCCGGTGATGATGAACGCGCCCTGCCAGCTGTAAGTACTTAATAGCCAGGGGACGAGAATAGGTGCAACTACGGCCCCGATACTCGTACCGGAGTTGAAAATACCGGTCGCGAGCGCGCGTTCGCGTTTCGGGAACCATTCTGCCGTCGCTTTTACCGCCGCCGGGAAGTTACCTGCCTCGCCGAGGCCCAGTATGGCACGCACAGCCCCGAAGCCGAATGTGCTTTTCACAAATGCATGCGCCACCGCAGCGATACTCCAGATGATAATGGAAACGGCGTATCCGAGTTTCGAGCCTATCTTGTCGATGATGTTACCGAACACGATATAACCGGCGGCATAGCAGCCAGCGAAAACCATCACGATGTTCGCGTAGTCGCTTTCTGTCCAGTTGAATTCTGTTTCGAGGGTAGGTTTTAATAATCCAAGAATCTGTCTGTCGATGTAGTTGATAGTGGTTGCAAAGAAGAGTAATGCGCAAATAACCCAGCGATAGTTGCCAATATTGGTTTGTTTCATGATGAGGAAAAACTGATTTCTTGGATTCAGGAATTTGTAAAAATACGTCTGTCTTGCAGATAAGACTACATTTTTCCCATTCTACCCCTTAATGGTTTTGCAAAAGACTTGAACAAAAAAGATCCCGCACCGGATTGGGGCGCGGGATCGGGGTTATAGAAGAAACGTTTTGCAAATAATTCTAACCACACTTTACTTTCAAAGTGGTGGTGTGGCTGGATTTACTTATGTAATGGGGTAAGCCAGCTGCGCCTTCATGAGCTCCGCTTCATTGGTCAGGTCGAGGCGGAGGGGAGTTATGGAGACGAATTGATTTTCAATGGCCCAGCGGTCGGTGCCTTCTTCGGCGGGTTCCAGCGGAACCACGGTAAACCAGTAATGCTTGCGGCCCATCGGATCGAGCGCCGGGACGATATTGTTGTCGTACAGCCGCACCGATTGCCGTGTCCAGCGCACGCCTTTGGGGTCGTGCGGGAAATTGACATTCACCAGATTCAGGTGCGGGTTCTTGAAAAGCAGGTCCAGCGCCTTTTCCACAAACGGATCGAGTTTCTCGAAATCGGGTTCGACGTCGGTAGGCGTGCTCAATGCGATGCCTTTAATGCCGAAGAGCACTGCCTGTTTGGCTGCTGCTAGCGTGCCCGAATGCCACATCGCATTCCCCAGGTTAGGTCCCAGGTTGATACCCGACAGCACCACGTCGGGTTTGTCCCACAAGTGTTGCCCCAATGCCACGCAGTCGGCAGGTGTGCCGTTCACGCGGTAGGCATCGATACCCTCGAATTCGATCGGGGACTTTTTATAGGAAAGCGGCCTGGACGCCGTAATAGCGTGACCCATCGAGGATTGTTCCACATCCGGGGCTACTATTTTCACCTCTCCGAACCGCGAGGCAATTTTGGCAAGCGCCGCAAGGCCCGGGCTGTATATTCCATCATCGTTCGTTACCAGGATTTTCATAACGTATAGCGTTTTCGGGTGATTATTAATAAAATTATGCCTGGTATGTTTTTTATAAAGCCGGGGTATGCTATACATCCTGATATGAAAAAAACGACCCTTTTACACAACCCGACAGCCGGGGATAATGACTTTTCCAAGAAGGAGCTGGTCAAACTGATTAAGAAAGAAGGCTTCGAATGCACCTATTCGTCCGTAAAGGAGGAAGGCTGGGATACTTTCGAAAATGACACCGATTTCCTGATCGTGGCCGGAGGAGACGGAACTGTCCGGCGGGCGGCCAAAGCGCTCATGAAACGCAAGCGGCTCGACAAGCAATACCCGCTGGCCTTATTGCCGCATGGGACCGCCAACAATATCGCCACCGCATTGCAGATTGAAGGGCATCCAAAGGAAATTATTCCGCACTGGCATCATTACCGGCTCAAACCGTTCGATATCGGCCGCGTACATGGCGTGGGCGAAGACTTGTTTTTCCTGGAAGCATTTGGTTACGGTATTTTCCCGCGCCTGATGAAGGTAATGAGCAAAATAGAAGGCGATATCGGCGATACCGCTGAGGAAAAGCTCAAAGCAGCGCGTGCCGTACTGCTCGAAATCGTGCAAAATTATGAAGCCCGGCCCTGCACTATTGTGGCTGACGGTGTGGAGCATTCCGGTAATTATATGATGGTGGAAATCATGAATATCCGCTCCATCGGGCCAAACCTCGTGCTCGCGGGTGAGGCCGATCCGGGCGACGGGATGCTCGATGTGGTGATGGTTTCGGAAGAAAGCCGCAGCAAATTCGAGTCGTTTCTGCTCAGCCGCATTAACGATGAGGACAAGGAGTTCAGTTTTTCGACCATTCGCGCCAGGAAGGTGAAGATTTTCTGGGACGGAAAAGACGCACATATCGATGACGAGCGGCTGAAAATCGAAGTGCCCGTAGAAGTGGAGATCGAAATATTGCCTGATATGCTGCAATTTATGATCACAGAGGGCTAGTGCTATAACTTTTGGTTATAGCGGATAACCAATTGTGATTGGCTAACTATGTGAATGAGCACTACTTTTGGAATATCAAATTTTTCCAAAGTTCTCATTCACATTGAATTATGATCCATACAGATATTTGCATCATTGGAGCGGGGCCGGTAGGGCTCTTCGCGGTTTTCGAGGCCGGATTGCTCAAAATGCGTTGCCACCTCATCGATGCCCTGCCCGTAGTGGGCGGCCAGCTTGCTGAAATTTATCCCCAAAAACCTATTTACGATATTCCCGGTGCGCCGGCCATCATTGCCGAAGATCTTGTGAACAACCTCATGAAGCAGATCGAGGAGTTCAAACCGGGATTTACATTGGGCGAAAGAGTGGAAGCACTCGAAAAACAGGACGACGGCAGTTATGTGGTACGAACCAACGAGGGAACGGACGTGCATTGCCAGGTGGTGGTTATTGCGGCAGGGCTCGGGAGCTTCGAGCCGCGGAAGCCGGCCGTGGAGCAACTCGAATATTTCGAAGGTAAGGGCGTGCATTATATGGTGAAAAAGCCGGAGCAGTTCCGCGGACGGAATGTGGTGCTGGCCGGTGGCGGTGATTCCGCGCTCGACTGGACGATCTTCCTCGCTGATATCGCCTCCCGCGTTACGCTCGTACACCGGGGTGATACCTTCCGCGGCGCGCCGGATTCGGCCGAAAAAGTGTATGACCTGGCCGGAAAGGGCAAAATCGACCTCATTCTGCAAGCACAGGTAAACAAACTCGGGGGTAATGGCGTGCTTAAAGAGGTATCCATTTTGGGAAATGATAAATCAGTTACCACGATTCCCACCGACGATTTCATCCCGCTTTTTGGTCTTAGTCCCAAACTCGGCCCGATTGCCGACTGGAGTCTGGGCGTCGAGAAGTCGGCGGTGATTGTGGACACCTTCGATTATTCCACAAATGTCGAGCGCATTTACGCGATCGGTGATATCAATACCTATCCGGGCAAGCTGAAACTCATTTTGTGCGGTTTTCATGAAGCGGCAATTATGATGCAGAGCGCATTCAAATACGTTTACCCCGATCAGAAATTAAGTTTCAAATACACCACTGTTAACGGTGTTAATCCATTTTAGCCATGATCAATATATTCATAGAGAACGATTTAGGAGAGCGCCAGGCGCTGGAAGTACCCACCGATATGGGCTTCAACCTGATGGAAATCCTCAAAGCATACGAATACGACATCCAGGCTACCTGCGGCGGAATGGCCCTCTGTGCAACCTGCCATATCGAAGTGCTGGAAGGCAAGGAAAAGTTGCCGGAATCCAATGACCAGGAGCTCGATACGCTGGATACATTGCCGAATGCCGACAGTAACAGCAGGCTTTCATGCCAGCTCCGGCCGTCCGACGAAATGGACGGGTTGGTGTTTCGCCTGAAAGCATTACAGGAAGCTTGAAATAAGGTTATTAGAATTTTGGAATAATAGTACATAAACCTCCGCTGAATGGCCAGCGGAGGTTTTTAGTTTTCAGGCCATTACTGCAATAAGGTTTAATGTAATGCCTGCAAGTTCTTTATTTCCAGTTAAATGTGCATTTGTTAATGCCTCGTCCGGTTTAATGGCTTTGGTAAAAAGCTTCCAGGCGGTATCGGCGTCGAGGGTAAGCGATGCTTCGGGTGCTTTTCCGGAACTTTCATCGATTATCCAGCCATTTTCTGTTTTAATCAAAAACCATTCAAACTGCTCGTCCAGCTCAATTCGGATGCGTATGGCCGTGCCCTTGGGCGCCTGCGTGTGCCTGTACGTGTACGGGAGCCCGCGCAGGAAGGTTTCGATGAGCGGACGAAACAGCCGGGGCGTCATAATGCCGGGTTTATTTACCGCATCGCGGATCTGTTGCTGGTGATGCCATTTCTCGGTGTATTCACGGGCAATGTGGAACCAGTTTTTGGAAACGGTTTCACCAGCCCAGGATACCGAAAAAATCGCATCGGCTTCCAGGTCCTGTTCTGCCATGATTTGTGAATATTGTTTGCCGGTACTTTCGAGCAATTCGGTAAGGAGGGCAGGGCTCATTCGTTTCGAGGCCTTTACCCAATCCGCATTCAACTGGTTCAGATAAGCTACCAGATCGTCATAGCTGTTGATTTCCCGGTCGGGCGCGGTGAAATGGCCGTCGCGGTACATGGAGATTACACGGATATTGCCGTCGAGCAAATGCGCGGCGACGTCGCGGACTTTCCACAGGCGGGCGACGGTCGGTTTCTCCCAATCTTCGGACTTGAGGGATTTAAGTAATGCAATAAGGTGTTCGTCGAGCTCGGCAAACAGGTGAACGGTGTGGATCATGGCGGCGGTGTGGACTTATTTGGCTTTAAATATCGATGAAAAAGGGATTTGTTGTGATGTTCAGAATGTGATTTGGTATTTTTGGGCCGGTTCAAAGTGCAGAAAAATGACTTATTGTTTAGGAATAAAAGTAAAAGAAGGCCTCGTTGCCCTGGCCGATACGCGGATCACCGCAGGTACCAATACCACTACTAAAAAGAAGATGTATGTCACCCAGCAGGACAACTATTCGATGTTCATTATGACCAGCGGGTTGAGGTCCGTACGCGACAAAGCGGTGCATTATTTTGAAGAGTTGATCAGCGAAGGCGTCGTTTACAACAAGCTGTACAAGGCTGTAAACGCATTTGGAGAGCAGATCAAACGGGTAGCCGAAGAAGATAAGGCCAGCCTGGAAAGGTCGGGCTTGAAATTTAACCTTAATACCATTGTGGGCGGCCAGCTGAAAGACGACAAGGAGCACAAGCTGTTTCTCCTTTATTCGGAAGGCAACTGGGTGGAGCTTGACGAAGGCTCGCCGTATGTAATCATCGGTAACTCCGGTCAGGGGAAGGCTATATTGAATCGCGTACTCAATGAAAATTCGACGATGAAACAGGCGCTGAAAGCGGGGTTTCTCTCATTCGACTCCACACGCGTGAGCAACAACGATGTCGATTTTCCAATCGATGTGGTATTGTACAAAAAGGATAGCTTCGCCATCGTCGAACACCGTTACGAACAGAAAGATATGGAAGAGATATCGAGAATCTGGGCCGAAAAGCTTAAACAGGCGCTGGACGACATCCCCGAAGAATGGATGGAGAAAACCTTCGAAAAACTGGAATAGCAAAGGGGACTAAAAGTCCCCTTCGCCGTTAACAAGGGCCAGCGGCCCGACACATCTCCATCCAGGGACTTCAGTCCCTGGGACAAGGGATGGCCTAAAGGCCATATTTGTCGATAAGGTACAGCATAGAAGCCATGGCAGCTGCTCCCAGCTCCAATTCACGCTTGCTGACAGCCTCAAACTTATCGTTGGCCGCATGGTGGTAGTCGAAATACCGCTGCGTATCGGGCATTAACCCCAATAGCACCGTACCCTGCTGCGCCAGCGGTCCGATATCCGCGCCGCCGCCGCCGGGTCCCAGTTCGTGAACCCCGTAAGCCGCAAATAGTTTTGTCCATCGCTGGATTTTGGCTTTTTGCTCTGGTGTACCTACAATCCCGAAGCCGCGGGGTGAAAACCCTCCGTGGTCGGATTCAATGGCAGCGATATGGATTTCTTTTCTGGATTTGACAGAATCGGCGTAAGTAACGCCTCCCTTCATCCCATTCTCCTCGTTCATGAACATAACCGCACGCAACGTGTTATTGGGCTGGTAGCCTAATGCTTTTAAAATGCGCACCGCCTCGATGGACTGCACGCAGCCGGAGCCGTCGTCATGCGCGCCCTGGGCAAAGTCCCACGAATCGAGGTGACCACCTACCGCAATGTATTTGTCGGGAGTGGTTTGCCCCTTTAATTCCCCGATCACATTGTGCGACGGCGCATCCGGAAGTGTTTCACAGCTTTGTTCGAAATAGAACTCTGTTTCTGGATTTGCTTTCAATGTTCTGGACAACAATTCGGCGCCGTTTGTACTGATGGCCGCCGCCGGGATCATCGGCGCGCCGCTCGCGTAGCGCATGCTGCCCGTGTGTGGAAAATCGTCGAGGCGCGTTGTCATGGAACGGGTAATGGAACCTATCGCACCCAGTTTGGCGGCTTCGCTCGCGCCCGCGGCGCGTTGCTCTACCGCACCTGCGTAGGCCTCGAAGGTATTGATTTTGGTAGCGTCCATCGGGCGATTGAAGAACACAATTTTACCCTTTACTTTCTCGGTGCCCAGGTCGCGAAGCTCCTGGAAGCTCTTCACCTCGATTACTTTGCCTTTGATACCACCTTTGGGAGTAGCGATCGAACCGCCCAGTGCCGCTATGGGAACCTCCGTTTTTTGTTTGCCAACAATGATCTGCGCTTTCTCCTTCGCTCCGCGCACCCAATGCGGAACCATCACATTTTGCAGGAACACATGATCGAAACGCTCGCCTTCCATCACCGATTTGGTATAAACGACAGCTTTGGCAGCACCTTCCGAGCCGCTCAGCCTCGGCCCGACCTGCTGGGTCAGGTGCCGGAGCCATTCGTAGGATTTGCCTTCCCCGAGTGCCGTGTTGTAAATTTTACGGATAAAGATAGAGTCGGCTTCGAAGTCGGTTTGGGCCGAAACGGGAAACGCTATCCCCGTAATGGAAAGGGATAGCGCTGTAAAGAATTTCTTCATTTGGTGACAGGAGTTTTGGAGTTGTTAGAGTTATAGGTTCAAAGTTTATGAGTTTAAAGTAAACATAATTAAACTTTGGACTCATAAACTCTGAACTCGTAGACTTTAAACTCTAAACTCATAAAACTTGAACTCCATTTAGCTCGGTTTCACATCTTTTCCCTGACGTTTGGCAATTGACAGCAATAATGCAGGCAAAAGGATCAGGTTGGTACACATCGCCACCAGCAAAGTGATCGACACCATGACACCCATCGCAGCCGTTCCGCCGAAGCTGGACGCCGCGAAAATCGAGAACCCGCAGAAAAGGATCACTGCCGTGTAGATCATACTCAAACCGGTCCCGAAAATAGACGCGGTCACCGCCTTCGACGGGGTAAGGCCTTTTTTGTACAGCTCTTCGCGGTAACGTGTCAGGAAGTAAACCGTTCCGTCCGACGCGATACCGAACGTAATGCTAAAAATCAGGATCGTCGTCGGTTTGAAATAAATATCGAAATAGCCCATGATACCGGCCGTCAACGCGAGCGGGATCAGGCAGGGGAGTTTGGATAGCAGGATAATAGGGATGGAGCGGAAAAGCGCCATGCCCACAATCGCGATCAGGACGATCGCAATGATGAGGCTCTCGTACAAATTGCTGAGCAGGTAATCGTTGCTTTTCAGGAACACCAGGCTGTGGCCGGTGAGGCCCACCTTGTATTGCTCTGGACTGAAAATCGAATCGACTTTCGGGCGGATGCGGGCCATCAGCTCCTTAATGCGCTCAGAACCAACATCGGCCATCTGAAAACTAACCCTGGTAACGCTTTTATCCTCGTTCAGGAATGAAGTCAGCTGCTTTGCTGCGCCTTGCTGGCTTTGCAGATAAGGGGCCATTTTATTCAGCTCCAATACGCCGGGCAGCGCGTAATATTTGGCATCGCCGCCGCGGTAGCCCTGGTAGAGGAATTTGGATGCCTCGACAATGGAAACCGGTTTCGAGAACTCGGGAAACTTCGCCATTTCGTTTTGCAAAGCCTTGATCTTGTACAAAGTCCTGGCCTGGTCCGCAAACACGCCGTTGGGTTGTTGGGTATTGATCATCACCTCGAAAGGCAATACGCCATTGAAGTTCTTCTCAAAAAAGCGGAGGTCGGTGTACACCACATCTTTTTTGGGTAAATCATCCACCACATAACCGATCGTTTGGATCTTGGTCATACCGAACGCCGAAACGACGATCAATACCACCATGGCAATGTAAATCTCTTTCCGGCGGTTGTGGACCAGGCTGTTAACCATCCTAAGGAACCCGAATGCCCATTTTCCTTCAAGGTGCTTCAAATGGCGGGGCTTGGGTGTACTCATGTAATGCAGGGTAATCGGCAGTAGCACCAGGCAAAGCACATAAGTGACCATCACGCTGATGGCTGCCACCACACCAAATTCCACAAGCAGAATACTATTGGTGAAATAAAACACACCGAAACCAATCGCCGTCGTCATATTCGCCAGGAAGGTCGATAATCCGATTTGCCGGATCATTTCGCGTAATGCCTCGTCCTTGTTGTTATGCGACACGAGCTCTGCCTGGTATTTATTGATCAGGAATACGCAGTTGGGGACCCCGATGACGATGAGTAGCGGCGGTATGAGGCCGGTGAGGGCGGTGATTTTGTAGTTAAATAAATGCAAAATTCCCACTGAGAATACCACGCCGATGAGCACTACTACAATGGAGAGCAAAGTAAGGCGGAACGAGCGGAAAAAAGCCCAGAGAATGAGCAGCGTGACGAATACCGCCAACCCCATGAAAAGCTCCATTTCACCGGAGATCTTTTTCATATTCACTGTCCTGATATAAGGCATCCCGGAATAATGCAGATCGGTATTGTATTTGGCGGCGAACGTTTCGGACATTTTTTCAATATCGTCGACGATCGTCAGACGGCGTTTCGAATTGAGCTCCTTATCGTTGAAGGTGATAACGATCAGCGTCGCGTTAGTTTTGCTGTTGAGTACCAACCCTTCATAGATAGGGAGGTTGGCAATCTCTTTTTTAATGCTGTCGGCCTCTGCCTGGGTGTTGGGAATATCGCGAATAACCGGGGAAAAATCGAAACGGGTGAGGCTGTCGTTGCGGGCGATTTTGTAAACATTGGCCAACGAAAGCACGTTCTTGATACCTTCCGTCTCCTTAATTTGCTGCGAGAGTTTGCACCAGTCGCGGAATTTGTTGATCTCGAAAAGCTGCGGGTCCTGCCAGCCGATCACCATCACACTACCGTCTTCGCCGAAAAGCTTGCGGAAGTCCTGGTATTCTTTCTCTACGGGGTCGTTGGAGGGCAGGATGCGTGCGAAATTGTAGGAGAGTTCAATTTTGCTGGCTTCATAGGCCATGAAGACCGTCGATACTAACACTAATGCAACCCACAAAAGCCGGTAGCGGATGATGTAAGTTGCTATTTTATTCCACATAATTAATTATTCAGTTCACAAAAAGTTGCAAATATAGCTACTACGAAGGGAAAAAGGGGCATTTTTGACGCTTCAAATGCCGGTCAATCTCTCAAGATGATGGTACTCAATGCCAAAGAACCGCTTGGCTTCCCGGATCTTTTCGAGCGCTGCCGCCTGCGATTTTTCCGTCCGGCTGCCCCTTGTTCCCACTATCAGGACGTTTTTAGGGGTATGGGCATCGGAAATAAATTCGAACACCTTCGTTTTGTACCCAAAATATTCCAGTACCAGCGCGCGGATACCGTCGGTTACCATTTCCGCCTGCCTTTCAAGGAAAATACCGTGCCGGGTCAGAAAACTGACGTCATTTTCAGTCTTATGTTTCTCGATCTGCCTGCGGATTTGCTTGTGACAGCAGGGGGCGACTACGATCAGATCGGATTCGGCCTGGATGCCTTTGAATATGGCGTCGTCGGTGGCTGTGTCGCAGGCATGCAGCGCGATGAGGATATTCGTGCCGGCAGCATCAAACTGGTCGATCGTACCTTCCCGGAATGACAGTCCTTCGAAACCGGCGTTTTGAGCGATCTGGTTGCATAATGTCACCAGATCCTCCCGGAATTCGATGCCGGTCACTTCCGGCGTGAGTTTCAGTACATTTTTAAGGTAGTCGTATAAGGCAAATGTGAGATAACCCTTCCCCGAGCCCATATCCGCCACCCTGACTGTATTTTCCGGGTCGATTTCCCTAATCAGGCTGCTCAGAATGTCGATATAATGATTGATCTGCCGGAATTTGTCCTGGGCATTATGGAACACATTACCCTGCTGATCGGTGATTTTGAGATCGAACAGGTAGCTTTTGCCGTTGGATGAAATGAGCCGGTTTTTGTTCTTGTCGTGGCTCAGAGAAGGCGCATCCCGGTTGGCGACGGCCTTTTTCTTCAAGGTAGCCTTGCCGCTGGGGTGCATTTCAAAAAGCACGTCCGAATCCGTCATTTGTAAAGTCGCCACGCGGAAATCGCTGCCGAGCCATTGCGCAAGCATCCCGATCACCTCTTCGTACGTGTGGTTTTTGGTAATGTCCCGTGTTTTGTGGCGGTAAGTAAGGCTTAACCGCGGCTCTTTCTTGATAAGGACTTTCTTGATGTAGATATTTTTCAGGCTTTCGTCGGCGCCGTGGTAGTTGCCGAGCGAGAGTTTGACGAACGAGCCGTTATAGAGACTATTTTTGCTCTCGGTAATGAATTCCTGAGCCTTTTCGGTAACATTCATGAGGGTGCTTCAATCTTTTCTATAAAATGTAACGAGCAAATGTGCCGTTACAGTCTCGTTGCGGGGGGAAATCACTTGATGATTACTTTGGGAATCTCGATTTCGACACGAATGCCGTTTTGGTCCTCGCTGTGAATCTGTATTTTACCGTGCAGACTTTCCACACGGCTTTTGATATTTCTCAAACCAACTCCCTGTCGGCTCGGTTCGATCATCCCGGTACCGTTATCGCTCACCACGAGGACAATCGTTTTGAGGTTTTCAGTCAGGTCAACTGTTGCCTCGGTGGCGCCGGAGTGTTTGATGATGTTGTTGGTCAATTCCAATACAATGCTGTAAAGCTCAAACTCGATCTTGTTGTTGAGCCGGTTGTTCATCCCTTTCTGGTTGAATGTAAATGCGATATTCTTGTTTTCGTTCAGTTTGCTGATAAGCCGTTGCAGGGCCATGATCAGTCCGTGTTCTTCGAGCTCAGCAGGCATCAGGTTGTGGGAAAGGCTCCTTACTTCCTTATAAGCGGCCCCGACCATCTGGTGTACGCTTTCGTAGATCTTTTGTTCTTCTGCGGAAAGTACTTTTTTATCAATTCCATACAAATACCAGTTCAGCGATGCCAATGTGCCACCCAGATGGTCGTGCAGTTCGGCTGCGACGCGCTTTCTTTCGATTGTCTGCCCTTCAATGAGTGCGGCCTGTATTTCAGCATTTTTCCTGCGGAGCTTTTTGTTATTGAACCAAAGGAAAATTGCAAACAGAATAACAAGGCAGGAGAAGCCGATCAGGAACCGCTGCACGGTGCGCTGCTCGCTGATGATTTTCTGCTGGATCTCGGAGTCCATCAGCTCGTTGTCGTACATCAGCTGGTACATCGTGTATTGGCGCTTGATCGTCTCGTCATGGATCATCCGGCGTGTATAGTTGACCGCCTGGCTGTAATTCAAGGCAACATCATACATCTCTTTTGCCTTGTAAGAGCGGGAAAGCGTTACGAGTGCCCAGTTGGTTTGCTGGGTGGAATGATAGATTTTAGAATAAGTCAATGCCCTGAGGCCGGCCTCAATGGACTTGTCGTATTTCTTCTGGTAATAATAGATATTGCTAAGGTCGTTCAGGCAGTTCAGCTCTCCGTATCGATTCTGGATTTTGCGGAACAGCGCAATACTTTGCAAGAAATACTTTTCGGCTACTGCATAATTGGCCGTGCGCACATTCATGTAACCAATGCTTTGCAGAACGGTAGCACGGCCCCAGTCTGAGTTCATTTTATCGAACATCTTATACGACTGGTTGTACAGCTTCATGGCCACATCGTACCTACTTTTCTCACGGTAGCAGTTACCCAGGTTCTCGATGCTCAACGCGAGCGAGCTATCGGCTTTCAGTTGGGTGAAAATCTGTATGGCATGCTCGTAGTTGATCCGGGAAGAGTCCCATTGGCGGTATTCGGAGTAGCTTTCACCCAGGAAACGTTTGCCATGAGCAGTGAACATCGGCATATTCAACTGTTTCGATAGGGTAATCGTTTCATTGGAAAGCTCCCGCAAAACGTCGTAGCTGCCATCCAGCAAATAATAGGTACTCAGCAGGTTGTAGGCAAGCAGCTTCCCTTTCGCCCATTGGTGTTTTTGAGAAAGGCGCAGTACATGTTTGGAATAGAACATTGACTTTTCCGCATCCTGAAACAAATACTCGGAAGCGAGCTTATGGTATTTGCGAATGAGGACAGTGTCTTCGGCAAAGCCTTCCTGTGGCTTGGATTCCACTACTTCGGTACTTCTTTTTGCGCCGTTGCCCTGTCCGGTGGAAGTGCATTGGCTAAAAGAGAGAATGCATCCTAACGAGAAGAGGAGAACTAGTTTGTAGAATTCATTCATATAGCACTGATCTCTTGATAGTTAGGTGCGTAGCGGGTTGTCGAAGGCTGGTTTAATAAGACGCGGGCCATTAGCCTTTACTTACAAAAATATTGTCTTTTATGTAATATCTGTAAGGAAGTTCGCGGCCGACATTAATGCCGATACGAGGGCCGGCTGTAATCGCCTGAGGAGCAGCGACTGGTGCGCGGAGGTACAATGCTTCGCCGGTGAGAAGGGTCGCATTATGTTTGTCACGCTCAATGCCCATGGCCTGCACCAGTTTGCCCGGGCCGCGGCAAAGTTCTTTAAGGGCTATCTTACCGGTCGGGGACATACCGGGTGTTTTTCCGGGCCGGATCAGCCTGCGCATTTCCATGAGTTCGATACCGGCCGTAGGCTGCAATGCACGGATCAGCACCGCTTCCCCGGTACCTTCGGCATTGCTGACAATATTGAAGCATTGGTACATGCCGTAAATCAGGTAGACATATACCGTGCCGGCGATGCCATACATCGGCTCAGTGCGTGGAGTACGCCGGTTGAATGCATGGCACGCAGGATCATCCTGCAAATAGGCCTCCGTTTCGACAATTATGCCGCTCGTAAGGCCGTCCGGGCTTTCATGCACCAGTTCGCAGCCCAACAATTTCTGCGCGAGAGTACGGGTATCATAATCGGAGAAGAAGGAAAGAGGAAGCTTCTCTCCGGGCATCAGATAATGTTCATCGTTTGCTCCTTAATTTTTTCAAGCTCGTCCTTCATCTGGACCACCAGGTGCTGGATCGTGGCGTCGTTGGCTTTCGAGCCGATGGTGTTGATTTCCCGGCCGATTTCCTGCGCTATGAAATTGAGCTTTTTACCGTTGCTTTCCGAAGCTTTCATCGTCTCAATGAAATAGGTAAGGTGGTTTGCCAGACGGATCTTCTCTTCCGAAATATCGAATTTCTCGACATAATAAATCAGTTCCTGCTCGAAACGGTTCGGGTCGAAGTTATCGTCGGTCAGCAAATCCCTCATCTGTTTTTCGATGCGTTCACGGACAGCCGGAATGCGGGTTTTGTCCTGTTCGGCCACCTGGTCGAGGAGATTCTGAATGGTAGCAATGTATTCAGCGAATTTGTCGGCGGTCATGCGGCCTTCCTGCTCGCGGAAAACAGAACATTTACGGAGCGCTTCCATCACGGCCACTTTGATCTGCGCCCAGTCGTCTTCTTTGCTGGTCTCGTCCACCGTTTCGTTGTTATATGCATTGGGCATTTGCAATGCAATGCGAAGCAGTTCTGTCGAATCCGGTGTAAAGCCCAGGTCGGTCGCTGTTTGCGACAGATCCTGGTAATAGGCGCTGACTAGCGCCCTGTTCACCGAAGTCGAAGCGACCGTCTTCCCCACTGGCTGGACAGTGAGCGTAAACTCCACTTTACCGCGTTCCAGCGACTGGGTAATGAGGTTACGGATTTCGATCTCCCTTTCGGAGTAATTGCGTGGTACGCGACAATAAATATCCAGGAATTTAGAGTTCAATGTCTTGATTTCCACCGTGACATTGATCGATTCGGATTCGATGTTGGATACACCGTATCCGGTCATTGATTTTAACATAAGAATGTGCGTTGGTTCCGGTTAAGGAACGGGTTAATTAAATCGCTGCTTGCCACCCGATTTCGCCGGATGTTGACTTTCAGATGGTTGCGGCTTCGAGATCAGTGCATTCTTTTCCATATCGGCATTGAAAATACGGAACCTGGATACGTCGCAGGCCAGGTACAGCGCTTGGAGTAACGAGCCGGGTTCTGCGATATTTTTGCCTGCAATATTGTAAGCTGTGCCGTGGTCGGGCGAGGTGCGCACGGCCGAAAGTCCGGCGGTGAAATTCACACCTTCGTTGAATGCCAGTGTTTTAAATGGGATCAGGCCCTGGTCGTGATACATCGCGAGCACGGCGTCGTACTGGCGGTAAGTACCGGCAGCGAAGAAGCCGTCAGCGGGGAAGGGCCCTACTACCAAATGGCCTTTTTCTTTAAACTGCTTGATCACCGGCTGGATGATTTCGATTTCCTCCGAGCCCAGCAAGCCATTCTCGCCGGCATGCGGATTAAGGCCGAGCACTGCCAGTTTAGGTTTTTTAATACCAAAATCCCCTTTCAGCGACTGTAAAATCTGCTCGATCTTGGCGGTGAGTTTTTCCGCCGTGATGTGTTCGCGAACGTTTTGCAAGGGGATATGGCCGGTGAGAACGCCTACGCGCAGGTCGCCTGCCACCATGAACATCAGCGCATCATCCTTGCCGAATGCCTGCGCGAGGAATTCGGTGTGGCCGGGGAATTTAAAATCTTCGTTCTGAATGTTGTCCTTATTGATAGGGCCGGTAACGAGGGCTTGTATTTTCCCTTCTTTCAGGTCTTCTACGGCGCGTTTTAATGAGGCAAAAGAACCCTGGCCGGCTTCTGCGGTAATTTTGCCGGGCTGTATTTCTGTCTGGTGGTCGTGCCAGCAAGTGATGACGTTCGTGAGTTTATGGTTGGCCTGCTCGGGTTTCTGGATACCGTGCAGATTCCAGTCTTTCATTTCAAGCAGGTTGCGGTACTGGTTCAATACTCTCAGGGAGCCGTAAATGATTGGTGTGCACAATTTTGATAACTGGTTCCCCTCTAATGCTTTAAGGATTACTTCCGGGCCAATGCCGTTATAATCGCCGATTGTGATCCCGATAACCGGTTTATCACTGTGTTGTTCGCTCATGTAGGTAAATGCTGTTCTATGTGTTCTCCTGCGTAATTCTGTATTACTTTTGCCGGACGGTTCAACCGGCAAGTTACAAAAAATCCTGTGCTACTATGAAAATCCTGATCGCAGACTCCATGCATCCGTCATTATTCGAGATGCTGGCCGAGCAAAAGTGGGAATACGATTACCATCCAGAATACAAAAGAGAAGACATAAAGAACGCACTGCCCGGATACGACGGGCTTATGATCCGCAGTAAGACCTTCCTGGATCGTGAAATGCTCGAAAATGCGAAAAGCCTGCGCTTCATCGCACGGGCGGGCGCGGGGCTCGATCTGATCGACCTGGATGTGGCCAAAGCGCTGCATATCGAGGTATTTCATGCGGGTACAGGCAACCGTGACGCCGTTGCAGAACAGGCAGTTGGTATGCTGCTGGCGCTTTTTAACAACATTCTGCGCGCCGACCGGCAGGTACGGAACGGAATCTGGGACCGTGAAGGCAACAGGGGAGTGGAGTTGATGGGCAAAACTGTCGGGTTGATCGGTTACGGAAATAATGGCTCTGCTACTGCGAAGAGGCTCAGCGGTTTTGGCTGCAAAGTACTTGCGTATGATAAATACCGTGACAATTACGGCGACGCATTCGCGACCGAATCGTCAATAGAGGAAATCCAGCGCGAAGCCGACATTCTCAGCCTGCATATTCCATTGACGGACATTACCCGCTACCTGGTTAATGACGAGTTTATTCGCAGCTTCGCCAGGCCATTTTATTTATTGAACTTATCCAGAGGTGAAGTGGTGAAATTAAAGGCGGTAACCGAGGCACTAGAGAGTGGTAAAATCAGAGGTGCTTGCCTGGATGTGCTTGAAAATGAGAAGATCGGGAAGCTGACGGCGGAGCAACAGAACGTTTTTGATTATTTATGTGCGTCGGATCGCGTGGTGCTTACACCGCACATCGGAGGCTGGACACATGAGAGTTATGTCCGGATCAATAAAGTACTGGTTGAGCAAATCCGGAACTGGCTATAAACAAATATGCCGACCAATGGTCGGCACGTTTGCATCTATTAGCCATGAAAAATAAAATACTTACTTGCCAAGTGTACCGCGAAGCGCACGTGGGATTTCAACTGATGCGATCGGGTTGCTTGCCGCTGTCAATATAACAAAATTTTCAGCTTTGAGTGCACCAACCTTCACAGATTTTCCTAAATCCAGTTCAGTTACATCAACATTTACATAGTCAGGGATGTTCTCCGCAAGACCCTGTACGCGCAATTTACGCAATTTTTGGTTCATTTTACCACCTTTCATAACGCCGGCGGATGTACCTGTCAATTTAACAGGAACTTCAACTTTTATTTCCTTGCCAGGAATGATTTCAAGAAAATCCGCGTGGATCAACGAGTCATTCACAGGGTGGAATTGTTTTTCCTGAAGAATCGCATTGTACAGGGTACCTTCGATGTTCAGGGTAACGTTAAAAATATCTGGTGTGAAAAGCAATTCACGGAACAACATAGCCGGAGCATAGAAATGCACTTGTTCGGCTCCTCCGTACAACACAGATGGAACATATCCTTGAGCGCGCAAGTTCTGTGATTCCACCTTGCCGAGATTCGCTCTTTTAAACCCTACAATCTCAAGACTTTTCATAAGATTTTTATAAGAAAGTTAAATAAAAAGAAAATTTACTGAGAATTTATAAACAATGAACTAATAGATTCGTGATCGCGGATCCGCCCTATTGCCTTTGCAAAAATTTCTGCAACAGACAGTACGCGGATTTTATCATTCTGTTGCTTTAGAGGGATAGTATCTGTTACTATCAGCTCTTCCAGCACCGAATTGGCAATATTTTCATGCGCCTTGCCCGACATGATCGCGTGTGTGCTGATCGCTCGGACGGATGTCGCACCTTTTTCCATGATAATCTCGGCTGCCTTACAAAGCGTACCACCCGTGTCGATCAGGTCGTCTACCAGCACTACGTCCATCCCTTCCACATCTCCGATCACCTGCATGCTCGCGATTTCGTTGGCGCGTTTTCGGTGCTTGTCGCACAGGATCATGTCCGCGTTCAGGAATTTGGCGAAATTCCGTGCGCGTGCGGCGCCGCCTACGTCAGGCGATGCGATCAGCAGATTTTTAAGGTTCAGGGATTTGATATAAGGAACAAAAATCGAGGTTCCTTCGAGGTGGTCGACAGGCAGGTCTAAAAAGCCCTGGATCTGTCCGGCGTGTAAGTCTATGGTCATCACGCGGTCAACTCCCACTGCCGTAAGGAGGTTCGCAACGACTTTCGCTGCAATCGCCACGCGTGGCTTGTCTTTTCTGTCCTGGCGTGCATAGCCGAAATAGGGGATCACCACCGTCACATAATGCGCCGAAGCACGACGGGCCGCATCCACCATCAGCAGCAACTCCATCAGGTTATCGGCAGGAGGGAATGTAGATTGGATCAAAAAAACATCGCAACCTCTGATCGACTCCTCGAAACTTGGTGACAACTCACCATCGCTGAATTTCCGCAACGTGTAGCCTCCCAGTTCCTTACCATAATACCTGGCAATGTCTTTGGCCAAATATTCGGACTGACTCCCCGAAAATATTTTTACTGTATTGAATGAACCCATGGCCAAACTAAAATTTGCGCAAAATTAAATAAAACCAGTTAATTAAGATAGTATCTTTTTAAAAAAATATAATAAAGCTGTACGACGCAGTATCCGACCAGCAGCCCGACCAATGCTCCGACGAGGATGTCGAGCGGGTAATGTACGCCTACATATACGCGACTATACGCATAAACGACCGCCCAGAGGAACAAAAAAGCCATTTGCGGCACCTGATTTTTTAACAGACTAAACCAGGCGATCGCTAATGCGAAACTGGTGGATGCATGTGATGATGCAAAGCCGTACAAGCCGCCGCAGTCGGTCACATGGTGCATTACCGTGGTGATTGTAGGATCGTGACAGGGCCTTAATCTCAAAAAGTAGGGCTTCATAAATCCGGAAGTAACCTTGTCGGCCAAGGCGACCGCCAGCACCACGGCAATCACGATGAAACCACCTTTTTTCCAACCTTCGGCGCGGATAGTTAGTGCGATCAGCAGAATGTACAGCGGAACCCAGGTGAATTTGTAGGTAACCCAGTACATCACCGTGTCGAGCCAGGGCGTGTGAAAGCCGTTGAGCCATAAAAACAGCTCCTGGTCGGCGCGCACTATGCTATGTACCGCATCCGTCATGAACTGAAACCGAGCACTTTTCTTACCTTGCCGATTGTATCCTGGGCTATTTCGCGCGCTTTGGCTTCACCTTCCACGAGAATCCCTTCCAGCTCCTCCGTATTTTCCATATAATAATTGAAAATGCGGCGCGGCTCAGCGAATACTTCCATAAAGCATTCAAAAAGTGCCTGCTTGGCGTGTCCATAACCGTAGCCGCCGTTCAGGTAGTTCTGGCGCATGGTTTCTACATCCGATTCTTTTGCGACCAGGCTGTAAAGCTGGAAGGTAATGTCGTTATCCGGATCTTTGGGTTCTTCAAGCTGCTTGGAGTCGGAAAGGATCTTTTTTGTGACCTTTTTCAGCTCATTCTCCGGTAGGAAAATGTCGATATAATTGTGGTAGGACTTGCTCATTTTCTGCCCGTCGAGCCCGGGAATCGTCATGATGCGTTCGTCGATCTTAGGCTCAGGGAGTACCAGGATATCTTCACCGGCCAGTATATTGAACCGGTTAGCAATGTCCTTGGTCATTTCAAGATGCTGTTTCTGATCTTTGCCCACCGGGATGATATTGGCATTATACAGCAGAATATCAGCTGCTTGCAACACAGGGTAGGTAAAAAGCCCTGCATTCACATCCGCCAGTTTCTCCGACTTATCTTTAAAAGAAGTCGCATTGGCCAGCATCGGGAACGGCGTGAAGCAGTTCAGGTACCAGTTAAGCTCAGCATGCTCCTGCACCCGCGACTGGCGCCAGAAAACATTTTTTTTGTAATCGAATCCGAATGCGAGCCAGGTAGCTGCAATGGCGCGGACATATTCGCCGCGTTCGATACCGTTTTTCAGCGTCGTCAGCGAATGGAGGTCGGCAATGAAGAAGAAAGATTCGTTCTGGGGATTTTTAGAGAGTTCGATCGCAGGTTTGATGGCTCCCAGGATGTTACCCAGGTGAGGTCGCCCGCTGCTTTGAATGCCTGTTAGGATTCTGGCCATTTATTAGTTGATACTTAGTTACGTGATGTTGGTTTACGGCGATTGTCCCAAAATGAAAGCAAAACAATATGATCTTTCTTCACTTTGTAAAACAATGAACATTGCTTGGTAACAAAACCTTTCCGCAAGCCGGGCTTCGATCGAGAGGCCTCGTACATAAGCGGAAATACCGCTATCTGTTTCAGGACATCTCTGGTTTTCCTGATAAACTTTCTGACTTCTTTTTCGGACCAATCGGTTTCCAAGTGTGCGATAATGTCGGTAAAGCTTTTTTCTGCCTTCGCCGTCCAGCGAATAGGCATGTTCATAGATACCTGCTGAATTTTTGCATTACCTCTTCGTGAGATTTGGTCTGACCTGCCTCAGATTGCTTCAAACCTTCGTCGATGCTATCTTTCACATGATCAGGGAGGTCATCCCAAAAATCGGTGTATTCCAGCTTCTTCTGTATTTCTTCCCAGTCCTTCATGGAGATGTAAACACCAGTTCTCTCTCCGTTTTCATTCGACAAATACTGCACATTCATAGCTATCAACAGGTTAGCGTTTTCCGGTGGGCATTAGCCTTTTCTTAATCCCAAAATTCGTTAAATTGAACCAGAAAACGTAGTAAATTTGAATTTTATACCTTCACCAACACGACATGGATTCTAAAACGCTGCACTTTCTCAGTCAATTAGCCGAAAACAATAACAGGGAGTGGTTTCAGGAAAATAAGAAACTTTATGAAGCCGCGAAAGCGGATATGGAAAAGCTGGTCGGTTACCTGATCACCGAGGTCGGGAAGTTTGAAGACCTGGGAAATGTGCAAGTGAAGGATTGTATGCTGCGAATTTACCGGGACGTCCGATTTTCAAAAAACAAGGATCCCTACAAAAAAAATCTGGCGGCGGGTATTGGCCCGGGCGGGAAGAGCTCGGGGAAAATCGACTATTACCTGCAAGTACAGCCAGGCGACCAGACCTTCCTTGGCGGTGGGATGTGGGAGGTGACCGCCGAGCAGTTGGCCCGCTTCCGGCAGGAAATCGATTACAATGCGCATGAGCTGAAATCGATCATTGAAGAAAAGGAATTTCGCAGCTATTTCCCTGAAATTCATGGGGAAAGCCTGAAAACCGTTCCTAAGGGTTATTCCAAAGACCATCCGGAAATCGAGCTTTTGAAACGTAAGCAACTTTTTTTCATGCACCGCTACACCGATAAGGAGGTGGCTTCCAAAGACTTTGGAGACCGGGTTCTGAAAGGCATTCAATTGCTGAAACCCTTTACCGATTATATGAATTATGTATTATACGAAGAAGCGGAGGAGCATTGATCTGATACGCTGCGTACCGCTTGGCGAGACTGTAATAGCCATTACAACCCATTAAATATGCAATTTTCACATTTGCACTGTCACACCCAGTTTTCGCTGCTGGATGGTGCTGCCGATATTAAAAAACTGTTCAAAAAGGCTAAGGAAGACAATATGCCTGCCGTCGCCATTACCGACCACGGTAATATGTTCGGGGTGTTTGAGTTTGTGGCCGAGGGGAACAAGCAAGGTATCAAGCCGATCGTCGGCTGCGAGTTTTATGTCGTGGAAGATCGGCATGTGCGGCAGTTTACCAAAGACAAAAAGGACGTCCGTTTTCACCAGTTGCTGCTAGCCAAAGACGAAATTGGCTATAAGAATCTGGTGAAAATGTGTTCACTGGGCTTTATTGAGGGGATGTATGGTAAATATCCGCGGATCGATAAGGAGCTTATCGTTCAATATCACCAGGGCCTGATCGCAACCACCTGTTGCATCGGTGCGATGATCCCGAAAACGATCCTGCGCCAGGGCGAAGAGGCGGCGGAAAAGGAATTCCGTTGGTGGCTGGATTTGTTCGGCGACGACTTTTATGTGGAATTGCAGCGCCACGACATTCGCGATCAGTACATTGTGAATGAGGTGCTTGTAAAGTTCGCACGCAAATATAATGTAAAGATCATTTGCTCAAACGACTCCCATTATGTGGATCGCGAGGACTGGAATGCGCACGATATCTTGCTGTGTATCAATACCGGAGATAAGCAGAGCACGCCTTCTGCCAAAGATTTCGACGACGAAAAAGGTATCCCGAAGGGCTCTCGTTTCGCATTCTATAATGATCAGTTCTATTTCAAAAACACCAGCGAAATGCTGCAACTGTTCAACGACCTGCCTGAGTCGTTGGACAATACCAATGAGATCGTAGACAAAATCAAAACCCTTGATCTCCGGAAGGACATTCTACTCCCCAACTTCCCGATCCCCGACGAGTTTAAGACGCATACCTTGTCGGAGATGGTAGGTAAAAAGGAGCTTACCGCCGATGTTCTGAACCAATGGGAATACTTGCGGCACCTTACATTCGAGGGCGCGCGGAAGAAATATGAAGTGGTAACGCCGGAAATCGAGGAGCGGCTTAATTTCGAGCTGCAAACGATCCGGAATATGGGTTTTCCGGGCTACTTCCTTATTGTGGCAGATTTTATTGACGCAGGACGTAAAATGGGCGTTTTCATTGGTCCGGGACGTGGCTCGGCCGCGGGTTCCGCGGTGGCATACGCGATAGGGATCACCAACATCGACCCGGTCAAATATGACCTCCTTTTTGAGCGTTTCCTAAACCCCGACCGTATTTCCATGCCCGATATCGATACCGACTTCGACGACGACGGCCGTCAGAAGGTGATCGATTATGTGGTAAAAAAATATGGCTACAACCAGGTTGCGCAGATCGTAACCTATGGTACGATGGCTGCCAAATCGGCGATTAAAGACGTGGCGAGGGTAATGGACCTGCCATTACCCGAGGCGAATGCATTGGCAAAGCTCGTTCCGGACAAGCCTACTTATAATATGACGCTGAACCGCATTTTCACGGCGCCATTGGAAGGAGAGGGGAGCCTCATGAAAAAGGAGGGTATCTCGCCGGATGAATTGGAAAATGTGAAGCGGATGCGCGCCATTGCAATGGGTAATGATTTGCAAGCCAGTGTGTTGCAGGAGGCGCGAAGATTGGAAGGTACCGTAAGGAACACCGGTATTCACGCGGCCGGTATCATCATCGCTCCGAGCGACCTGACGGAAATCATTCCGGTCAGTACCTCCAAAGACTCCGACTTTTTGATTACCCAATACCAGGGAAAGATCATCGAAGACGCGGGTGTTATCAAAATGGACTTTTTAGGGCTTCGAAACCTTTCGATTATTAAGGAAGCCCTCAGGATGATCAAGAATAACTACGGGGTTGATATTGTGATCGACGATGTGCCGCTGGATGATCCGAAAGTGTTTGAGCTGTTCCAGCGCGGTGAAACCAACGCAATATTCCAGTTCGAATCCGACGGGATGAAGAAGTATATGCGCGACCTCATCCCTGACCGTTTCGAGCACTTGATCGCGATGAACGCCTTGTACCGCCCCGGGCCGATCGCGTACATCCCCAACTTCATCCGCAGGAAGAACGGGCAGGAGGAAGTGACGTACGATTTACCTGAATTAGAAGAATACCTGGCTGATACTTATGGTATTACGGTGTATCAGGAGCAGGTAATGCTTTTGTCGCAGAAGCTGGCCGGCTTTACGAAAGGTCAGGCGGATACACTGCGGAAAGCGATGGGTAAGAAGCAGATCGAAACGCTGAACAAGCTGAAAGGCGACTTCATGAAAGGCGGTACAGAAAAGGGCCTCGACGCGAAAAAGCTGGAAAAAATATGGACCGACTGGGAGGCATTTGCATCTTATGCATTTAACAAGTCCCATTCGACCTGCTATGCTTTCGTGGCCTATCAGACTGCCTATCTCAAAGCACATTATCCCGCCGAATACATGGCGGCGGTTTTGACAAGCTCGCTGGGCAGTATCGATAAGATTACTTTCTTCATGGAGGAATGTAAAAACCTCGGTCTGCCGGTTCTTGGCCCGGATATCAATGAATCGGAGCGCCAATTTAGTGTAAATAAGAAAGGTGAAATCCGTTTCGGGCTTGCGGGTGTTAAAGGTAGCGGTGATGCGGCGGTCGAATCAATTATAGAAGAACGTGCAAAAGGCGGCCCGTTCCAGGACGTGTTCGACTTTATGACGCGGGTGAACCTCCGTACCGTGAATAAAAAGACATTGGAGAGCCTTGCTTACGCCGGGGCCTTCGATTGTTTCACCGATTACCATCGCGCACAGTATTTTACCGCCGAGGCCGGAGAAACCGGGACATTTATTGAAAAGTTGATCCGTTACGCCAACAATTACCACGCGGAGAAATCATCTGCACAAGCTTCGCTTTTCGGCATGTTAGGCGACGCCGGTTCCACGTTGGCGAAGCCGAAAGCTGCCGACATAGCACCGTGGGATGATCTCGCAAAGCTACGGTATGAGCAGGAAGTGGTAGGTTTTTATATCTCAGGCCACCCGCTCGATACCTTCCGTGCGGAATTGGACAACTTCTGCAACTGTACCCTCGATAAGGTGATGGAAATACAGGAAGGGGAGCGCGCACCGAAGTATTACGGGAAGGAAATCAACGTCGCAGGTATAGTCACCAGCGCACAGGAACGGATGTCGAAAAATGGCAGCTTGTTTATGATCTTTAAAATTGAAGACTACCAGGGTGCCATGGAAATGCTGATCGGCGGAGAGGATTACATCCGCTTTAAAAATTACCTGCAAGTGGGGCAGTTCCTGTACATTAAAGGCAAAGTGCAGAACCGCTGGAAGCAGGAAGATCAATTCGAATTCAAAATCTCGCAAATACAACTGCTGCCGGAGATCATGGAGAAAATGTGTAAGAAAATTAAAATTAACCTTACGCTCGATCAGATCGACGCACAATTCATCCATGTGCTTAATGATACCTTCGGAAGCTATCCCGGCGGATGCCAGGTAAGCATGACGGTGAAGGATCCGGAGACCCATCTGGAAGTAGAAATGCTGTCGCGCGGTTACCGCGTAGCGCCTAGTAATGAGCTATTTAAGGTGCTGAGGGGCTCTCTGGGCGTTAAATTCTCCCTAAACTGATTTGTATTAAATTAAACAAGGAACTTTTAGATAGTAATATTCCTTATTAACCCAGATTGATAAATAACATTTAGACACTTAAAACATGGGAAAAGCACTTGAAATTACCGATAGCACCTTCGACGAACTGATCCAGGGCGATAAGCCAGTACTGGTTGACTTCTGGGCTGAGTGGTGTGGGCCTTGTAAAATGATCGGTCCGGTTGTTGAACAACTCGCCGGTGAATACGATGGCAAAGCAGTTATCGGTAAAATGGATGTGGATATGAACTCTTCGGTACCTGCAAAATTCGGTATCCGCAGTATCCCTACGCTGATGATTTTCAAAGGCGGCCAACTGGTAGATAAAGTAGTAGGCGTTGTTCCCAAAACAACCCTTGAAGATAAATTGAATGCGCAGATCGAAGCGACCGTTTGATAATCGCTGATTTGTAAAAGAGTTAAAAGCCCCGGTGACGGGGCTTTTTTATTTATATGCCCTCTGTTAGGGTATATAATTATATACTATTTATCACTATATTCACGCTATGAAATATTCGGAATTTCATCGTGTCATCCGGCGTAACGGGTGGATTCTGGCTCGTACACGAGGTAGCCACTATATGTACAGTAAAAACGGCGTAACCTATTGTGTGCCGTACCATTCTTCCAAGGAAATGAATGAGGGTTTGAGAAGGACAATTATTAAAGAAATGAAGTTGACTAATCGGTAGAGAAATGAAACGAATCAGGGTATTGATTGAAAGAGGGAAAGACGGGTATAGTGCTTACGCGGAGAATGCCAGGAAAATTTATGGGATTGGCGATACAGTGCAAGACGTAAAGAAGAACGTGCTCGAATGTATCGAAATCGTCAAATCATTTGACGACAAAAATATCCCGGCGGCGTTGAAAGGCGAGTATGAGATCGTCTGGAAATTCGATGTTGAAAGTCTTTTGGAGTATTATAAAGGCATTTTCAGCCAAACCGGCATTGCCCGGCTGACTGGTATCAATGAAAAGCAATTGAATCACTACGCGTCCGGGCTTAAAAAGCCGCGCCCCGCGCAGGCAAAAAAAATTGAGAATGCTTTGCACAAGCTCGGTGGGGAATTGCTGGCTATCGAGTTGTAGCGCAATGCCTGGCGGCATTTGAGTTCTTTTGTTTTAAAACGCAAATTGAGGAATTCGATGTTGCCAGGCCAAGTCGCGTAGCGATGTAACATTGGTAGCAAACCCCTGCGACAGGCTATTCATTGATTTCAATCGCAAAACCCGCATCGAAAGTCCCGCCCGCTTCCAGTTTCAAAATTCCTTCTTTCGTTTCGAAGTTCTGGTCCGAATCGGCGGCGTCGGCTATACCTAGCCAAGGTTCAATGCAAACGAAATGGCCGCCCGGCTTGGCCCAGATGCCTAAGTAGGGAAAATCTTTGTAGTAAACCGTGACTACCTGCCCGGATTTGGTACTTCTCAGGCTTACCTGTTTCGAAATCAAATGCTTGAATATCAGCGCGTCGTTATCAAACAAGTGGCTGTTCAGGTGCAGCACATTGGTATGTTCGAGCACCGGTTTGGTGGTGTTACTCACGAGCCCGTTCTTTTCGAGCAGCCAGGTTGAATCGTTTTCAATGGCCTCGAATTCAAGATAGTAATCCTCGTAAACTTCGTCCTCATGTAGAGGACATTTGAATGCGGGGTGGCCGCCGAGGGAAAAAAGCATTTCGGAACCTCCGTGGTTGATGATTTTATGATCGATCATCACCTTCTTGCCATTCAGCCGGTAGGTAACCTGAAATTCAAACTCAAAAGGGTAAATGACCAGCGTTTCTCCGCTATATTTCAATGTAAATGTAAGACTATCAGTCGTCTGACTTGTCAGTTTTACATTGGCATTGTTACGGACCATGCCGTGGCGTGGCACCGCATATTCATTGCCATTATATTTTACAAACCCGTTTTTAACCGCCCCGATCACTGGGAAAAGCACCGGTGCATAACTACCCCAAACGGCCGGATCGGCGTTCCAAAGGAAATCCTTGCCGGTTATCGTCGACTGGATCTGGCAGAGTTCGGCGCCGGTTTCCTGCACGGCGATTTTCAAATGGTCGTTTTGAATGGAGTAGTTCATATCGTTCAAGAATTCAATATCGTTCGGGAATTCAACACTTTAAGGATGATGGAGCAGGCTTCGCGAATTTGATCATCAGTAATGGTAAGCGGAGGCGCAATGCGCATGGAATTATCGCAAAACAGGAACCAGTCGGTTACTACGCCCAGCTCGATGCATTGATCGATGGTCGCCTTCAGTTTATCGAACGATTCCATTTCCGCTGCAAGCATAAGGCCTTTTCCGCGGATTTCCTTGATTTCAGGGTGAATTAACAGTGTCTTAAACAGCTCACCTTTCGCGATGGCGGCTTCGGAGAGGCGCTCGTCAATCGTTACACGTAATGCTGCCAAGGAGGCTGCACAGCTTACCGGATGGCCACCAAAAGTAGTAATATGCCCCAGTATCGGGTTGGTTTTCAGTACTTTCATGATTTTTTGCGATGCCATAAAAGCCCCGATCGGCATGCCGCCACCCATTCCTTTGGCACTCAACAAAATATCCGGGTAAATGCCATACTGCTCAAATGCCCAGAAACTCCCGGTACGCCCGAAGCCTGTTTGAATTTCATCCAAAATGAGCAAAGTGCCGGTTTCGGTGCATTTACGGCGCAACGCAACCAGGTAATCTGCCGCAGGCACGCGTACGCCCGACTCTCCGCCGATTACTTCAATGATCACAGCGGCAGTTTGGTATGTAATTTTATCCAAATCAGGCAAATGTCCATGCCGGATATGCTTTACACCAGGCAGCAGCGGACGGAAATTTCGTTTGAAAAACTCCGCACCGGCCAGACTTAATGCGCCCTGAGTAGCACCATGATAAGCGTTATAGCAGGAAATGAATTCACGGCGTTTGGTAAATCGCTTCGCCAGTTTCATGGCCCCCTCCACAGCTTCGGTACCAGAGTTCGTGAAATAGATGTTATCGATCAGCCCGAAAGGAGAGGGGTAGGGGGCATCGAGGCGTAGCGTATCCGCAAGCGCTTTCGCGAGTTGCACCTGTGCGCTTTGCACGTATTCGCCGTACACGAGCAGGTGCATGTGCTTGCCGAGCTGTGCGTGAATGGCTTCGAGGACTTTTGGATGCCGGTGGCCGACGCTGCTCACACCGATGCCGGAAATCAGGTCCATGTACGACTTCCCGTCCGGACCGAACATGTAAACGCCCTCTGCCTTTTCAATTTCAAGGGCAAGCGGGAAATCGGAAGTTTGCGCCAGATGGTCGAAAAAGTGCTGGCGGTGTGAAATATGCATTCTATTTTTCAAAAAAACTGGCACTGCCGCCTACCCAGGTAAAATCCTTGTTGTACCGGACCCCGATCATTTCGCCGCGACTTAACCGGCTGAGACTGATCAGCAGTTCCGGCTTTTCGGCATGGTCGGGCCAGCCGTACATCATGCGGATTTCGCATTTCACGAGGCCGTCGGGTGCCTGGATCACCGGTTCATAGGCGACTTTTCGCTGCAATATATAATTTTCCGGGTCGGTAATGGCTTCCAGGTCCGCATTTGTGAGGTGCAGCTGCACACCAGAGCCCGCGAACGAGAATAGCGGTTTCAATACATAATTTTGAAGATCCGACGGGAAATTACCCTGGTAGTCGCTCAGAAAACGTGTTTCGGGTACAAATTCCCCGTTTAGAAAGGGCATGGCGAATTTGCTGATCCTGAAAAACCAGTTAGGATGTCCCACCCATTGCACATCGACGTCGTCGGTGAAATGGTAGCTGGTCTGTAAGTCGGGGTAGTTGAGCAGGTCGTCGAAAATCAGGCGGTTGTAAATGCGCTTGACCCGGATTTTCCGGCCTTCTTTTTCGTAGTATAACTGTCTGCCTTCGCGGATCAGTTTGGTGTAGCAAATGGCCTGGACGCCCAGCATTTGCTCCGTTACTGCAAAATCGATCCGCGTTTTCTGCTTTTCAGGGAAGATTTCAAGTAAAACCACATTCTCCGGCTGCTCGTCGCCGAGGATCAGTGATTTTAGTTTTGATACATATTCATCCAACGAGTTCGTGCCAAACAGGTATCCAAAGTTTGACTGAACATTAAAAAACTTTCTGAACGTCTCGGATAAAAACGCCTGATAACCAAATATCGACGGGAAACCCTGTAATTCAATTAGCTGCGGAACGAGCTCACCGGCTGCATTCCGGCAAATTGCGTAATCGATAGCGAGAAAGGAAGTATGTGCATTCTCGCCGGGCACATGTTGGTTCGATGGCACGGCGCGGTCGGTTTTTGTACGAAAATCGGGCGATAATAATGTGCCGATGATTTCATCCGACGCCCGCAGGATTTTTTCCGTCAGTTCCCTGGGAACAAAAACAGGTGTTTCGGCAACTCTGAAATCCAGTTGGCCGGGAAACGCCGAACTGAGTGATTCGACGAATTCCTCGTATCCTTTCTCCGTGAAGGAATTGTTGAACGCTTCCCGGGCTTGCTTATGCATAGGCTGGCTGGAAAGTTTTGTTAAATGCGTTTTTCAAAAATGTGGGGATAATGACGGCCTCTGTCATAGAAATCTTGTCCGGATCGTTCAAATGCCCGATCATATCATTGTATTTCTGCTCGCCGTGCGCTTTGATAATGGCTTCTTTTTTCTCTTCTTTCAAAAAATACCGCAGCATTCCTTCCGCGTCGGCTTCCGGGTGAAACTGCGTCCCCACGATCTCGTTGGAGAACCGGATAGCCATTACCGCGCGTTCAAGCGGCACATGTGGGCGGATTTTTTCGAGACAAAGTAGTTTGGCCCCCAATGCATCGAAGGCAAACTGGTTAGGCTGGGTAACCTGGAAATCACGCGAATCGACGATCCAGAACGGGTCGGTCAATGCATTCAGCAGCGGGTCTTTGCGACCAGCCGACGTTTTATGCACCGGAAATGTACCGAACGAAGTCTTACGCCGCTTGCTCACCGCCGCCAGTTCCCAGTGAATGCAGGCCATCTGAAAAGAATGGCAGATCAGGAACAAATGCTTTTTGATGCGGTTTTGGCGTTTCGCATTGTAAGCCAGTATTTTATCCAAAAAACCAAAGAATCTCTTTTCCCAGGCCTCGCCCGCAGGTGCCGGGTTGCCTGGGCCGCCCGTAGAAATGTATGCGTCGAAGTCCATTCCCGGCACTTCGAGCTTTTGTCTTACATCGAAAATGGTGAATTCAACGGGCACGCTTTCCAGCTCTCCGAATGCGGCAATGATTTTTTTGATGCATCGCATTCCCTCATTGGGGTGGCCGTCGTACATGTCCAGGATCGCGATCCGGAAATGCTTTTCATGAGTGGTCATTTTAGTAGGTGGCCGGTTCGTGTCAGTGAAACCTGCCTTTAAGTGATAGAATCGGGTAACCTATTTTTAACAAATGTGTTCCTGATTAGTTCGGGTTTTGGGTTAAAAGTTTAATTTAATTCTCAACAAATCCCGATTTTGGTCTCCGAAACAATATAATCTACTACTGCATTCAAGCTACCGGTTTCCTCGAAAACGGCCAGTTGTCGGTCGGCGCCGGTGCCCATTTCGAGGATCTGGTGAATGTACTCGATCTCCTTCCGGCTGCCGAGCTCGTCGACCACATCATCGATAAATTCGAGGAGCTCGTGGATCAGGATTTTGTACTCCACTTCCTCCTGCTTTCCGAAATCGATCAGTTTGCTGCTGATACCGTATCGCGCGGCACGCCACTTGTTTTCGTTGATGAGCATTCGCCGGTAGGGACGGAAGCTCAGATTCTGGCTGTGTAGCTTGTGGATTTTGGCCACGAGTGCCTGCATAATCGCCGCCAGGCAAATGGTCTCATCTGTGCGCATGGGCACGTCGCACATACGGAACTCGATGGTATTGAAAAACGGGTGCAAGCGGATATCCCACCAGATTTTCTTGCCATTGTCGATGCAATTGGTTTTGATCAGCAGGGCTAGGTACTCGTCATATTCTGCTGCGCTCGAAAAGAAATCAGGAATGCCGGTTCTGGGGAATTTATCGAATACCTTTGAGCGGTACGATTTGAAACCCGTATTGCGCCCGCACCAGAATGGCGAGTTGGTCGACAATGCATAAATGTGCGGCAGGAAGTACCGTACCGCATTCATGATCTGGATTCCCTCGTTCCGGCTCTCGATGCCTACGTGCACATGCAGCCCGAAAATGAGGTTGCCGCGCGCCACGTCGCGCATTTCGTCGATGATCTGGTCGTAACGCGGATCGTCGGTAATGAGCTGGTCCACCCAGTCGGCAAACGGGTGTGTGCCGGCGGCGGCTACTTGCAGGTCCTGTTTTTCAGCCAAATCCAGGATCATTCTGCGCAGGTAGGTCACTTCCTCCCGCGCTTCCTGGATGTTATGGCAGATATTCGTTCCCACTTCCACCACCGCCTGGTGCATTTCCGCTTTCACACGCTCCTTTAACGTTATTTTTCCATCTTCAACCAGCTTTGACATATGCGACCGGAGGTTTCTCGTAACCGGGTCGATGGTTTGAAATTCTTCTTCAATTCCCAGGGTGAAAGTTGCCATAGTGTAAAAGCGGCTGAATTTTAGTTCGTCAGGATTTCTTCAACTTCGAGTTTTTCGCTGGTGCTTTGGTCGCGGCTGCCTTGGTAGTCGGGATTTTGGGTTCGGTCGGTTCGGCAACGGCGATAGGCTCGGTAACAATGGCACTCAGGGATTTTGCCGGCTTTTTCGGTGCTACCGCCTTTACCTTCACCTCGGTGGCGGAAGGCGCCGCTTCTTTTACGGGTTTGGCAGGCGTAGGTTTTGCCGTTTTCGCGGGAGCTACGGTTTTTGCCGGGGCCTTCCCTGCCGCAGGCACTTTTTCAGCTGTTTTGGCAGGTTTCGCGGGCGCTTTTGCTTTGGCCGGTTCAGCAGGTTTGGCAGCGGGCGCCGGGGTTTCGGGTGCCGCTTCGGCTTGCGTTCCTGCTGGAATACCATTGACTGCCTGATTAATGAATGTGCCCCATGTAAGGTTAATCTGCCCCGGAACCTGTGATTTCGCCCTTTCGATGGCCATATTGGCTGCTGCTTCCACTACCCATTCAAAATTATCCCTGCCTACCGAGTAAATATCGGCATCGGGTGCAGGATTGCAGAAGTCGATGGCATAAGGAATGCCGTCGCGCACGGCAAATTCTACCGTATTGAAATCATAGCCCAATGCGATATTGAGTTTCAAGGTATAATCTTTAATCGTTTCGAGCAGTTTCTCGCGCTCTTCGCCCTGGGCTTTCAAATCGGCGGCGTAGCGCAAATGGTGCGGGTTGCGCGGCTCATACGGCATTACCAGCACGTCCTTCTGGCCGATGCAATAGCAGCGCACATAGTCGTCGAACACAATTTCTTCCTGCAACATCATTACCAATTGGCCTGTTTCCTCGTGTTTGATCCACATATCCTGCGGATTTACGACGCGGTAGACGCTCTTCCAGCCGCCGCCGTCGTGCGGTTTCATGTACGCGGGGAAGCCTACATATTGAAATATCTCTTCCCAGGCCATCGGGAATGCGAGGTTGCGGAAGGAAGTTTCAGTCGTATTGTCAGGACGTTGTTTGGAAGGTAACAGTACCGTTTTAGGGACGGGTACGCCCAATTTTTCCGCCAATGCATTGTTGAAGAACTTCTCATCGGCGCTCCACCAGAACGGGTTATTGATCACCGCCGTGCCGGTCAGCGCTGCATTCTTTAAAAAGGAGCGGTAAAAAGGCACGTCCTGCGAAATACGGTCGATGATCACGGCATATTCGTTCGGGGCGGCTTGTATGACTTTGTCGATGGTAACGGCTTCTGCGATAATGCCATCTTCACCTTTACTGTTGACTCTTTCGATAAACGCGTTCGGGAAGGTGTTCTCCATTCCAAACAGGATTCCAATCTTTTTCATATTCAGGTTTTGAGTTGTGTTCTTGACTATTGCAATACAATGCGCGACAGGTAGTCGGGAAACATTTTGTTCCAGAGCGGCCAGTCATGCTTTTCCCAGCCGCGGATATCGAGCCAGTGTTCAATGCCGTTGTTGTTAAGGATGTTGGACATCCGCAGGTTGCTATCCAGGCAAATGTCCCAGTCGGAAGTGCCCAGCACGATTTTCATATGTCCGAAACGCCAGCCTTGTTCATTCGGCATAAAGTCGACGGGGTTATTGAAATACACCGCGTCGTCATAAAAGCCATTCAGAAAGCCACGGATATCGAATGCTCCGCTCATACTTACGAGGTAGGCTACCTGGTCGGGATGGCGGAATGCGAAATTAGCGGCGTGAAAACCGCCGAAACTGCAACCTGCCACGCCGATCTTGCCGACATTGCATTCATTCCGGATATAAGGTACAAGCTCGTTGGTCAGGAACTTGTCGTATTGGATGTGGTTCTTGACGCGGTACTCCGGGTTGAGATGTTTCCCATACCACGAATCGGCGTCGATCGTATCGACGCAATAGATCTTGTACTTGCCGGACTCCACCAGCCATCGTACGGATTCGATCAGCCCCATATCCTTGGCCTGGTAGTACCGGCCAAGCGTCGTCGGGAAAAGCAGAATAGGATAGCCCCAGTTGCCGAAAACAAGCATCTCCACGTCCTTGTCGAGATGATGAGAGTAGTATTTAATGTGCTTCTCTTCCAAACAAAGACGGTTTATAGTTGATAAATGAAATATACAAAACAAATCATAGGAAGCAAATTATTAACTTTCGGGTTTTATTTTCGTCCGTAGCCGAGTATTTGCAGTGAATCCAATCAATTCCTTCATTCCAATAGCACCCATTGAAATTGCCTTGCATTCATCTTTCCTGGCACGGGATGTGACCGTGACGATATTGCTTCCGCAGGGTTTTTCGGCTTCGGAAACTTACCCGCTGGTGCTTTTCAATGATGGCCAGGATTTTGAAGCCTTGAAAATGGCTGAGATGGCGGCTTCGTTACAATCGGCCGGAAGCATCGCCCCGTGCGTGATTGCGGGCATACACGCTAACGACGCACGCATATACGAGTACGGGACGGCTCGCCAGCCCGATTATGCAGGCCGTGGGGACAAGGCGGGGCTTACCACAGCATTTGTTTTGGAAGAATTGGTGCCCTATCTGGCGCATCGTTACAATACGGCTACCACTGGCATTACTTATGCTGGCTGCTCCCTGGGCGGGCTGATGGCGCTGGACACCGTGTGGAACCATCCCGATGTGTTTTCAAATGCAGGTATATTCTCCGGCTCGCTGTGGTGGCGGCAGAAAGCGCTGAACGAAGGCTATTCCGAAAGCGACCGGATTATGCACCGCCAAATACGCGATAGAAAACAGATTGCCCCGCTCGGCTTCTGGTTTCAATGCGGTACCTGGGACGAGTACGACGACCGTGACGGCGACGGCGTTATCGATTCCATTCAGGATACGCTGGAATGCATTGCGGAGCTGGAACGTAAAGGATATGGCTGGGGCCGGGAGATTCGTTACCTGGAAGTAAAAGAAGGGATGCACAATCCCGAAACGTGGGCAAAAGCCCTTCCTGATTTCCTCATCTGGGCATCAGGAAGGACAAGGAAGTGCTAGGCTATTTCCGCCAGGAAGGCCATTGTGTCGATACCGTCGGCGTAATCCGAAAGGCCGGGTGCCTGTGCGGCGCCGAATGGTAGGGCTCCTGGTAAATGCAGTTGCGGGCTAGCTACCACGCATTGAATTTTCTCCTCCGATTCCTGTAATAATGCTTTTAGCTCCTCAATCGAATCGTACGGCTGGTAATGCAGCACACTGATGGGAGAAACCAATGCTTCGCTCTCGGTCGCGAGCAAAAAGCCGTTGTCCGAATGCGCGATGCGGTTTACGAGGTAAATGGATTTGTTGTATTCGTAATTATTGAAGTATTTGTGATGGTTCACGTAGTCGTCCGTCATTTCTTCGATCGCCTGATAAAACCCGGTAAAATCATATCCCGACGGAACAAATACCTTGGAAACATTGCGGCAGCCGAGCCCGAAATATTGCAGGATATCAGTCGCCAACGCCCTGAGTTCTTCACGCGTTTCATGTCCTGTAAGCGCGGCCACCGAAGTCCGGTTTTTACGTATAATATTAGGCTTTTTGGCGAAATAATAGTGGAAATAACGAGCTGTGTTGTCGCTCCCGGTCGCGATGTAGGCGTCGGAGTCGTTTAATCTTTCCACGAAGTGAATATACTCCTTAAACTCCGGCTCGATTTCCATCAGCTGAGCGAGCAGGGCACGGATCAGCAGCGGGTCGTCGGAGCTGGGTTTGGCGAGTAATGTATGACCGCTCACGAGTACGCAAAGGGCGTCGTGGAAGCCTACTGCCGGGATGTTTCCGGCCATTACTACGCCTATTTTGCGCGATTGCGAGGGTTCGGAGTAGCTTCCGGCCCAGCTTTTCAGCTTTTCCTCATTCAAATAATGTTCGGCAATCGCATGTAGTGATAGCCTCACATTGGCAGGAGTAAACCAGTTGTTCCTGCTTTTGGCGCCCGCCACCCATTCCCCGATCGTTTCCTCGTTTGCCGTGTCGCTGATGAACTGGCCCAGACGGATGAATGCATTTATTCTCCGAATTCTTGATATCATTCTACTCTGACTCTAAAAAGTTAAATGGCAAGTGCCGTTTTTATTTTTCTGATTGTTGGGAAACTATAAATAGTTATATTTGTTACCCAATACAGAAGAATAGCAACAAATATAAACAATCCGGCGACTATGGCTATAATGATAACCGATGAATGCATAAATTGTGGGGCGTGTGAGCCAGAATGCCCGAATACAGCAATTTATGAGGGAGGTGTAGAATGGACTTGGGGGGATGGAACGAGTTTAGATGAAGTGGACTTCGGTGATGGCACCATCGTAAGTGGTAAAGAAAAGCAGTCCCCTGTTTCCGACGAATTTTACTATATAGTTACAGATAAATGTACCGAGTGCGTCGGCTTCCACGAAGAACCCCAGTGTGCCGCGGTTTGTCCGGTCGACTGCTGTGTACCAGATCCCGACAACGAGGAAGAGGAAGAAACACTGCTTGCCAAAAAAGCATGGATGCACGGTGAATAGACCCTGCTGAATATAAAAAATGCAAAGCCTGCTGCACAGCAGGCTTTTTTTGTGCCCTGTCGGTTCTGGAAATGGCATTATAATAATAAAATTTCTTAATAACTGCAATACTGCCTTTTGAAGAAAATTCTGTTTTGGTGTTTATATGCAGAATTTTCAATTTTTTAATAAAAGTCGGATTTTGTCGATTTTGTGTTTCAAAAACGATAAAAAACATGATAAAAATTAGAAAATTGGATTTTTTGATATAAATCTTGGCTATATTATTTGATAAATATAATTTAAGTACAATATTTGATCCAGTAATGTAGCCGGAGAGTAATATTAACTTAAACAGAATATAATTATGAAAAAAGTCTATTGCACAGTATTATCTTTGATGGTTCCTTTTTTGGGTTTTGCGAAGGCGGAAGATGATAAGAAGGCGGTGAAAGCCGATACTGCGGTGGTAACAGAGGCTAAGGACGAGGAGGAGGCCAAAGGAGCGTTCGCTTTCTCGGGTTATCTGGATTCCTATTACATGGCTAATTTCAACAAACCTGCATCCCGCTCCAACATGGGCGCCACCAACGCACGGGTGTTCGACCAGAAATCGGGCCAGTTCTCGCTGGGTTTGGTTCAGGCGAAAGTCGCTTATACCAATGCCAAGTCGGAAGCGGTTGTCGACCTTACTTTCGGACCTAACGCCAACCTCGGTAACTACGGCAACTCGCTATTCAGCACTGCGCTCGCCATTAAGCAAGCATACTTTACATACAAATTCACCGACAAGTTCTCGATGACAGCTGGACAGTTCGGTACGCATATCGGGTACGAAGTGATCGACGCACCGGCCAACTTCAACTACTCGCTTTCCAACTTGTTCAACAATGGCCCTTTCTACCATGCCGGTTTGAAAGCGACCTACGCATTCTCCGACAAGGCGTCGTTGATGGTGGGTGTTGTGAACAACGTAGATGGTCTTGGCGACAATAACCGCGCGAAGGGGATTATCAGCCAGCTGTACTTTAAGCCGGTTAACAACTGGAACGTTTACCTGAACTATATCGGAAGCAACGAAGCAAATACGGATTCACTGGGTAAGCAGCCGGACGGTTTCTACCAGGTGTTCGATATTACCACGAGCTTCCAGGTGACCGAGAAATTCCTCTTGGGTCTGAATGCCGCTTACGGATCTCAAAAAGGTGATTATCAGGGTGCAGGTGGTCCGGTTGATACTGAGTCATGGGGTGGTTTTGCAGTGTATGCCAATACGGCTATCACAGATAACTTCGGAATCGGTGCACGCTACGAGTATTTCAACAACGACAATGGTGTGCGCGGTTTGCTGACTCCTGCCGGTACAGGTACCAAAGTAAACTCGGTCACACTGACCGGTAATATCAATCTTGCAGACGGGCACATTCTGGTTAAACCTGAATTCCGCCTCGACGCATATCCTAAACAAAAAGGTGGTGAAGCGCAGCAGTTCCAGGATTCGGACGGCGGATGGACAAAAAACAGTCAAACCACTTTCGGACTCGCATTCATTTATAAATTCTGACACAACAGCATTTCACACGAATACCTTCTTAATCTAATACAATAACAATAATTTACTACAATGGAAAAACGTAACTTTATCCCACTGATTATCCTCCTGGTAATCAGCATCCTCGGTGCCTTCGTCCCCAATGTTCCGACGCAGATCGTGACGGAGGGCATCAATTCGGGCGACACAGCGTGGATGCTTGTTTCATCCGCACTGGTATTGCTCATGACTCCTGGTCTGGCATACTTCTACGGAGGAATGGTCAACACCAAAAACGTCATTTCCACAATGCTCCAGAGCTTCATTGCGATGGGTGTAATCAGTGTGGTGTGGGTAGTTTGCGGTTTCAGTCTTGCGTTTGGTGAGGATATCGGTGGTTTCATCGGCAACCCAACTACGCACTTCATGTTCAAAGGCGTATTGGACGGTCCGATTTGGGGAACCATTCCTTTCGCTTTGTTCGCAATGTTCCAGTTGAAGTTCGCGGTAATTACTCCTGCGCTTGTAACCGGCTCGATGGCTGAACGTATCAACTTCCGCTCTTACGTTCTTTTCATTATCCTTTTCTGTGTGTTTATCTACACTCCGCTCTGTCATATGACATGGCATGCAGACGGTATCCTTTTCAAAATGGGGGTACTTGACTTCGCTGGTGGTACTGTTGTTCACATGTCGGCCGGTTGGGCTGCATTCGCTGGTGCATTGTACCTGAAACGCCGCAAGTCGCTCCTCGAAGATCACGTGCTTCCTCCTGCAAACATTCCATTCGTATTGTTGGGTACAGGTTTGCTTTGGTTCGGATGGTTCGGTTTCAACGCCGGTTCTGCTCTGACAGCTTCTCCATTGGCAGTTTCAGCTTTCGCTACTACTAACACTGCTGCCGGTGCTGCTGGCTTGGCATGGGTCCTTTTCGATGCTGCAAGAGGTAAAAAAGTATCTGCACTTGGTTTCTGTATCGGTGCAGTAGTTGGTCTGGTTGCCATTACACCTGCTGCCGGTTTTGTAACGGTTCCTGCATCGTTGTTCATCGGTACTATCGCTGCGATCACTTCTAACTATATCGCTCACCTCCGTACACGTTCGACATTGGACGATACACTCGACGTATTCCCTTGCCACGGTGTAGGTGGTATGGTAGGTATGCTTATGACCGGTATCTTCGCAACCAGCGGTGTTAACTCACTGGTAGTAGATCAAGGTCTGGCATTCGGCGAAACCAAACTGTTCATCAACCATGTAATTGCCCTGGTAGGTGTATCGGTATTCGCATTCGTTGGCTCATTCCTGCTGCTGAAAATCACTGACCTGATCCTGCCACTTCGTGTATCTGAGCAAGATGAGAAAGCAGGTCTGGATGTGAGCCAGCACGACGAGTTCCTTGTAGAGGCTTAATCTAAACTATAAGAATAAATGAAGAAGCCCGGCCAAATGGTCGGGCTTTCTTTATTTTCCAGATTTTAAAATTTCCAGATTCCTTTCCCTTTAAATCCCTGGTTAAAATCCGGGGGGGCAAAGGATTTTTTAGTCCCTTGCCGTCGACTTAAGTCGACGGTAATAGATTAAAAATTGCTTCTCAGAGCCAGCTTCTAATCTATTCTAATGCACTAAAATCTCTTCATGAGTCTCAGCAACTTCCATCAACCCCTCTGCATTAATGTGATCATACCGCACATCCTTGGTTTCATTGATTAGCAATGGATCGTACTTCACAGCCACGCGCACGTAGTTACCTGTAAACCCAAGCATCTGCCCGTTCTGCACCTCATCTTCAAACAGCACTTTGCCTACCTTGCCGATCTGGCTTTCATAAAAGAACCGTTTCTTTTTATCCGAAAGAATATGCAGCATTTTAGAGCGTTCCGCCCGTTCCGCTTTGGGAACAACAGGCCGAATGGCTAATGCAGTCGTATTTTCTCTTTCCGAATACGTAAATACGTGTAAATACGAAACCTCCAACTCATTCAAAAAGCGATAAGTTTCCTCAAACAGCTCCTTCGTTTCACCCGCATGACCTACGATCACATCCACGCCAATGCAGCAATCCGGCATCAGCGATTTGATTTTCGCCACGCGCTCGGCATACAGTTCGCGTTTGTAGCGGCGCTTCATCAGGCCAAGCACCTTGTTGGACCCTGATTGCAATGGAATATGGAAATGGGGGGCAAATCGTTTGGATTGCGCTACAAACTCGATGATCTCATCGGTAAGCAGGTTAGGCTCGATGGATGAAATGCGGAAACGCTCAATGCCTTGCACTTCGTCCAATGCCTTAATCAGATCCAGGAAAGTTTCTTCGCGAACGCCGTTGCGCAAGCCGAAATCACCGATATTTACACCGGTAAGTACAATTTCCTTCACATCACGTGCGGCAATGTCGCGCGCGGCCTTCACGATATTTTCAATACTGTCGGACCGGCTCTTCCCGCGTGCGAGCGGGATTGTGCAATACGCGCATGGGTAGTCGCAGCCGTCCTGCACTTTCAGGAACGTGCGCGTGCGGTCGTTGAGCGAGTAGGAGGTATGGTACTCAACCGCATTGTCGATCGTCGAAGCGATTACCTGTGCGGGCTGGCCTGACGGCGCTTTTTCAAATGTATCGATCAATTCTACCAACCGGAATTTCTCGGCAGCGCCTAAAACGGCGTCAACGCCGGGTATTTCGGAGATTTCCTTCGGTTTCAGCTGCGCGTAGCAACCAATGATGGCCACATAGCCGTCCGCATTGATCTTCTGGGCCTCGCGCACGATTTTGCGGCATTTCTTGTCCGCATTCTCTGTGACCGAGCAGGTGTTGATGATAAAAATATCCGGGTTTTCGTTGAATTCCACCTTAGTATAACCCTTATCCTCAAACATCCGTCCGATCGAAGAGCTTTCGGAATAATTCAGCTTGCACCCTAATGTATAGAAAGCGACTCTTTTCATTGTTTTTAAATATCCTGCAAAATTACACCTTTATTATCAACGCTTTAAATAATCTCCAAAAGAAGATTGCAGGTAAGCCTTGCTAAGGTCTTCTTCCTGTGGTAATAAAGCGCCGCTTTTCTCGGTGATATTCCCTCCGATGTTGTCCCTGACAAGAAATCCGTCCGGGCGCATCCAGCCGAGGCCGTTGTTGAATGCGAAATAGGCAAAATCCTGGTGACCTTTTTTGAAAATGTCGTTACTCCATGCAAAAGTTCCGGAAGGAAGGTGCATTTGGTTCAAAATCGTGGCGGCGAGGTCGGTTTGCGATGCGAGCGTGTCCACGCGTGCAGGCGCAGCAGTGAGTGCGCCTCCGAGCCAGAGCATGGGAATATGAAACTCCGAGGGCTTGTCTTTCCGCGTTTCGGGCAATGGATGACCGTGGTCGGCGATGATGACGACGAGCGTATTTTTCCACCAAGGCTTGGTTTGGGCCTCGCGGAGGAATGCGCCCAGGGATTCGTCAGTGTAATGTAGTGCATTCAGGAACAAATGCTCCGGATCGTTGCCGGCGATTACGGTTTTGGTGGGTACTTCAAACGGTTCGTGGCTGCTTAATGTAAACATCGTCGAGAAGAACGGCTGCTTTTCCTGATCAAGGTCGTGCATTAATCGTTTGAAAACCACATGGTCGTGCGCCCCCCATTTGGAATTCATGTCTTTGGAATCGAAATCATTGATATCGACGATCCGGTCGAAACCCTGTTGGAGGAAGTAGGATTTCATATTGGCAAACTCGGTTTCGCCTCCGTAGTAAAAGGATGTTTGCCAGCCGTTGGTTTTGAAAATCGTTGGCAGGGACGGAAGCGATGCGGTTTTTTTAGGTATTTTAATAATGGAAGTGGTAGGTTGGGCTGGATAACCGCTCAAAATGGCTACCATTCCCTTGTCGCTGCGGTTACCGCTTGCATATATATTGGTAAAGAGCAGCCCTTCTTTGGCAATCTGGTCAAACTGGGGAGTGATGTTTTTTAAACCGCCGAGTGAGCCCACCGCCTTTGCTGTGAAACTTTCCCAGATAATCACCAGCACATTCTTTTTACCGACCGTGTCAATAACCTGATCCGTCTTGCCATTTGATTTGTACAGATCCGCGACAGTTTGGTTTGCTTCCGCATCTTCTGTGTATTTGAACGGGTTCTTATTGGAATAACTCGCATTCAAAACCGAGCGCATGTAATTCCACGGCACATTCACTGCAGCGTAATTAGCAAAGCTCTTGTCGCTGAAAAACACTGCGCTTTCGTTCATTGGCGCGAGCTGGAAGCCGCCGCGGATAGGAATGACGAGGCTACCGGCCAGGATAAGGAACGCGGGTATCGTGTATAAAAGCGGTGATCGCCGAAATGATCCTGTAACACGGCGGATAATGGTTTGCAATACCCGGTTGACCAAAAAAATCAATACAATAAGTAACAAAACCAGTTGCCATACCGGTGCCGCACCCATCGACGCCATCGCTTCCGCAGGTGTTTCCAGGTAATGCAGGGAGGTTGCGTCGATGCGGAAGCCCCATGCGCGGAACAGTTCGAGATCAACAACGGTGAGCAGCGTGATGAGGGATACAATAATAATGGTATAGATGGCCAGCGTCCTGCGGTACCAGTCCCAGCGTTGGCCGGTGAACATCATTAATAATGTTGGAATCGCCAGGATATAGGCCGCGAAGGAAATGTCCATCGGTAACCCGTGAGATGCGCTAGCCACCCATAGCGAAGAGGGAAGTTCGAGTGCCTTTTTATAATGGTATGCCAGGAAAATGACCCGGAAAAACTGGAAGATGACGACCCAGGCCAGCCCGTACAGGGCGATAAATTCAAGTCTTTTACGCATTGGTGTCTATGAACAATTTGCAAAGTTCTTAAAAATGCGCTAACCTGTGGTAACCGATGGACAGCTAATATGAAAATGTCCGCACGATTTGCGGTTCGTATCGGTAAATAGATAATTTTGAGGAGAATTAATATAAATCAGTAAATACATGACGTTTCGTTCCAAAGCTTTTGAGATCGCGCAAGGCCGCGTCTCGCCTGTTTTGACCCCTCCCACAGAAAAAGTAGCCGACCTTTATGGTAGCAATACATTCAGTGATGATGTGATGAAGACCCTGCTTTCGGCAGAGGCATATGCCAAGATTTCCAATTCGATCCGTTCCGGCTTGACGATTGACCGGGAAGTGGCCGAAGAAGTGGCGGCAGCCATGAAATCGTGGGCCATTTCCAAAGGTGCAACCCACTATACCCACTGGTTCCAGCCGTTGACAGGAACGACCGCCGAGAAACACGATTCGTTTTTTGACCTCACCATGGACGGAAAGGCTGTCGAGAAATTCAAGGGCAGCGCATTGGTGCAGCAGGAGCCGGACGCCTCTTCGTTCCCGAGCGGAGGCTTGCGTGCGACGTTCGAGGCGCGGGGCTATACAGGCTGGGACCCAAGCTCGCCGGCGTTTTTGATGGACAATGGGGCAGGGGGTAAGACATTATGTATCCCGTCCGTATTCATTTCCTACAATGGCGAGGCATTGGATTACAAAGCGCCACTCCTGCGCTCGCTCATGACGCTCGACAAGGCTGCTACGGGCGTTTGCCAGTTTTTCAACCGGGATGTTTCCAAGGTTACACCTACGCTCGGGATCGAGCAGGAGTATTTTTTGGTAGATAAGGCATTGTATTACGCTCGTCCCGATTTGCTGATGGCAGGCCGGACTGTTTTTGGGCATAACCCAGCCCGTGGACAGCAGCTCGACGACCATTACTTCGGATCCATTTCGCCGCGTGTGAACGCATTCATGGTGGATTTCGAATTTGAAGCGTTGAAATTAGGGATTCCGGTTCGCACCCGTCACAACGAAGTAGCACCCGGCCAGTTCGAATGTGCCCCGACTTTTGAAGAAGTCAACCTTGCCATCGATCACAATGCATTGCTGATGGATCTTATGCAGAAAATCGGCGACAAGCATAATTTCCAGGTTCTTTTCCATGAAAAGCCATTTGCAGGCATTAATGGAAGCGGAAAACATAACAACTGGTCGCTGTCGACCGATACGGGCATTAACCTCCTCGCACCGACCTCAAAACCGAAAGAAAACCTGCGCTTCCTCACTTTCCTGATGAATGTTGTGAAAGCTGTGCATGACCACGCCGATTTGCTGCGCGCGTCCATTTCGTCTGCAGGTAACGAGCATCGCCTGGGCGCGAACGAGGCGCCGCCGTCGATTGTGTCGGTATTCCTAGGGGGGGACCTTACTAATATGCTGGAAGAGCTTGTAAGCAAGGGAGAGATCACGCTGGAAAAAGGCGAGAACTTCTATTATAAACTCGGTATTTCCCGCATTCCGAACCTTCAACGCGATAACACCGACCGTAACCGAACGTCGCCATTCTGTTTTACCGGAAACAAATTCGAATACCGCGCCGTGGGAAGCTCGCAAAACAGCGCCTCGCCGATGATCATCCTGAATACGATCGTAGCAAATCAGTTGATTGACTTCAAACGCGAAATGGATGAACGCCTGGCAGCGGGTGAAGAGAAGAAAGTGGCGACCGTGGAGATTTTGAAACGCTACTATCTCGAATCTAAAAACATCCTTTTTGAAGGAAACGGATATTCCGACGAATGGATCGAGGAAGCGGCCAAGCGTGGTTTGAGTAATATCCGCGAGACTTTCGATGCGTTGTATGCCTATAAGACTGATAAAACCATTGCTGTTTTTGAAAGAACAGGCGTGTTGAGCTCGCGCGAACTGCACGCGCGTTACGAGATCGAACTGGAAAACTATGTGAAAAAATTGCAGATCGAATCGCGCGTGATCGGTGACCTGGCATTGAACCACATTGTTTCTACGGTGGTAAAATACCAGTTCAAACTCGCACAAACCGCCCGCTCGCTAACCGATCTGGAAATGCTCGAAGAAGCCGAGCCGATCAAAGAGATTATCCGCGATATTTCTTCGCATGTGGTAGTCATCAAAAAGCTTGTGCACGAAATGACCGAAAGCCGTAAGAAGGCCAACAACATCGAGGAGCTTTTCGAGCGTGCGAAATGCTATGGTTCAGAGGTGAAGGGGCATTTTGACGAGATCCGTTACCACGTCGATAAACTGGAATTGTTGATCGACGACGAGGACTGGCCATTGGCTAAATACCGCGAAATGCTATTTTTAGAGTAGTTTTACAGTTGAATCAAACAACAGAAGAATATGAATCCCGGATTTGATCCAGAAGAAATCGCGCAGCTCAAAGCCGAATGCAAGGCCGAGAATTCGAACTTTATATATGTAGAGGACGAATTTGAGGATGAAGGAGACAATAACGAGCACGCACACGTGCAGTTTGTCGGTACTTATAAAAATCAGGAGGTTATTTATGATGCCTTGATTTACACTTTGCGCCTGCACCATTCAACGCTCGTGTACGACGAGGCGCTGGAACGGTTGAAAAAGGAAATGCCGGGCTATTTGTCGCCGGATGAGCGTCCGGCCAACTACAAGATCTCCGACGAGCAGGAGGACGAAGCCGAATTGCTGCTCACCGAGTTTATCGAAGAAATCGAAGAAGGGGAGGAGATTACCGTCCGTGAGCACATCGAAGTAGACGATCAGTTTGAGTACGGCGTGGGCCTGGAAGTAGGTTTGAATAAAACGGAGATCGACGAGCAGGTGATCAGCGACTTCATCAACGCCTATACATCAGGCAATGTGCAGCTTGATCCCACCTTATACTCTTTCATGGGCAGCGAGGACGAAGATTGATGCAGATACTGGCCCTGGCCTACCCAGCCTTTAAAGGCTGGGTTACAGAATGTCATAATAAGCAAAACGACCACCTTTTGGGTGGTCGTTTTGCTTATTATGACATTCTGCGGATTAGATAACAGCAGATTTTACAGTCTTGATGATACGGGCTGCCACTTTGTAAGGATCAGCAGCAGAGTTCGGACGACGGTCTTCGAGGTATCCGCTCCATCCTTTTGCAGGAACGACAACAGGGATACGAATAGAAGCACCACGGTCAGAAACGCCGTAGCTGAAATCATGGATAGAAGCAGTTTCGTGCTTTCCAGTCAAACGCAGGTGGTTGTCAGCACCGTAAACTTCGATGTGCTCTTTCACTACCGGGCGGAATGCTTCGCAGATTTTATCGAAAGTATCTTTGCTTCCGGCAGTTCTCAAAGTAGAGTTCGAGAAGTTTGCATGCATACCTGAACCGTTCCAGTCAAGCGCGCCGAGCGGTTTGCAGTGCCAGTTGATAGATACACCGTATTTTTCGCCGATTCTTTCGAGAAGGTAACGGCCCAACCAGATCTGGTCACCAGCTTCTTTCGCACCTTTTGCAAAGATTTGGAATTCCCACTGTCCTGCTGCCACCTCAGCGTTGATACCTTCAACGTTCAGGCCGGCATCGAGGCAAGCGTCCAAATGCTCTTCGATGATTTCACGACCGAAAGCGTTTTTCGCGCCTACTGAGCAATAGTAGGGTCCTTGTGGAGCTGGGTAGCCATTGGCAGGGAAGCCAAGCGGTTTGTTGGTTTCGTTGTCCCAAAGGAAATATTCTTGTTCAAATCCGAACCAGAAGTCGTTATCGTCGTCTTCGATAGTTGCGCGACCGTTTGATTCGTGAGGAGTTCCGTCAGCGTTCAATACCTCGCACATTACCAGGTAGCCATTTTTGCGCTGTGGATCGGGGATAATGTAAACCGGTTTCAGCAAACAGTCGGAAGAACCGCCAGGAGCCTGCTCAGTTGACGAGCCATCAAACGACCACATTGCGCAATCTTCCAGTTTTCCACTAAAATCGTTTTCAATTTTGGTTTTGCTGCGTAAACTTTGGGTCGGCTTGTAGCCATCCAACCAAATATATTCCAGCTTGGACTTTGACATAATAGTACTAGATAAAGTGGTGACGAATAATTATAACGGCACAATATTAATGCAAAAATGTATTTACAAAAAATAAATGTTAGGAAAAATTAGCCATCGACAAAATATTATTGTGTTCGTGGTAGTATTGTCAGTAAAAAATGTACTATTCCAATAAAATGAGTGAGATTCAAAAAATGGCGTTTTGTGAAATTTTTTTGCTAAAAAGTCTGAAACAGGTTAAAAATATGCCTTTGAAAACATAAAATACCGAGAATATCCAATAAACTGTCATTTTTGGAGTCGCGACTGGATAGAATTCTGCGGGGATTTTAAATTTTGTGCCGTTGCCGATATTTTGTATATTTTTGGAGGCTTCAGCGGTATTTGCTCACATTATCACAATATTGGAAAAATGCATTTGTTTTACCAGCCTGACCCTCACGTTTTTGAACTCGACGAGGAGGAAGCAAGGCATAGTTCGAAGGTTTTGAGGCTGGGTACCGGCGACATGATTTACGTCACAAATGGCCAGGGATTGCTCCAAAAATGCCGGCTCAACGTTCACGGACGAAAAGTAGGTTACGAAGTGATAGAATCCAAAATGACGGACCGGAGAAATTTCGCCGTCCATATGGCTATCGCGCCCACACGCAAGGCCGAGCGAAACGAATGGATGGTGGAGAAAATGACCGAAATCGGTGTGGAGCGTATTGATTTCGTTGTGACCGAGCATACCAACCCCGAAACTTTGAACCGCGTGGTGAACCTGACAAGGCTGAACCGTATTGCCGCCGCTGCCATGAAGCAGTCGCAGCAATATTATATGCCGGTCATTACAGTAAATAACAGGTACGAGCCGTTTATTAAAAACGTGGGCGACGCAGTCCGGCTTATCGCTTACGTTCCGGAACAAAATATGGTGGAACACGTTTTCAGTAAAATAAAAAAGGGCAGCGATACGACGCTACTAATCGGTCCGGAAGGTGATTTTAGCCCCAAGGAAGTGGGATTAGCGCTGGAAAGCGGTTTCGAAACGGTGTCGTTAGGTCCAACAAGGCTCCGTACTGAAACGGCTGCGGTTGCAGGTTGCCATGCGATTAACCTGGCGCAGGTTTTATAATGGGTTTTGAATGACTGAATGACTGAATGACTGAATAGGTTTTATAGTCATTGCGTCAGAAGTAGTCATAGAATTCGTGGGAATCGTTGAACAATATCTGACCATTCCTGACCACATTTGACTTTTCTATCACACATTCAATCATTCAATCATTCAATCATTGATATGAGCATCCGCCTCCTCGTTATTGCCCTATTACTGTGCGCCTCGAGTGTGTCGTTTGCGCAGTCGTCGCTCAAAATCGCGAAGCTGAAATACGGCGGCGGCGGCGACTGGTATGCCAATAAAACCTCGCTGCCGAACCTGATTAAGTTCTGTAATGCGGAGTTGAAAATGAACATTAACCCGGTAGAGGATGTGGTCGAAGTAGGCAGTCCGGATATTTTCTCCTACCCGTTTGTTCATATGACCGGGCATGGGAATGTCGTTTTCAGCGACGCGGAGGCACAAAACCTGAGGAATTACCTGCTTTCGGGCGGTTTCCTGCATGTGGACGACAATTACGGCCTCGACCAGTTTATCCGCCGGGAAATGAAAAAAGTCTTTCCCGAACTGTCATTCGTAGAGCTTCCGTATGATCACCAGGTTTACCATATGAAGTACAATTTTCCCGACGGTCTGCCGAAAGTTCATGAGCATGACGGCAAACAGCCACAGGGCTTCGGATTGATCTGGCAGGGCCGGCTGATTTGCTATTACAGCTACGAAACCGATCTGGGTAATGGTTGGGAGGATCAGAGCGTGTACAACGACCCCGAGGAAATGCGCCGCAAGGCACTGCAAATGGGTGCTAACCTCCTTAGTTACGCTTTTATGGTCGAGTAGGTGCGTGACGGTTACAAACGGAGCAAGTTCTATGGTTATATTCCAAATTTAGTTTGGGAAATTTCGGTTTTCTAACCTTTGGCACTTACTTTTGTGCAAAGTTTAGCATATTATCATTTTCCGCCATTCCATGTATATAGTCCTGATTGTATTTGTTGTACATTGGTATTTGTCACTATTCTGTCAAACCTTTTTCCTGCACCGTTATTCCGCTCATAAAATGTTCATCATGAGCAAGCCGTGGGAACGGTTCTTCTATTTGCTTACTTATCTTTCACAAGGTTCTTCTTACCTGAGCCCCCGTGCCTATGCGATCCTGCACCGCATGCACCATGCGTTCAGCGATACCGATAAAGACCCGCATTCACCGCACCACACGAAAAACGTGTTCACGATGATGTGGGAGACCAAAAACATTTACAATGCCGTATTGAACCGCAAGCGTGCCATCGAGAGCCGTTTCGAGCGTAATTATCCTGAATGGAATTTTGTAGAAAAGCTGGGCGATTCCTGGATTTCGAGAGTGGGCTGGGGTATTTTGTACATCGTGTTCTATGTGCTGGCTTACATCTATCTGGATATGCACTGGGCGTTTTTCTTCCTGCTGCCGATCCATTTCCTGATGGGCCCGATCCATGGAGCGATCGTCAATTGGAGCGGACACAAATATGGTTACCAGAATTTCGATAACGACGATAAGTCTAAAAACTCCCTGATCTTCGACTTCCTGATGATGGGCGAGCTTTTCCAGAACAACCACCACAAGCGCCCGAACTCGATCAACTTCGGTTCCAAGTGGTTCGAAGTCGACCCGACTTACCCGGTGATCAAGCTGCTGAACAAGTTGAAGATTATCGAAATCCGAAAGAAGCACTAATGCATGATGTTCTGATCGTTTTGTGGTCAGAAGTGGTCAGGTGTTGTCATTGGTAGTCATGTATTGTCATTGATAATCATATAATAGTCATTGAAAGGTTGGGAGGAGAATTTGGTCAGTCGGCCAGTTTCTCCTCTCTTTTTATATCAATCACCACACCTGACTACAAATGACAACACCTGACTCCCAATGACCATACCTGACCACAAATGACAAAAAAATTGGCAGGCGTGAGAGACACCTGCCAAGTTTGCTTATTAACACCACAAAAAATGAAATCCTTTGAGTTTGTCGTCCGGCGGTTGTTTCGCCCCGTCGACATTACAAATAAGATCAACAATACTTAGAAAGGCGTTAATAATAAGTTAGAATTTCCTTAGAGGCGCAAAAAAGTTAAGCGAAATGTCGTGCCTTTCGGAACGTTGGATTGAATGCTGATACTGCCATTGTGCAGCTTTACGATGCGCTCTACGAGTGAAAGTCCGATGCCGTAGCCTTTGATGTTCGCCGTGTTGTCGCTGCGATAGAATGGCTGGAAAACGAGACTCTTGTCTTTATCGGGAATACCCTTCCCGCTGTCCGAAAACGTAAGCCCCAGTTGTCCACGGGAGGGTAGCAGGCAGACGGTCACAGCATTGTCGTCCGAAAATTTGCAAGCATTGTCCATCAGGTTCAGGAACGCGGTTTTAAGCAGCGTTGAATTGCCGGTGATTTCGAGCCAGGTATCGTCTTCCGGAAGTTCGTCGAAATTGAGCTGGATGTTGTAGGTCGGGTTAGCCTGGGCGAGGTTCATGCGGCAGTCGAGAAGGAGGTCGTCGACGCGGATGAGCTCCGTGAGCAGGTCACGCTGGTCTTCGCTGACTTTTGCAAGTTCTAGCAGTGTATTGGAAAGCTGCCCCAACTCCTGAATATCTTCCAATACGGAGCGGATCGTCATCTGGTACTCGGCCGGGTTTCGCTCTTTGAGCATGCTCACTTCCAGCTGTGATTTAATCTTTGTCAACGGATTTTTCAGTTCGTGCGAGACGTTCGCGACAAAGATTTTCTGCATTTGAAAAGCTGTTTCAATGCGGTCGAGGAGCTTATTGAAAGTGATGGTCAACCGTCCGATCTCGTCTTTCTGGTTGGGTACATTGAGGCGGGTGTCGAGTTTTTGGGGCAAAATGCCTTCCACCGCATTCATTACCTTTGAAATAGGCCTTAATGCACGTTTGGAGAATATCCATCCCACGATTGCCACTACGAACGTTACGACAAGGTATAATACGGTAAGCAGCGTTTTGAGGTTTGAAAGGTTCGCCTGCCCGTACAAGTCCTTGGCCCCGAGCATAACCACGGCTTTGTTGAAAGGGTATTTGTAGTAAAGTCCTACCACTTTATAATCGCCGTCATTATAGCGGATCTGGCCGGCTTTGCGGATTTCGTCGAGCCAGTAATTGGAAACGTGCAGTGCTTTGAGCTGCGGGGTCGTGGAGTTACTGTAAATAAGCCGGTTCTTTTCGTCGAAAATGAAGATGTTTTCGTCGTAAATGAGGTCGCGGTTGGTTTCGTCGAGGGCTTTGAGTACTTCCGCATTGATGAGCGGCACCTGTACTTTTAGCAAAAGTTCTGCCTGCGACTTCGCTTTCGAGCGGAGCCGGTCGTAAAAGTCCTCGGTAACATTATAATAGGTAAAAAAGTAGACGGCCAGAAAGGTGACCAGCAAAATACCGCTTACCAGCAAGGAAAACTGAACCGTAAGTCGGGTGCGTATTTGCATAGCTTATTCTACTTTGAGCACATAACCCATTCCAAATTGCGTGTGGATGAGTTTCACGGGATAATCTTTGTCGATCTTCTTGCGAAGGTAATTTACATATACTTCAATGACATTGGTACCCGTGTCGAAACCGATATCCCAGACCTGCTCGGCGATCTCGACCTTTGAGATAACCCTTCCCTGATTACGGATGAGATACACCAGCAGATTGAACTCCCGCGCCGTCAGATTGATCTTATTCCCCGAGCGATAAACGGTTTTCGCATCCAGCGAAACTTCCAGGTCTGCAAAACGCAACACCTGCGCTGTGTGAGAAACGGTCGAGCCGCGCTTCGTGAGGGCGCGTACGCGTGCGAGGAGTTCTTTAAATTCAAATGGTTTGACGAGGTAATCGTCCGCGCCGGCGTCGAGGCCCGTTACTTTATCGTCGGTCGTACCGAGGGCGGTGAGCATTAATATCGGCGTCTCGTCGCCCCAGCTGCGGATTTCGCGGCAAAGTTCTATGCCGTTAATACCGGGAATGATAATGTCGCTGATAATGAGCTGATAAACGTTGCTGCGCGCGAGCTGTTTTCCAATCAGCCCGTCGTAGGCAATATCGACTTCATACCCATTCTCTTCCAGCCCTTGCCGTATCGACTGCAGTGTTTTTGGCTCGTCCTCGATCAGTAACAGTTTCATACGCTGTGCAAAAATAATTCCGACACTTCCTTCCAGTTTGAAACGCGCTTGTAGGCTGTTTCACGGAGGTTGTGCGGGGATGAAAAAAGAATGCCTTTCCCTTTGAACGCCGCCAGGTTGCGTACATGGTCGTCTATCAGGTAGTCCGACTGGATAATGCTTTTATACCCACAAAAAACCACATTCGTCCACGGGATAAATGGAAAGTGTTTTTTGAGCCAATCGAACTTGTCGCGGAACGAGTTCGGAAATTCCATGCAGGCCGTCGCCACGAACAATTCATAGTACTTTGAAAGCTTGTGAACCGTTTCAATAGCCCCTTCCTTTACCTCGATATCTGCGAAAAAACCGGGCGTATCCATGATCTTATGCAGCTTCGAAAGCTGTTTCGGATGCAGCAATTCCCGCAAACCTTTGGTTTGAAAATCCTCGCGGTGCAATGTGGTCGAAAAATCGGCAAGGACAATGTCGACCAGCTTTTCGTGGGTGTTCGCCAGCACATCGTCCATGTCGAGGGTCAATCTCAGCATCAGATTATGGTTCGGCTAATGTCGAAATTTTCGAGGTAATCGTTCACGCGTTTCAGGAACAGGCCGCCCAGCGAGCCGTCCACCACGCGGTGGTCGTACGAATGCGAGACGAACATCATGCTGCGGATACCGATCAGGTCGCCCTGGGGTGTTTCAATCACAGCGGGTTTCTTTTTAATAGCCCCAAATGCCATTATTGCCACCTGCGGCTGCACGATAATCGGCGTGCCCATCAGGTTCGAGAACGCACCGATGTTGGAAACGGTGTAAGTTCCTCCGGCAAGGTCGTCGGCTTTCAGGCGGTTCTCCCGTGCACGCTTCGCGAGGTCGTTCACCTTGCGCGCGAGGCCCGGCAGATCGTACCGGTCGGCATTGTGAATGACCGGCACGATGAGGTTTCCATCCGGCAAGGCCACAGCCATTCCTATATTAATGTCTTTCTTTTTAATGATCTTGTCGCCCTCCACCGAAATGTTGATCAGCGGGTAATCCTTAATCGCCTTCACCACCGCTTCGATCAGGATAGGAGTGAAGGTGATGCTATCGCCAGTCTTTTTGCGGTACTCGGTCTTCACGTGCTCGCGCCAGCCTACCACCGGCGTCATATCCGTTTCGATGAATGAAGTAACGTGCGCCGAAATCCGTTTCGACTCCACCATCCGTTGCGAAATCATCTTCCGCATACGGTCCATTTCGATGATCTCATTGCTGCCGTTCAGCGAAGTGGTCGGAGCTGGGGCAATCGCAGGGCCTTTTTTTCGACGATGTTCGACATACGACAGAATATCGTCCTTTGTAACGCGGTTTTCGAGCCCGGTTCCTTTGATTACCTTCAGTTCATCGACTGGAATCTGTTCCTCACGCGCAATGCTTAGCACAAGTGGAGAATAGAACGAATTGACTTCAGAATTGGCTGGGGCATATTCATAAGCCGGCTCTGGGGTTCTGCTAACAGCCGTTTGGAAATCTTTTTCAAGTGCGGCTACCGTCGCAGCCACGTCAATGTCTTCTTCTACACCTACCAGCACCGGTGAGCCTGCATCCTGTGCAACTACGTCATCGGCCACTTCAATTTGTGCTACAGCGCTGCCGATCGGCACCACGTCGTCGACTTTGACAAGCCATTTGGTGAGTGTTCCCTCGTAAGGGCAGGGGACTTCGGTATCTACTTTATCGGTAGCCACTTCCAGGATGGAGTCATCGATGCGCACCTTTGCACCTTCTTCTGCAAGCAGGTGTAGCACGGTGCATTCCATGATGCTTTCCCCCATCGGAGGCATTACCATTTCAACTATTTTCATAAATGGTGTTTTTTCGAAGGTAATGAAAACATGCTTTCGTTACCTCTATGGTCCTGATCTTCGTTTACCCTTTTACCGCCAGAGAAGTTTTTAAAATCGTTTTTCTCAGCAGGTTGAGCGCGTAAGAACAGGTTAGTTCTATATTGATTTTTCTGTTGTTCCGTAATGTAAGCAGTTGGGTAAATGTTTCCTCCGGCGTCGCACATGCGATCCATACGGTACCTACCGGCTTTTCCGGCGTGCCGCCGTCGGGACCTGCGATACCGGTTGTAGAAATGGCGAACGTAGTATTGAGCACACGCCTTGCACCTTCGGCCATTTCACGGGCAGTTTGTTCGCTCACTGCTCCATAGGCTTCCAGCGTTTCGCGCGAGACGCCGAGTACACTTATTTTTACATCATTGCTGTAACTTACCACCGAGCCTTCGTAGTAGCGCGATGAGCCCGGAACGCTCGTGATCTGATTGGCCACATATCCGCCCGTGCAGCTTTCCGCCGTACCGATGGTTGCATTGTTGCTCATCAGTAGTGTTCCGATCACCGTTTCCAGTTCATCCGAATCATAGCCGAAAACATATTCTTCGATCAGCGGGAGTACCAATGCTACTTGTTCGTCCAGCTGCTTTTCCAAAACGGCCTGGTCTGTTCCGGTGCCGGTAAGCCGGAGCTTTACCTGGCCGAAATGGGGCAGATAGGCCAGCTTAATATGTTCGGGCAATGCGTCTTCCCAGTTCGAAATTTTCTCAGCGAGGAAGGATTCGCCAATGCCAATCGTGCGGATTTGCTTGTGCTGAATAATATGGGTCGAAAACCGCGCTTTCAGTCTTGGCAGAATCTCAAACTCCATTAAATTCTTCATTTCATAAGGCACACCAGGCAGCGAAACGTAAATGACCCCATCCTTTTCGAACCACATGCCCGGGGCGGTACCCCAGAGGTTAGGGATGTAGGTAGCATTTTTGGGGAGTGCTGCCTGCTGGGTGTTCATTTCGGTCATAGCGCGGCCGCGTTTCGCGAAGAACTCGGTGACCAACGTAAGGGCATCCTGGTAGATTTCCAGCTCCGTCCCGAAATATTCGCAGAAGGTGTGCTTGGTAATATCGTCACGCGTGGGTCCGAGGCCGCCTGTCACGATCACCACGTTCACCCGCTGGCTCGCCTGCTTGAGCGCGTCTAGAATATCCTGCTTATTGTCGCCAACGGATGTTTTTCTTGCCGGACGGATGCCGATGTCAGTGAGTTGGGTGCCAATCCATTGTGTATTCGTGTCGACGATCTGACCAAAAAGAATCTCGTCACCGATCGTGATTATTTCAGCCCTGGCAGAGGAAATCATAGGTTGAAAGCAGGTTAAATGGAACCGTTATTTTCCCAAAAATAAGTAAAATTAATCGTTATTGAGTACGTTTGAACCGTAGTGAAATATTAACAAACTCTATTGTAATGAAATACAAAATCCTTTCGTTAACGCTGTTTTGGCTCATTTTAGGACACACTTCGCAGGCGCAGTTCAACCTCGGTAAGCTGCTTGGAAAGGGTAGTGGAAAGAGTGGCGGACTCAGTGAGAATGAGATCGTTCTGGGCTTGAAAGAGGCATTGAATGTAGGCATCAGCAACGGTTCGGAGTCGGCTTCAAAAGTGGATGGCTTCTTTAAAAACGAGCTGATCAAAATCGCGGTACCGCCGGAAGCGCAGAAAGTTGCGGATGCATTGCGCAAAATGGGCCTCGGTGCCGAGGTCGATAAATTTACATTGTCGCTCAACCGTGCTGCCGAAGATGCCGCCAAGAAATCCAAACCGATTTTCGTGAAAGCGATTACTTCGATGACGGTACCCGACGCGCTGAGCATTTTGAAAGGCCAGGACGATGCTGCCACGCAGTATTTGAAGAAATCGACCAACGATGAGCTTTTCAAAACGTTCTTTCCGGTTGTCGACAGTACTTTGAACCTCAATAAGGCCACTGAATACTACGCCGACATAGTCAAAACTTACAACCAGATCCCATTGGTCAAAAAGGTAAATCCTGATTTGAAACAGTATGCTACACAAAAGACGATCGACGGCCTTTACGTGCTGATTGCGCAGGAAGAAAAGAAAATCCGCGAAAATCCGGGTGCCCGGGTGACCGATTTGCTGAAAAAAGTGTTCAAGCAGGCAGGCAAATGAGTTTTGCTTACTTTTGTAAAAATTAACACCTCAATATGAAAAAGTCAGAAATACATTTCACCGTTGAACTTGACGAAAAAAATATACCGGAGAAGATCTTTTGGGACGCGACCGACAACCCGAACGAGGGTATCAACGACACGCGCGCCATCGCGATCGGTGTGTGGGACCATTACCACCGCGGAACACTGAAAATCGACCTCTGGACCAAGGATATGGAAGTTTTTGAAATGAAGCGCTTCTATATCGAACTTATGAGCGGTATCGCGGACACTTTGCTGACGGCTACCAACGACCGCGGCATGGCTGACATGATCGAAGGGGTTTGCGATACTTTGAGCAAGCGCCTGGATGAGGAGATGAAGGCGGCGAAATAGATAATTGCAACCACAATTATTGCGGTGCTCCGCACCGTAGGAAAGGTTTGTCAGCCAATGTTTTTCAATTCTTCCTGCGTTTTCTTGGGCAAACTGGCCGCTACCAGGTCATAGGAATCTTTCACCCAGCTGAACAGCTCATCACTCGGAATGCTGCCCGTCACATACACGGTATTCCAATGCTTTTTATTCATATGATATCCCGGCTTCACGTCGGGATATTTTTCTCTTAGTTCTTCGGCCTTTTCCGGGTCGCATTTCGCATTGAACTGATGCTGCGGCGTATCGAGCGGTGTGAGCAGGAAGACCTTTCCCATTACTTTAAAAACCAGTGTGTCCGGACCGAACGGCAGTTCTTCCGTTACGCCGGGTAATTTCAGGCAGTAGTCCCGCAGCGTTTCAAGGTTCATCGTGTTAAAGCTCTGACAATCATGATAATGACACAAATCAGGAACATGACGATCGAGATACGGTTAATCCCGTGCATCATGCGCAGGTTGAACGAATCGGGGTTATTCGGATCGCGTTTTTTGAAGACGCGAATGAAGTAGGAAAACACTTCGCCCAGTTGAAAGTATTTTTTCATTGTATTGTTTAAACCAAAATTTCACGTTCCTCCGGCTCAATCCACCGGCCATCTTCCCGGATTAGCCCGATCAGCTCTTCCACCGCTTTGGACGAATGCACCGACCGCTTGATCACTTCCTGCCCGCGGTACAACGCAATTTTGTCCTTGCCCATACCTACGTAACCGTAGTCTGCATCGGCCATTTCGCCCGGGCCGTTTACAATACAGCCCATTATACCGATTTTCACACCTTTCAAATGCTCCGTATGCTTGCGGATCATCGCCGTAGTCTCCTGCAAATCGAACAAGGTACGTCCGCAGGAAGGGCAGGAAATGTATTCCGTTTTTGACATCCGCGTGCGCGCCGCCTGCAAAATACCGAATGCAATGCTGTTATAGGAAGCGGCGGCTTTCAGTTTATCGGCGTGCTCCGTGCCTTCCGCAAACTCAGGCGAAAGTAACGTTCCATCACCGAAACCGTCCACGAGCAAACCACCGATGTCTGTTGCGGAATATAATGTCAGTTTGTCGCCAAGGTCTGTTTCATAGCTCCGGTTAATGATTACCGGCGTTTTAATGCGAAGCTCTGTCAGTTTATAGAAGAACCTCCGCATTTCCGGCATCGCATGCGCATTATGCGTGTGAAGCACGAGTACAATGTTGTTTTTGTCTGAAATAGCATTTAGAAATGCTTCGTCGAATGCGTGGATATCTCCTTTAATAAAATTGAGTTCGGAAGAAACTTCCGTTGCCGAATTCCATTCCGCTGCATCGAATAGTGGGAATTTAATGTGCTTTTCAACGTGTACCTGCCACTGGGGATAGTCAAGAATTTCGCGCAGGCCATTGGGTAGCATGAAAGGCACCGGTTTTCGGCCTGTGTAAATGAAGTCGGCCCCCTGGTCGTTCATGGCCCATTTATCAGGGACCGGAAGGAAGAAGTGGCCAATGCTTTTGAGGTCATCCAATTGCTGGACCTCGATATTGGAATAGTCGGCAATCACACGTGGCACATTCAAATGACCGATATTGTAAACTTCCCCGGTATCACGGCGCGTATACTGGAATGGGTTGATCGGGCAATGGTCGATCGGCTCTATGGGCGCGTGCGTCGCACGCGTTGTATACCGTTCGATTAACGCACGGGCCACGGGAGCCTCTTTTTCCGGTGCTTCGGTCAGTGAAACGCGTACCGTATCGCCCAGGCCATCTTCCAGCAAAGTCCCGATCCCGACCGCCGACTTAATGCGGCCATCTTCCGCCTCGCCAGCCTCGGTAACGCCCAAGTGCAGCGGGTAAGGCTTCAAACCCTCCTCGTCGAGCCTTTGTACCAGCAAGCGGTAGGCTTCCACCATTACCTGCGTGTTGCTCGACTTCATCGACAACGCGATATTGTAATAATGGAATTCTTCACAAATCCGCAAAAATTCCAGCGCCGATTCCACCATGCCCAGCGGCGTATCGCCGTAACGGCTCAAAATACGGTCCGAAAGCGATCCATGGTTCGTTCCAATGCGCATGGCAGTGCCATATTCCTTGCAGATTTTGACCAGGGGAATAAACTTCTCCCGGATTCTTTCCAGCTCGGCGGCATACGAAGCATCGGTATAATCGATCACCTCGAAACGCTTGCGGTCGGCATAGTTACCCGGGTTAATGCGCACCTTTTCGACGATGCGGGCGGCCAGTTCGGCGGCATTGGGCGTGAAATGTATATCGGCGATGAGCGGCACCTGAATGCCCAGCTTACGCAGTCCGTTGCGGATATTTTCCAGATTCTGGGCCTCTTTCACGCTCGGCGCCGTGATGCGTACATACTCGCAACCCGATTCCACCATCCGGATCACCTCGTCGATGGAGCCTTGCGTGTCCATCGTATCCACTGTCGTCATCGACTGCACGCGGATCGGGTAATCGGAGCCCATCGGGATATCGCCGATATGAATGGAGATCGTCTTGCGCCGTTCATAGGCCGTCAGCGATGGGCAGTAAATATTGGTTTTTTGTTCAGAAGGTGTAATCACGGTCATTGAATGGTCATATCGACAAAGGTCTTAAAACTAAAACACAATTGGAATGCCAATGGTGCATTTTTCGATTTTCGCTGATGGCTTTGTAACCGTTGCTTGTTGGAGTCATAATCCTTCTACACAACAACCGCTTGTACACTAGTTCCGGCCAGACACACATATGTAATAAAATAATTATGTTTTGTATTTGAAAAGGTAAATATTTGCATCGCCTGTCACCGCCAGTTCACGGCAAATCAATAGCTCAACTTTCCGGTTTTCCCGCCCCAATGAGGGCGACACTCGCATGTATTATTCCTCATGTAAACCAGAGCTATATGGAAAAAATCAGTTTATGCCTGATCATTATTTTGATTTCATTCACTCTCGCCGCGCAAACACCTTTGCGATGGAATTATCCCTGCAAGCCGGGAACCGAATGCTGGAATGCGCTTACGTCTGTCGCCGAACGGCAGAATGCCTGCCAGATCGCAGGAATCGACCTGAAAACGCTGAGTACGGAGGAATTGCTGCTGATTACGATGGAGCATCCGTTTTTTCGGAGTTATGTCGCGCATGATAGTCCGTTGGAAGGGTTGGGGTTCGCGTTGGAAGGATTTAATGGGTTCGAGGAGTTTAGGAAGCGGCCTGATGCGATGAAGGCCGCTTGCGAAATCTATTTCAGGGAAGATTTTAGCAAGATGGAGGCCTTTGCGGATAGCGCGGAAATGGGTGCGTATTCCCTGAAATGGATTGGTTTAGAGATTATGATAAGCGATAATGCGCTTTTGAATCAACTGTCTACACAAGAGAGGATTGACTTTTTGAAGCGACTGTATGCTCAGTTGGCCATTAAGCAACGGTATCGGGATGTATTTGGCGGCATTTCGGATGCGGTTAGTGCTTACATCTTTGATAAGGTGATGCTTTCATTAGGTGTTGACATATTGGAAAGCAGTTATGATGCGGACCGTATTAATGCGTTTCGGGAAAGACTGATTACGCGGGAACCGCATCTCATCGAACTGTTGCTGAGTAAGTTAACGGAGTATCTTAAAAACCATTAAGCTACACTAAAAATCAAAAGTTATGAAAGCATTAGGACTATTTGAAATATGGCGGAATGCGTTAATAATTAGGCCGGTGGCCTTCATAAAGATTGCACTTCTGTTGATCGGCGCGTCTTGTACAGAAACTGAAATTAAGGAATTCGAGACGGGTGAATCGTGCTTCACAAAGGAGTCGCTTGAAACAGAGCCTTGGATAAAAGATCAACTGGCCTTTTTCCAGGTTCCCAAGCAGGGGCCGTTACGGGTCGCGGTATATCAGTATCGAGATAAGTATTACCTCGCTTTTGAAAATCCGTCGCTTTCATCGCCCATGTCTTACATATTTAATTGTGATGGGAAAACGATTGGTGAAGTGAGCATTCACTATAACGAGTTCTATGGGCAGAATAAATTGATGACAGTGTTATTGGAAGCTAAATATTGATCAAATGAAATACTTTACAGCCTATGTTTTACTTCTCGGGATCATCTCAGCAGAAACCCGGGGACAAGTCAATACTCCCAACGGCGTACAAGTGCCAACCAGCGCATTATTCGCATACCTCGACGCCTGGCCAAACACCAATGCTCAGCTACAATCGTTTCAAAATGATATTAAAAACGGATTTTATGGGCCGAGTTGTGTGGTGTTGAATGACTATACCCGGCAGTACAACTGCCATGGTTACGCATGGCACGTTTCAACAGGTGGAAACAAAATTGGTATCGATCAGGTAACACATGGAGGAGTTACTCCCTATATATCTGGTGTAAATCCGAGCTATACTCAGACCATTTATAGTGGAACTCAGGGTAAACTGCGAGTTCGATATTCTGGAGACCACTCCGCCGTAACTACTTATGATTTAGGTAAATATATTTCGAAATGGGGGGCGGGACCGCTCGTCAAGCATAATGCAAACGATGTAATGCCCGGTTATGGCGTCCCATCCAGTTACTGGACCTGCAAATACGCTCCGCCATTAACAAGCGTCTACCTCGACGGAAACCTAATTTCCGGAAGTTTCCAAAATACCACCTGGGGCGCACATAATATGCAGATATTCTGGGGGCTTGACCCTGATACCGGGCCAACATTTACTTCAACGGCCGCGAGTACAATCATCAACAATCAAAATTCAGGTACAGTGAATTTTACATTCAATGGCCCTTCCAACAATGGCGGTCTTTCAATTGCATTTTGCGGAGCACCGCGGCATTCGTTTACATTCTTCAAACCAAGCAGTGCTAAAATGCAGGTTTATCCCAACCCGGCTGAGGTCGAAGAAGTCATCACAATTTCATCGGAAGCTCCGGAGGATATTCAAGCCGTGAATCTGGATAATCAGGTCAACCGGATAACGAAAATTAGCCTTCTGGATAATCAGCAGCGGGTTTTACACGACTATTTACCAAATGGGGAAGGAAACCTGACAACCGTCAAATTGAATGCGGGGTTGAAAGGAACATACTACTTGAAGGCAGCTTTCGAGGACGGAACGGTGCAAACGAAGCGAGTACTGATTGAGAAATAAGGCGACCAAGGCGCCCCGGGTCGGTTATCCTTCGACCCGGGTGCCTTCGTCAACTGTAATAATATAACTCTTGCCGCCTTCGCGTTCGATGGCTTCGGCCACTTCTTCCGCGTGCGTGGGTGCGTAGGCGAACATGCAGCCCCCTCCGCCTGAGCCGTTGATCTTGCCGCCTAATGCGCCGGCACCGAGTGCGGCGTTCATCATGCGTTCGATTTTTGGGGTGGAGGTGCGTTTGTGGTCGCGGAGATTTTGGTAGTGCTTGTAGAGCAGGCTGCCGAAATGCTTATCGAAATTCTGGCTTGCGTGGTCTTCTGCGCTGTCGATCAGCAGGGCTTTACCTTCAACCAGGATGTCCCGGTCTTCGATGTTGGCTTTCAGTAGCCCCAGCTGGTCAGTAGAAAGTATTGATTTGTAATCGCTTACCTTTTCGATCGGTGTTGTGAAGATGGAAAAGGACGGGTCGTAATCGGTGACGATTTTGATCACATCTTCCATTCCGTAACGGCAGCGGGCGATAATGCCTAGAGTGTCCTTCGGTTCCAAAGAATCGCCGAGGACGAAGGTGCCGAGCTTGGGTGTCAGAGCTTCTACCTTGATGACCGGCGTCGATTCGAGGTAAATGACATTACCGATGGCGGTTGAATAGTTATCCATCATGCCGCCTGGTTCGCCGAATTCCAATACTTCGGCCGCGTTGGCGATTTCTCCGAGTTCTTTTTTAGAAAAATTGAGCGGATTATCGCTCAACTGATCCAAAAACTTCGCCCACGAAACAATCAGCGCTGAGGAGCTGGATGTGCCCGAATTGATGGGAATATTGCCGTGAATAGTCGCTTCAAAGCCTTTCGAGAATGTTAATCCCCGTCTTTTGACCACATTGATCGTACTGCGGAAATAGTCGCGCGGCTTGACGTAAGGGAAAGTTGTGTCGAGAGAAAACGCTTCTTGAGTGCCCAGATCGCGCAAATGCAATACTATTTTTTGATCATCGCGATAACCGCCGTCAACGCTAATCCTACGCGATATGGCCGCTGCAATTACGGGGAGCCCCAGATAATCCTGGTGTTCCCCGAAAAAGCAAATGCGGCCGGGAGTCGAAATCCTCATTGTTAAACTACCAGCTTTTCTTTTTGTGGCCTATGTAGCCGAAATACAGCATATAAATGTAAAGTGGAACCAAAATCCAGTAAGCTTTCTGCGTACTGCCGATCGAGTCGGCGATGCTTCCGTACACCAAAGGTAATACTGCGCCGCCGGAAATACCCATTACGAGCAATGCAGAAGCGATTTTTGTGAATTTACCCAGCCCGCTCAACGCCAATGGCCATAATGCGGGCCAGATTACCGCGTTGGCAAAACCAAGGATCGCGATGCAAAGCACGGAAGTGAAGCCGGTAGAGTTGACCGCGATTACAGTAACTACCAAACCAAGAATAGCCGAGAATTTCAAATAAGCTTGTTGCGATACATACTTAGGTATCAACACGATACCAAGCAAATAGCCTGCCATCATACCATACAATGTAAAAGTCCCGAACAAACGGGCCTCTTCCTCAGGAAAGCCGAGCGAAACACCATAGCTGATGATCGTGTCACCCGCGATCACCTCTGCACCTACATAGCAGAACAATGCGAGTACGCCCAACACAAGGTTAGGAAATTGCAAAACGCTGGTTTTCTGGGCTGTCGCCTGCTGAGCCGCGACTGGCGCATCGTCCTCTTCTTCACTTACTTCCACAAGCCCTTTCGACATTCTGATAATGAGTGCCAATGCAATAAGTACTGCTGTCAATACCAGATACGGCATCGCAACTTTGTCAAGCTCCGATTTGGGATCGCCCGTAGACGCGCCTGCGAGGAGCAGTTTACCAAAAATAATCTGGCTGAAAATACCGGCCGATTTATTGGCAATACCCATTATGCTGATCCGCTGTGCGGCGCTTTCGCGCGGGCCGAGGATCGTTGCGTAAGGGTTAGAGGCGGTTTGCAGCACGGTAAGACCGATCCCGATCGTGAAAAGCCCCACCAGGAACAATGGATAAGAAGCCATTTCCGCAGCCGGAATGAATATCAGCGTACCTACTGCCATCACGCCGAGCGCCAGCGACATACCGTTTTTGAAACCGGTTTTTTTCAAAACCATCGAACACGGGATCGCCATGACGGTGTAGGAAATGAAAAACGCGAACGTTACCAGGTAGGAACTGGTGTTGTCGAGGGAGAATGCTTTTTTGAAGAAGGTGATCAGTGTTCCGTTAACCCATGTGACGAAACCCATCACAAAGAATAGAATGCCGATAATGAAGAGGGGACCCAGGTAACTGTTCTTTTTGCTCATTTAAGTCGTATTTGGAAAAGGTTGTTCAGGTTATTCTGTATTTGGTTTGTTATAATACTCAATATTCATCATTCAGGCCAAATATCCGCTTGTTTGTTCGCCATTTTCCCCGCGTAAAGTCCGGGATCTCAACGGGCGAGCTTCCGCGGGCGATGGAGAGTTCGGAAAGCGGACTAATGGCGCTCCATACGGCTGCATCGTAAACGTCGATCGGCGGGGCGGTTTTGCGCTTGATGGCCTCTACAAATCCGCGTAGTACGAAGTAATCGATTCCTCCGTGACCGGCATTCTCCGCTTCTTTGGCATATTTTGCCCAAAGCGGGTGGTCGTTTTTGTCCAGATATGGCTTATCGGGTTCGCCGATATGCTCTTTGGGTGATATGCCTTCGAGGTAAATCGTGTGGCCGTCGTTCATCCAGATCCCCTCGGTACCCTGTGCGCGGAATGCGAGGGAGTAGGGACGAGGCGAATTGGTATCGTGAATGAGCACGATGTTTTCGCCGTTGTAGCATTGGATCATCGTGGTTACAATGTCGCCCAGTTTGAAATTTACTTTCGCATTGGGATGATCCTTCCCGCCGTGATCTACGATATATTTATGCAAACCTCGCGATTTGGTGGCCATGGATGTCAGGTATGTAAAACAGTTACCCCGGTTGATATCTAGCCAATGCGCTACCGGGCCGAGGCCGTGGGTAGGGTAGAGGTCGCCGTTGCGGTCAACCGAGTGCTGGGTACGCCATTTAGCTTCCGAAAACCCTTTTGTACCGAATTCGACACCGTGGCCTTCATTGCTTTTACCCGTGTTGAACTTGATGCCCCGCAAATCGTGCTGGTACCCGCAATGCGCGTAGGTCATTTCGCCGAACATACCTGCCCGGATCATTTTCAGGATGGCCATCACATCGCGGCGGTAGCACACGTTTTCGAGGATCATGCAATGCGAGCCGGTCTTTTCGAAAGTATTGACCAAATCCCACGATTCCTGCAATGTTACGGTCGCAGAAACCTCCACAGCGGTATATTTTCCTGCATTCATCGAAGCCAGTGCCATTGGTACGTGCCATTGCCAGGGCGTAGCAATGAGTACACCGTCGAGATCGTCGCGCTTGACAAGGTTCATAAAATCCTCCTCACCTTTGGAGTATACCACCGGTGCTTTACGACCGGCCTTTTTGATTTTATCGAGGGTGATATTGACGGCCTCAGGATCGATGTCGCAAATCGCGTTGATCTCTACATCCGGGCGGAAGAGGGCCTGCTCCACATGGTTGCGGCCCCGCAGCCCGACGCCGATAAATCCTAAACGTACATTTCCTGCCGGTTTTTCCTTTTTCAGATGAAGCGATGGCATCATCCCCGCGACGGGCGCGGCCAGTGCTGTTTTTTGCAGAAAATCACGTCTATCCATATCAAAATCCGTTGAATGTTACCGACACAGTTGGTAAAAGATTATTTGGTCTTACTTAATCCCGGGCTGCAATTTACATGCAAATGCCAGATTTTTAAATTTTTTTATTAATTAAAAATTGACAATGCGGACGCATCCAGGTAACACTAAATAGGATTGCCGTGAACAATTTGTTAGCTTACAGCGTTTACCCAAAGCAAGAGACTTCTGAGAGCGACTCACAGCATGCTCGAACCCTTAAATGTGTTGGACACAAACTTTGTAACGACATTTAAGGCAAACGAAAATTTTAAGTGGTTTAAAATATGGTGCAAAAGGTGGCGGTGTTCCGGAAGGAGCACTTCAATGCAGCTCATCGTCTTCATAATCCGGAATGGCCGGAGGAAAAGAACAGGGAAGTTTTTGGAAAATGCAATAATCCCAACTTTCACGGGCATAATTATGAGCTGATCGTGCAGGTGACGGGCCCTGTTGATCCCGAAACCGGCTATGTGATCGACATGAAAGTGTTGAGCGCCATATTGAAGGAATCTGTTATCGACCGGTTCGATCACCGGAACCTTAATCTCGACGTTGAAGAATTCAAAACCCTCAATCCGACCGCAGAGAATATTGCGATCGTTATTTATTCAATTATAAGACCCAAAATTGAAGCAGGTCTCGACCTGAAAATCAGATTATATGAAACAGAACGGAATTTTGTCGAGTATCCAGTCCAGTGAAGCTTTGGACATCGAAGAGGTTGGTGACGATCATTTGTTTTCAGGAATAGAGACTCCCCTCCGCAAGGACGCGTTCGCGATGGAGGACGAGCTTAAAATGGAGTTGATCGAGAAGCATTTCCGCCACATTATGGAGATCATGGGCCTCGATCTTACGGACGATAGCCTGAAAGGCACGCCGAAAAGGGTTGCGAAAATGTACATCAAGGAGGTTTTCAGCGGCCTCGACCCCAAAAACAAGCCTTCTATCGCCCTTTTTGACAATAAATATAAATATAACCAAATGCTCGTCGAGAAGGATATTTCGGTATTCTCGAACTGCGAGCATCATTTCGTACCGATTTACGGCAAGGCGCACGTTGCCTACATTTCAAGCGGGAAGGTAATCGGCTTGTCGAAATTGAACCGCATTGTAGAATACTATTCGAAACGTCCGCAGGTACAGGAGCGGCTTACAGTGCAGATCGCCAATGAACTGAAAGAGGCGTTACAAACCGAGGACGTAGCCGTGGTAATCGACGCACAGCACATGTGTGTACAGTCACGCGGGATCCGCGACTCGGGTAGCTCGACGGTTACTGCCTATTATGGCGGTAAGTTCGAGGAGGAGACGACTAAGAAGGAGTTTCTCGCCTATCTCGGGATGTAATTCGAACAGCATCTGACTATATCTGACCATAAATGACAACACCTGACAAATAGCTTGTCAGGTGTTGTCATTTATGGTCAAGTGTTGTCACTTGTTGTTGCGGATGCGATTACACGGTTGGTCCTACACGTTCCAACAGCGCCTTGGTAGCCTTGATACCGTCATATTCCGAAAGCTTGCTTCCTTCATATTCGATCCCTGCAATGCCTTTGAAACCGCTTGCTTTTACTACTTTCAAAATTTTCGCGTAGTCTGTCTCAATACAGTTTCCTTTTTCGTCGAAATCGTACGTTTTGGCGCTCACACCTTTTGCGAATGGCATTAGCTCCTGCGTGCCCTGATAGCGGTCGTAGGATTCTTCGCAACCGTTCGCCGAACGTTTGATACAGAAATTGCCGAAATCAGGCAGGGTACCTACGTTCTTCATATTCACCTGCTTCATCACGCCCGACAACCATTTGCCGTTTGAAGAAGAACCGCCGTGATTTTCAACGATTACGTTAATGCCGGTCTTTGCAGCGAATTCGCCTAGCTTACCCAGGCCGTCTACTGCCGCTTTCGCGATTTCTTCGTCCGAGCCTTTTCCGTGTGCATTCACGCGGATGGTTTTGCAGCCAAGGTATTTCGCGGCTTCAACCCATTTGTAGTGGTTTTCAACCGCTTTGTTACGTACCGCCGCGTCAAGTTCGCCCAGGCCGCCTTCCCCGTCGATCATGATCAGGTGGTTGCTCACGCCATTATCTTTCGCTCTTTTCAGCAATTCGGCGAGGTAAGTTTTATCTTCTGCTTTGTCTTTGAAGAACTGGTTTACGTATTCTACGATCGAGATACCGAACTCTTTTTTAGCGAGTTCAGGGAAATCGAGGTTGGTGAGTTTTTTCGCGAAAAGAGCCTTGTGCAACGACCATTCGGCCAGTGAAATGTCAAACCAAAGCTTTTTGGCAGCCGGTTCGGCGAATAAATCAGTGAATGCAGAGGCTGCAAGCGCAGTGGCTCCGGCCTTTTTAAGGAAATCGCGACGAGAAAAGTCCATGATTGGTTAGAATTTAGATTTGATTATTATTCCTGAATATTGATTCTGGCTTCGCGGTATAGCTTCTCGTTTTTGGTGAGTTTAGCTGCGTCCCATTCGATGTCCTGCACGAACGCATGCTGGCGGACGGGACAATTGTCGATCCTGCAAAAGTAGCAACATTGGTATACGCACGGATCGGCGTGGACAAAAATTTCCGTTTCGCCCGGCTGCTGCGCTTTCAGAATGTTCTCGAAATCGTGGATCGTTTCGTGTACTTTTTGGAGTTCCCAGTAATAGGGTAATGTCAAATGGCAGTCAATATGCAGATCGGAGCCGTATTGCTGGGCACGCAGATTATGGACGTCTATCCATTCGTCTTTTTTATTTTCGTTTAGGGTATGGATCACCTTATCGAGCAGCAGTTCGTCGCTGGCGTCCATTAAGCCGGCCACGGATTTACTGACCAGTTGTGAGCCGCTGTAAGCCAGAAATAGCCCGAAAAACAGCGAGGCTACGCTGTCGATCCAGACATAACCTGTCAGCATAATCAATCCGACACTCAAAATAAGCACCACGCTGCTAATGCTGTCCGACATTAAATGCTTACCATCGGCGACCAATGCGAGGGAATTTGCCCGGCGCCCTTCGGTGAGCAGTTTATAACCGATAGCTGTGTTTACAAAAATGGTAAAAACGATAAAGAGAGAGCCTTGCGCGAGGTTTTCGATCGGTGCCGGATTTATCAGCCTTTTTACCGCTTCTACGACGATGAATATCGAGGCGATGATGATCAATGCACCTTCAAAACCAGCCGAGAAAAACTCGACTTTGCCGTGTCCGTACGGGTGGTTCCGGTCTTTGGGCTGGGAGGAAAGATAAACGCTGTAAAATGCAAAACCGCTGGCGATTACGTTGATAATCGATTCCAGGGCGTCGCTCAGAATGGCGTTCGAAGACGTGAGATAGAATGCAAAAAACTTCAATGCTGTCAACAGAATGCTGGCTACAAAAGACAGCATGATGAGACGTTGTTTAAGCTTATTTTGGTTTATTTGCATTTGATATTTGTCAATGAAAGGCCAAAAATACTAAGAAAATGCGGGTTATATCCACTGAAAATAACTGGAAAACACTATCGTCTGAAACCGTTTATGAGAATGCCTGGCTGGAACTCAGTCACCGTGACGTGATTAACCCCTCAGGCAACAAAGGCATTTATGGGTTGGTAAAATTCAAAAATCAGGCGATAGGCGTAATCCCGGTGGACAGCGACAACAATGTTTACCTCGTGGGCCAGTACCGCTACGCGATCGACGAATATTCCTGGGAAATTCCGGAAGGCGGCGGCGCACTCGGTGCCGATCCGCTCGACGCCGCTAAGCGCGAACTGAAAGAGGAAACCGGTCTTCTGGCGGGGAAATGGACGAAACTCTCCCGTATTCACACCTCCAACTCGGCAACTAACGAAGAAGGATTCCTCTTCATTGCCGAAGAACTCACGCAAGATGAAGCCGAGCCGGAGGATACCGAAGATTTGCAGGTGTGGAAATTGCCTTTGAAAGAAGCAGTAGAAATGGTTATGCGCTCCGAAATCACCGATTCACTTTCGGTTGCTGCCATATTGATGACTGCCAGATTGAAAGGTATTTAATATGCTGCAAGCGCTATTGTACGGGACGCTGACGGGCGTCGCATTGTGTCTTACTTTCGGGACCGTATTCTTTTCCCTGGTCCAAAACAGCGTCGATAATGGCTATCGCACGGGTATCAAGATCGCTTTCGGCGTGTTTATCTGCGACATTATCTTCGTATTCTTCGCCATTTTCGGAACGGCGTTGTTACCCGATATTCCTAACTTTCAGAAATGGATGGCCGGAGCCGGCGTAGTCTTTCTGGTTGCGTTGGGTTTGAGCAATATCATTAAAGGCCAGCCTCAGATTGCGGAGCCGCAAACACGTTTTGGAAACTTCCTTTACTATTTCACTACCGGCTTTCTGCTGAATGGGTTGAATCCTGTTAATTTTATCAGCTGGGTGACCATCGCTTCGTACATCCGCACGAATTTGCATTACAACCTCAACCAGGTGATTCTGTTTTTCACTGCGAGTGTGATTGCGGTATTTTTGGTGGAAAGTGCCATCGCCGTTTTCGCACACAGGCTCAAAAAGCTATTCACGCCGAAAGTGGTAACCGTATTTAACAAAGTGACAGGCGTGGTTTTTATTCTCATCGCCTGTCAGATTGCTTATACTAATTTTTTGAAGTAGGACGTCAGGGAGCTATGTACCCCTCTGTTTTAAGGAAATTCTTCCAATCTTCGATCAGGTCTTTCTTGAAAACGCGGGGGAATTTGTTCTGTCCGCCCAGCTTGCCTTTGGACTCCATCCAGCCGTAAAACGCCTGGTTGGGCAATACGGTGACAAAAATCTCTTTCAACGCGTGACGGCGCTCAACGGCGTAGTCATCGTTGAGTTCCGCGAGTTTGGCGTCGAGTTTTTGTTTTAAAACTTCGGCATCCACATGGGACTCTTCCACGCCCACGTACCAGTCGTGCGCGAACAGGCTGCCGTGCTCGATGCCGCAAACAGTAAATTCTTTCACGGTAATACCCATTTCACCCGAAACAAGGTCGATTGCCTTGTTCATATTATCGACCGAAAGGTGCTCGCCGCAAAGGCTCAGGTAATGCTTCGTGCGACCGGTGATGACGATCTCGCCACGCGATTTGTCGACGAATTTCAGCGTATCGCCGATCAGGTAACGCCAGGCCCCTGAGCAGGTCGATAGCAGCAATGCATATTCTTTCCCTTCTTCTACCTGGTCGATCATCAGCGTCTCGGGATTATCGAGCATAGCGCCGTCGGAATCGAAGTTTCGAGGGGTGAAAGGGATAAATTCAAAGAAAAGGCCATTATCGCAAACCAATTCCATTCCTACCGCGCCCGGCCGCGACTGATACGCGATAAAACCTTCCGACGCCAGATAAGTGTTGATATAGATCATCGGCTTGCCCAGCAGTTTCTCGAAACCTTTGCGATAAGGCTCAAACGAAACGCCGCCATGCGCGAAAACCTGCAAATTCGGCCAGATTTCGTGGATATTCTTTACATTATAATGCGCAATGATCTTTTCAAAAAGCAGTTGGATCCACGCAGGCACGCCTACTACGAAGCCAATGTCCCATTCGCTCGCAACGCGGGTGATCTCTTCCAGTTTTAAGCCCCAGTCGCGTTGTGCGGCAATTTTCTGACCCGGTTTGTAATAAGGCCGGAACCAGCGCGGGATTTGCTGGATTTGAATACCACTCAAATCACCAGCTAAACTTCCGGTATCATGCGGGTTCAGGTTGGTACTGCCGCTGAGCATCAGGAAGCCCTTTTCATACAAGTCAGGCGGGAGGTCTTTGTAATGCCCTAATGACAGAATCTGGCGGATACTCGTCTTCTGAATCGCCTTCGTCATTGCTTTCGTCACAGGGATCTGCTTCGATGCCGCCTCCGATGTTCCCGAGCTCAACGCGTAATATTTCACAGTGCCAGGCCAGCAAACATCCTTGTCGCCTTCGAGCGATTTATGCCACCACTCGTTGAATATCTTATTGTAATCGTAAACGGGCACCGTACGCTTGTAGAGCTCGTAAAATGCGCCTTTTTCTCCGAAAAGAATGGAGGAAAGCAGCTCGTCGAAATTGTATTTCTCGCCGAATTCGGTATATCTGGCCTTGGCCAGGAGTTTGGCCAAAGTTTTCTTTTGCTGTTGGTGTAAACTTGCCTTACGGCGATTGGCAACGATGTTGCTGAAATGGATGCCTTTTTTTAATAAACTGCCTACTAATGCCATAGCTGTTGGTTAAATTACAAATCCCAGGTCGATAGCTTTTTCAACGCTTCATACTCTGTCAGATCATATTGACATGGCACCACCGAGATATAGTTATTATCCAGTGCCCAGACATCGGTGTCTTCTTTTTCCGTATCAAAATTGACAAATTCGCCGGCCATCCACAGGTAGCCGCGACCGTTAGGATCGACGCGGTAGTCGAATTTTTCCTGCCATTTGGCATGCGCCTGGCGGCACACTTTGATGCCTTTTAGTGCCAGGTCTGTTTTGGCGGGAATATTTACATTCAATGCAATGCCGTTTGGAATACCGTTCTTCAAAGCTTCCTCTGTAATCGACTTGATGTAAGGAACGGCATGACTGAAATCAGCATCCTCCCTGAAATCGCAAAGCGAAAAGCCGATTGCCGGTATGCCTTCGATCGCCGCTTCGATGGCCGCCGACATGGTGCCCGAGTACAACACGCTGATCGAACTGTTGCTGCCGTGGTTGATCCCACTCACGACGAGGTCGGGCTTGCGGTCTTGCAATACATAGTTTTTAGCCAGTTTTACACAGTCGGCAGGCGTTCCCGAGCATTCGTATTCCGTTACATCATCAAAAATATGGGTGGAATAAAGCCTGAGCGGTTCACCGATGGTAATGGCATGGCCCATTCCGGATTGCGGGCTGTTGGGAGCGACCACGATCACTTCGCCCAGCGTCTGCATGATTTCAACCAGTGTTCGGATTCCTTTTGACGTTATTCCATCGTCATTTGTAACTAAAATGAGGGGTTTCATATATTTCTACTGATCGGGTGCTTAGGTGCTTCATGCGATCTCGTCTGCCGGCTCAGTAACATGGTTTTTAAGTGAATAAATATTTAATTGCGCTTTTCAAGCTGCCAAATTTAAGCAATATGCCTTCATTCGCAACACTACAAGCTACCGTCACGGACATTCCGACCATCATCGAAATCCAGGAAAAAACATGGGAACCCACTTACCGTGACATCCTTAGCAAGGAACAGATCGATTTTATGTTCGAAAAAATATATTCTCCCGAATCCCTCGCGGACCAGATGGAATCCGGGCAGCAATTCATGATCCTATTGAGCGACGAAACACCCGTCGGCTTTTCGTCAGTATCGAAAGAAAAGCCCGGGAAGTTTAAATTACATAAAATATATGTGCTTCCGGCCACGCAGGGGACCGGCGCGGGCAAACATCTTTTATACGAAACTGAAAATTACGTGAAGTCGCAGGGAGGAACGGTGCTGTCGCTGAACGTGAACCGCTACAACAAGGCCAAAACGTTCTATGAGAAAATGGGCTTCCGCGTTGTGGACGAGCAGGATATTCCCATTGGGCCTTACTGGATGAACGATTACGTGCTCGAAAAACCATTGAACTGAACCGGCTAGGCCGATTCAGTTTTCAATGCCAGTTTCATCTTCTTGATATTCTTCTGCTGGCTTTTCAGGCCTTGCAGCGGATGGTAATGATTGCTGTTCACAACATAATAGCCCGTACCGTCGTAAGCGCGTTTGGCAGGGTGCGTTTTGCATTCGGCCGAACAGGCGCCTTCCATTTCCCAGCCGCATTTCTCGCAAATGGGGACGTGATTATTGCATTCGGCATTGGCACAGTTCACCATGCGGTCGCAGGGTTCTTCGCAGATGTAGCATTTGGAGATCACGGTTGGATTGACCTTGTTTACGTCCACAGTAATGCGGTTGTCGAACACGTAACATTTACCGTCGAAATTCTCTCCGCCTTCTTCCAGACCGTAGCGTATAATGCCTCCGTGCAACTGATAAACGTCGGTAAAGCCCTGGTCGAGTAGGTAAGCGCTCGCTTTTTCGCATTTGATACCTCCGGTGCAATAGGTAATCACCTTTTTATCTTTCAAATGGGCGATCTCATGTACGTGGTCGGGCAGCTCGCGCAGGTTGTGCATATCGAACGTGATCGCGCCTTTGAACTTGCCTACTTCATGCTCGTAATCCGAGCGCATATCCACCAGTACTACGTCCGGGTCGTTCAGCATCGCTTTGAAATCGGCCGGTTCAAGGTGCTTCCCTGTGCGTACCAGCGGGTCAACGGGCAGGTCGGAGTTGACGATCTCGTCCTTCACGCGTACGTGCAGCTTCTGGAATGCGATATGATCCGATTCTTCCACTTTGAATTGCACACCTGCGAAACGGGCATCCGAACGGACGTAGTTCATATAGGCCTCGCATTGCTCGGGTGTACCCGACACGGTGCCGTTAAGGCCCTCCGGCGCTACGATAATGCGGCCCAGGAGGTTGTTTTCCACGCAAAAGAGGTGATGCTCATCGCGATAAGTGTCGGGGTCGGCGATGGGCGTGTAATAATAATATAGAATAACCCGGTAAGGTTTCATCGGTTTTCGATTAAGTATTTCAATGAGCAAAAGGGCGCAATCGGCCATGCTCGTTTCTCCAAATCAGCCGCAAATATACGAATAATGCAAGTTTTAAGAAAATGCCGAAAATCAGTTTTGTAGCTGACCGGTTATCCGTTGAAATACATATTTTTGTGGGCACTCGTTCAATTACTCAACTTCATCCTATCTCCTTATGCACATCGCTATCATTGGTAACATCGGCGCAGGTAAAACTACATTGACCCAAATGCTGGGGGATTATTTCAAGTGGGAGGTGATGTATGAGGCGGTAGAAGGAAATCCCTATCTGGCTGATTTTTATATGGATATGGAGCGCTGGGCGTTCAATCTGCAAATTTATTTTTTGAACAACCGCTTCGCACAGGTTCAGAAAATCCGCGAAACGACCTATTCGACCATCGTTCAGGACCGTACTATTTTTGAAGACGCTTACATTTTTGCCCGCAATCTCTATGAATCCGGCGTGCTCACCGATCGCGATTACCAGACTTACCTGCTGCTCTTCGAATCCATTATCCGCACCGTTTCCCAACCCGATTTGATGATTTATCTCAAAGCGGACATACCCAAGCTGGTGTCGCAGATCAAAAAGCGTGGCCGTGAGTTCGAAGCCGACATTTCAACGGAGTATCTCGCCAATCTTAACCGCTATTACGAGGATTTTGTGCAAAACTACGAAGACGGGAAGATCATCGAAATCGATGTGAACAATATGGACTTTGCGTCGAATCCCGAAGACTTCAACAAAATCGTGGCATTACTGAACAAGGAATTGTTTTACGTCTGATCGTGCGCCTAATACATGCAGGCGATGGCCTTGTGAAGCAGCTGATTCTTTTTGGCATCGACCTTGAACGTCCGCTTATCGTCGGGCAGTAGTATCTCAATCTGCACCGTTCCTTTCATTTTTTCGAGTTCTTTCGGTTCGATAGGAGTGGAGAGGACGAACTCGCTCTGCCAGTTGCTGCGGTCGGTGGAACTGATCGTCGTGTAGAGGGAGAAATTCCCTTTCACCGATGAAAACTTGATTTCGGTGAACATCTGGACGTGGTAAACCTGCCCGAATTCGTCATTATGGTAATTGAGAATCCGCTCTTCACCGGTTTTAGCGAGGGTCAGGTATTCTTTCGGCCCGGAGAGCTGCACGATGTGATAGTGGACGATCTTATGATTCGATGGGCTGATCTTTTCCTTGCATTGGGCGAAAGATATACCCATGTCAGCCATCAATAAGCCGACCACACCAAGCAGGAAAGTGGGCTTCATGCAGAGGGCGTAATTCAACACTTTTCGAGATTTCAGGGTTATTCAAACGTTTGTAAAGATAATCGCCTGATAAGAAGAATGCAATAGGATAATGGGAAATGACTACTTTACTCTCCGTTCCTCTGCCAGTTGCTTGTATACCTCTCCGAGTTCATCTTTGAGTTCCCGGATTTTCGCTTCCAGCTTTTCTACTTCACTTTTGTGAACGAGGTCTTTTATATACATCACAACGTTTGGCTCGCCTTCAAAGCCAAATAGCCAATTAGGATGAATTTCCAGTTCTTTAATTAATATACCTACTGCGTCAGAAGTGAGTTTTTGATCTCCCGCGAGAACTTTAGAAATTTTGGATGGGGATAGGTGCACAATCTCAGCAAGTTCACTGGTATTTAAGTGGTGTGCTTTCATGATGGCCGCTATTCTTGCAACTTCTATCATTGCTGTCAGTTCTAATGTGATATAAATTCCATATGAAATTTTACCTTTCCAAATGGAATTTTATATTTACAATATTGTCTAGGTTAAGCGCAGTTGTAAATATAGTAAAACTGGAAGCATTCCAATGTTCCTGGTGCGAAACCGAGACAGCAAACGTTATCACCTATTAAGCTAAACACCACTATGAATTTTAAAATCATTCGGATTCCTGAAACAGGTATTCAGGTTTGCCTGCATCGCGATCGTAGCGAGGAGGGCGAGGAAATCGTTCGCATTACTTCTTTCATTACCAATGCGCAGCATGCGGAAATCATGTTGGAGCAGGTAGTGACATTTACCAAGCCAGGAAGTTCGATTCGTTTTGTCGCAGATTATTCGCTGGTTTCTGCCAAAAGTTTCTTGGAAGAGTCGATGAACGAAATGGGAATGCTGGCATTTGCCTGACCTGGCCTAGCTTCCTAATTTGCTTTTTCAGGCATAAAAAAAGTGCGTCGGTTAATTCCAAACGCACTTTTAATTGTGACCAGAAGGAGAGTCGAACTCCTATGCCCGAACGGGCACTACCCCCTCAAAGTAGCGTGTCTACCAATTCCACCACCTGGCCGTCAATCGTGATGCAAAAGTAGTATTTTAATGATTCGGCGCAACAGTTGTACCCCGATTTTTTTGAGAAAATATCGCGCATTGCGCAAAAAAACTTCGTGTTTGCGCAATTTGGTCGTAGTTTTATGCCCCGAAAACGGGATAGTACCCAAAGGATCAGACTGTTCAGCCTTTTGGCCGACGAGGGCTCAGAAATATTAAAAATTTTAGATTTAGTAATTAGCATAAAAGCCCTGGCATCGATCCAAGGCTTTTTATGTTAATTACCGTTATGTGAAATCCGGTGCCTAGGTAGACAATGGGCGGCCGGCAGGGATATTGATCCGTTGGCGGTTGTTCGGGAAGGTCGCTCGTTTGGCAGTAAACTTCGCATTTACATATTCCACCATATCGATTTCGCCGGTAATGGTGTCGCCCGAAAGCTTCCCGTAGAATGTCATCGTCAGGTTGTCGCCCGGCACGCTGTACCGGCTCTGGAACCGGACTTCGTCGCCGTCGATGTTACCAAACAGCTCGCGTGTCGCGAACTCGCCTTTGTGGGTTCCGTACAGGTAGTTGCCGTCCTGCCTTTCGATAATGAATGTATGTTTGCTGGCACTGGTGTAAAATTCGATGCTCACATCCCAACGGCCTGCGATTTCTGCTGCTGGCGCTTTCATGACCGCTTCGGCTTTTGGTGCGCTGCGCTTGCGGGTGAGGATTTCGTAAATGCGTTCCGCCACAATCTTGTCGTTGCCGGGGCCCATCATATAAGCGGCTACGGTAATCGACGTGGTAGGAGGGCCCGATTGTGCTGCCTGGCCCCTGCGGAAGCCGGTTCCTACGGCCACACGAGGTTTGGTGGTTTGCAGCTCGTCGGCTACTTCCTGGCCGGTGATATTCAGCTTGGTAGGGTCCCAGGTTATGGTCAATGTCGGTGTAGCATTATCTAATGCCCCTTCTGCCGGCTCTTTAATTTCGAGTTTGGCGCTCGGGATACCGTTCAGTTTTTTGGAAATGTTTTCCAGCCATGATACCCAGGTTCTCATTTCAGCCTTATGGTCGCGCGTGGCCCATGCTTCCACGGCTGCGAGCATCCCTATCATTTCTTCGCGGCCTACTTTATTGTTACGGCAAGGTCCGTGGTGCGGCGCACTGGCCTGCCATGCCGACATGAGTACGTCCTTGTCGCCGAGCATCAAACCTGCGCATTGCGGCCCGCGGATTACCTTTCCGCCACTATACGCCACCACGCTTGCGCCGGCTTGCAAATGGATGTTAGGGATCGTCAAACGCTCGGCAGCGGCGTCCACCAGCAGCGGAACTCCCGCAGGCTTGGCGATATCTGCTACGGCCTTAACAGTCCACGGTTCGTCGCCAGGCATCATGTAAATCATCGCTGTGCGCGGAGTAATGGCCTTTTTGAGCTCTTCGATGGTTTCAACCGTAATGATTTTCACGCCCACATTGCGAATCGCGTGGTCATACACATTGCGCGAGGACCTGGGGATAATCACCTCTGTTTTTTCAAAACCTTCCAGATTGGGAATGCGGATCAGTTTCTCAGGATTACCACCCGCAATAATGCCCGCGGTTACCTCGTTCATCCCCGCCGCGCAGCCCGATGATACCATGCCCCATTCGGCGCCGGTGATCTCGGCAAGGCGCTGGCCAACCCCAAATGCCAGCTCGTCGATCTGTACATTATATTGGCACGCATACTCCATGGCCTGACGAACTTCGGGCAGCTCAATAGACGCCCCGATAATGGTAAATGTCCCCCGGCAGTTGATAATCGGCTCCACGCCGATCGACTGATAGATTTGCGGTCCCGGTTTCAATGGCCCGGGTGCCGACACGGCGCCAGCCGCCTTCTGAAACCATTTCGGTTTGCTGCTTTCGGCAAAGGCCGCAGACGTGCTGGCCGCCGCGCTCAGAACGCTTCCCGCGAGCGGGATCATGGAAAGATCTTTTAAAAGTTCTCTGCGTTTCATTGGTGTTAAGGTATTGGGGGTTTGAATGGTTAAAGGGCTTTTTCAGGAAATGGTCAGGTGTTGTCAGGTGTTGTCAGGTTGGTCAGGTGTTGTCAGGTTGGTCAGGTATTGTCAAGTGTTGTCAGGTGTTGTCAGGTTGATCAGGTATTGCCAAGTGTTGATCAGGTGTTGTCAAGTTTGGTCAGGTGTTGAGGTAAGGATGCCTGATTGGGTTTGGAATACCCTTTTTCTTGAATAAATATCTTCCTTTTAATTACCTGGGGCCTGTTCCCGGGGTTTGCGGGCCCTGGTTGGTTGCAGGGCGTTCCGGACGGGGCAGGTTAACGGGCTCTACGCGCGCATTGAGCGTGTACACGATGTTGCCGCCGCGGATGGTTGCTTCGGTTTCGATGCGTTTTTTGCCGGTGATTTTACCATCGCGGGCGTAGAAGCCGAAGTTACCTTCACGCAAGTTCAGTATGGCCACGTCGGCGGGCGAGCCTACGGACAGGTTCCCGAGTTCCTCGCGGCGGATCTCCTGTGCGGGGTTCCAGGTGCTGGCTTTGATCACACTTTTGAAATCCATGCCCATGGCCATAAACATAGACATGATATTATTCATATCCTTCATGGCCGAGTTCATGCTGCTTGTGTGGAGATCGGTACTGATTGAATTGGGATAAAAGCCCTGCTTGATCGCCGGCCGTCCCTGGGAGAAAAGGAAGCTCGCACCTCCGAAACCCACGTCAAATATCACCCCGCGTTTCTGTGCTTCGATCGCGTAGGATTTCACTTTATTGGTCGATACGTCGACGATAGACTCGCGGCCGCGGCCGCTGTTATTGCTATTGCCGCCGAAGCAATGGGTGTAAATGTCGCCTTTGCGGAATTTTTTCAAATACAATTCTTCCAATGGTAAAACCGGATTGGCACTGCCGAAATCGACCATAATAGGGATGTTGGCGAGCGTACCGGCCTCCAATGCGCGGTCGGTGGGTGTCCAGTCATGACCTACGAAATGTGCCAGCTTTACACCTACGACGTCGTTGGGATACTTTTTGGCCATTTCGGCTGTGGCTTTCGCGTCCATTTCTTCGAGGCTGTTTTCGAATTTCCCGCCGGCCATTCCTTCGCCCACGATGTTCAGGAATGCGAGCACGCGGGTTTTGGAAAGGTCGATGGTTTGTTTTTTGAAGGTCTCAAAATTTTTCCAACCGGAGCTTCCCGCGTCGACAACGGTGGTTACTCCTGAACGGAATGTGAAACCGTCTGCGGGCAGGCCGTTTGGACCATTGCGATAAGTGCCTTTGAGGTCGGTACCCCAGAAAAAGTGTACGTGAATGTCGATCAGCCCGGGCGTGACGTAGAGCCCTTTGGCATCCACCACCTGTACGGCCTGGCTGGCATCGATGTTTTTGGCCACGAGGGCGATCTTCCCGTCCTCACCGCCCGGCGTGCCATCGATGGCCACGTCCATAACGGCGTCGATATTGTTTTTCGGGTCGATCACATGTCCGCCTTTAATCACGATGCTGTATTTCTTGTTTTGCGACCAGGCTGGCTGACACAGCATCAAGAGCACCGCCAGGGCTGAAAGGGAGAAAGCTCTCATAAATATTAAGGGTTTAGGATAGATAAACGCTTCTGTAAAATGCCATTGCAAGCAGGCTGCATTCACAATGAGGACACATATTTCATGTTATCCCCCCCATCACTGGCGCGTAATTATTTTCACTGTGCCTGATATGCCGATAAAAGCAGCAGCGACACCGCTTTTACGCTGGTATTCAGTCCCAAACACAGGATTTTTTGTTCAGATAGTTTGCTTACTAGCCAATCCAAAAAGATTACCTTTTTCACTCGCCGGGGCTAAGTAATTTACGGGAAATCCAATTTCGCTGCTCCGATCCATCGGCTGGCTGGGGTGGCTCTGCCGCGGCCGGAAGATTTTGTCGGGTGTTTATGCCTGTAAAATCAGGGTAGAATTGACCAACGGGTCGTTTTTGAACTACAAGGGCGTTGCGAGCCTGCTTCGCTGAGAAAAAAAGCGGTGGGTCTGTCCTGTTTCCGGCATCCCGTTTGTAATGGGAGTAGTTGAAACAATATTCACCTCAAAAACAAACTATCATGGGAAAGCTCATTGCCTACAATTTCACGACGCTCAATGGTTATTTCAAAGGCCCTGATAACGATATCAGCTGGCACCGGCATGGCGAAGAAGAAAACGGGTTTGCAGCAGACAATCTCGAAGCAAAAGCTACGCTGCTCTTCGGCAGGGTAACCTATGAAATGATGGCAGGTTTCTGGCCGACACCCATGGCCATCGAAAGTATGCCGGAAGTCGCCCAAGGTATGAATGAATCCGAGAAGATCGTATTTTCAACCACCCTCGAAAGCGCCGGTTGGGAGAATACCACGCTCATTAAAGGAGATCTCATAGAAGCCGTTCGAAAACTTAAAGCCATTCCAGACAAAGTCATGACCATTCTGGGCAGCGGCAGCATTATCGCGCAACTCGCGGAAGCAAGGCTGATTGACGAGTACCAGTTCATGATCGACCCCGTTGCGATCGGGGAAGGTACGCCTTCATTCCAGGGGTTGACACGGAAACTGGATTTGAAGCTGATTAACCACCGTGTGTTTAAAAGCGGGGTCGTGCTGTTGAGCTATGAGGCGATTTGAAATCTTTAAACTGGAACGATCATGGAAGAATATCTGATCCTCATGCGCCTTGATCTCATGACAAAGGGTGCACAGCCTTCTCCCGAGCAAATGCAGGAATACATGAAGCAGTACCACCACTGGGTCAGCGGCATTGTGGAGGAAGGGAAATTTGCCGGCGGGAAAGGGCTTTCTACGGAAGGAAAAGTTCTTAAAGCCAATAATGTGGTGACGGATGGTCCGTATGCTGAAACCAAGGAATCGCTCGCAGGCTTTATCGTGATCCGGGCGGAGAGCTTCGATGATGCGGTGAGGCTGGCGGCGCGATGCCCTATCCTGAATGGCGATGGGAATAGCGTGGAGGTGCGGAAAATCGTTTCTGTGCATGAACACTGAACCGCTGATCCCGCATTTGTTCAGAACGGAGTACCGGAAGATCGTTTCGGTACTTTGCCGACATTTCGGCTTCAGGGAAATAGAAGTGGCGGAGGATATTGCCAGCGACACATTTCTAGTGGCAACGCAGGCATGGGGCATCGAGGGGCCGCCGCCGAACCCCGCGGGCTGGCTCTACAATACGGCTAAAAACAAGGCGAAAAATTACCTGCACCGGCATTCGATCTACGAGGAGCGGGTTTTGCCGGAGCTCCGGGCCGGCCTGGATAAGGACCTGGCGGCAGAGATAGACCTTACGCCCGGGAATATTACAGACAGCCAGTTGCAAATGCTGTTTGCGGTGTGTCACCCGGCGATCTCGGAAGAATCGCAGGTGGGGCTTGCGCTGCGGGTGCTTTGCGGATTTGGCATCCAGGAGATTGCCGACGCGTTTCTTACGACCAAAGAGGTCATTAACAAACGGCTAACCCGAGCTAAGGAGCGGCTTCGGGAGGTCGATATTCGTATAGAGATGCCGGCTGCTGCTGTGATGGACACGCGGCTCGGACCTGTGTTGACGACCCTCTATTTACTCTTCAATGAAGGATATTGTTCTATGAGTCAGGATTATACGCTTCGAAAGGATGTATGCCTGGAAGCGATGCGGCTCTGTACGATGCTGATCGAAAACAATGCTACGAACAAGCCGGAGGTCAATGCGCTGATGGCGATGATGTGCTTTCACGCGTCGCGGCTGGATGCGCGCAGGGGCGCTCCGGGCGAGCTGGTGCTATACGAGGAACAGGATCCCGCATTATGGAATGCCGATTTGATTAGGAACGGATGCGCTTTTCTGAAATCGGCAGCGAGGGGCGATCGGGTTTCGCGGTACCATCTTGAAGCGGGCATTGCATACTGGCATACCCAAAAGAAGGACAGTCCCGAAAAATGGAGCAGCATTGTTTACTACTACGATCAGCTACTGAAACTCAATTATTCTCCCGTAGCTGCACTTAACCGGGCATTTGCAGTATTCAAATGGAAAGGGAAAACCGAGGCGATCCGCGAAACGGAGGCCCTGGCGCTGAAAGGCAATCATTTTTATTTCGCTTTACTGGGCGAACTCTATAACGGAATCGACCAGCAAAAGGCTTTGGAAAACCTGGAAAATGCATTGCGGCTTGCAAGGACCGCTACCGACCAACAGGCGATCCGCAAGCGGATTATGGCACTTTCCTGAAATGACGTTCCTACTTTTTGTTAGTCATTTTCATCAAACGCTTTTTCAACACCCGCTGATAAAGCAAATTATTCAGCCAGATGAAAATGATTACACCCAGGATGATAAACACCGCATTCAGTTTATAAGAGAAGCCCACGAATTTCTCCTTACCATCGAGTGAAAGTTCAAAGCGGAGCCAGGAGCGCTCGACGGTGGTGGTAACATGGTCGAAAGGAAGGGCTTCGTCGTAAACGATTTTGGTGATAAAACGGCCGGTTGTATCCATATAACCATACTTATCATCTATCCGGATCATCGAAACGCCATGGTTGTAATAGGAAGCAAAATCGTATTTCAGTGGGGTCCGTATCTTGCCCGACTTATCGATATGCCCGAATTTACCGTCAATAGCGACCGCAGAACGGTTTTCGACGGTAAAACCCGTGGCTTCGTCGTATAAATGCGGGATACGCAATTTGCCGGTTTTATCGATACAACCCCATTTTCCATTCTTTTTAACCCAAAATAAGCCGTTGGTAGGTTTGCGGGTATCGGTGTATTCAAACGGGACAATGAGATCGCCGGTGAAGGGACTAATATAACCGTACTTATCGCCATACTGCACGCGTTCCATCCCCTGGCCGGAGTATTTGTAATCGGGATCGATGTCGTCGAGTGCCACAGGGACTTTCAGCATCATATTTTTATCAATGATCCCATATTTGCCTTTGTAAAGGAAATGGTAAATAAATTTTGACGCTTTGATTTCCTTTTCGATGAAGCGGCTGAAATTGAAGTTCAGTATATGAAAATCCGTCGGCCTTTGTACCCACCATAAAACATCCTCTTTTGTGTCATGATTGCAGAGGAAATCGATATCGGAATCCTTGATCAGGTAGTCTTTGGTATAATGGTGAATAGGGATTTTGTAGATTTCATTTCCTTTGAGATCAATGTAGGAAAGTCCGTAATGTTTGCCGGATGGATATATAACCCAGGTTTTACCGTCGCGGAAGCGATCGGTGGAAGTGTATTTGGGTTCAATGACAATTTTCCCGCGTTTGTCGATAAAGCCGTGCAGGCCGTGTCCTTCCGGCCCCAGTTCCATCGGTACGAACTCGGCGAGGCCCTCGGCAAAGTCGCCGATGTCGCGGTAGGCGGGTGAGAGCTTACGGCCGCTTTTGTCGGTGATGAATGTCTCATACGACCGGCAGGGGATGCTCACCTTCTTCACGACATACACATCGTCGTATTCACGGTATTCATTGTATTCTTTCAGCCATGTTTTGTTGCCGACGGGCGTTGTCTGAGCCGCGGCCCAGGCCGATTGCAGCAGAAGAAACAGGCATGTAAGATGATAAAAAGTCGGTCGAAGCATTCAAAAAACGCAGGTTTCAGGTTAGTCGCGGCCACTACGCAGAACTATCTGCAAGTCGAGGAACGTGGCAGGCATTCAATTTTAACCTGCAAAAAACAAAAACTTGACAGGATTATCGATTTCCACAGGGGTAATTATTTGAGAAAATAGGTTTAAATTAACCTCGAATTTATTCAGAAATCATGTCGCTGGCCCGGAACGAACAGTTTTATTCGCGTTTGCCTGCCAACCATATTTCGTTGGGCGAACTGCTAACGGAAGAGCACCTTTTTTACAATGTGCCCGAGTCGTGGCATGTGGTGATTACCGACATCCGGAATTCGACCGGTGCCGTCGCGGGCGGAGTGCATGAGACGGTCAACCTGATTGCGACGGGCAGTATCGTGAGCGTACTGAATATCGCATTCAAGGCGGGCATTACCGTACCATTCTTTTTTGGCGGCGACGGGGCCACTTTCATCATGCCGCCTGCGATTGCCGACGCGGCCATGCGTGCGCTGGCTGTTTTCAGGAAAAATACCATGGAAAATTTTGCGCTCGATCTTCGCATCGGTATCGTCGCGGTGAGCGAAATTTATGCTAACGGATACGAGCTGAGACTTAGTAAATTGAGGGTGTCCGGCGCATTTTCGATTCCCGTCATACTGGGCGACGGACTGTATTATGCCGAAAAACTCATTAAAAGCGAGCATTACCGATTCGAGTACGAGCCCAAACCGGATGACGAGCTCGACTTGCGCGGCATGCAGTGCCGGTGGGACAAGATCGGTCCACCGGAAATGGACCAGGAAGTGGTGACGCTCCTCGTGACTGCCCCGGCCGGGAAAAAACAGGCGGAATTGTTCGCGAAGGTAATGGAGCATATCGACGGCATTTATGGGCCTTTTCCGAGTCGGCGGCCTATTTCTGTTGCGAGGCTGATTTGGCGGACGACTTTCAAAAAGATGGAAATGGAGATGCGGGTCAGGGAAGGGAGCACAAGCATGCTCGGCCTGGCGGCGTCCTGGATCGCCTGGCTCTTTGGTTACGTATACTTCCGGACGTCATATGGTAGAAGTTATCTCAACAGCCTGGTCGAAATGTCGGACACATTGGTCATCGACGGGAAGATCAACACGGTCATTACCGGCACACCAGCACAGCGTGAACGGCTTCAAGCCGCCCTTGACGCCATGGAAGCAGCGCGGGAGATTCATTACGGATTGCATGTGAGCGGCGAATCCGTCATGTCGTGCTACGTCCATGACCTCAAAGACGGCCATATTCATTTCATCGACGGCGCAGAGGGCGGTTATACCAAAGCGGCGGGGATGCTGAAACAGAAGTTGCGGAATGCGGAAGCTTAGCGGCTACTGCGGAGGGCCCACCGGTAGCATATTCTGTACGTCCACCGGGAAGCTGTCATATTTCTGGTACAATTGCAGGTATTTCGCCGGGTCGATCACCGGCTCGGTCAATATAGATTTCAACCCGCGGAAAAAGCCTTCCCGCTGCTGGCCGGGGTTGAATATGAGGTTAATCACCACGTCTTCGTCGGATTGATTGGAAAACCCGTGCGCGGTCATACGCGGGACGTACACCACAGCGCCCTCGTGCGCGCGGATGGGACCATCGGCCAGTTCGACTGTGAGCGTGCCTTTGCGGACAATGAATGTCTCGTCCATAAAACGGTGGTAATGCAATCGGGCTCCGATCGTGGCCGGGGCCAGTTTGATTTCGTAGACGCCCAACTGGTCATTTGAAATGTCGCTGGTGACCTTTAACGTGACGCTGTTGCCGCCCATGGCCAGCACTTCGCCTTCGCCCGGTGCGAAGAGGACGGCTTTATTTTCAAGGGTGTCTGTCAGGAAATCGGTTTCATTTTTCATAGCATTTGTCATTGTTTTGGTTTGAACAGGACAAATGTCGGGCTCCCGTCGGCCGAAAACATTTACAAATGTTGAGACTTCGGAAAATTACATTTCCGCACGGATGCGGCTGAGCTGGGTAGGGGTAATGCCGAGGTACGATGCGATTTCGTGCTGTTTGAGGCGCGGTTCGAGATTGGGATACTCTTTCAGGAAATTGGCATAACGTGTTTTGGCATTGTCGTACCGGAAGGAGATTTCCAGCGGTTCCTTTTCGATGATCCAATGGAGCTCCATATACCGGATATAGAATGCGGCCAGGTCGTGATGCTTCTCGGTAAGGGATTTGAAATCGTAGAAGTTATATTCCAAGGTCTCCGTAGGTTCAAGCGCCCTGATCGCGAAAATGCTCGGAGAATGCGTGAGCATGGCAGGTAGGGAGCCTGCAAAATGGTTTTCGGGGAAAAACTTCTTGACCACCATATCCCCGTCCGGCGACGCATAGTATTGTGAAAGGAGCCCTTTTACCACAAATCCGACGTTTTTAGGCGTTTGCCCTTCTTTCAAAAAGTAATCGCCCTTCGCATAGCAATGCGGCTTGACGAGCTTCGCCAGATCTTCCATTGCTTCTTCCGAAAGCTTGCCATAAGTATCAAATTTCGCGCGGAGCTGCTGCATTTGTTTTGGTAATAATGAGGAAATAAGGTTGCGATAGTATTCAGGTAAGCAGGTTTATTAAAACTATGACAATAATTACACGGTACAAAATCCAAGTTATGGTCGGCCAGTAACCTATTCCAAGCAGCCTGGACCGCCGCACGTGCTCCCGGATCATCAGTGCAATGATGATTAAACCGCTAATTCCGGCGATTTGCCAGCTAAGATTGAGGAGCATACAGGTAAGCGTCGTCAAAAAAAAGACTAATGCCCCTGCAAGAGAGATCGTTGTGAGATTCCCGAGATAATCCCATATTTTGCTTTTTTTGCCGAGCATTAACATGAGACATTGGAGCAAAATATGCCCGGCACAGATTGCAAACTCCCCAACGAACATTTCGCTGGTAATAGTGCCGCCCAGTAACGAGGGGTAGGTAGCCATCACCAACGACGTAACAACCCACCCCAATATTATCCACGCGATGCGATACTTCGCATTAAATGACGGCTGGTACCCAAATTTATTTTTAGATGCCGCTGCCGGGATGATCACGCGGCGGTTGTAGGAAATGAATGCGTAGGCTTTCGAGGCAATCCATAAAAACGGTTTCCAGCGGAATAATGGCGCGAGGAGCGGGATAGCATTTCCGCAGACTTTCAGCAGGCTTTCGATGCCGTAGGTAACTTCTCCGGTGGCCTGATTGACGAGCGCTATTTCGTTGACGGCGCGTTGCCAATCGAGATTGGGGCAGGCCGCGCCTGCATATTCCTGATAAGCCTCGCGACCGTGGGCGTCCAGCAGGCCGTTGCGCACAAATGCGCCCGTGTACAGATCGCACATCGGGCATTCGGCGTCGTACAAAATGGTGTAGCTATGCAGTGTTTTCATTTGTATAGTATATTTTGAATTTTCAGAAAAAATTGAAAGTTTAATTTAAAAAAAATATTATTTAAACAATTTGAAAATACTACCCCAAAACCAGCTCTCTTCCGCACCCAGCATGGTTTCCAGGGTTTTATCGACGTTTTTAGCCAGCTTGTTGATGTCCGTAACCGACTTGTTGAACGTGCTGAATTCGGGATCGCTGGCATCACCGGTCACCTTCGAGAGCTCGTCGAGTACCTTGATAACCGGCTCCAACTCACGTTTACGACGTTCTTTGGCTACTTGTTTGGCGATATTCCAGACGTCTTTGTCCGCAAAGAAATATTCCTTCCGCTCACCCGGCTTGTGTTGCTTTTCGATCAGGCCCCAGCCGATCAGATCGCGGAGCGTCATGTTGGCATTGCCGCGCGAAATGCTGAGCGTTTCCATGATTTCCTCGGTCGTAAGCGGGTCGGGAGAGATCAGGAGTAACGCATGGACCTGCGCCATGGTGCGGTTAATGCCCCATTCCGAGCCCAATTTGCCCCATGATTCGATAAATTTCCGTTTCGCGTCTTCGAGTTCCATGTTTCAAAGGTAGTGATGTATTTAAACTTTCAAAACTTTTTGAAAGTTTAAATACTAAAATTCTGCATTTGCCGGGTAAGGCAATAGAAAGTAAATCTGAACCGCAGTTGACTTGTAATCCGGCAGGAAATTGGCTGCTGTTTTAACCCAAACCCGATTTACCATGAAACGTTTTGTCATAAAAGGCCTCGCCGGGCTTGTGCTTCTAGTCATTTGCAATGCGTCAAGACCGCACAGGCCTGGTGCCGCGGCGGTAGTGAAGGTAGTGGAGGCATTTCCCAAACTGCATTTCGATTATCCCGTTGATCTTACCCACTCGAACGACGGTTCCAACCGGCTTTTTGTGCTGGAACAGGAAGGAACGATCCGTGTTTTCGAAAACGCCGCGGCAACGTCATCGGCAAAAGTGTTTCTCGATATCAAAAAACTGGTGAGTTATGGCGGTGAGGCAGGGTTATTGGGTCTCGCTTTTCACCCTGACTATAAAAACAATGGCTATTTCTTCCTGAATTACACCACGAAAGTATCGGGCAAGCTCGAAACGGCCATTGTACGCTATAAAGCGAGTGCCAGCGATCCCAATCAGGCCGACCCAGCAAGTGCAACGGTGCTTTTTACATTTGATCAGCCTTTTGACAATCACAATGGGGGAGCTGTGAAATTTGGCAAGGATGGCTACCTCTACATTTCCACAGGCGACGGCGGCAGTTGGGGCGACCCGGGCAATAACGGCCAGAACAAAAGCTCCTGGCTAGGGAAGATTCTGCGTGTGGATGTGAACAGCAAGACAAAGGGCAACTACGGAATTCCGGCCGATAACCCGTTTGCGGGCAACAAGGAAGGATTCAGAGAGGAAATATATGCCTATGGCCTGCGGAACCCGTGGCGGATTAGCTTCGATGATGCCACCAATACGCTTTGGGCCGGAGATGTGGGGCAGAACAAACGGGAGGAGATCGATATCATCGTTAAAGGCGGCAACTATGGCTGGCGGTTAAAGGAAAGTATCGACTGCTATAACCCCAAGCGCGATTGCAATGCCGAAGGGCTGATCGACCCTGTGCTGGACCTGCCGCAGGCTAACGGCGAGCATTCGGTCACGGGCGGGTTTGTGTACCGCGGCAAGGCGGTGTCGTCGCTCGCGGGCAAATATGTATTCGGCGATTACGTAAGCGGGCGACTTTTCGCGCTAGAAACCCAAAATGGCAAAGCGGTTCAGAACAGCATTATTGCCGAAGGCGTAGGGCAAATATCCGCCTTCGGCACCGACCAATCCGACGAACTTTATATCTGCAACTACGGCACAGGAAAAATCATGAAATTGGCGCAGCCTTAATCTGGCTTGCTTATGGCGAAATAGCGGGTTGGGAGCCTGGCGGTAACGTAGGAATTGGTGAGGCGCTGTGTCGCACAATGCTGAAAAACAGCGGTTGTTCCTCCGACAATAAAATCGGTAGCGCCGGTAATTGAAAATCCAGTCAGAGAAAGCATTACTACACTGCAAAATTTTCTAAGTGTTATTTTATTATTATTTTTCATACATATTGTTCTAAATGATTGGATTCATTTTGCAATGCCATGGAAGCCCTTATCGTTTTTGCCCTCTATTTGTATTCGCATTTAGGAACCGACTTGCATAGAAATCGATATTATGCAGTCGATGACAGCCGTTTTTTTGCATTACCCAAATGCAATGAGCTGATTCCGTTGCGAAATCCAGACACGCTTTTTCTGGACGCGGCCGTTTTTCATGCCAGTAATGAAATGAGACGAAAACATGATTTACCGCCATTTGAATATGACCCCGGTTTGTACCTGGCATCGTCCGGGCATGCCACTGCGATGGTGTATCGCATGTTTTTCAACCATACCAACCCTTACAGCCCTTACGAACGCACGGCGCAGCGGCGGGTGGAATTATATACCAAAAGATTTAAAAGGGTTGCCGAAAACATCGGCAAATACCAGACACTGGTAAGCGGCGATTTTATGATCGCAAGATGGGACCGTCGCTTGAATCAATATGAATTCTTAAATGAAAGCGACCAAAAACGCTGTATTCCGTACACTTATGCGGCCTACGCGCGGTTTGTTGTGGAGCAATGGATGGCGTCGCCTCCTCACCGTGTTAACTTATTAAATCCCGCATATACTTATTTGGGTTGCGCCGCCCGGCTGTCGCCCGAACCTTATCTTCATAAAAAAGCTCCTTACGGAAGCCTCGTGCAGAACTTCGGCGGGGAACGCTGAATGATTTAATGTATAAATTCGTAGAATTGCCATTAATGACATTTTACGGATTGATCTGCAAGTAATGTTTGAGGAACTCAAAACCCATTTTGACAAGCTGGTATCGCTCACACCCGAAGAGTTTGCCTACGTCAGTTCGCATTTTACGAGCCGTAAATTCAGGAAACACCAATTCGTTGTCCAGCAAGGCTCGCCGGTAAGTCATGACTTTTTTGTGGTGAAAGGCCTGTTGAAATCCTCGTTTATCAATGAGCAGGGGAAAGAGCATATTCTTCAACTGGCGATGGAAGACTGGTGGATCTCCGACTACCAGGCATACTTCAACCAAACCGACGCCACGCTCGATATTACCTGCGTGGAGGATGTGGAAGTGCTTTGTCTGTCGCTGGCGAACCGCGAAAAGCTTTGCAGCGAGCTGCACCGGATCGAGCACTTTTTCAGGAAAAAGTCGAATGCCGGCTATGTTGCCCTGCAAAGGCGCATTCTGTCATTTATGAACCAAAGCGCCGCCGAACGGTATCACGAATTGCTGCAAATGTACCCTTCGCTGGCACAGCGCCTGCCCAAGACGTTGCTGGCCTCTTACCTGGGCGTCTCTCGCGAAACACTCAGCCGGCTGTCTGCCTAGTGTGATGTACATCACACCAAACTTGTGACCTTCTTCCTGTCGCTTCCCGGGTGCGGGCAGCAATTTTGCATTGTCAAAACAATTCAGGAAAACATGGCAAACGCTTTGGTAAAACTCGCCCTCGCGGCTTCTGTGATCAGTTCGAACAGTGACGCGATAGCCCAGACAGGACAAAAAATGGAAAAGAAAATTCTCTTCGTGGTAACGAGCCACGATACGAAAGGCAGTACCGGCGAACCTACCGGATATTATCTCAGCGAAGTGTCCCATCCGTGGGAAGTGTTGAGTGATGCGGGATATGAGGTTGATTTTGTGAGCCCGAAAGGCGGCAAGGCACCGGTGGACGGTTTAGATCTGACGGACCCAGTCAACAAGAAATTTTGGGACAATGCGCAGGCCCGCCAAAAGGTGGAGAACACCCTCACCCCCGACGCCGTAAAACCGCAGGATTACCAGGCGATTTTCTACGCCGGAGGCCACGGGGCGATGTGGGATTTAGCCGACGACGCGAAAATCGCGGCCATTGCATCTGAGATTTACGCGCAAAATGGCGTGGTGGCGGCTGTTTGCCATGGCCCGGCGGGGCTGGTCAATATCAAACTCGCCGATGGGAGTTATCTCGTCAATGGCAAAAAAATCAATGCATTCACCAATGAGGAAGAGTTGGCGGTAGGAATGGAGAAGGTAGTGCCTTTCGCATTGGAATCGCGGCTGATTGAACGTGGGGCGAAATTCGAGAAATCGGGCAACTGGCAGACGCATGTCGTGACCGATCACCGGGTGATTACCGGGCAAAACCCCCAGTCGGCGAAAGCAGTAGGACTGGCGATGCTTGAAGTATTGGGGAAATAAGAGACAGGCATTATTGAGCGAGCCGGTACCCGAAGGCAGGAATGGTTTTGGGTGCCGGCTTTTGTATGTAAATTAGCACTTATCTCTGTTCAAGTTCCCACTGTAACACTAAACCTGCATTGAAAAGCTTTACAAGTATGCGCTGGTTGTGGGCCGTTTTGCTGGCCGCGCCATTCTTCCTTCAATCTCTCCCTGAAAAGCAGCCCGCCCCCAGGCCTGCCGCCAAACCCAATATCCTGTTCATTTTCGCCGACGATCAGCGCGCCGACGCGCTGGGGATAGCCGGCAACAGCGTGGTGAAAACGCCGAATATCGACCAGCTGGCGAAATCGGGAACGCGGTTTGCGAATTGCTACGTCATGGGTGGGCATCACGGGGCAATCTGCGCGCCCAGCCGCGCGATGCTCATGAGCGGGAAGAGTCTTTTCCATGTTTACGATATGCTCGACGGCGTTCATACCATGCCCCAGCATTTCGCGGAAAATGGGTATGAAACTTTCGGCACCGGTAAATGGCATAACGGCGGGCAAACCTTCGAAGCCTCGTTTCAGAAGGGTAAGGCAGTCATGCTGGGCGGTATGAGCGACCATTTCCAGGTGCCTGTGCGGGATTTGAACAATGGCAAGCTCGGCGAGCCGGTAGTGAAAGGATTTTCTACCGACATTTTCACCGAAGCAGCGCTTTCTTATATTGATGAATATGCAAAAGGCGAAAAGACTAAGCCGTTCTTCTGCTACATTGCTTATACCGCGCCGCACGATCCGCGTTCGCCGCGAGAAGATTATATCGGTAAATACCCCGAAAAGGACATTCCATTGCCTGGGAATTTCAAGCCGGTGCACCCATTCGACTACGGTGAGGCGCAGGTTCGTGACGAAAACCTGGCGCCCTGGCCGCGTACGCCGGAAATCATCAAAGCCACATTGTCCGACTACTATGGCCTGATCAGTCACCTCGACGCCCGCGTGGGCGACATTGTCCGGTCATTGAAGGAAAAGGGGCTTTACGATAACACGATCATCGTTTATGCCGCTGATAACGGCCTGGCGGTGGGTAGCCACGGATTGCTCGGCAAGCAAAGCCTGTACGAACACAGCATGAAGGTACCTTTCATTATCACAGGACCAGGTATTCCAAAAAGCCGGGTGTCCGATGCGCTCGTGTACCTCTACGATATTTTTCCGACGCTGGCATCGTTGACAGGCCTACCCGAACCTGAGACGGTCGACGGCAAAAGCCTCTCGGAAGTGGTCAGCGGAAAATCCAAAGGCGTGAGGGAAAGCAGTTTTACGGCTTACCGAAACCTGATCAGGGCGGTGCGTGATGAGGAATGGAAGCTTATCCGCTATCCGAACCGCGATTACACCCAGCTTTTCAACCTCAAAAAAGACCCGCTGGAAACGGAAAACTTATCTGGCAAAGCAGAATACCGTCAGAAGGAGGAAAGTTTGAAAAAACTGCTGATCCAGTGGCAGCAGCAAACCGGGGATACCGTGGCCTACACGGCCAAAACGATTCTGCCGATGCAATACGACCCCACGAAGTACGACCGGACCATGGACAAATTCCAGCCGAAGTACACGCAGGATCGGTATTTTAAGAAGTAGGTTTTGAAAATGGACCCGATTGATCTCAAAACGGCCCCTTCCCGTTCACATGGTCGGCGTGTTTGGCGGCGCCGGGCATTTCGCCACGTTTGTCCTTTGCGGGAAGCGGTTCGCCGGTTTGGCGGTCGTACCAGTCGGGGGTAAGGTGTTCCGGGACGGTGTCGCCGGTGTCGTTCTGCCATTGGGCCAGCACCTTTTTTAATGCCTGGATTTGCGAGGCATAGGCATTGTTTTCCATCAGGTTCTCCGCTTGTGCCGGGTCTTTGAAATTGTCGAAGAACTCTTCCGATGGTCGCGGTACCTTCAATGCATCTTCCTGCAATGGACTTAGATTGCCGGATTTCCGCGCGGCTTTCAGTGCTTTGGCCGACGGGCTCTGGTTAGCGTCGATCGGGCCGCCGTTGTCTAGTTTGGGCCTTTTATTGATGATGTATAAAAAATCCTTCGTGCGAACGGCGCGCTCGTAAGCCTCGTAGTCGTGCCAGTTGTGTTCGGCGAAAACGTATTTTCTGAACTCCTGGGCCGGATTTTTGAATAATTGTGCGAAGCTTCTGCCCTGAAATGTCGGCCCGGCGTCGACACCTGCGAGCGCCAGCAATGTGGGGGCAATATCCACCGCGCTGAGCAGGCTCTGGCAAGTCTGGCCGGCCCCAATTCCGCCCGGCCATTTTGCGAGGAAAGGTGCTTTAATGCCGGCATCCGTCAGTCGCGTTTTGCTTCCGGGAAACGGCCGGCCGTTGTCCGCCGTGAAAATGATGAGGGTATTCTCTGAAAGCCCCTGGGCTGCCAGCTCTTTTTCAAGTTCTCCCACATAGTGGTCCAGCCGGGCGATTTCATTGTAATAGGCCACCAGGTCCTCCCGCGTCTCGCGAGTATCCACGAGCGTAGGCGGCACCTCCACGTCGCGTACGGGATCGTGTTGCGGGCCGTTGGTCGAAGCGGACCAGGGCCGGTGCGCATCGTAGGGTGCCAGCCAGAAGAAGAACGGCTTGGTCCGGGGCCGGGATTTCAGGAGATTAATCCATTGTGCTTCACCGCCTTCGCCATTTTGCGCCTGGTTCACCAGCAAGGTATCGTAAGCGCGGCGCGTGTTGGGGCCCTCGTGCCATTTACCGGCCAACGCCGTGTAATATCCTTTCTGTTTCAGGAGTTCAGGAAAGTATTTCAAATGGGCGGGCAACGGTGAATGCAACTCGGCCGCACCGGTATTGTGGGGGTAACGGCCTGTAAGAATGCTCGCACGGCTGGGACTGCAAGAGCTGGCCGTGAGGAACATATTGGTGAACTTGATCCCTTCAAGCGCGAGCTTGTTGAGGTTCGGCGTCTTTACTTTGCCATTGCCATAGGCGCCGATGTCGTCCCAACTGATATCGTCACCGATGATGAATATGATATTGACCGGCTGTGCTGCCTGCGCGACGATGCCCGTCAAAAGCAATACAATCAGAAGAAGATAGCGGCGTGTCATGTTTCTGCATTAGTTTAAAATGCCCAATACACTTACGAAAAGTCATTTAACTATAAATTTTTCAAAAAAATTCACAAAAAATTTGCGTAGCTAAGTGGCTACATATAAATTCGTAGCCAAATAACTACGCAATGAACCTGAGACGAGATGTTTTTCAAGCCATAGCAGACCCTACGAGAAGGGCGATCCTGCTGCTGTTGGCGTCGCAATCCCTGACGGCGGGGGCGATTGCCTCGAACTTCGATACCGCCAGACCTACGGTTTCCAAGCATTTGCAGATACTGACCGAATGCGAACTGCTGAAACAGGAGCAGACCGGCCGGGAAATTCACTATCACTTAAATCCCAGCAAAATGAAAGAGATCGCCGACTTCATCGAGCCTTTCCGGCAAATGTGGGATGACCGGTTCAACAAGCTGGAATCCATTATGAAAAACTATCAATCCAAAAAGTAGCAGAACATGGAAATGAAAACGAAAATCAATGCTGAGGACGGCCGGCAGGACCTGGTGATCACCCGGGAGTTTGATCTGCCGCTGGACTTGCTCTTCAAAGCGTACGTGGAGCCGGAAATCGTGGAGCAATGGATGGGTACCAAAGTGGTGAAACTCGAATGCAAACCCCACGGAAGCTGGCAGTATGAAACGTCCGACGCGCAGGGTAATGTGGTATTGAGAACGAATGGGGTCATCCATGAGTTTGTACCGGAGCAAAGGATCACGCGTACATTTCAGATGGAGAATACGCCCTTCCCCGTGCAGCTTGAATTTCTCGTGTTCGAAAAACTTGCCGAAAACACCAGCAAGCTTACGATGCAGATTGTGTATAAATCACCGGCCGACCGCGAGGCCATGCTGAAACTGCCATTTGCGAAAGGTATCAATATGGCGCACAACCGGTTGGAACAAGTTATCAAACAATTAATATAAACTACCATGGAAAAGAGAAACAGAATTATTTACTGGATTTTTACCGCCTGGCTCGCCCTGGGAATGACTTCGACCGGCATTGTACAGCTTATGAAAATGAAGGAAGAAGTAGATATGTTCGCACGCCTGGGCTATCCGGAATACCTGCTGACGATCATCGGTGTCTGGAAAATTTTGGGCGTGGTAGCAGTACTTATTCCTAAATTCCCGCTTCTGAAAGAATGGGCGTACGCAGGGTTCTTCTTTTGTATGTCTGGCGCGATTGTCTCTCACATAGCACTCGGCGACCCGATCGGTGAGGTGGCGCCGCCGCTTTTGCTGCTCGTATTGACCATCATATCGTGGTATTTCCGGCCGGCAAGCAGAAGGTTGGTCCCTGTTCAAATTTAAAAGCACTTTATCATGAATAGCAAAGTCGATGCATATGTAGTCCAGGCAGGACAATGGCGGGAAATAATAGAGGAACTGCGAACCATCGCGATAGACTGCGGGCTGACCGAGGAGTTTAAATGGGGCAAACCTTGCTACTCGTTCGAAGGGACTAACATCGTGGTTATTCAGGGTTTCAAGGCCTATTGCGCATTGCTATTCATGAAAGGTTACCTGCTGAGCGACCCTGAGAACATTCTCATCAAAACGGGCGAAAATACGAAGGTCGGACGGCAGATTCGCTTCGCCACGGCGGAGGATGTTGTCGCCCTGGAACCGGTGCTGAAAGCCTACATCCGCGAAGCGGTGCAAGCCGAGCAATCGGGTGTGAAGGTGAGGATCGATAAATCATTACCTACGCCGCCAGAATTGCAGGAAACCTTCGACGAAATACCCGCATTGAAAAGAGCTTTCGATGCATTGACGCCCGGACGGCAGCGGGCATATATTATCTATTTCACTGCCTCAAAACAATCCCAGACCCGCCAGCTCCGCATCGAGAAAAACATCGAGCGGATCCTGAATGGCAAAGGTTTGAACGACTAGCGTTTTTTAGAGACTTTTAATTAAAAGAAAATACATTATGGCCATTGATAAAAAAGAATTGTCGGCGGAAGGCCGCGACGAACTGTTCAAGACCTTAAAAGCACGTTTTGAAAAACATAAAAACCGCCACGAGGGCATTCAATGGGCCGACGTGGAGGCGAGGTTAAATGCTAAAAGCGAAAAGCTGTGGTCGCTGGATCAAATGGAGCTTACAGGCGGCGAACCGGATGTGATCGGTTTCGACAAAAAGACGGGCGAATACATTTTCTGCGACTGCGCACCCGAAAGTCCCAAAGGGCGCAGGAGCCTCTGCTACGACCGCGACGCGTGGAATTTCAGGAAGGAACACAAGCCGGAAAACACCGCATTGGACATAGCCGCCGAAATAGGTATTGAAATCCTCGATGAAGCCGAATACCGCCATTTGCAGACGCTCGGAAAGTTCGATCTCAAGACGTCGAGCTGGGTCAAAACGCCGGCCGATATCCGTAAACTCGGCGGCGCGGTATTCTGCGACCGCCGGTACGACACGGTTTTCTATTATCACAACGGCGCGGAGTCATATTATGCCGCCAGAGGGTTCCGCGGGACGCTGCGCGTGTAACAATGGTAAGCTATAAGCTGTAAGCGTATGGCCTATATCCACAGCTTACAGCTTATAGCCTAAAGCCCCAACCCCAAAACGAATCCATTGATCGCCTGCAGCTCATCACCAGAAAGTGTGATATTCATTGCCTGCGCGTTCGAAACAGCTTGTTCTGCATTGCGCGCGCCTGCGAGCACGACGGTAATGCCCTTTTGAAGCGTGGTCCAACGAAGTACCAGCTGGGTGAGCGTCGCATTCTTTTCTTCGGCAATCGGCGAAAGTTTTTCGAGCAGCGCCTGCACTCTGGCGAGGTCGAACTGGCCGAAATAGCCATTCCGATGGTCGTCGCTTTTCAGGGATTCGTTCCGGAAATATTTGCCCGACAGCAGCCCTCTTTCCATAGGGCTGTAAGCGATGATTCCGATATTATTCTCCACCGTGTAAGGGACCAGCTCGGTCTCGATAGCGCGGTTCAGCATGCTGAAAGCCACCTGGTTGGAGGCCGGTACGAATGTCTTGGATGCATCTTTCAGCAATGGCAGGCCATGGTTGGAGACGCCCGCCGCACGGATCTTTCCTTGTTGAATGAGCATTTCCATTGCCTCCATCGTCTCGTCGATAGGCGTGGTAATGTCCGGCCAGTGCTGCTGCAACAAGTCGATATAGTCGGTATTCAGCCTTTTGAGGCTTTCCTCCACTTCTTTAATGATATTCGCTTTCGAGGAGTACTTGTAAACCGAAAGATTTTGGCCATTGTCCTCCATATCAAAGAAATGCATTCCTTTTCCGTGGTTACTGCCATCCCAGACGAGCCCGAATTTGGTCAGGATCTGTACCTTTGTCCGGTCTTTGCCTTTCAGTGCTTCCGCAATCAGCTGTTCACTCAGTCCGAAACCGTAAAATGGAGCGGTGTCCAGCGAAGTAACCCCATGATCGATTGACGCATGAATGGCTTCAATCGAATCTTTCTTCTCATTTCCGCCCCACATCGTGCCGCCGATCGCAAATGCGCCATAGGTAATCGCTGATAGTTCAAGGTCGGTATTTCCTAATTTTCTGTATTCCATTTTGATCAATATGATATTTGTGGCTACAAAATTCCACTGGATTAATGTATCCTCAAAATAACATAGATCATAGGTTTCTATAAGTACGGTGATAGATGATTCCTGACACGGCCGGCATACTTCAAATAGACAGCCTGCCCGTTAAAGCTAACTGCTAGTTGCTCGCCTGGTTTTCCATGTAACCTCCCGTCTCTTTTTTTTCAAAATCAAGCGATTTTTACAGCTACTTTCCAGGTTTCAATTTATATTTGTGAAATTTATTTAAACTAATTATAAATAATTGATTCCAAATTTCTCATAACCAATAGCCTGAGACGCGTTTGTTCCCGAATGCGGTCTTTGAATCAATCTTATGTTTAGTACGATCTGTCTACTCTTTCTCCTCGGGTTCATGTTCTGGATGAACACGTCCACGCGCATTCCCTGGACCGATAAAAACGAGGTAATGGCCTTTATGGCCACTAATCGAGTGTATAGCCGCTCGGCCGCTGGCGCATTGTTTCTGATTGCCACTGCGCTTTGCGTCAGTTTACTTGGGGTAGGGAGCGGCTTGTTTGCCGCGGTGGTGATCCTGATGATGGCCGGCTCGGTATCCGTGCTGCTTTTTCCGTTCCGCTACTTCGGCTCGGCGGGAGTTGCGATACTTTACCTGTGTGCATTGACGCTCGAACTTGCTACCAACTGATTTATGCCTGCCAATAAGAAATATCTGACCAAATCACCCTGGCTGCGGCTGAGCAAAATTCTCGCCGGCAGCGTCGGCGGATATGCCGTTATGATGAGCCTGCATTTGTTTTTTGCGGCTTTCCTGCCCAAAGAAAATGTCATTATCACGGCCTGTTTCACGGGCTATCTCCTTTGGGCGTTCCTGTTGCTTTACGCATTCATCGCTACGAACGTATGGCGTGTGTGGGGACTTTACATTCTCCTGACTCTCGTGTTTGCGCTGCCTTATCTACTGAAATTCAACTTCAACCATGGATCCTAGGAAGTATAACATCTATTTTCACACCCACACGATCAGCGGGATCATCATTGCCGCATTGTTGTACGTCATATTTTTCGCCGGGTCTTTTTCCTTTTTCAAAGACGACATTGCTGCCTGGCAAAAGGGGAGGTCGGAAGTAGGGCAGCGATTTGATCCACCCTACAATCACCTGCTCGATTCGCTTTCACAGCATTATAACCTCAGGGGGCGTAACTTCAATTTTTACTTGCTTCGCCAGGGACAGGGGACATATGTGGATATGACGGCCTCGCAGGATACGACCATCAGCAAACCCAAGCTGAAACCTAAAAAGGAGGGAGGACGAAGGAGAAAAGGGCGGGGGGGCGACGATGACGCGGCTTATTTTCGCTACCATTTTGCCGATAAGAAAGCGGGTGATTATTCCGACAGCTACGACATGGCTGAATTCCTGTACCGTCTGCATTTCCTGGCGCAGCTGAATCAGGTTGGTATCAATATCGGCACACCGTTTGGTTACCTGGTGGCGGGTATCGTCGCATTTCTTTTCCTGTTTGCGCTGATTACGGGTTTGTTACTGCATTGGGACAAGATCAAATCCAATTTCTTCCTGTTTAGGCCGATGAGCAAATGGAAGACCGTCTGGACTGACATGCATACCGCTCTGGGCGTGATCGGTTTCCCGTTCCAGCTGGTATTTGCGGTGACGGGCGTCGTGCTGATCGTGAACTATGTGTTGCTGGCTCCATTTGCCAACCTGCTTTACAACGGCGACTCCGACAAGTTGTATGAAAGCCTGCAATACAACAAGACCATTAAGGTGGATTATACCTACAAGCCTATGAACGGAACGTTCGACATGGACGCATTTGTAGGGAAATGGCAGAAGGAGTGGAAAGACGCCCAAATCTCGCGCATTTACATCCGCAATTACATGGACGAGAGTATGCAGGTAAGTCTCGAAGCAAAGCCGAACGCGGAGACCAACTTCGCCGGATCGGGATTTGCGACGGTCAACATCGCCAGTGGAAAAGTGCTGGAACAAAAGTCGCCTAATACCGACGGCAACTATATCGACGGCGTCAAGAGCCTGGTGTACCATCTGCATTTTGGGGATTTTGGCGGGAAGCCGCTGCGGATCGTGTTCTTCTTGCTGGGACTGATGGGCTGCGCCGTAATTATTTCGGGTATTATGATCTGGCTCGTGGCACGCGACAAGGTCGCTACTGAACTCCGCAAGCGCCGGTTCAATTTCTGGGCGAGCAACTTCTTCCTGGCGGCTTGTCTGAGCATGCTGCCTGTGACGGCATTTACATTTATCATGGTCAAAATGCTTAACCACGTCGATCAGGCCGTGATTTACCGTACCTATTTTTACAGCTGGCTTGTGCTGGGTATTTACCTGATGGTCCTTCGGAGCCTGCCGCGGATGAACCGTCATACCTTGATCCTTTCGACTGTTCTTTGCCTGGGCGTACCCATCGCGAACGGCATTTCCACAGGCCTTTGGATCTGGAACACCTGGCAGCAGGGCGCTTTCGACATTTTCTTTATCGACGCACTGTTCATCGTCCTCGCCGGCTCGTGCGCGTATGCATTCACCCGCGTGAATGCGGAGGCGAAGACTTTCAAGGTGCTGAGTTTGCGCAAAGCGCCCGAGAAAGTGTTAAAAGCAACCGTAGTCAGAGAATAACTGCGTCACCGGGTGACTCCTCACCGGGTGACTCCTCACCGGGTGACGCCTCACCGGGTGACGCCTCACCGGGCTGGTTTTGCCGTTGGTAATCCTCGCCCCATGCACAAAGCGAATCCATAATGGGGATGAGGCTTTTGCCGAGCTCCGTCAATTTATACTCCACCCGTGGCGGTGACTCTGCATAAGCTTCGCGCAGCAGAATACCGTCCCGTTCCAATTGTTTCAGCTGTGCCGTAAGCGTCGCCTGCGTAATGTGGGGAAGCTTGCGGCGCAGCACACCGAAACGCATCGGGCACTCTTCCCGGATCCTGTTCAGGAGCATCAGCTTCCATTTCCCGCCAATGATGTCGAGCGCAATATTCATCGGATTATTTTTTTCTGAAAAAGATGCAGAATCTGCATTTGTAACCGGTTGATCTACATTAATAGTATCATTCGCCATACCTGGTATCGTCTTATAAACTACTTGATTACGAGCGTTGGTTGCCTGATTTTTGGCTGCAATGAATGCGGACCGACCATTTCGGAACGCCCTGATCATCCAACAACGCAATGAACATACAAATTTCAAAATGGCTTCTGCTGGCCATTATTTCGTCATCGGTATTCCTGTCGGTGATGGACATTTTCATCGTAAATGTGGCGATCCCACATATTAAAACGGGCATTCAAGGCGCGGATAGCGATATCCAGCTCGTGATTGCACTCTATTTGCTGGGCTACGCGAGTTTTCTGGTGACAGGTGGCCGGGCGGGGGATTATTTTGGTAAAAAGAAGGTCTTTGTAGTGGCAATGCTCATGTTTGTGGTAACGTCGGCGGTGTGCGGGTTTGCGCAAATGCCCTGGCAACTGAATGCCGCCCGGTTTTTCCAGGGCGTCAGCGCTGCGTGGATGATCCCGCAGGGCATTACCTACATTCAGGAGCTGTTTCCCGCTGGTCGGGAGCGCGTCAAAGCCCTTGGTATTTACGGGACTATCGCTGGAAGCGCCTCGGTGATCGGCCAGTTTCTGGGAGGTATCCTGCCTGAAACGGACACGTTGCTGGAAGGCTGGCGGCTTATTTTTCTTATTAACTTACCCATAGGCCTGCTGGTGGTACCGATGGCGCTGTTTCTTTTGCCTCCCGACCGGCGTGGGCAGCGTAGCCGGTTCGATTTTTCGGGCGTACTCCTGCTCACGGGAGCGCTCGTGTGCCTGATATACCCGCTCATACGCGGACGCGAACTGAGCTGGCCGTTGTGGTGCATCTTAATGCTCGTCGCAGGAGGTATTTTGCTGGTACTTTTTGCAGGCAACCAAGAACAAAAGCGGCTGAAAGGCCGGTTGCCCTTACTGGACGTCCGGTTATTCGGTTTCCGGGATTTCAACATCGGGATGGCCGTTGTCCTGTTTTATTTCATGGTCCAGGATTCTTATTTCCTGATCAATGTCGTGCTGCTTGAAACGGGCCTAGGGTTCAGTTCCGCAGAAACGGGGATGTTCTTCGTGTTTCAGGGAGTTGGTTATGTGATCGCTTCGCTGGTTTCGTTGCGGCTGGTTCCGCTGTTTGGCAAGAAAGTATTGCAAGTCGGCGTGCTGATCATGATTGGTACATTGGTACTGCATATCGTCGTGCTGGATGGCCCGGAGGCTGATCGGCAGCTGCTATACCCGATTCTTTTCGCCTATGGCACAGGCTGCGGTTCGGTACTACCTTCGCTGCTGGCTGTCGGATTGAAAAATATACCCGTAGAACTCGCAGGAGCCGCGTCCGGAACCTTTTCCACCTTTCAGCAAACGGCAATTGCGCTGGGAATCGGGGTAATAGGAGGGGTTTTCTTTTCGAGTCTCGGCGCATCGCCGGATGTGGCGGCATACATTTCGGCATACCGCATTGCTACCGTCACCAATATGGCATTGCTAGTGCTGGTGGGGTTCTTTTTGTGGCTTTTACCTCCGACATAACTTTTTAAATACTTTGCTGCCGATTGTTTATTATTGGTTATGAAAATTCACATCATGGGCGCTTCTTGTGCGGGCTCGACTACGCTGGGAAATGCGCTGTCCGCGAGGTTAAAAATACCCTATTTCGATACCGATGACTTTTTCTGGGAGCGCTCGGCCGTGCCTTATACGGTGCGCAGGGATGCGCCTACGCGAAGCCGGATGCTGCAAGAAGCTATTTCCCGGAACGACAGCTACATTATCGGCGGGTCGCTGATCAGCTGGGGAGACGAATGGCTGTCGATGTTCGACCTCGTAGTTTTTCTTTACGTTCCTAACGAAATCAGAATGCGGCGCCTGGTAGACCGCGAAATCGAGCGGTACGGGGACATTATTTACACCGATCCGGTGCGTAGCCGCCTCTTCCGCGAATTTTACGACTGGGCATCGAAATACGATGACAGGGATTTCACCGGTCGTAATGTGGGGGTCCATGAAGAATGGCTCAGGAAGGTTTCGTGCCGGGTGGTCGAGATTCATGGAGATACTACGGTTGCGGAACGGATTGAGAAGGTGGTGCCCGCAACGAATGAAAGTTCAGTCGGCGAATGATTTCTCCGCCCCCAAGTTTTCGGACTGATCCTAAGGAAGGGTATAAAGCAAAAAACACTTAGCAAAGTTGCTAAGTGTTTTTGTTAAGAGCCCCCAGTCGGGATCGAACCAACGACCTACTGATTACAAGTCAGTCAGCTTATATCTTTTGTTAGACATTTTTTCACTTAGCAATACCAAACTACCTGTTTTTTGCCTTTTTTAAAAATTTGTTGGTGTTGGGTTGACTCTTTTGGATGCGGCTTGCGCTTACAACATTGCAAGTTCATTGCAAGTATAACGCTATGATTTCAGGCTGCCGAACAGAGCCTGCTTAGCGATTTCAAACTCTTCCGAAGTAATGATGCCCTTACTTTTCCAAAGTATGAGATTCTGTAACTTGTTGTACAAGTCTGACTGCCCGTGCAGTACCACGGTTTCATCGGCGGTGTTGTCGATTGGAAGTGACTTGCCTCGGCGAGATTCGGGCAATAGCGATTTGTCGATATTGAAAATCTTTGCTAATGTTTCCAAATAGTTATCACTCAAACTATAAACGAGCCCTCTTTCTACTCTGGAAATGACGGATTGGTCCAAACCTAACATTTCCGCCAATTTCTTTTGGCTGATCTTATGTTGCTTACGCACCATCTTTAGAAGAGACGCTAACAGAAGTTTATCCGTCATAAGTTACCAAACCTTCTTGTTGTAGCAACAATCTTGTATAATTCCAAAACGTTTTCCAAATCAATATTAAAACCTTGATATGACTCATTGAGGCTTTGACATATCAACTTCTGCTTTGATACATCATGGTCTATAATTCGCCTAATCATAGGACCTTCATGCCGATGCACAATAGCGTAGTCGACGAAGGTATGCAAACTTAGTTTTTCTTTCCGTAAGTCTGAATCTACGGCTAGCCCAGTAGCGATGTGCCCAGCGACGAGAGATTGTTTTGACCCGTTGTCCATCCAATCCCCATGAATTCTAAACCCTCGGTAGGTGCCTACATCTTTCGGGTGGACAATCATACTATGTTTGGGCAATCGAGTCAAGAAATCGTTATCCAAATGTTGGGATAAATAATCTTTCCACAGGTTATATTCCAGTAGGGGCATCAAAACAAGCATTTCCCGTTCGTTAAGCTGTGAAAACTCACAACCAGCAACGAGGCTGACGTTCCGACCAACCGCCTCATGTGGGTCAAGTCTAGTCAGCTTATCGGTCCCCTTTTCTAAATCTACGCCAGATCGTGATAATCCCAACTTTACTGCAAATTCGTTTGGGGAAATCTTGTAAAGTTTAGCCAGGGAGTCGAAGTGGCTTCCGCTTATCATCAACTTATTTTTTTCCCACAACCGAACTGACTCGCGGGAAAGGCCTAATTCGCGAGCTACCGCAGTTTGGTTCAGATTTTTGGATTTTCGGATTTTCTCTAATTCTTCACCTGGTGTTGTTGACATAATATAAGTGGTCAATGTGCCAAGTAAACTATTTGGCACTTTTTGTGAATTTTGCTTGCATATTTACAAACAAATTGTACATTTGAATCTGTTTGCAATTATCAAACGGTAAAATTCCAGCTTTCCAACAAATATACTTGGCAATTGCAAATAAAATGCAAGTATCAACCAGAAAAGTTTTGGAGGATGAAAAAGGAGATAAGCTTTGCTCAAACAGTTGGACAAATTATGGATCAGGCCAAAAAAGTGAAGGGGGGCGTGAACCGGTTGTGCGAAGTAACTGGAAAGAAATCTGCCATCTTAAGTCAATGGAGAAGGGGGGTCTACGCACCAAAATCTGACGAGAGGGTAGCATTTTTGCGAAAATCAACGGCGCTGCTTAAAGAGATGGCTACGGAAAGGGAAAAGCATGAAAGAGAGAGCCAAGATTTGCTTAAGGAAGTTGGGCTATGGCCGCGATAAGCAATCCGTTCGAAGAAATTCTCGAACAGTTTCGCAATATTTTGAGGGAAGAACGCGATATTTTACGAGAGGAGGTCGTCAGGGCCAGCACTGCGAGCAACGTTACTGAGGAGCCTGAATATCTGTCCCTAGCAGAGGCTGCCAGATTCTTGAAGTTGAAGGAAAGTTACGTCTATCACCTAAAATCAACCATTCCTTTCTACAAACCTAAGACTAAGGTTTACTTTAAAAAGAGCGATCTAATCGCTTATATGGAATCCCACAAAAGAGAACCTAATTCTAAACTCAACACAAGTTCCTCGACTCATGAATTTTTTGCGAGACCACCACGGATCAGGTTTACCAGATCCGCAAACAAAATCAAAAAATGAGATCGGAACTAGTACACTATTTGGACTTGCGAGAACCTACCAGGGTTCTTCTTGCCAGCCTGATTGAGGCCGGCAACAAACAAATCAAACAATTCGGTGAGCGTGACGCTTATCTGGCTCTAGACATAAATGGGTGCTTTAATGCGTCAGAACTAAAATTTAACGACGGTTGCATTGCGTTAGCTGAATTATATCAGAATAACCTCGTGAGCCCGGTTGATGACAGGCCCGAGGTAAATTTGCTGATAAAAAACGTCGTGAAATGGATAGAGCATGAGATTGCAGCAAAGGAGGCGAGAGTTTCTAACGACCTGAGGGAAGTTGAAGCGATGGTGCTAAGTTTAGAGCTGGCTGCATAATATTGGCGGCAGTATTACTATGACTTTACATAGAAGAGGGTTTCCAATTCAGGCCCGGCGGTTTGACCGGGCCCTGATTAACTCTTGCCTATATAGTGATCCGTGAGAATTTTAGAGGAGGAAGAAAATGAGGGTGTACAGGCTGAAATCACTGGAAGTGCATAACTTTTCCGGTATCAAATCATTTGCGGTGCAATTCGGCGAAAGCACGACCATTGCAGGAATAAATCGTAGCGGAAAAACGACTTTGCTGCATGCACACCTTTGGCTTTGGACAGGAAAGGATGCGTTGGATAGAGAGAATTATGAGATTAAGCCAAGGGATGCCTGGGGTAAGACGACTCCTTCCGTGGATGTGGTGGTGTGCGAGACGTGGATTAGACCTGATGGTGAGGAACTTTCTTTGAAGAGGGAATTTGTGGAGGTCTGGGAACCTGCTATTGAAACCCGGGAACCATACCTAAAAACGAACTCGACGCGCTATTACATCGACGGTGTTCTGCAAAAAACGGAAACCGTGTATCGGCAGCAGCTGAATGAAATAATATCAGCAGAAGGTTTTAGAATTCTTTCCAGCCCTGAGTACTTTCTAAGCATGAAGCCTGAGCCACAACGAGAGATACTGTTGGAACTTGTCGGCGGGGATATCTCTGAACAGCAGATTGTTGAGGCAAACCAGCGGTATAAAAAGCTTGGGGAAGTACTTCGGCGTAAATCTTATGACCAATACTGCCGAGAGGTAAATGCCAACCTAGCCACGCTGGAAAAACAAAAGAGTGAATTGAAGCCGAGGATCAATGAGAAGGCCTTGGATATAAATGGCATCGAAGCGCAACTTGGACTCCTGTCTCATATAGAGGGAGTTAGCTTGCCAGAGTTGCAAACACAGCTTGACGAGGTAGTACTGGCTATTAACAAACTCTCTTCTGGAAAAGAGTTTGACCTATTCAGGGCTGCACATGAAAAAAAGAACACGCTGATGCTTAAAAAGCAGCAAATCCGGCTGGACTTTGCTTCCCAGGAATTACAAAGAAAGGCTGATTTAAAATCAAAAAGGGTCAGGTTTCAAGGGGTTATCGACAGAAATTCTGAGCAGGCAACGGAAATAGGTTACCAGATCCTTAAAACGCAAGACCAAATTAACAGGCTGGACTCTGAGATTGAAAGCCTTCGGCAGCGCTACGACTCTGTGCAGCAGCAGGAATTTGAGGGCGAAACGGACGAAAATTGCCCGGTGTGCAAAAGACCGTTCTCAAAGGCACAGTTACAGACAGGCCTTCAACAATTGATCAGCAATTTCAACGAGCAAAAAGTATCCTCCCTTTCTCAAATAAGAACACAAGGCATTACCAAAACGAACGAGCTGAATAAGCTCAAAGAACTTTTGGCACAAAGTATCCCACTCAAAGAGCGCTTGGTTGAAGAATGTAGGGAGGCCGAAATTCAACTAAAAGGGCTTGTTGACCAGGAAGCTGCCATTGAAACCTTTACGCCCTATGTTCAGGTGCTGAGAGAAATAGAGGAACTGGAACTGGCCCTTGCAAACCCGCCGGAAGTAGACGATGCGGCTTTACAGGCAGAAAAGGCGGAGTTGATCCGCCGGATTAGCGAAATTCATCAAGCCGAAGCGCTCACAGCAAGCCTGATTTCAAGCCGGGCGCGGATGCAACAATTACTAGATGAGGAAGCCGCCGTCAATCAGCAGTTGAACGAGTGGTTGAGGGCGAAGTTTATTGTGGAGCAATTTTCCAAAGATAGAAGCGCGGCACTCGAACAGAAAGTAAACCAAAGATTTAAGATTGTCAGGTTCCAGCTTTTCAAATACCTGAATGACGGCACTCCCAAGGAGTTCTGTATGCCGACGCTAAACGGGGTGTACTATCCCAAAGTAAACACCGAAGGCAAAGCATCTATGTACTTGGATATTGTCAGCACTTTCTCCGAACACTACGGCGTTTGCCTGCCGGCGTGGATCGACAATATGGAAAGTATCGTTATCGGGCTGCCAAAAGCCAATGGCCAGACTGTTCATCTGATAGCGGATGCGGCACATAAAAACTTAACTGTACTTGAACCTGTGAATTGAAGATGAGCGCGGAAGTACAAACTCCGGCGGAAACCAGGCTTTCCAAGGTGGAGGTGTTGAAAAATATGATGAACTCGGCTAGCGTCCAGGAGCAGTTTGTCAACGCTTGGCGGGAACATAAGGACGCGTTTGCCGCTGCTATGATCGAACTGGTAGCTAGGGATTCAAAACTTTTGGAATGTGATCCCAAAGCACTGATCAGGGAAGCGTTAAAAGCAGCTTTACTTAAACTTCCTGTGGATAGGTCACTTGGGTTTGCTTACATCATTCCTTACAACGTGTCCTATCAGGATGAGCATGGCAAATGGAAAAAGCGGCTTGAACCGACATTCGTCCCAGGATACAAGGGTTATATCCAGCTCGCGCTCCGAACCCGTGAATATCGCTATATCAACGCGGGTGTGGTTTATGAAGGCGAGTTTCGCACGGTCGACAAACTAACGGGTGTTTATGACCTGAATGGTAATAGGACCAGCGATACTGTAATTGGCTACTTTGCCTACATTCAGCTGCTCTATGGTTTTGAAAAGACAATGTACATGACTGTGGCCGAGCTGCATGCCTATGCAGCCAAAAACAGTAAATCCTATGATCCGAAAGAAAAGAACAACATTTGGGTAACGAATGAGCAAGGGATGGGGATCAAAACTGTGTTACGATATCTGCTGAGCCATTATGGATTACTGTCCGCTGAATTGAGCACCGTAATTTCCAGGGATTTGGACGTTGACCATGCATATGGCAAAGAAACACAGACAGACCTGATCCACCAGGCAAATAGTAAGCCGATGGCTTTCGACGAAGCGGAGATTATTGACAGCAATACACGGCCTGGTGCGGTAAACGTCCAACAATCCGAAGATGCACCAAATAACAAAAAGGAATCCGGAAAAGGACGACTTACACGCCCCGACCCTGAAATCTTCGATCAAGAGCAGGCCGCACCAGCGGAAGATGAACGTGGTTTCTGATGAGATTGAAAGTCCTGGACTCGGGTTCAAGAGGGAATTGTTACTTACTGGAAAGTGAACAAGAAACATTGATCATTGAACTTGGTCTGCCGTGGAATACGGTACTGCAAGCGCTGGATTTCGATACTTCGTGTGTGAAAATTGCAATCGTTTCCCACTGTCATAATGACCATAGTATGGGCGTGGCCGGTGCGTTGGAAGCCGGTGTAGACGTGTTGACCAGTAAGGGGACAGCGGATTCACTGCATATACAAGGGCATCATCTGAAAACGATCGCTGATGGTGGGAGGTACACCGCGGGCAAATTCGAGATAAAAGCATTTGGCGTTATTCATGACGCCCCAGAACCACTGGGCTTTTTGGTACGACATCCGGAAAGTGGGGTTATCTGTTTTGTCACAGATAGCTATTTTGTTGAATACAAATTTCAAGGTGTCAATCAGTTTATAGTTGAATGCAATTACGACCCGGAAATTTTAAGAAGGAATGTAGAAGCCGGATTGGTGCCAGCAGTGGTTGCAGAACGAGTGCAACAAAACCACATGTCTATCGATTCGTGCAGGGATTTTCTTCTCGCCAGCGATTTGGATAATGTTGCCAACATTGTGCTGATACACCTTTCTAAACGCAACGCTGATCCAGCTGGATTTCAGAAATCTATTCAACAACAAACAGGGAAGCTTACCCACATTGCTCGGGCAGGAATGTGCATCGACGGGTTTGGCATTTACCCATTTTAACGTGTTGAAGATTAATACTCTGACAAATTAGCACCTGTGGAAAACCAAGTGACTGACGCGTTTACAATACGCAATTATATCTTATCACAATAATTACTTAGCTATGACCAAAAACGAGGTATTCCAGGAACTGGAAAGGCAGTTTGCCAGTCAGGAAGAAATTGATGGTTTTACGTTGACTACTATTACAGGAGTCGGGCATTCCGATCACTTTCGGACATTTATTCACGGGATTTCTCCCGAACAGTTGTATGCTGTCTCAGAAACGTATAAGCAGCAGGCCGAGGTCCGATTGGGGCGGTTCTCGGGGATTTCATCGCTGCTGCGTGACTTGTTTGACTCGGTGATTAATGATATCACCAGGCATGGATCCGGGAAAGACACATCAGAGGATTTCGCAACCAGAAAAGTGGCCGAACTTCTTGCCAATCGCGGCCCGGTAAGCCTAAGTGAATTGCTGATGAAAATCAAAACCAAGAAGCAGCCTACCCAGCATAACGAATTTCACAAAAAGGCGCAGGAAGCGCGTGAGAAAGGTATGACCGTGGATCAATTCGTGGAAAGCCTGTTGGCAACACTACCAAACAAATAACTATCAATGTCTATCCTACATGAATACCAACAAAGAAACCTTAACCAACAAGGTTTATCGGTGTGGCGGCTATGATCGCAAGGCAGCTAAAAAGGCGGTTGCAGATGTGTTCGACGCCTTAAAAGAAATGGTTGTGCAGGGGCGCGTGAGCGTGCGCGGATTTGGAAGCTTCGTGATTGAGAAGAGAAAGAGCAAGATCGGCCAAGATATCAACAGAGGGGTTTCCGTCCGTATCCCTGCACGACACAAAATTATTTTCCGGGCCAGCGAAGAGCTGGAAAAAAGTGTGCAAAGAAACTCGCTAACGAGTCGTAGGTAGTAGTGACAATTGGGCCGGCAAATATGCCGGCCTATATTTTCTGAGTAAGATATGGAAGCGATAGAGAGGTTTTTCACCCTTTTACTTTATGGCATTTTGCTGCTTTTGTTCTATGCTGTTTGGAAATCCACGCATGAAAAAGATGGTACGTGAACTCAAACAAAGTACAGAAAAATCTAATCGTATATCAGTTAGCGTTAGGTACTGTTTCGGTTTCCTGATTGCTATCTGAGAAGAGCTTATTGTGGGCACACTGGGCCCTGCCGGTATCGGGTAATTGACCATCTATGCCGATCATGGAATATTATGGAGAATAATGAGCTGCTATCTGCGCTGATGAACCGCTATTTTGACTTTGCCTCAGACTGCGTCGAATGCAAGGTGCAACACATCGCATTGTACATGCTGATTCTTAGGCATAACGGTGGATCAGCGGCCAAAAATAAACTGGTGCTGTCGACGGCCGATTCGATGCAGACATTGAAGATTGGCAACAGAAATACGTACTCGAATGCGCTGGCAGACCTTGAAAAATGGGAGTTTGTCAGGATTCTGCAACATGGCAAAAATCAATTTCAGCCGTATGTAATTGAGCTTTGCTTGTTCAAAAGTGAACAGGCACTGAACAGGCAAAGCGCAAGCAGTGAACTAGCATTGTATAAGCAAAGTACAGGCAATGACCAGGCAGTGAACGAGCACCGTACAGACATTGAACCGGCACTGAACAGGCAGAGCGCAAGCAGTGAACAATCGGTGAACGAGCAAAATTTTGGAGTGTCCAAAACGCCTGATAATCAGCACAAATCGCCTTTCCCTCGCGCGGCTAAAGAGTTAAATAATAATTATTTAAATATTAATAACTCCAGGGAACTAGCTGAAGAGTTAGAAAAAGAAAAAATCAAGAAAAAAGAAAAAGAAATTCAGCAAAAATTTGAGGCATTTTATGAAGCCTACGGCAAAAAGGTTGACAAGCTCAGGGCCCTAAAAATCTGGCAGGGCTTAACTGAGGCCGATCGCAAGTTTGCGCTTGCAGATGCCGCCGAGTACAACAGAAGGCATCCGGATAAGCAGTTCCAAAAAAGTCCGGCGGTTTACCTCAGGTGGAAAAATTGGGAGGATGAGAAGCCCTCCCAACAACAGCAGGACAATTCCAGATGGCCTAACGGTTTGAAGAAGATCATCGTGTGATGGGCACTGAAACGAAATATTTTGACTGCTGGGAAGACGCGGGGATTATCGTCCGGCCCAATGTGACGAGCATGAAGACAGTGTGCCCCGAGTGCTCTCAAAGCAGAAAGCATGCCAGCAACAAGTGCTTGTCGGTCAAGCCAAAGGATGGGGTTGCTAATTGCCATAACTGCGGAACTGTGTTTGTGGTTCGAAAACAGGACTTCCAGGGATACATCCCAAAGAGATATCAGACGCCTGTTGTTAAGCCGCTACCCCTTTCACCTAAAGCCCTTGCATTTTTTAAAAGCCGCGGTATTGCAGAAAGGACGCTGGAATTCTTTCAAATCAATGAATCCAAAGAGTGGATGCAGGAAGACCAGGGCGTAAAAGCCGGGATTACGGCCTGTATTAATTTTAACTACTACCTGGGCAAAGAGCTGATCAATGTCAAATTCAGGGCGTCTGGAAAGCGTTTCAGGCTGTACAAGGATGCCAAGCTAATTTTTTTCAATCTTAACCAGATCAGGGAAAGCGAAGAATGTGCGATTCAGGAAGGCGAGCTGGATACAATGAGTGCCTACCAATGCAATGTTTTTAAGTCAGTTTCAGTACCTAATGGCGCCAGCAAGGGCACGCAAAAACTGGAATATCTTGATAACTGCTGGGAGTACTTCGAGAACAAAAAAAAGATAGTCGTTGCAACGGATGACGACGAGCCGGGACTGAGGCTGAGGGATGAGCTGATAAGGAGGTTGGGCCGGGAAAGGTGTTGGATTGTGAGTTATCCACCTGGTTGCAAAGACACCAATGAAGTGTTGATGAAGCTTGGCGAAGACGCGGTACGGAAAATGTATCGCGAGGCCCAGCAGGTGCCACTGGAAGGGATTTTTACTGGTGACGATATCTCGGATCGGGTAATCGAGATTTATAACAATGGTTTTCCAAAAGGCTTGAAAGTAGGCTTTGTGGGCTTCGACGATCATTGGAGCTGTCGGTATGGAGAGGTTACCGTGGTTACTGGCATTCCTGGAAGCGGAAAGTCGGAATTTGTGGATCAGTTGATGGTAAGGCTCGCAGCCAGGTTCGGGAGCCGTTGCGGGATATTTTCTCCGGAACATCAACCTCCAGAATTACATGCGGGAGCAATCATTGCCAAGTTTGTAGGCGACCGGTTTGTAGGCAATAATTCCATGAACCAACATCGGTTGAACCAGGGCCTGAGCTTTCTCAACGATCATTTCTTCTTTATGAAGGTAAGCGAGATTGATGCTACGATTGACGGCATTTTGCAGAAGGCACGGGAACTGATTGTCAGAAAAGGGATAAATATCCTGCTCATCGATCCATACAACTACATCGAGCATAAAATTCCCAAAGGGTATACAGAGACACAGTATATCTCCGAGCTGATGACTAAGGTCGTGAATTTTGCAAAAGCTAACCTAGTGCACATTTTCCTGATTGCCCACCCGGTGAAAATTGCAAAGGATAAAGCAGGAAAGTATGCCGTTGCGACCATGTATGACATTGCAGGATCGGCGCACTTTTTCAATAAGACCGATAACGGCATTTCAGTATACCGGGATTTTGAAACGAACATTGTCACTGTTTATATCCAGAAGATCAAGTTCAAGTTCATTGGCCGGCCGGGCAGTTGCAGTTTCAAATATGATATGCCTACCGGTAGATATACACCAGAAGGATACGGATACGTGAGCGAACTGGAATTGCTGCTACGACAAAGTGAACAGACATCCTTGGATTTTAGCGATTTGCCACATGTCGAGCCGATCAGTTCTCCAAAAGTCCGTGAGCCAACCAGTTTCGATTACGAGCCTCGCGATGATGCACCTTTTTGAATCAAGCTAAATATAAAATGAAGATTCTTGCGATTGACCAAGCCACTCATTGTGGCTGGTGTTGTGGAAAAGATTTATACGGCATGTGGGATATCAGTAACCGCAAGGATGAAAGCTCAGGCATGAGGCTGATCAGGTTCAAAGCTAAATTGCGGGAAGTGATCCAAAGTGAAGACATCAAACTGGTGGCGTACGAAAGAGTGGCCAGCCAATATAAAAGTTCGGTGATTTTACTTTCGAAAATGGTTGGTATTATAGAGACTATGTGCGAGGAGATGGGTATCCAATACGTGGCCTTTTCCGCTAAAGAGATCAAGGTTTTTGCGACGGGTAAGGGAGGTTCAAAGAAGGCGGAAATGATCGCAGCAGCGAGAGAAAAATACGGGTACCTCGGCGATGATGACAACGAGGCAGACGCAATGCATATGTATCACTTAGCTCGGAGCTTGTACGACTGACTAACCATATAATGGATGAGTATGATCCCCTGCATGTGGGTGATAAGGTGCTGATTGTCCATGAATGCACCCGCAACTCCGATAGAATTATCATACCTGCAGTTATTACCAAAGTCGGCCATAATGTCCACGCACGGGTCGATACGGACTTTCAAAAGAATATCCTTGTCCGGTTAGCAGATCTTAGACAACCTGAATCATCATGAACACATAACAATCAGCAACGCGAAAATTGGCAAAACTTTGAATTCGGGACTCATATCATCACAATGCTTTATATATTGCCGGTTGAAAATCAAGGGAATTCACCCGTTAACATTGGAGAAAGGAGCAATTCAGCACATACCATGGACGAAATTATATATCCAGGGGAAGAAAAAGATGATGAGAATTTCATCGATGCCCTACATTACAGTAGGATGATGTCCTATCTAGATGAAGCCAGAGGCTATAAGTTTTTGTACAAATATTGGGGAGATGACGAGCCGAACAGGTGGGTATACCACACGCTATATGAATATGTCCACGATATGATTAACAGTCTTGTGTCATCCATTGATTTGCGACCGACCTACGTCTTTTTCGTAAAGGATGAGGACACAATTTTCAAATTTAATGGTGGCAGTGACCTATGCACTATAAAATTCAGTACTGGACTCTTTGAGCGGATGTTGAAAATAGTCGACACTGCTGAGCCTACCTTCAAAATGTTCCCCGTTCTCTCGTTGTTGGCTGAAAACGACCTTGCGTTACCCCCAAATATGTTGATTTTCATGTTTGGAGCATCTGCCATCATATATCATGAAGTTGGGCATGCAGCGCAATCAACTAATACAGCGCAAGAGTTTGACGAAAGCATTGAGGATGGCGATACAAAAGGGCTGCCCAGTGAAGAAATTATAGAATCACATCTCGCCGAATGGGATGCGGACAACTTCTCGAGCATAATAGTGGCAGAAGATATCCTGAGAGTTTACTCAAAAGTCCCTGCGGGACAGAAAAATGCCAGGGTGCTACAAGACATTGTGGTTTGCGCAATGTTAGGAATTTTCTTTGTGCACAATGAGCTTTCGCACGGCAAATTCAGCGTATATCAATTTACGGGGGCACATCCATGTGCGCCATATCGTGTAGTCAATTATTGTTCAAGTATCACATCTTACTTGAAAGCCCTTGGCTGTGACGTTAACGAGCAGCACATAGTTTCGAAATTTTCGACGTGTCTACAAGCAATCGTTAGGGATGAGCACACAGCATTCATGGACAATATGGCAACGGACGCAGCCCAAAAAGGCTATTTTGACCATATTCTTGCAGAATCACCGAATCACAAATTTATAAGGGCGAAACCAAAGATCGCTAATTATTTTATTAACCTTCGACAAAATTCCGCTGTCGGGGGACCTGAAACTGCGGCTCAATAGACGTAGTTGTTCCAGTCTTGTGTATGAAATATAAGGTCATTGGTCTTATATCTACACCTTAAGATCTATAGTCAAGAGCAGCTATCCCTAACTCTCGATAAACAGCGTGCTCTCCTCGCGTAAATTCGTTGGATATTGGTCTGTAGTTAAACGAGCTTAACGGCGTAATACCATCAGAATCTGATACAGTTAGATTGTCTACTATTGTGTGCTCGCCATGCTTATATATCATACATTCGCCCGCAGTCACAAGATCAAGTTTTGCCGTTGACTCTGGTAAAATTGCGACGTTAGTACCTTCGCCATAGACTCGACAACTAGGATACAAAACGCCGTCAAAACGACCTGCTCCCTTTTCAAGCATTATCTTTGTGAAGATGGCTGTGACTAGATAATTCATATCATCATTACCGAGGTGCATCGTTGCGAATTTGGAAGCTATGTACTCATAGAAACCCCTTATGTCGTCAGCAAATTCAGGGTTAAGTTCATTAATAAAATTGATTGTTCTGGTTAGCAACGCTGCGACGTGAGGATTTCCCGAATATTCACTATTAAAAATCACCGGGAAAAGCAACAAAGGCTCTCTTACAATCCACTTACTGTATGTGACTTTTTGCTTTCCTGAACTGCCAGTGTCTCGCAGCCATGGAACACCCTCTACAGTGGATGTCAATCTGTTCGGCAAGCCATTTGTTCTATGGTCTTTAAGTTCGCCATAAAACATTGTTTGGTCAGGCGTGCTGGCTCGTTGGAACGTTGTGTTAAATTCCTGTGGTTTAAATGACAGGCTTTCTCTTGTCGTAAAGGTTTCTGAATCGAGGCGATGTGGTCGAACACGAATAATTTCGTGAAAAGGGATTCCGTGAGCTGCGTCACCTGGGTGAAGCACATACTGACCTAAGACCATTCTTTGGCCAATAACGTTAAGCATCTCACGTAGGATACGCTCAACATCTGCCACTGGATTAGCAAGAGCACTTGGAGCTTCTAGCTGCGAAATGTAGGGCCGAATTCTGTTTGACATAGATCGAGGGATATGTGCCCAGCTAATATAAGCACATTCCGATACCCAACAATCATAAAAAGTAAGTTAAAAACTTATGTATCATCTACCGCAATCACGCTGGCACTACACGAAGTTACGGCATTGGTTCGAATTCTCAGTGGTTACCGGAGTATATTCAAGAAGGCTTTAAAGATCTTCCAAATCGTCCCATAATCTGAGAACGTTCTTCTAACATGAGAGATATTTTTTTATTTTGCTGACATGGAAGCAGCAAAGTCATTACGACAACCTACAAATTGGCAAGATTTTGAAACGTTATGCAAAAAGCTCTGGGGGGAGATATGGAACTGCGCCGAAATAAAAAAGAATGGGCGAAGTGGGCAAAATCAGAATGGTGTGGACGTGTATGGAATACCGTCCGGTGAAATTCAATATTACGGGATCCAGTGCAAAGGAAAAGATGAGTATACTCATCGGCAATTTACCGAGCCGGAAATTATTGAGGAAATCGACAAAGCCAAATTGTTTCAACCGCCACTCAAGAAGTTGTATCTGGCTACCACAGCTGTGAAAGATGCTAAGACAGAAGAATTTGTTCGTGCGCAAAACCTCTCGAGTATAAAGGCCGGTATGTTTGAAATCCACTTATTCTGTTGGGAGGACATCGTTGAGTTGATCGACGAAAACCGGCGCACACATGATTGGTATGCGAACAATCAAAAATTCAGGTCTACCCAGTCAGTTAAGGTCGTTTTTGATGGCGGTACAGATCGACAGGAGGTTTGGCCAATTTTTAATGAGGTCACGTATCTGATAGATCCGTCAAAGTATTTCGAGCCAAGATACTATGATGATGGGGACGGTTTTATTGTGATTACTATGCCAGACAATTTTGGTAAAGTATGGACAAATAACAGCTTTTTCGGATTTAGGCTTTCGATTCATAACACCGGCACACTACCGATAGAAAAGTTTCAACTTAGTGTAAACTTTGAAGGAGAAATTAGTCAGATCGCAACTACGAATAGAGAGAGATCAGAATCTTCTTTGGCAAATGTTGCCGGCCTGCCACTTGGAGAAAGCACTGATTATCAAATCTCTGAATCCGGATGGTTACTTCGTATCCTCCCTCGGAAGGAAATTCTTATTGGGGAAGACTTTTACACTACTGATAAAATTTATATCAAGCCCTTAGCAAAGTCGCAGCTGATAGAGTTGAGGTGGAAGTTAATCTCCAAGGACTTTAGGGATAGTGGCACACTGACTATTTGCTCGAATCCTCAATTTGTGGAGGTGACTAAGGGTGTGGATGAAGACGATATGCCAGAAGATGACTCTCCTGTGATAGAGGATTGTCTCGAATGATAATCAAAGACACTAGCGAGAAGCTTTGTTAGCTAACTATTTGAAGCACGTAAAAATTACAGTTTAATCGTTCAAAGGTTAGAGGTTGATTTTGACGTCAATTTTTAGAAACTTACTTTGTGTCTACTACCGGAAAGAAGCATGAAATACGATCGGGAGAATACGCTTTTAATGCTGCAGCAGCGCGACTGGAACTCATTGATTGATTTATTCAAGGATAATCGAATCTACCTGGAGATTGAGCAAGACTCGATTATTCAGTCGATCCTGGAGAGGGAGTTCATTTCGGAGCTCATTGGAGGCAGCGGCTTTGATGACGACCCCGAATACCTTTTCTACCTTGAACAGTTTCACATTCTCCATGTAAGTCCTCACTACAAATTTTCGTTGAAGGCAATACATGTAGACCCTCTCGTCGAGAAAATCATAGGTATCTACCGTGCCGATAGCTTGGAGAAAGCAGTCTTTTATGCCAAAAAGTACGCAAATTTACCAGTTAGTATTGAAATTTTGGCGGAAATAGAGAACTCCCAACCTAAGGTTATTCAGCATTCTTTGTCTTCAACAATAAAGGTTACTGAAAATCGTGAGATAGAACCAGTTGACTCAACGACAAGCGTTTTTAAGTCACAACACGAACGCCGATTTTATATGGCAGTCCGTGCGATTTTTCATACCTACTTGGTACTTCCGAATGTAGCAATCTCAGCAGTAGTTGATTTCGAGTCCGTTAAACACCACCTGGATCAAAAAGAGCGCGCCTACTTCTTTACCGCTCTGATTGACTGTGTCGTCGTCGACGCGCAGAACGAATTCAGGCCGATTAAAATGTTGGAAATTGATAGCCTGTACCATGATGATGAAGAACAACTCAGAAAGGATCGGATGAAAGATAAGATCATCGCCAAAGCAGGTCATAAGCTTTTGAGGATTCGTGCGACCGGCAGTCATAGCGAGGAAGATTTACAGAAGCTAATTCTGGAGGTGACACGCTAGAACTGCCTAAGATATTCACGGAGTTTCTGATGTTACTAAGCTGTCACCGTTCTGTCAATGAGAGAATTCCACTATATAACTTATTATGGGAAGCTACTGCGAATTATATATTGGTCGCTATCATGTCGATTCATTTAAGGGGCATGTGCCATCTCAACTTGCGATAATTTTCAGAGATACGGATTTGGTTGTCAGTCAGGTTCCTTATCAAGACTACTATTCTGATCCACCTGAAGACTGCGACGATGATTATGCTACCCGTTATGAATTAGTCATGTCGCTAAACTGTGCAAAGGACAGATTGAATCTATTGGGCTTTACTGAGCGTGCGGTCAGACAACAATTTTTAGATGGTATTGAAGAAGCCCTACAGGAGCAAAACGAATTGAGGGAATTACGCGAGGGTGTGATGGACGACTACCACGAGAGCGAGTTTCACACTCTTCAACAGCTGCAACAATATGGCTTCGATGGCTGGCGCAGAGCAATATCTGCTTTGATCGCAGATTGTTTTGTAAGTAACAGATCGAATATTACCGACGAAGCTTATTCAAAAACGCTGAGTCCTCCTTATAGCGTATTCTTCGAGCGGAGGGACACGTTTTTAGGTTTTCCGGTTGCGGAAATAGGCATGTTCCTCCGTGCCGTGATAGAAGACATTCCTAGCGAGATTAATGTAATCTTGGATATTACCGAACTTATTGGCGGCGGTTACTACCTGCCTGACGACCACATCTGTTCAGGCACCGTTGAGGATGCCTTATCTGAAACGCGGCAGTTTGACAAGATACTAATTCTAACGGAAGGGAAATCCGATTCTCGAATATTCGAAAGGACGCTACGAATTCTATATCCTCATCTATGTGAGTATTTTTCTTTTATGGATTTTGGCCCGTCCAAAACAGAAGGGGGCGCACCAGCGTTGGTTTCAACAATAAAATCCTTTGCAGCTGCTGGAATTAATAACAAGATAGTAGCTCTTTTTGATAATGATGCCGCAGGGGTAGAACATTGGAAATATATTTCCAGCACGAGGCTTCCGAGTAACATCAAACCACTGGTGTTACCATACAACCGACTAGCGTCCAATTATCCGACCGTCGGGCCGCAGGGGGAGGTGGAGGTAGACATTAACGGCAAGGCGGCAAGTACCGAGTTGTATCTAGGGGAGTCGGTATTGAGGAATGCTAACAATCAGCTAATACCTGTACAGTGGGGGTCTTGGAATCACAAAACTCTAGTTTATCAGGGAGCTATTTCTGAAAAGGGCGAGATTCAGGACAGGTTTGATGCCGCTATGGACTCTATCGAAAGTAAGAAAACGCAAGCTTCGGATTTCGATTTCACAGGACTCAGAAGTATTTTCGAGATGATTTTCACAGAAGTGGCAACGATGTGATAGTACTTCATTTTAACTGCTTCACTTTTAGCTTATATTTTAATTCGCCTCCAAGTACTCCCTCTTGATACCATACTTACATTGTAGGTTGTATCAAGATGGTCTAGGAGATCCGCTAACGACCATGACGGGTTATTACCCCAAAGTACCGAAATTGCCCCTGACGCATAAGCGGCGGCATGGGATGTACCGTAGTAGCCCGTTGACGAAAAAATACTCTCAGAAGGGCTGCGATTGCCGCCCGGAGCGACGTAGACATGTTTATGGGGAATAACGCCAGTCAAAGTTTTATAAGCATCGGTTCCGAAGTTTGAAAAATCGCTGATTTGTGAACCGGTATTTATTGAACAAATCGCTAAGACCATCTCTATCTTTGCAGGATAATTCAACTCTGCTAATCCAGCATTTCCCGCAGCGCCAATCAACAGCTTCCCTTTTGAGTAAACCTCCTGTACGACCAATTCTAGGACAAGCGATCTCGCTTGTTTGATGGCTAACCCACAATCACCACAGTCATTATCTTGGGAAATCCCTTGACTTAAACTCAAATTGATAATTTGTGAATCATCAACTAGGGTTGTGAACAAAGCTGAAAGAAGCGCCCATTCAAAAAGGTCGCCGGAAATATCCGCCACACGATAATTGTATATCTCAACTTTGGGACTTAATTCGCTGATTATCTGAGCCATTTGCGTACCATGGCCATTTTCATCATCTGGTGTTAATAGGACACCCAAGGAGTCGGTCACAAAACTTTGGTTACCTACGATATTTGCTCCAAGGAGTGCGTCGATCCCGCTATCGATCAAAGCGACAGGCGCCGGTGAAGAGCTTGCTTTGCCAGATGGATTTATGATACCCATATTGGTAGTGTGAGTTGGGGAAAACCCGTATGAGAAATGAGGGGGTGAATTTAGCGTGTATGGTGAGTTTCTGTCGATTGTTAGTGCAAAAAATCGCCAGTTATTCAGCATGTACTGACGATTAAACTGAGCAAAATTATTTTCATCCGAGAATAAGAACTTATAGTATTCCATTTGAATCCAGTTGATTTTCAAAAGCTCTTCTCCATGATCGACTTCAATCAGGTAAGATTCATAGGCAGTGTTGGAAATATCTATATCTTTTTCTGATAAACTTTGTGTCATTTGGGCCAAAATCCTTACGTATCCTTCCGGACCGGAAACATCTGGCTGGGCAAAAAAATTTACGGCAAATTCATTCTGACGCATAAACAGCACAATCAAGTGACCGGGGATGGCGGGGTTGCAAGGATAATCCATGGCTGTAGCACAAGTGTTTAATCAAAGAACAATTTTTGCTGTTACTTTAAAACTAGCAGAGCCTTCTACATCTACTACCACGATAGTACCTCCAGACTTAACGCTAATAGCGAATTCGACCTCAATTTCCTTGACTGAAGTTTGAGAATTACCTTCTGTGATGCCTTGCTTGATTGTATCGCTGACCCGTTTTATACATTTTCCAATGTCAGTTAGCAAAGATGGTTTTGTCAATTTTTCTAAGCTGACCGCTGCTTTATCCGCGGCGGACATAACCGACCCCTTTTCCGCCTTTTTTACCGGCTTGATTGAAATATTCTTGTCTTCATTGACTTGAATAAAGAATAAATCTTCATTACTTCCTACTTCTATGAATGGCTCCATCAGTTATTACATATTTTTGGTTGAATCCGAGTGATTAAATACTAGGTAGTTAGTTAACGATTAGGGGAAAGGCAATTACTGTTCCTAAACGATTCTTAACGCGCATTTCTGCGGCTTTTGATTCGTTAATTCAATTTAATGTTCGTGTTTAATAAAATTTACCCGAATAATAATTCGCAGAGCAAGAGTTGGTACCACAACGAACCTGTCTGTATAGGTTTGGTTTAGAGTTGTTTGGAAACTCCAAGAAAGGATTCTATTTTTTGCTTGAAACCGATTCGCTAAGCTCGAACACAAGGAAGTCTTACTTGGTGCCGAGCATTTCGAGAAAGCGTCTTAGATTCCGGCCTTGGTGTATGCCGGGGTTTGGGGTAGAATGTGTCATGCGGGACGATTTTTACGGGCTATATAGTCTCGCTCAAAGAGCAGGGGCATGTGCCGGACCTTTGTGATACGTACTTCTCGTTCAAGCAATTGATCGATTTTTTTTCGATCATATAGAACGGATCAGGAGTTGTGCTCTGGAGACTCGTAGATAGGCCGAGCGGATGGTTTGCATCCGTCAGGTTTGAGCAGGCGGCGGACGGAAAAGATTGAGTGTTTCTTTCCGCGGACGGTCCTGAAACCACTTTCATCGAGCTCGCGCGCGATTTCAGGAAGGGTTTTGTGCTCCCGTCGGCACTTTTCGACCAGGGCAAGAACTAACCTGTTCGATCGGTGCTTTGTCGCTTTTTCTGCTGCCGCTAAGATTCCTGTCTTTCGGTTATCGATCGTCAAATTTGCAGGGGTGCCCAGCTGAAATCCTCGCTTCTTCTTTTCGGCTAGGGCGGCTTTGGTGCGGATACTGATCAGCTCCCGTTCCCGTTGCGCCAAGCCTGCGAAAATCGCCAGCGTGAAGCTGTCAAGTTGCGGAATGTCGCACGACTTTAATCGCCCTTCGAGGGCTTTCAGGATTTGAAAGGTGTCTTGCACGTCGCGGCTAAGGCGGTCAAGCTTAGCTACAACAAGTGTATATCCATGTTGAACACACTCGGTGATAGCAGCACGCAGTTGTGGCCGGTTTCCGGTCTCCTTTCCAGAAACAGACTCGACGACTTCACGGACGATGATTGCTTGGTCAATTTTGGCGTAGTACTCGATGATAGCGCGTTGGGCTTCTATTCCAAGACCAGAGTTTTTTTGCCTTTGGGTACTTACCCTGAGATAAGCAATGTAGTGTGCCATAAGTGTTTATTGTTAAAAATTATCTGGGCGAAAATGGGTAACCTCCATAATGCGGAAAACAACGGCTGCAAACGGTGTCTTTACACCTTTCTCCCATGCAGAAATCATACTTTGATTTACTCCCAATTCCTTCGCAAGCTGTTTTTGACTTAGTTTTGCGAACTTCCGTGCATCATGGATGTAATTCTGCACCCTTTGATGGTAGATCGTCTTAGGTTTCATTTTTAGAAGATTAATAGCTGCCCGTTCTTATTCATTTTCGGCTTGGCTTCGGCAACGACATCTGTGACCGGTGCGTCGGGTCGCTCCATAGTAGGCTCCCCGCCATTGTCAGAAATTTGTTCACGCCATAACCAACTTTGATTCCTTGAAATGCTTTCCAGGTGAGGAATAGGCGGCAGACCAAACCGATGGTAGCGGTTGACCTGATAGCAAAGTCGCCAATCCTCTTGGGAAAGGGAGTCCATGCAGGTTACCTGCCCCTGGACGCCGTGAACTGCGAAGTTTATTGCAGTTATTTTTGCGCAAATTTGATCTTTATCTTCTGCGAATAAATAATTACCTGGATGCGCTGCATTGAAGCTCAGTAGCGTCCTGCCTGATCCGCAGGCTGGATCGTTGACACGCCTGCTCGTTAGTTTTTCTGCTGGCGAGTTCAGCGCGGTCATCATATCGCAAAGGTCAGGCGGAGTGAAGAATTGGCCTAGGATGCTCTTTTTGCTATTGTGTCCGAGGTACTCGTAGAGCATGCCGAGCGCGTCGAACCAAGCCTTATTCCTGTTAAATTGCTGATGGAGAATGGTTATCCATGCGGCAAACATTTGTTGAAATTTCGGGTATTCTTTGCCGTATGTTTGCCGAAGCTGCTCTGCCACAGACCGGTCGCCGGTCGTCAGAAAACAGGCAACAGCGTAATCAATGAAGTCTGAAAACACCTGTGCCGGATCGTAGCGGTATTGCCCGAACTCCCGGAGAACTCGCGCGATCGGTAGCACGTCTTTCGGCGCGTCGTCTAAGTAAGCCATGATGAGGATGGATAAATTGCTACTTGGTAGAAAGTATGGTTGCAATCGCCGTTTTGATTGTAAACCAGTTGATTCCGGTTTCTGGTTCGTGATGTTCAACCAGCGAAGTCATTACCTGATCAATACCTGTTTTTGTTATTTTGTACGGCGCAAGCCCGCATGCCTTTCTTTTCTCGGACATTTTATTTGCTTGCCAAACAATATCATCACGCTGCCAGACGGGAAGTAAGAAGCCCGCCCGTTGCAGAGTTTGCTTCGCAGCTTCGATTTCCTGTAAATTTTCCCATGCAAGCATGCTCATGCCAGCTTCGGAGTAATACAGGGAAAGCCCATGCTTGTCTTTCACAAGGACTATCGTTTGGTCCTCGTCTGACTGATAAGGATGAATATAAAACACAGCGTCAGTCACAGGCTCAATCCAGCATGTAAATGGCTGATCATCGCTGATAAATTGCTGAAATGTTATATTCGATCGGGTTGAAAAGGTGATAAATTCCGATTCTGCCGCCCTCTGCCTGGCTACTTTTACCTTATAGTTTGCCAGCAAAAGAACGTCCAACGTTTTAAGCTTTTTCATAATGTGTAGGGGGTTTGTAGGTCATCGTTGACCCAGTAAACAGAAATCTTTCTGATACGATAGTTCGTGAAAAGCCAGGCTTTCGCGCGATCGATGTCATATGTTGAATGGATCCCTTTTTGCGGGCACAACTTGATAATTGTAGCTGTTTGGCATCCCCACCAGTCGAAGGGAATACCGTTCATTGTTTCGTCCATTATATCAGCGGGTTTTATCAGAATTTGCTTTGAACGGCATACTACATACGCTTATTCTATTTACCTCCCTTTGTCCCGCATCGTCACCCAAATTCAGGGCGGTTTGATGTGCCGTTGGCTGGACAAGTGATAAATCCGTGTGACCTTTTTTGCGGTCTCTGGCTTTCGTGTGTAAGGCTGTGGGGGTGTCCCGGATCAGCTCATGCACGGCGGCTTGTTCATGCGGTTTGAGCTTAGCGTAGTCTTTCTTTTTCATGGTGGTATTCAGTAATTGCGCGCAGGCCTTCGACAGCCTGCGCGCTGTGGTGAATTAGGAAAGTAGTTGCCTTAACTGTGTTTCTTGCCGTTTGGGGAAAATCCAGCCTGCCCCGCCTTGGAGGCGAAAGTTGAAACGACCGCCTAGCGCTTTGAGCTGGTCTTTAATGGGTTTTGTATCGCCACGTACGACAATTGACCATTCACTATATGCCTCAACAGTGAATTTGTTCGCCGTTGAGGCAACTGTGTTCCCTTGACGTTTCCGGCTCGGTTGATGTTTTCCTGTGCGGAAGCCCTGATAAGGCACCGTCCTTGTCCTTGTCTCCGGTGGGAAGATGTTGACAGTTTCTATCCCTTTTTGCGCAGGTTGTATATCGGCCCCGCGGGTTACGAAGTCTCTAATATTCTTGTCCGGCTGACTTGTCACTTCTATTTCTTTAAGTTGTTCAGGCTTGATAGAATAGGCTGTAAATGGCACCTTGGCTTGCGCCTCTAAGAGTATTGCGAGGAGTTTTTCTCTGGTTTCTGGCTTCATTGGATCAAATATTTTGGTGGGCGGTTATCACGTCCGCCCACTTGTGAAAACCTTGGATTAGTTCAGGCTAAAATCATTGAATATGATTTTGCGAAGGGGTTGAAGCTTTTGCGGAGATAATGCGAGTGCCCCAGCGCTTTGTATCACATTAGCCGATGAGCCAAAAAGAAGGCTGTTAGCCCGGTCGTTCACATTACTGAATTTTTTACGTGTGATGTAACCGGTGACAGCATTGTATGCAGCCCACATGTTGAGATTTTCGCCGTCCATCGCCATCGCCTGCCCCTGTCCCTGAGTGGCGAACCTTAAAACCTCTCCCATAATATTTTGTTTCCGCGTACTAATGACCTCTTTTGTGATCTTACCTTTCTGCAATTCTTTGATTTCTTCTGGAGTACAGAACACATTACCGAAGTAGTCAAACATCTGCTCTTTGGAAATTTCGAAACTTCTCATTTTGTTGTAGTTGTCAGTGTTAGCGCTGGTATTGTTAGCGATCAGGCCTAACACCTTTGCAGCTTCCGCAAGTCTTTCAGGAGCCCTTTCCGTATGCCTGATCTTGATAGCACCTTTTGCGTGATCCAATGCGGCGGTAAGGGTATTGTTACACACTACGCGGATGTTTGTAGGGGTTGCCGTTATTGCCATGCTGCCGTCGTGGCTGTTGGCGATCAACACGTATTGATTAACAAAATCGGACGAACCGACACGTATAGAATCATTCACTTTCAGGCAGATAAAAACTTTACGACCTTCATCAATGCTACCCGCTGTTTCTATTCGTGCCCTTCCCGATTGTAAAATCTCATCTACCAAATCAAAGCATTCGACGTTTTGAAGCACTGTGTAATCTTTTCCGAGCCGGGAACCGAGGATTTTGTTAACGTCAGTCCGGCAGGTAAAAAATGAATCAGGACTAATAATTTCCTGGCCGTCAGGTAGCCAATGAATATTTGGGAGTTTAATAACGGGGAAATTTAAGCCTCCGAATTCCAACGCCTGCGCGGTGGTAAGTTCGGTTTCAAATGTCTTCCCGAGCCCGTGCCAGCCAGGAGCAGCGAATGAAACAAAAGCATTGAACCCTTTCGAGTCATCAATTAAATGTGACATAGTGGTGAAATTTAAATTGTGAATAATGCAAATGGCTAAATGTTGAACCCTAGGATTCTCAGATAGTGGTTTTGTGCCCTGATCATGTCCTCTGATAGCTTAAATACTACTTTGTTGTATTCGGCTTCGCTTTCGTAGCCGGCTCTATTCTCAATCACTGCGTTCAATTGGCTACGTTGCCGCTCGATGTACCTGTTCAGGATCGCCTTTACCTGTTCATTTGTTTTCCTCATAGTGAATGTGCATAAATGTTGATAATCAACCGGTTCTTCCTGTTGTCCTGTTTTTGTTTTCGTCCACAGGAAGGAAGCAAGCATAAAAATTTGTTAACGTATCGCCCGGAAGCTGGCGACAGGCAGAGCATGCAAAAAGGAACGGTTGAGTACTTCCCTGCGCGCAAGGGAATTTATTCGGAACGAGTAACGGAAGTTGAGGAAATAGTATCATCTAAGACATAACGCCGCTGCATACATGGGGTGCGCTTTCTGTTACTGTCGCAGGGCTTACACCTGCTTTCCTGATGAGTAATTGAACGATACGAAGATATATCTTGAAAGCGATATTTGCAAGAAAATGAATGCATATTTTTGAAAAATGAATGCATATTTTTTTAGGTTTGTCAACGCTTAGTTTGAGCTGCTAGTTTTTATGTCGCTGCATGAACTTTAAAAGGGAGATACGATCGGATCAGATTGCTAATGACTTGTTTATTAGTGAATTAGGGTTTGACTTTCGGATATTGGGAGCTCTTCCTGAAAAATCTTTGCCTATCGTGCTCACTGGCTCCGGCAGAATAGCGGATTTCGGGCACTCAAAAGCCCTTTTCATTGATGCAGCGCGGTTTTACCCGCTGACCCTTGCTTTGAGCCCTACGGCGGTCCGCTGCTTCTTTGTACTGCTCAGCCTTCTAGAAAGAAATGACAGGCCGATCATACTAACAATCAGGCATTTGAAGGCGATAATAGGCGAATCGCGCAAAATGATGAAGGCTAGTAATGCAATGCGCGAATTGCAGATAAATAAGCTGATATTCAGGCACAAGGGAGATTATAACAACTACTATGTCAATCCGTTGATTGCATGGAAAGGCGACCGCACGGCCTATTTTAATCCTGAAACCCTGCCGTTTAGCTGGAATGCCTGATTATCAATTGCAAATCCTTAAACGGTCGTTTATGGATTTGCAATCCCCACCTTGAAAGTAGTGTAGGTAGCTCACCATTAATAAATCCCTTTGCCTTTGCTAGTCCGCAAGTGCGAGTTTAATAGCTTGCTTGATTCGCGTATTCTCCCTTGCAATTGCTTCAAAACCCCTAATAGATTCCTTTCAGCCTCATTTTTCTCGAAGACGGGGGCCTTGCCAAAACACGCCACCCGCCCGTGCCCGCCGCCTGCCACCCTAGCGATTTTGTTTGTGAACTGCCTCGAAGAAATTAATTAAAAATATGCATTCATTTACTAAAAATGAATGCATATTTTTACAAAATGAATGCATATTTCAATTCGAGGAAATGTATCAACCAGACTTCGATTTAGCGCGTGATTTATGGGTGCCTGAGAAGCACTCAGGCCTAACGTCTATGTATAAACGCGGTAAGATTCTGGAAGCTCCGGTAATCATTTGGGATGCGAAGTATGAGGACAAGCCAGCTGAGTTTTTGACGTTTATCCAGCAGACCAGCGACTACATGCTGTTGAATGGCGCGGGATTGTTTGATGACGAAAATCCGAATCATCAAGATCTGTTCAACGTCGCGAAAGGAAAGATTGACCCGAAGGATTACATCGCAGCCGAATATGCCTACGGGTATAAGGGAAATACGCCGATCCGAGATAACCATTTCTTCTACCCGGCCAAGAGCCATACGCTGGGCGAGATCGTCAAACAGCCGTTCCGGTTCTCGTGTAAGAATATCAGCAATGAGTACACAACCCGTAAACTGGAAGAAAACAAAGCGGTAGCTAAAAAGCTGATCCGTACATTGTTTGCTCAGATGATGATGCAGGAAGATGGGACGAACGTTTCTTTCCTGGAAGATGCAGATCTGAACCTAAACGGGACGAAAGACGAGGTGCTGGACCGGCTCTTCGGCCAGGAGCAGCTTGAACTGCTGATGTACAAGATCATTCAGGGTATTTCCTATGAGCATAACATTTTGGGCCTTGCCAGGAAATGCTTTGACAATAAGTTTGACGTGAATGCAGAGTTTGCTTTCATCGATGTCGTAAACGGCCAGGTGATCCCCTCACATGTACATCCTTCACAGGTTAGATGGATCGCGTCCAAGCCGGTGGAAACTTTTGAAGATCCAGCGGTTACGGCATGTTCGCTGGTGAATTACCTGACTTTCACGGAGCTCATCAACAAATATGGTGATAAGCTCGATACCGGTACTGGCCCGGCTGGCCTATTGGACGCGATTGACAAACTGAAAGAAGGGGCGCACTTCTCCTATGATCCAACCAGGCCTTACTTCTCTGAATATTATCTTTCAAGCACTTGGACCTCGCAGCCTGAACGTGATGGCCTTGGCGGCGGCAGCGTATTCGGGCGGGCCGATTATATGAAGGGAATGTTCTATCCGTACCGGAAGGCGCCCTACGGCTTAGGTCATAGTCTATTGGAGCACCGGATGTTTTTCAAAGTGTTTGTACCTAAGCGGTACTTGGTTGAAATCAATGGAAAATTTACCAACGAAAAGGAATTCAAAAGATGGCAACAGGCAGACTATGACCGGAGCCTGATTGCTGATTTCAAAGAGCTCAGCAAGGAAGAAAAAGCTCCCAAAGGTGGCTATGTGGTTTCCAAGTACAAGCAGGAATTGTGGGAAGCCACAAGGCTTGGCCATGGTACGTTGATCAATGTCGGGCGGTATGAATACGCCTCTTTGAAAAAAGGCAAGGAAGCGTATGTGGGCATGCCCATCGTCGCGCAGATCAGCCGGGAGAAATCGATGGTGCTGGTGGGCGAAAATATCGCCCGCTGGACAAATATCCTCTTCAACCGCGTGGAAGACCTTTTGAACCAAGCGGGGCTCTCGACGGCGATCATGATCGATGAGAGTGTACTCGGGGCCGCACAGGCGAAAGGTATGCTCTATAACGCCAAAAAGGCCGGGCTGGTAATGTTTAACAGCTCGCGGATGGTGGGCGGCAATTCCTTTACAGCCCAACACCTGGGCATCCTGAAAATGGGGAACCATATCGAGGAGATCAACAATATGATGGCCATGATAGGCCTGCTGTCGGAGATTTACAACCGGATGGTGGGTGTCAGCGAGCAGGTGCAGGGGATTTCCCAGCCCTATGATGGCGTCCGCCAGCAGCAGCAGAATATCGCCAACCAAAGCCAGCTGAAGGTAGAGAAGTTTTACGAGCATAACCTGTTCATGAACCAGGTATTGCAGCGGACGGCGGACGTGGCCAAGTATGTCTACGCCCGGGAGGGCTACATGACGGTGACGTTGAGCACCGGCGAAAGGCAAATTCTTAAACTGATGAAAGAGCTCAGGTTTGGGGATTATGACATCTTTCTCGAATCGGGCGCGATGCTGAAAGATAAGAAGCTGATCATCGACAACGCGGTGATAAGTGTGCTGAGCAGCGGAGGTATTGAAATGCTGGAACCACTCATCGACATCCTTTACACGGAAAGCCCGGCCGAGGCGAAAGCGATCTTTCGCCAGGCGAAGGAGGTGATTATCAAGGGCCAGCAGGCCGCAAGCCAGGCGCAAATGCAGCACGCTCAGGCGGAAGCCCAAATACAGGCGCAGAAAGCGGCCAGCCCCGCCGAGGTTGCGCGTATTAACGCCCAGAAAGAATTTGCCTTGCAGGAAATGAAAAGCCGCGAGCAGCGGCAGCGTGAGGATTTCAAAGGCACGCTCACCGATATCAAAGAGAATAATGACCGCGATAAGCGCCTGGTAGATCATGACCTGGAAATGGACCTGGCTACACACCAAAGGGCGTTGAATACACCGATTGAGGAACTGATACCAGCGTGAGGTATGGACAGGGCAGCATTTTTGGCGGTATTGGCCGCCTGGACGCAGAGGATAACTGGTAGCGGCAAGCAGCGCTTTTCGCGGGTAGCCCGTAACAGGTTCAGGCTCGCAGGCTCGTGCCATGTTTTGGAAGCGAGTGAAACAGAACTTGAAAAGCTGGCACGGCTATGAGCATCCACATCGATCCCGATACGGGCAGTCCTGTTTTCATTCTCGACCAGATGATGATGGTGGATGAGCTCCGGGCGGTTTACCACCGCTACGGTATCCATGGGATTTACTACGCGGTGCTCTTCTGCTGGGCGGGTAGCCCATTTGCCTCGCTTACCGACCAGGCCGAACGGCACGAGGCTGTTTGCAGGCAGGTGTACCGCAGTGTTTACTACGATCCGATTAAGCAGGACGACGTCCGGCGTGAGCGGCTCCGCTCGCCGCGGCAATATGAGCAAGAGGATATGGTGGCTGCTTTCCGTAGGATCTCAGAGCTGGCCAGGGTGCCGGTGCTGGAAGAAAAACTGCTGTACCTAGGCATGCTCGACCGGATCAAAGTGGCGCTGTCGGTCGAGTTCAACCCGCTGGACTTTAAGAAAGCCAAAGAAGCGACCGAAGTACAGAAGAACCTGCTGGCCAATAGCAAAGCGGTGAGCGCGGCATTAAAGGAAGCGATGGAAACCGAGCGGACGATGCTTTTGAAGCATGACCCGAAAGCCTCACTGGATGATTTCATTTTAAAAGTGACCGTTTGATATGGCAAGTTTCAAATTCCCCAAGGCCAATCCGGAATCGCTCAGGGCGATGGCTTACGCCGTGCGCAACGAGCTGTCGGGCGGGATTGCGGTTGACGACAACCGGTTCTCATTGCGACAAATTGAAACCTCGCTGCGACACATGGCTGTGCGGGTGCAGAAGGAAGAAGATTACGCTAACGAGTTGCTGGGCATCATGCCCAGCCCAGCCCGCAGTCAGGTTTTTGCGTGTATCCCACTGACAGATAGCACGGATTTCGACTGCAAGTGCACCCACAGCGGCGCAAGGTTACGCAAGGCGGTGCTGCCGAAAATGTACCAATGGCGCGGCCAGTCATTTCTATCCTATGTGGGCGCAACGAGCATGGAGCTTTCGTTTATTCCGGTCCAAAGCATTTTTGAGCTCAATGCCCTGGCAGGCGAGGTAGAAAAGCCGCTGTATTTTTCCACGGGCAGCGCCTTGTACGTGCTGCTTCCCAGTAAGTATGTGCTGATTTGCCAGGTAACGGTCATCGGTATTCCCGAAGACCCCACGGCTACCTCGGGAAGTTGCTTTGACGTTTGGAGTGAGGACTGGCCGGTACCTGCCCATATCAAGGCCATCACTAAAGACCGCGTGCTCCAAAGCCTGGGTAACAATTTGCTGGCGACCGTTCCACAGCGTGACATCCGTAACAATGCCAATCACGGCAACCAATTCGTAACCACTACAACCCCATGAAAGCATTTAGCCTTGACTACCTGATCAGCGAGGTCAACCAGACCGTGCAACTCGCGAATCCTGAAAGCCTCCGGCTGGGTACCGTTTCGGGCGTGCGTTATGTGATGCGCCGGATAGGGATCGAGCTCGTTTGTGGCTATACGCAGGATGAACAGATCCTTATCATGCACGGCAAGTACCGCATCCCTGACCGGGTGATGCTTATCGAGGATATCTATGATACGGAAGGTTATTTCTCGAAAGACCATTTTGGCTACCGGGTGACATCGGGCATCGTTACCGGCAAGCGGCTTGAATACAGGGAAAGCCCGTTGGAGTTGTTGTTCCCTAATGTGAAACATGGAACTGCCTTTATGGCTTACCACCACCTGTATACAGACCAACAGGGCAATATCCTGATCCCGGAGGTTGCTTACACGGCCTGTTACCTCTACTGTTGTTACAAGCTGCTGGATTTGGTTGGCAACCCGCGCAACCCGAAATGGCAGGAAAGGGCACAGATGCTTGCCCACGCCCAAAACGCGATATTCGAAGCGCGGGGAGAGCTCAACAAAACTACGCAGCCAGTTCACCGGACGACCAGAATTCTACAATAATGGCAGCCCAGATTTTTACTAATACGTTCGTCGGAGGGATGATGCAGGACATAGATCCTCATGAGCAACCCAACTCGACTTACCGGTATGCGATCGGCGGGCGGATCAGCTATAACCGCAGCGGTGATGCCGGTAGGTCTTTGGCAGAAAATATCAAAGCAGGCGCCAGCCGCGCCTTTGCCAACAGCAAGGGCAATAGTGCCGCTTTCTCCCTTTGCCCGGGGTATCAGATAGTAGGAAGTGTGGAGACCGCTCACGGAACGGTGCTATTGAGCACAAATGGTACACACAGCGAAATCGGTTACCTGACGGTCAACGACAACATTTACAAGGAAGGCTTTGCGGTGTACACCACGCTTTTCAATGACCGCAATGACCCGAACGGGGATTTGCTTCATTTCAGCCTGGAACACTATGCACACGGGTTTACCGTGCTGGAAAACGAGTTTGCCGAAAGGGTGTACTGGGTGGATGGTTATAACCAAAAGCGGGTGATCAATCTGCCTTTGTTTTATAAACCCGACGGTACGCCGCACCATAGCGCAATCGATCCGTGCGGCGGCCAGTCCGTATATCCCAAGTACCTTTCCGTCCACGCTTTCGACGAGCGGATGGATTTAGTTTTTCCCCGGTTGAAATTCAAAAGGCGCATCGCCGGGCAGCTCAAATCGGGCACTTACCAGCTGGTGGTTAAATACAGCTCTGAGAATGGGCACAGCTCCGTATGGTCGCCGGCTACGAGAAGGGTGTTTGTTACCGATCAGAAAATGGATGGGGAGATCACGGTAGGCGCTGATATTTATCCCGACGCTTACAAGATGAACCACCATAACCGGACGATGGGTGCTTCCAATATCATGACCAGCGAGGGATTGGAGTGGGAACTGAAAGGCGTGGACACGCGCTGGGACTATATCCATGTGGGCTACATTTACCACGCCAGTAGTGTAGCGTTTCAGGAGGCGAACGAATTTGCGAAACTGGCCACGGGTTCGCAGCCCGTGATTACTGTACAGCTTGACAAACACACAGGCAACGCTATCCTCAAAGATGAGCTCGACCAGCGCTTCGAAACCGTGCTTTCGGTAGGGACGACTGCGCAACAGGAAAACCGTACCTGGGATGGAAATTTGCAATTATTGCCGGACTTGGCGATAGACTTGAGAGGTGTGAGCATCCGGCCCAAGTTGCGGTACTTCCGTGCGGACGATACGCTCGAACCGCTTTTTACGCCGGTTTTCAATCCCGTTACAGCCCGGGACGACGGCGACCCAATCACCAATACCTTTCCGGTGAGCTCGACTATCGAAATCCAGAGCTTTACGGGGCAGACGGAGCTATACGAGATCGTGGATGATTATGCCAACTACAAAGGACAGCAGTTCGAGCATTTGTTCCGTGGATATTTCAGGGGTGAGACCCAGCCGTTTGGCTTTGTGTGGATTGACCGGAAAGGCAACCCACTTTTTGTCCAGCACATCCAGGACTATACTTTCCCCAACCAGTATGAACGGATTGACCCGGATGGCAACCCGGCCGACTGGACGCTCACCCGCGCTGGCATGGATGGTAAGTATGACCTTCGGATCATGGGCGCGAGCTTCTCGGGGATCAGGCTTCCGGTGGATTTACTTTATGACCGTTTTGGGAAGTTGAACGTTTCAGGTTTTATGATTGTAAGGACAGCCCGCGTTGCCCGCATCGCCAACCAGGGACTACTGTTCAATTGCAATTTTAGCCCGAATGGGAAAACGCAGAATTTGAACGATGGCTATATCCACCCGGCTGAATTCTGGGATAACCGCTGGGCTTTGCAGGCAGCCGGCCTTCGGCCCAGCGCGCACGCTTATCAGGGAATTACAGGTTCTTATTATGAGAGGGATGTCGATCCCCAGATGCCATTTTTTAGTTTCAGTGCGGGAGGTTTTTTCAATTTTCATAGCCCTGACATTTTGATTGAGCAGGTATTGGCCGCGCCGCTGCTGGCTGGACAGTTGGAAAAAGTCGGGTTTGTACATAAGGCATATTCGGAGGCGGTGGATGTTTTCTCTTCCCACTTTTATAGCAAGGTTTACAAAACGCTTCCGTTGGATTTTGCAGATGAGACGGCGAAAATCCAAAATGAGCGCGGCCGGTTGGGTAGCAAAAGCCGAGTCAAGCTGGCGATGGTCCACGACCAGGCTGCGATCCACGTTTATGAGAAGTTTGATCCGGAGGTTTCCGATCAGTTTGATTACCGGGTGCATGTGCAGGCGTTTTTTCCCGGCCAGCAATATGCTTGGAAGGCTACCCAGCAGCCCTATTCAGTGATACTAAAACTACTGGATTGGAAATTGATCGACAGTATTGAGCACAACGGTTCGCGGGCAACCTATCCGCTTGTGAATTGGAAAGTGACGCCAAGTGGCTATTACACACCGGCCGATGAAAGCTCCCTGGAAAAAAGGCGCTACTTTTCAACGGGACATTTCCAGCCGATCACCCAGCAGGTGCTCGATTCGGCAACAAAGCACTATGGTGGGAATGGCGCGGTTACGGCCTATGAGTTCAATGACGTGGAAGTGTGGGGCGGGGACTGCTATGTGAACTTATGGGATTTCACCAGGATGTACCCCGAATACTCCAACTGCGAAAAGTCCGACAATGCTTTTCCGGATTACTCGGTATCTGTAATCAGCCCGGTCGAATCCAAGTATAATCTCGCCCTGCTTTTTGGCAGGAAGTATGCTGCTAATTGCGTGATGCCCCAGCGGACATCATGCACGGGTGAGCATGTTCACCTGTCCAACGGGATCATGCCTAAGCAGCCCGAAGACTGGTCATACAACGAGGTACTGCTGCTTGAAGAATCCTGCCAGTTTTATTTTGCCAAGCCGGCTGGCCTTAAAATTGTGGCCAGCGCCCCGAATATGTACCGGTGGTCGCCCAAGAAGTTATTAGGCGAAGCAGAAGATTCTTACCGGCAGAAGCTAACTGGCGACTATTCGTTTGTGAGCGGCGAGCTGGGACGGATACAGCGGTTTGCACAAGGGTTTGATTATCTGTACATCATCCAGGAAAAAGCATTTGGTGCAGTGCTTACGCGGCTGGAAAGGTTTGTGCCCACCGACACAGGTGAGATGGTGGTGAAAAGTGCAGATGCGGCCTCGGGTGTTCGGTATATTTCGAAGGTCAACGGGACACAGCATCCCAACTCCGTTTGGCAGTACGACAATCAGATCGGGTTCGTCGATGCGCGGATGGGGAAAATACTGGTCTTCGGCCAGGCGGGGCTTAATAAAACAAGTGAGCAAGACCATATCGACGATGCGGTTAGTGAAATGACTTTGTACTTCGACCGGACGGTAGTGCACACTTCGGCCTCGTTTGTAGACATCGTAAGCGGGCTAGACCTGGAAAACAACCAGGTGTTGACGACATTCCTGCATGAGGTCCCGCTAGAGCAACCGGGCAACCCCAATGACCGGCAGAACGAGGTGACTTCTTTCACGCTGACTTTTGATGAAAAATCAGGTGTGTTTCATGGATATGAGCACTATACGCCCAGGTATTACTTCAACAGCAGAAGGATGCTGTTGGCCGCAAATCCCCAAGCAGCTGACCAGGTGTTCTTATTCGGCCATGGGCGGCATGGACAGTGGTTTGGAGCGTTTTACCCGACTATCCTGGAATTTATCGTGAACCCGCAGCCGAATGTGGCCAAGACGTTTGATAACGGGTTTATCAACCTCGACGGAGGAAGCCATGGGCGGATCAGCCAGATTGCCCACCGGGCGGCTAGCGGTGTCCACACCATTGTACCGGTCACTGATGAGCGGGCCATTTTTCAGGAAGATTTGCTGCGTTACCCGATGCACGAGCAGGACGAGTTGATGATCAGTCAGCGGCTGCGCGGCCATTACCTGGTGGTGACGGTTACCATTGACAATGGCGCTCAATTGTTGGATGGAAAGGATTTGAAGGTGGCGGTGACAAGCTTTGACACCAAATTTCGGATTTCGCATCCGGTGCAATATTAAAAATGGACTGAAAGACGTGGTAATCACCCGTTTCAGCCTAGACGTATACTAATAATAGTTCGCAAATGTTATGCCGCTTTTCAACGATTATTTGCCGTATTCTCCGCAAGCTTACCGGCCCCGGAATTTTAATGGGAACTGGTGGAGTAATACCCAACTGGCACTGTCAGGTTCGAACCGTGACGGTAGCAGCAACGCATGGGGAAAGATCGCCAATGTTGGTTTGCCCATCGGGTTGGAGATTGTTTGGGATTATTTTACTGGCGGCACCGCCCCCGGGCTGGGCGTGGCTGCGGGTAACTTGGCCAACAAAGGGCTTAATCTATGGGGAGATAAAATCTTGACCGGAACGGACAGCCAGACCAGTTACCGCCAGGTGAGCGCAAAAGAAGAAAGGGATGACGCCCTCTTTTCGCTGCTAGGCAATTTGGTGGGCTCTATTGCAGGGAACATGGGAAGCCCAAAACAAGAACCCAACAATCTGGACAAGCTGTTGGGAAAGGATAATTATATCGATTCCACGGTTCTCCCGCAGCCCAATAGCAATAGTGACATCAAATGGCTGGATGATAAGAAACCCACCTTCGCATCTTCATTGCCTTACAATATGTACTCACAGTTTGCCAAAAAAGGTGGGATCAGCACGCCGTATGTGTACTATGCCTTCGGGGGAGGTGTAGACCGGTTTGGTCCTTATTACACAGATGGGCCGACCAGGGTTTACACCAACGACATTGCCAAAAGCCGCAGTACTTCACCCCCCGAAGCGAAGCCGATTGAGGGGCCGGTAAGCATGCCGGTAACCCGCCCCGCGCTGAACATCAAAGACCGGATCGCACTGGCTGAAGGCTCTTTCCACAAGGCTAACCCCTATGCAGAAAAGAACCATATCGGCCCGGGTCACTATGGCAAATACCAACTTGAACCCCGGCTTATTGCGCGGTTTGCACCGGGGCTGAGCATTGAGCAGTTTCTTACCAGCCCACAAGCGCAGGAAGCTGCCATGGACAAGCTCCTTGGCCAGTATGATGCAGAAATAAAAAACATCAGGCGCAGAACCGGAACGGGCTGGGACCAGGATAGTCTCCGGCTGCTTACCCACTTCCAGGGTTCCCCGTATGCGATCAGAGCCTTGAAAAACCCGGCACTACTACGAAAAGCCACCAAACATAATCCCAGTATCATGGACTATATTCAGAAAAGAAGTTTTGGCATTTATGCCAAGGGCGGGATCAGCACCCCGTACTTGTTCTTCCAAGCGGGCAGTGAGGTGCCTGCTTCCGACCAAGTACCCACCAATGCTATTTCGCCGGCTGATATCATCGCCATCCGGTCCCACTACGATTTAGAGCAGGGGGAAACGGTCTCCAACGCGAACACGGAAATGATCGTGCTAGCTGGGCTACGCGGAGAGTTGCCGGTGGCGGCCTCGAAATTTTCCGGGCTTCCAGGCGGGGGCTACCTGGCAGGGTTTATCAACCAGTTTTCTCCGGTCCAGCTCTCTGATCAGGGCAATTACAAGGTACGCGGCCAAGGCCGCGCTTATGTGCTGACCGCCGCCAGTTTCGACCGGGGAGATTTTGGACTGAACCGGTATCATAAAGGGAAACGGTTGCAGGACGGGGGGCCGTTGGGAAAAACGGTGACCAGGCGTCCGACGGCCCTGCCGATCGTTCCGTTCGTGTATTTCCAGCATGGTGGGAGCTCTAACCTTCCGAAAACACAAAGCCCGGGAGGTGGCTGGGCAAAAAAGCCGGCGTGGTCCGCTTTGAGATAGGCGGTACCAGCATTGCGGTGCGGCCTGAAAGGGAGCCCGTCAGGATTTATGAGGACGACGATGATACGGAAGACTATTACATGCTGGCTAAGGAGCCGGTGGACAAAATGGGCCTGGGCCCGATTGTCGAAAGGCTGTCTTTTGGCCAAGCGCGCTTCGGAGAAAGGATATTCGATTAGAAAAGCAACCTGTTGCAAAAAGCAATCATGCGTTCACATCGGAGTAATCAGGAAAAGAAACGGCTTCTGGGCGAACATATCTTCTCGGAGCTGTTGACTCACAGCGATTTTGGGGGTGAAAGCAATGTCCACACTAAGAATTTCGCAGATGGTGGCCAGGTGGCCACACTTCGTGCGTTTTTAGCGGCCCGGCTGGCAACCTTGAGAAAAGAATTGCGGGTGCAGCAAAACAAGGTGGCCCGTTTGAAAAGGCAAAGCCGTGCCGCTGAGGGGTTTGGCGGCGCAGTAAACCGTGTTTTTGGCGAGAATCCGGTAATCGAGCAGCAGGATTTGACGGAACTGCAAACCGAGCACGACCAAGTTCAGTTGTTACTTGACGGGATAAAGTCCGGGGATGTGATGTATAGTGGCAAGGGGTTTGTCAACGGTAAGGGGCAGGTGATTGCCGGACAGGCCGAAATGATTGCTGAAAATCCGGTGTATTATGCCCAGCGCTATGCGGCTTACAAACAGGCGGCCACCAGTGGGCTGGAAATGAACCCACCTGTGTTAGGCACAGACCAGCCGCTTACCCGCCAGCAGCGGGAAGAGCGCGCGGTCGCCGAAGGCCGGGCCGAGTATCTTTCCTCGCGCCCGAAGCCAGCTACAACCGGAAGTGACTTGCCTGTGGCCACTGCAAGCACCGACCAACCAACCACCCATGAGCCGTTTGGCATTGCAACCCCGGAAGCGAGCAAACCATTGGTAACCGCATTTCAAAAAGAATATAACGGCTGGGCGAAAGCGAACGGGCTTGTGACGATCCAGGAAGATGGCATGTATGGGCCGGTCACCAAAAGAGCAATGGACAACTGGAATTTGAACAAGCCTGCCTGGGAGCAGGTATCACCGGTGACCGGATCAGTGATCGACCCGAACACGGGAAAAACTACTGAAAACTTGGTGGGCATTAGAAGGCCGGACGAAATTACGAAGATTGAGAACCGTCCGGAATTCGACACCAGCAACAGGTTACAGGACGGACTGGACAAGACACGGCAGGCACTGGAAAATCGCACCGCGTTACAACAGGCAGCTAATGTGCAATCACCCAAAGCAGGTATATCACCCTGGGAACGGCAGAATTTATTCGCTAACCTGACTGATTTGGCCAAAGCAGGCGTAGGTGCGCTGGTTGCTTATAAGAACCCGGTGCCGACTTACCGGTTGCCTGACAGCTATTCACGTATGCAAAATGAGCTTTACGCTGCCCGGAACCAGGGCTTTTCCCCAGAACAGCGGGCGGCTATTAACCAGGGTTTGCAAAACAACTATGCGGCGAACGTGTCGGCCATTAGAAACATAGCCGGTGGTGGTGTAGCTCAAGGGGCGGTATTGGCCGCTTTGGGCCGGGCATCGGCAGGGCTAGATAGTGCTTACTTGGACACGGCGATCCAGGATGTGCAGCTGAAAAGGGCCAACTACGCCAACCATCAGAATGCGGTGCTCACCGGCCTGAATATTGATCGCCAGCTTTTTGAACAAGACAAGCAAGCGGCTATCGCACAGCGACAGGCGGGTTTAAGCCTGCTTGATTCGGCCCTAAATAACATGGCTGCCAGGCAGCAATATGATTCACAGTTTGGCCCGGGAACTTTGTACGATCAGTTACAGACCGAGCAGATCCGGTATCTTGAAAACCAGCGCCAAGCCGCCGGGCGGCTGCCGGATGTGTATATGCAGTGGCTCAACGAGAGTGCAAACCAAAAAAGGTAAACGATGGCAACGGGCGGTTCCTACGATACATCCGGCGCTGATTTGCTGCTCGCCCTTCGCCCGCGTGACAGCTGGACGGAGCGGGCCCGCCAAAAACAGGCCGAACTACAGTACGCCAGCCTGCTTGGCGCGCAAGCCAGGGAGCAAACAGCGGCGTTGGAAGGCCAGATCGCGTCCCAGATCCAGCTGATCGGGCAGATCAAAGCAATGCCCGTAGAGGCGCCTGACCAGGCCCGGATTGGCGCTTATGTAAACGGCATGCTGGGTAAAGTGCTTCGAAGCATCGATGAAAATTATGGTGGTGACCCTCGGCGGTTCCTGGAAGCGGAAGGCCGGATTACACTTAGCAAGATGAAGGATGACTTTATGGCCTCGCCCTTGTACGCCCAGGTGACACGCAATAAATATGAAATGGACTTGGCGCGCAAAGCAATGTCGGCCGGAAAAGCCTTGATTGGCGGATTGGACGCCAGCGGGCACTATGAGCCGGCTGAACAAGCTATCTACAATTTCCAAAATGGGATGACCGAACGTTTTACGTTCCGTGGCGCCTACGAGCCGTCCCAGGCAGATGCTTTCGCGTTTTTTTCCAGACAATATGCGCCAGCGGGCAGCAGGTACCAGCGGACGCCGGTGGGCGAACTGGAGAAATTGCAATTTGCCGTTTCGGCCCTTGGAGAGCACGCCGGACGCGATCATTACTTTCGCAGCCTTCGCGGACGCAACATTTACTACAAGGCCGACCCGTTGGAAGACGCGCAACTTGCCCAACTGAGCGCTTGGAACCAGTCCCTTTCTGCCCAGCAGAAGATTGCGAAAATTAACGAAAGTAAAAACAAGGCGGCAAAAGGCCACGGAGGAAACAAACCGTATATGGATGACCAGTTTGGAAACCCCATCGGCCAAACCAGGGCTTTCTCGATTGACAACGAGACAGCGGTTGTCCCTGAGTTTGGTGTGAAGTTAACTGACCTGGCCAGCAAAGACCCAGTGACCGGACAAAAGCGGTTAATCTTTAACCAGCTCAGTAATTTGACCGGCCACGAGTATACCTCGCGGCTCTACGGGACATGGGGCAAGGAGGCACAGATCAAAGGCGGGGTATTGCCGGAAAATGGTGGGCACAGCATCCACCTGGAAGGTGTGCCGCACCAGGTCATTCGGACGGAGCCATCTGTGTACGTACCGGAAAAGGACTTTCAAAAAAACCTGCAAGGAAGGCCCGGCCAATATTTCCAGAAGGTCACTGTGGAGATCCCTGAGCAAGCGGCCAAAAGCGCGGGGCTGATCAATAACTTTTTCGGCTGGGACTGGACAGAGACAACCAGCAAAGCTTCAACAGGCCTTCGCCGTGGGAAGGGTAACAGCGTGATCATGGATTTATATGTGCCGCTGCCACGCTACGGGCAGAACCGTGAGCTGGACAACTTGGCTACCAAGCGGCTCGACGGACAGAAGATGGCCAACGAAACCGTTTTCAGCACTGCCCCGGCTTTTAAAATTGACGACGACCAATAGCCTAGGATGGGAAAGCAAACTTTGCAGCCGGATTTTGACCTGTACCCCGACATCACGCGGGTGTTGATACCGCAGGACGCTCAAAGTGTGCTTGTCCAGAAGGGTTTTGACCCGGCCCAAATGCAGCAGTCGATCGATGCGGCAATCACGAAAGGTGGTGCCCAGAAGCAGAAGGCGATCGAGACCTGGTTTCCCCTGCTAGACCAGATCGGTGGCACCAATAAATACAGCGCCGTGCTGGAAATGGCCAGAAGGGGCACCACCCCGAAAGAAGTGGCGCTTTCCAATCCCCAGGTGGGCGCCGGCCAGGCTTTCGTAGGTTCCTTTTACAACGCTGCCGTTCCTGGCCTTTTGGAAGGCATAGCCAAAGGTGGCGAGCTGATACTTTCGGCGATAGAGAAAGGGCTGGGCACTTATGACCAACAAAAATCTACCGGGCGTGTGGCCGATATTGGCCAGTGGGCCGACGGCATGCGGGTTTTCGTAGACCAGGCCTCCCAAGCTTCGCCCGTCAGCTGGGACAGCCAGAAGGGTGAACTTGACCTGTCCAGGCTTTCGAGCCTGAATAGTTGGATGGCAACCATTGGCAGTGTAGCTGGCTATATTGCGCCAACGCTGGTGCCCTATGTGGGCGTGGCCGCACGCGGCTTGTCCGGTACGGCGGGCGTAACCGGTGCCTTGCGCGCAAGTACCTTTGCTCTTTCGACCCTTCAATTGTTTCCGCAGTATCAAAAGCAGGCGTTGGATTCCGGGCTGAGCTATGGACAGGCCAGCAAGTTCGCGTTGCCGGTGGCCATGGTCTCGGGAGCGATTGAGCTGATTGGCGGTGAAGCGCTCATGCGCGGGATGGGGATTTCAGCCGGGCAAGCCAAAACCATGGTACGGGAAATCAGTGGGGCAAATTATAGCCGCGCGGTATCGGCGCTGGCGGGAAAGGAATTTTCCAAGGAGCTGGAAACGGATGCGGTGCAGGCCGTGGGCCGGGGTATCTTGCAGGAGCTCTCCGACCGCGGTGTGATGGCGGGTTTTCGGGCGGTGGCTAAAAAAGGTGGGCAAGCTTACCTTGACCAGGGCTTTGCCGAAAGTGCCGAAGAGCTGCTGCAAGGGACTGCCGAGTACTTTGCCAAAGAGATGTATAACAACTGGGTTGCCGATCAAAATGCGAAGGCGCTGGATGGAAAGTTTGTCAATAACAAAGGCGAAGCTGTCACCAATGCGTTGCTTGGGTCGTTGATCGGCGGCTTGATGGGGACCGGGCTGGGAATGTTCCACCAGAACCCTCATGTACTCGACCAGACGCTTGGCGCATTTATCGATACCGATATCCGGGAGCAGCTCAGGGCCAATCCACACGTAGGGCTTGCAGATGTGAAGCAAAACATGCGCCTATCGCAAGTGCTTGAAACGGCAAGACAAAACGGGCAATTTCAGGACACTGACGGCAGTTTTAATGCGCAGACCTATGAGGACATTAACCGGCGTGCGGCCACGCTGTATGACACCATCTATGGATTCAAGGATGTGGCGTGGCTGGATAGTGCAGATAAAACCTACATGGCGCAGGTGGCCTCGACAAGGGAAAGCATAGATCAGGCCATTGCAGAGACTGGCCAGGTCAGGCAGCAAATTGCGGCTATTGATGCGCAGCTGGCAGACCCGACCCAGATCGCCACTGACGAGAACGGAAATTTTCCCAGCCCGGAACTGCTAAAATTTAAAAGGGGGCAGCTTGCTGCCAGCCTTGGGGCTTTCGACCAGGCAACGGCCACCTATCAGAAAGAAGCTGAATTACAAACCGGTTCCCAAGTATTTGAGAAGATTTCCGGCCAGGCGATTCAGGCAATTTCTAACCCGCAAACCAAGCAGCTGGGTCGCAGGTATTTGAAGGACAACATGCAGGCGCTCTCTGGTGAGCAGCAGTTTCAGGCCGATATACAAACAGAGGTGCCGGACGCTGGCCAGTTCGCTATGGATAGCCAGGGAATGATCCGTAGCGTACGCAGCCAACCCGTTCAGGTTAATGAAAATATCCTGGATCAGGCTGGCCGCACGTACAGGCCTATCCAGCGGCAGCAATATGTTTTTGAACCTGTGCGGGATATCGCCACCTACCAGGCTGCGCTCGGATCGCTCACGCAAACGGGACTTAAAGTGAACGCGAAAACCAACCCCACGATTGACATTGCTGCCGATGCGCAGGAGCTCATTGGGCAGCTTGCCCAGGCGGTAAAAGTGTTGGAAGTGAACCCGGATGCCTACGATGGTGTGCGCGACCAGGTGTTGGACGGCTATGACCTGTATAACCAGATGTATGAGCAGGATGGTACCCGCAGCCCTATGCCATCACTGCCCAAACTAAGTGATATGGAATTTTTTGATGCCATCGGCTTTGAGCCAACCGCGCAAGACCTGGCTGACTGGGAGCAAGGCGGAGCAGAGACCCAGGAGCCTGCCGAAGAAGATTCCACCGAACAGGTGACGCCACGGCTACCAGCTTCCCTTGCGAAGGCTAACCCCCGGTATGGCTACGGCACCAAGACCTTCACGCTTGATTTCGAAAATGACATCGATAAGGCAGCCTATGTTGCAGCGCAAAGCCGACCGAGTAAACGAGATGCGGATTTTGTTAAATTTGTGATGGGCCACAAAGGCTTTGATCAGCAGCAAGTGCGTACGTATGGCCAGAGAGTAAGGTCTTTTATTAAAGGGATTGCCCAGGATGCGGCCTCGGGCGAAACGCTTTTCATTCCTGATCAAAATCCACAGCCAAATACGGCGGAATCAAATGAAAATCCTGACAACAAGGGAATTGGCGGCGTTGCCGGCCAGCCACGTCCAGTCGAATCTGAATACGCTCGTGCAGCAGAACTCCGAGAATTCCTTAGAGCTGCTAAGGATGAAGAAAGAAAACTACGAGCTGGCCTTACAGCTGCAATCGAAAGTGCAGACGCTGCTCTCTCGGATGAAGCAGCGGGGCTCCGAGCCGGCACAGCAGGAGCCGTTGCAACAGTCGCTCGACAGCTTGAAGAAGCAAACGACGATTATGGCGGCTCACTTGCAGGACTGGGGACGGAGGCTGGCGTCGAACCCGCAAACAGCAGCCCAGGCAGCGCAGCTGATGCACAGCAGGCAAGTTCTGCAAGAATAGCTATTGGAGAGGCGGCGCCCGGGGTAATCGGGCGGTTGCTGGTCCAGCTTACGAAAGCTTTTCCTGGTGTTGACCTTGAAATACCGGAAACCGAAATTGATTTTCTCTCCTTTTCTGGCCTGCCTTTGGATTATGGTGGCCCTGCGCCCAGGGGAATGATCAAGCAAGGGAAAGTATACCTGAACCCCGCCTCAGTAGCAGATGACCTGAACACGCCGCTTCACGAATATGGCCACATCTGGTTGGTCTGGGCGCGGTCCAACAATCAGCAGCTTTATGAAAAAGGCATCGACCTGATTAGCCAGAGCGGTTATTTAAAGCGGATCAGAAACGATCCATTTTACAAAAACCTGACGCTTGCCGCGCAGCAGGAAGAGGCCCTGGCCCGCGCTATTGGTGATAAAGGGGCTTCGTTTATCACCGATAATCGAAAGCTGGATTTTCGAAACTGGCTCGTAGAAGTTTTCAAAGCAATCAAAAACTACTTCAAGACCGTGAAGGTGATTGACGGGCTCACGCCACTTCAACTGGCCGACCTGGCTGTGGAAGATTTCGCGGCTTCGGTGGCCGAACAATTATTGGCCGGAACTGAAATTTCCGGCATCAGTAGCGCAGCGGTGGACGCGATACTGAACCCGGTTATCATTAAGAAAAAGGGGGTACGAAAGGACCAACGGCCGATCAAAAACCCTGCGCGTCTGCAGGCATTGAGCCGCGAGCCTTACAATCTACGTGACGAGGTGTACCAGTATTTTATTGGCAACGGCCTAGTCAACGAGGATTCGTTGCGGGATTTGTTTGGCGAGAAGAAGTACAATAAGGAGGCCCAGCACATGATCCTGATCAAAAGCGGAGATGCGCCTACCATCACAGAAATCGCCCATAAGCTGTGGGAGAATTCTTTTTGGCCGGATAAGTATACCGATCAGGATTACCGCAATGCCATCGAGGAAGTGCTGGGCTCGTTTCCGGGTGTGAAAGCGATGACCGAATATATCAACCGCAATGGTGGTGAAAATAGCCAGCCGGAATACGATCCGGATTTTGTGGAGACGGAGCCGCTGGAAGAGCTGGGTTATCCTGTTGAATGGGACATGGGACTTTTGGGAGACCCCAAATGGCGTGACCCGGACAAGATCCACGTTCCTTTCCGCTTTACGGAAAATGACGGGGAGAATATCCTGTTTTCTTTTGGGGCGAAGGGATCTGGCGAGATTGTTGGTAGCTGGAACGACCACCGTGACAATGCCAGGCACTTGCTGCAAGCCCGCGGTATTTATGGTAAAAGTAAATTCACGAGTGCCGAGAAGGCGATCATCGCCCAAGTGCAAAAGGTTACCGGGTTTGAATACCTGGGCGCGAAAAAAGTCCGGGACCCGTTGACAGGTATTTCTGCTTTGACCAGCGAAAACTGGTCTAACGACGTATCGGCAATAAACAATTCGTTTTTTACGGGCGACCAGGTCGCTTTTCTACCATTTGCAGACCCATCCTCTCCCGAAAAAAACCGGATCGTGAAGACCATTAAGAACGGGACAGCGCTGCATGCAAAGCTCAATGGCCAGGGCACATTTGGCAAAGTCCTTCAATACGGGCTTGAAGCCTCATTCGGGTCACTGGCCAATATGGAGTCGGTGGTCTCACTGCTAGATGACGAAAGTGGCACGCTGAAAGCGCTTATCAGGGATGTAAAGCGGGACGGAGCGGCCAGGCGTACTTATGCCGACAACATTCTTCGGGCCAATTATGAGAAGATCAGGCGGCAAATGGGCAAATTCTCTACCCATAAAAACGCGAGCAACCCCGATACGGTGGAAAAAGTACAGATACAGATTTTGGATTGGAATGAAGAGAAAGGCCGGGGCGAGCCGCGAGACATTGTGGTGCCCGTGGCAGTAGCGATGAATATCCTGGCCAAGCACCAATCACAGCTCAGCATGGGTGATGCTTACAACACGAAATTCGGCCAGACACACACGAGCCTGATCATTGACGAAAAGTTTTACGACGATCCCAGCGACTCATCGGCTTTTTTCAGCGGTGATATCCGCAAGGGTGGCCACATTTTTGGAAGCGCCGTTTTTGAGTCAGGCTCGGGCATCTCGGAGATGCGGTTGATTGACGAGGCCAAAGTGTATGTGTTGCTATCCCCGGAAGAGATGCAGAAACTGGAGGACCGGTTCATGACAGGCATTGGAGCAAGCTCGCCGGATGAAGAAATTGCCTATAAAGCCATCAAAGAAGCATACAACAATGTTCAGGTGCGTGAGATGTTGAAAAGGGAGAGCGAGCTATTCCTCAACCCGGATGAGGAGTTTGCCGTTGTACCGGACTACTCGCCATTGCAGGTGGTACGCGGTATGTCCGCAGACCAGCGCGTGAACGCGTTCAGCCCAAACCTGGAAGATGCCCGGCAACTCAATGAGAGGAAAGAACGGCCTGATGCGATCTATATCAAAGATATTATGGACGACTACCTGTACTATACTGATGCGGTGGGTCACATCCTGGGCAGTGGCAGGCTTGTACACAACCTGAAAAATATCCAGAATATGATGCGCAACGGGTTTGGCGACAATGACCCGTTATATGCCAAAATTCTGAAAGTGTTCGAACGGGACACGGAGCATTTGCAAAACTTCAAACAAACCCAGGCAGCCAAGCTTAATAAAAGCACCTTCGTCAGAAAAGCCAATGCGGTTATTAACCGCTACACAGCCTACATCTTTCGTGGCAATTTCGGGATTGCAGCCAAGCAGCTGGGTACGTGGGCGTCGGCGATCGGCCAGGGTTATATCCAGGACCGCTACCTGAACGCCGCCACTCCTGCAATGCTTAAAATTTCCCGTGGGGCCATTACGGATACCGGTGCGGTGAGCAATATCGTGGAGGGCACTGATATCGGCTTGAAGGATGCTTTTGGTCTGGACACGGTGGAAGCTCCTTATATCAGAAAACTGCTGGGCGAAGATATTGCGGATGCTGGTGAAAGGGAGGCGCATCGCAGCAGGTGGTCAGTGGTGATTAACCGGCTGCTCTACGGGCAAAACCAGTACGTGGAGGGGATTGATGTGACCGACATCCAATTCAACAAAAAGGGCTGGGGCATGGTAAAACAGCTTTACTCGAAGTTTGACGCGATCAGCGAGGATTACGGGATGTCGCCGATCCGTCGGGGTGACCGGGCGGTGATCCTGGGCTATATCGAGGCTGCCAGGCTGCAAACTGACGCGCAGGTAAAGGCCGGCACGCTCAAACGGGCCGACCAAGATGCGGAAATGGCGCGCATTGTGACGGAAACCGTGTACGCTACCAACCAAATGTCGGACATTGCCGACCTGACCGGGATGCAGCGGGACTCGAATTTTATCACAAAGGTGATCGGGCTGTATTCTGGCCAAACCCAAAAGCTTTTTAACCAGCTGTTACAGGCAGGCGTCGAATATATCAAATTCGGCGCGCAAGCCTCAGCGTCGGACCGCAAGGCGATGTGGAATAAGCTGCGCGGGTCATTGGTCTCAAACCTGATCATTAACCCAATGTGGCTGGCAGCTGTTACCGGGGCCTACTCGGTACTGTTGAAGCTGCTGGCAGGTGATGAGCCGGAAGATGAGGAGTTTTACTTTCGGAAATTTGGATGGGACTATGCGCGGTACCTGGGCGGGGTGGTGCCGGGCATTGCAGAGCAGGTAACATCGTATGTGATTTCCCACATTGATAATGAAAAGTGGCAGCAGGATTTTTTTGAAGTTCCTGGGCTGGAAACCGTCGACATGGCTTATGACGGGCTCGAAGACTTGATGGCTTACCTGGGGGAGGAGGATTATGAGAAGCAGCAGAAATACCAGGATTCGCTGATGGCTAATATGACCGAGGTGCTGGCTATTGGGGCTGGGGTGCCGAAAATTGTGGAGAAAACCGGGAGTGAGTGGAATACGGGTACAACGAACTGAAATTCTGATTATTCGGTATTGATTTTCTGTATCTCAAATAGAAACTTTAAAGTAGAAATCGGTTGCGTTAAACGTAGGGCCATGGACCGATTAGTTCCTGAACAACAACTTGTAATTTAACTAGGAATATTATGGAAGACGAAGGAAATGACGGTGGCAATGAGGGAAATCAAGACGATTTTGATGGACATGATGGCGATGATGGAGATAACAGTGGCGATTCGGGTGAGCGAGGAGGCTGGGGGAGCGATTCGGGAGGTTGGTCAGGAGAACGTGGAGAACGATCATCATTTAGTGAACGTGGAGAAGTCAGTAGTTTTTCACTGACGCGGGAACGTGAAAGTCCCTTTCATTTTGAAATGAGTAAGGAGTACAATGAATTCATGGGAAGAGAAAAAGCGACAAGGAACTATTTTGGGTATAATGAAAAGTTTCGAGGAGAAATCAACGAATCAAAACAAGCGGTTCGTGAGGCAATTGAGGGGACAGGTATCATCGACTTTGAGCAAATGTTAAAGGGTCAGAAACTTATTATTTGCCTCGATGGCTCAGCAGGATTGACGGCTGCTGATGTTCTTGGGGGGACGTTTTTCCCATCGCCAAGTACCTATGAGACAATCAAGGAAATATTAAATTGGGTCGCTATGGGTATTGTGGGCTATATGGTTCTACGAGGAATAGGAAAACCCATAGCCCGACCAGCGGCCGAATTAACATTTAACGGAACTTCCAAGGCAGGTAAAACTATCGGATATGCAGTTGGGATAATGGATATCGCAGCAGGTTTCCGTGAAGGAATTAACAAAGCCAATGCTCGTCGGATGGATCGATGTATGATACAATCAATTCAAAAATAAATTCCTCTAAGATGAACGAAGATGTAAAATTCGACCGACGGACGTTAGTAAATACACTTTTAGCTTCGCTAGCCATAACCTCAGCAGCTACTCAGAATGCTTCCGCCCAAGATACAATACCCGATAAGCCTAAACCACGACCGAAAGCGCCATCGCCCTCTCCCCATGTCAGCCCGAAGGGGGTTGAAAAATTTGATAAATTGGCCGATGTTCCATTAAATAAAAGCCGACCGCACTTGCCAGATACGGGTAACGTAGTGGAAACTTCGGTCTTTAATAGTAATGAGCATATCATAGAACTTAAAAATAAGCTATCGGAATTTCTTAAAGAGTTTTTTGAAGACCGCAATGCAGTTCCAAGGGATTCATCAATTTCTAACCTCGAATCGCAAATTGAGATTGATCTCGAAAAGCTTGCAGTTTCGTTTAAATCGTTTTCTCCATGCAAGGTTGAAGTTTTGTTAAATCAATCGGCGGATTTATTTGAACGAGCATTGTCGGATAGAAATGAGTGGGATCTAAAATCAATTGAGTTGTTTAAGCTAGTTCTTGAACTTAATGAGTTTATGCTTTTGGATGACAACCTCTTAGAACAAATAGAGAAGGGGTTGTATCAAATTGAAATCGACGAGGTTGTTAACCTCCTTGCTGGGGAAAATATTCTCGAATCAAAATTGCGAGACTCGATTGCGAACACGAAAAAATTGATCGATGAAAAGTATGGAGATGCAAGTATCTCGAATGTAAATGAGAGTATTAAGATGCTAAATTTCGCAAGCCTGTTCTTTGCTGATTATGCCTCAACAAGCAGGGATGCCGCTGGCCCAACACATAATCAATTAAACTTTGGTGGTGTTGTTCAGTATCCATACCAGTTAGGAGAAACAGCACAACTTGCTTTGAATTCTTTTAATATGAAGATTCAGAAGATTATTAGTGAAACTCAGTTGATTGCTCTGGAGAGCAGTGACGATGTATCGAAGAATAGAAAAAAATTCCTTGAAAAGAAGTTGAAATGGTTGAAAGAAAATATCAAGGCAAAATTACAGAGAGATCAGATTCTTAGATCTACATCCATTTATAAACTTTCTTCGCTAATATCTGACGACGGAATCTTAAATTATAAGAAGCGACTTTTGCCATTGAAAGAACGATTTACAAATGATTTCGCCGAAGCTTATGCAAGATTGAAATCCGCTGAACTCGGACTAAATCGCATATATGGGTATGAAAAGAAGCTTCCTCCTTTATCCGCGCAAAATGTTGCAGATTCGAAATTTTTCGATGATTGCATAGTGTGGAATCGGGATGCCATCAATTTTGTTAATAAATTCTCACAAAATGAGGTGTATATACGAAAGATAATATCAATTCGTGATTATGTGTCCGATGGAGAGAAATTCAAACGAGGTTTCTATAATGGGAAATGGGATATTAATGTTACTAATGAATATCTAGTCGATAAGTATCATGCGAGATTGCGAGGTGTGTCTGTATCAGTCGTTGGGCTTGGTAAACACCTTAAAAACCCTCATGATCTTGAAGGCAATATTTCTTCAAACATTACGATGCAATCTAGCGAACTGCTTTATCTACATCACACGGGCTATGTGGCACTTGATATCAAGGAATTTCAGCACACGAAATCGGTCAGCATGGGTAGAGTTTTTAGCACGAGCCACCCAAGGTCTGGTGAAATAGTTGGTTCGGAGGTCTTCTTTAATATGAGCCCTGTCGGCAATTGGACCATCAAACTTGAGCCGATATCAAGAAATTTCTATTGGGAGAAAAAAGGTAGAAGACGTTATAAAAGAAAAGACTGGCCGGCGACAATTGAAGTGGGAAATAGTGGTGGAAATGAGGAATTTCCACTTTTTTACGAGGATGATTTTTTTGATATTCAGTTAGAGCTTCATCTTTTAGTGAAAAGGGCAACTTAACTTGTGATATTAGCGCCATCTTGATTAACTAGCATATGGCTATTAATTTTTCACCTTTTCGTAAACTCATTCGAAGAACTGACATATGGCATAATCGATCCATCTAAGCTGCTAAGGGTTCGCAACGACAACCACGAGATTTGCAATATTCCTAAGTCAACCGACACCGTGGTATTTTAGAGGAAACGATTATTAATAAAGAATTATCTAAAATGAGCGCGAAGGAAACGCATCGAATCTTGAAACAATGTTATTGATTTTACATTTTATCACGTAACTGATTGATTATTAGTTGAGACTTAATGCCTTTTTAGCGATCTCGAAGCCAGCTAGCAGACGATAAGCTATCGAGATATACAACTCGTCTGGAATTCCGTGCTGACCTGCTACGTATTGATGTGATGAATGCGTGATATCCGCGATTTTTTCCAAAGCGACCACTACGCGCTCAATTTTGTCGATATGTTTTGTTGTGCCATTTGATATGCAACCGGCAATTTTAAAAATGTAGTCTTTTCCCGCTGTTGTATTGAAAAATGGGTCTTTTTCCGCAAGTATTTTCTTCCATTGCCTTCCGAACTTACTTTTCGCCGCGAAAAACCGCCAATGAGCCGCCCTTTGATGGTTAAACCATCGAAGTAGGGAGAATCGATCGCTCCGGGCCGCAGGTCTGCGCCTTTTTTCATTTCATATTAATGTTTAAGTTAAACAACCGTCTCGATCTCAATTCCTGCGGCTTTTTCCATCGCAATCACGACGCGTTCAATCCGATCGACGTTTCCCCTGGATTGGTCAGAGACGGCCTGAGCTGTGCTCATCATGAATTTTATCCCCTTCTCTGTTAAAAAGAACGGGTCTACTACCATAATCTTCCTTCTCCAAGATATTCCCAGGACTGCCTTTGCTGGTACGAATCTTCTCAGTAATCTATCCTTTATGGTCAAGTAGCCAAATTCAACGATGCCTTCGGGTTCGACTTGGTATTCGGAATAACTTTTCATAAATGACAGTGTCATACCACTGATTTTACTGGTATACCCGCTAACTTTTCCATTGCCACGATTACCCGCTCCATGTGATCGACTGGGCCTGTTTTTAAATCGGAAAGTGACCTCCCGATGGATGTCAGATAGCATTTACCCTTCTCTGTGGTGAAGAATGGGTCACTAGCTATGAGTGCTGAATGCCAATCGTTGCCAAGCACCGTCCTCGCATCGACAAAACGCTGCAATAGCCGATAAGCAATTGGGAGGTTCTCGTCCGCATCCGGAATTTCGTGCCGACGCAGGCGGCTATGTGTCGGATGATCAATCCCCGCGATTTTTTCCATCGGTACGACAACGCGTTCAATGTGGTCGACGTCTGAAAGGCCTGGGTCATACAGACTCTGCCTGGTGGTTAGCAAGTAATCCCGACCGGTATCAGTGTTAAAAAAGGATCACTTTTAGCCAGCATTGCCTGCCAAAGGTGACCCAACTCTGCTTTCGCAGTCAGGAAACGGAACAAAAGCCTACTTTTGATGGTGAGGTAGCCAAAGTCGACAACCCCATCCAGATCAGCTTCTAACACAGCTAACTTCATTTTAGTGTTGATTTAACGGTGAGAAATAAAATGTTCGGCAAAAAAGGTGCAGGCGCATGTGCTCCTGCCCTTTTAGATTTACACTTCACAAGTATGCCTCCTGACATCCTCGATGTATTAATAATCAGGGTTGTAAGTAATTCTAATCGGCCTTTTAAGGACCGGTGGATTTGGGTTAGTTATCGGCAGGGAGATGCGATTCGTAACATGTAACCTCCATTAAGATGTCGGGGGAATCACTTTGTGAAATGGGAAGTGTACCTTACAGCATGAAGTGCGTAACTTCTAGTGAAGCATATAGTTCATCTAAAAGTCTGCTTACGGCCTTTCTGGTATTCGCCCGATCATGGTGCCAGGATTGGTGTGGAGTAATCGATTTTATGAACGAAAGGGCCATTTTTACCCGAGTTTCTGGTTTAGATGAAACATAGAGTGATTCTTTATGGACTTGCCCTCCATTGTCAAGAAAGTCGGCAACATTATTTTCAGAGAGATTTTTGCGCGGATGCTTTGTTAAGCTGGACGTTAGTTTGGCGAGTTCCCGCTTGCCAAGGTCGTGATTAAAAAAGACCTTCTTGGCACATTGCAACATCTGTAAACGATTGATATCAAAGATGTCTTTTTCGTCCATGACGGTTATCACCCGATCTTTTCGATTCCCAACTTTGTAAGTAGTAGAGTCGTAGAAAATTAAGCAATACTGCGGATTTATTGGGAAAAATAACTGAATGCCAAGGCAAGCATATCCGTAGGACGGCACCAACGCCTTTTTTGCCTCGGCCAGTTGGTTATACATGGTGACGGGGCTATCCGAAGTTACAAATGGGATCGCGGTTTTGTTGACCAGTAGTTTAATTTCTAAGTCCATCAGAACTGTGTACAATTCGAAGGCGACTCTCAATTTCAGCTTTATCGCATCTTCCCGAGAAAAGTCAAAAAACGATTTAAAAAACGCTTCATTGGGGTCAGGTTGAAGTTGCTCCTCTATGAACTTATTTGATTCCAACACGGTCTCTGCAGCCAGTGCGGTCCTCTGCATGCTTAACATTGCGTAAAATACCAAAAAGGAATGATGCTCTGAGTCCCGTCGAGGCACGGTGTTTGTCGCGCAAATTTGAGGTAGCAGCTTTGCAGCTTTGTCTTCGATCGTCTTAATTTCCTTATCTAGCTCCCCGTCTTTACCGTAGAAATATGGTAGTGTACATTCATCGGCGATCTTTGTTGTAGGATGGCTGAAACAAGCATCGGGGACAAAGACTCCGATCTGCTTACTGTTTCCTTGGTAGGAAAAATACCGAAGGTAAAACTGAGGTACGTAATGTTGGTTTTTGTTAACAGGCATTGCGTAGCTGGATTGCTAAGAGAATAAAGGAGTGATAAAATTCATCCACAACTGCTTAATTTTGGCAAAAGGAGACCTGCTTTTCTGGCTTGCGATCATCCTGTTTCCTGCCAACCAAGACCGGGTTTTATATTCATTTTTTAGCATGTTAAAATGGGCGACAATTTGAGGCTGGTCTCGATTGAGCGTTGCCCTGAAATCATTATAGATGGTTTCGTCGAATGTGTCTTTCACTATTCGTAGGGCAACGCCTAAAATACTTTGCGAGCTTAGAGTAAAATTTTTGGTCTTTCGGTAGCCTTTTGCATCCTCAACCATTTTTCCGATGATATTGACAACGCGTATAGTGTCATGAGGATGATCGTAGGCTTCGAAGTAAATTGGTTTCAATCGTTCTCCGGAGAGCACATAGAACATGATAAAAGCCGAAGCTATATTCAGCCCTATAAGGATTTCAAGTGTTTGCTGGTCTCTCGCTACTTCCGGCAACCGGCTCCAATGATCCACGACATGACTGGCGATGTTATATGCAGCAAAATCGTCTGCATCCAATTCCATAACATTGTCTTCTAAGATGAACGTGGGATCGGAAGTTCCTATCCGGCTTTCACTGAACGAACGGTCTGTTCCTGGTAGGTGCTGAATGATATGCCCAAGTTCATGATAATATAAAAACAGAGCGGCGCTTTGAAACATCAGCGAGTGCACAGGCATATCCAGGTGTCGATAAACTACCGGTTGCGTGGATGCAGGCCTAGCCAAGTAGGCTTCGTACCTATTGAAAAATTCCATCAACCGCTCCAAAAGTCCTTTGTTAATTGTAATCGCTTTACTTCGAGAAATTGCAACGGCTTCCAGCTCATCGCTGTCATTAAAGAAAAAGTAGACCGGTTTAATTTTAAGATTGTCCCAGGCTGTGTTTATGTTATCGTAAATGAACGTGTAAAGATTATTGTAGTCCGAAAAGTAGGGTGAGTAGTTGTAATCATAGGCGCGGTATCCGGAGCGCAGAGTGCCACGCACTTGTTCCCAGCTCTCTACATATTTATCGTAGTAATCATCACTTTGATCCATAGAAGTAGAATGTTATCGAGGGTTAATCTTAAAACTAATCAGGAAAATAGTAAAATTGCGCAAATTAATTGCACTTAAATCCCTCTAGATGAAAGAAAAGAAAGGTGATATTGAGCACTCCTATGCGTTGGATCTAGAAGAAACAGTGTGGCATATTTCGCAGGTCGAGCGGGGACGGAAAGGATATTTTTGCCCAGGGTGCCGACAGGGGATGATTGCAAAAAAGGGCGAAGTGAATATCCAGCACTTCGCTCATGACCCCGGCGACACCACGCATCGAGGACAATGCACTTATTCGGATGAAACCTATCGCCATAAACTTGGCAAAGAGATACTTCAACGGGAAAAACGGATCAAAGTTCCGGGCTTAAAGAAGTATCCGGACATTGGGCAGGACGGGGCACCGTTCACAATCCGTGATGCATGGGTTGTTGAGGCAGCCCGGGTAGCTATCGAAATGCCCTTCTATGAAAATAGCGATGGCCAAATCCAATGGGGTAAATATCCAGAATGGGTTCAAGACCGGTCCAGAAATCTTCTGATTCAGCCAGACGTCACATTCTTCAATGCTGCTGATGAGCCGATACTGCTGATAGAGCTGGTCGCCACCCACAAAATTACAGATGAAAAGTATTTGCGAATCCGGAACCTGGGGTTGGACACGGTGCAAGTGAGTCTACCGAAAGGCCCTCCTTCTGAAATTCAAGACATCTTCTCGAAAACTGCCCGCACCAAGTGGGTTTACAACTATGAACGCGAAACTACCCAATATCAATTCGTTCCCGCTCGCCCTGGCCAAGAGATACTACCAAGCGATGAGTTCGAAAAAGGACTCATCCAGTTTGAGCAAACTTACGAGTGCAAAGTATTCGAAGTTAATGAAGCGATACGCTATTTTACAAGATATCTGGATTCAGAACAATTTAGAAGCGCAAAGGGAAAACTCGATAGCGATATTCGACAAGCTAAGAGAAATACAAAAATTGCTTACGAGCGATGGGAGCAGTTACAGAGAAGAATTGAGAAAGAAGTATCAGCAGAATTTGCAGAAGAGGAAGCAAGCCTTGATCAACTCGAATCAGAACTTGGAATCCAGGAACGAGTCTTTCGAGAACACAAAGAGGAGGTTAAGAAAGCGTATTTTGCGGAAACGGGCAGAATTGGCCGCGAAAAAAGAGAGTACCGATCTGGAAGACGAGAAGACATATCTGAGCTTGAAAGCCGACTTATCGAATTGGGAGGAGACGGAAAAACAATATCAGATCGAATTAACGATCTCCGAGAAGAGGAAGTCCGATATCAACGATCTATTGAATCCGAAGAGAGCTATATTGACGGCGCAACAGCAGATATTGTCCAAAAAATCGGAGCAGCTGAAGCAGAGATCAGTCGAATTGAAGACGAAGAGGCTGGATTACCAGAAGAAGCTGCAAGACATGAAACTGACCTCAGAGCTCGAAATAGTGAAAATGAGGAACGAATCGCGGCAGAACTTAGAAGCGCTGAGGACAACCTTAGAGCAGAGTTTGACGGACTTCGAGAAGTCTCTATTGGAGCAATTGAGAGACGAGATCATCAGCGAACATCCAGAGTCAGAGGAAAGATTGAAGAGCTTGTTAAAGCAGGAGGACTTTTGGAATCTATCACATTCAGACAGGATCGCGAAAGAAAATTGCGAGAAATTAGAAAAGCGGTTGATAATGGATCTTACAAGGAATGGATATGAGCTTAATGACTTTCTCATTAAAATGGAAAGAGAAAAAAGATAATCTATTAATATCTGTAAATCTTAACTGCCAAGTATAATGGATTCTATTTCAATTTTTTCGTAAAACTGCATAGAATCTCGCCTGTTGAGAACTCATTGCCTTCTTTGTATAAAGTAGTGCAAGGCGGAACCACATATATTCCAATAAAGTAATTGTAATTTTCATTTGAATCGGACATACTTTTGTTACGGCCGATTCAAATGAAAATTTGACAATAGGGTAGAGATAAATTTAATATGAACTGTAACGATCAAGTTCGTATTTGCTGATAATTATTACATCAAATGGGCGAAAGAAAATAGAGTCCTTCCTCGGGTTACTGGGTAGTTTTCGCAGGTGAATATGATAATCAAGATATTTCCACGACCATTCAAATGGTGAAAGGGTTTCTTGCGCCAGGCCCATACTTAAAATTGATGGTTGCGAGCCAAGGTCTTTTGAAATCTTGTCAATCAGACTTGTATCAAACTCCACCGCCAAATAGAAAGAAACTAACTGGTCATCCTTTTCGTAGGCATATAAATCATGGATTGGATATTCGAATAAATGCAAAGAGCCTGTTTTGATAAATTTATAATTGTACTTATAATCAAAAATTGGATTTCGAGATGTCTCGATGAAACTCACATCAGGTTTCCAGCCTATTTTTGAAAATGGATTAATAAACTCAGTCATCACATCTTTTACAGTCATACTATCCAAATTAATCGCCCTTTGTTGGGCTACACAATTGTAGCCCAACAAAGATGCCCATAAAAATATTGATACTATTTTAGTTACATTCCCCATTTCCAACTGTAGCATATTGGGGATTCGCGTTTATGATAACACTCGTTGTGCTACCTTTTGCACCGACCGTTCCACCATTTGCAATTACAGCTGCTTTCAGCCAGTTAATAAATAAAGTTTCAACTTGGTATTCATTCATTAATAGGTTGTTTGCCCAATGTCCAATTGTTTTTTTTGACGCGGTTTGGAACGCGGCAGCAGCCATTGTTGAAGCATCTGCGTAGGAGTAAAGCGTTCCATCTTGACGTGCCATAGGATACCCTATCACTAACGCACGATTAATGGTTAAAGTTTTGACTTCCCCAGTGCTTATATTGACGAATTGTAAGCGAAAGTTCTTAACCCCTGCCTCCATCCAGTTATTTGCTGTTCTCGTAAAGTCAAATGATGCGCAGTCAATACCCCGGTTTACTGAAATGTCTGCTGCCGGCTCACCAGGAGAATTATTATATGAAGTGCTAACAGTAGGGTTGTCGCTGGGAGTACCTCCCCCTCCTCCGCCACTGATTGGAGTGGTTGGTGCAGGAGGAGATACTGGGTCTACATCTTCTTCTACACAGCTACTAGTAACGTCGGTACTGTTTAGTGTAAAGGTTATACCATTGATGGCCATGAATTGGACACATGACAATTCGCTAAGCCCGTAATGACCGAAGACGTTCGCTCCTGGGTATGTCGCATTATGATCTTGCCCTATGTAGAAGCATTCGTTCATCCAGCGGCATCTTGCAGTTGGATTAGACGTTGCGGGCCGGTCTTTTTTGGAGTAGTGCCTTTTTCCTAAGTCAAATGACTGCATTCTAGCGACTGTTCCATCCAGATTGTAATAGATTAGTGCCCCAGTGAACGATTTTATCCAATTTTTTTCACTAGTTTTGGTTTCCGACTGAGATGCAACAAGAAGAAAATTGGCATTCATTTTGCCAGTTGAATCCCGATAGACAACTAAATTTATTGGAGGGAATTCTCGCTCTTGAATATCGCCACGTGCTGAAAGATACTCTTGAATAATAGTGTTATGCTCGGTAGGTACTACCAAGAAATCACCGTCTTTATTTTCGAATCGATAAGTCTTATTCCAAAGAATTTTTATTTTACTAAAAAAGGTAGTGTCTTCTGCTGAAATGACTCGATTGTTTATCACAAACGATTCTGCCTCTTGGGGAGATACGTATCGATATGTTTTTGAAGAAGGATTGGATGGGTCTAATATCGAATTGGCATCGCGATTACACGATAGAACGGTAAGGAAAGTCAAAACAAAAAGGACACCTCGTTGAACAAGATGGAAATGGGACAATTTCATAATTTTTTCGTTTAAGTATGGAAAAATTAAAAAATTGGGTGCTTTTATTGTTAACGTTGTTCGAGGAAGGGTAAAGTAAGATCGATCTTGCTCGAAGGTATCTGCCTAATTATTGAAATCAAATATTTTTACATTACATAATTGTTAATAGTTTGTTGAGTTTAGTATTACTTAATATTTTATGAGCTAAAACTTGCTTCACTCCTGACAGGCTTCTAAGAACGTAGGTGTTTCTATCGGATGAACGACAATACTTTTTGTGTTTACCATCTTCTAGTTAATTTATGTATAGGGAGATAACAAATAGCTTGGTGCAGTGATTTTTGCTGAATTCGGAATATTGTTAAGCAGCTCTATGCTTATCAGCAAAGGCGAATGAATGCCCAGAACTTTGATGGACTGTTGATCCAAAAGCAAATCTGCCTCACATTGGATAGAAAGGTGTTATCGGATAGAGAATTTATAGGCATTATGTGAAAAGGGTAAGACCTATTCGTAACAACCCACCTCGGTTCGTGAACATTCGGTCCTACCCTCAATACTTTAATTAGGCATCAAGGTCATCAATTTTTCCCACATCTCATACAACTATTTTTTTTACTCCAAAACGATTACAGCTATTGCCCGTTCCCAATGTGAATTTTTATTGAATGAACAAGTCACCTGCCGCAATGCCTTCCTGGAGACACATTTTTTGAACGCTAATACATATACTTTTAAAGATAAGACGATTGGACTCGTCGTCCGGATTCGTCGGGTTAATCGCCCCTATAAATGCCGCCCTGTGCGCCACTTCCTTCTTATGATGGTACCATGGATAATTCTTCTTCATTGACCAGCTGTTATGATGAAGCATGTTCCGCATGATGGACATGAACCACTTTCTGGCTTCCAGTACGCGCTTGTCTTCTTCGGGGATGGTGGATGCATCACCAAACTTGCCAAAGTCCATCGTGTGGAATTTTCGCCTGTCGGCTTGAAAATGCTCTAAGACAGCGAGCTCGACGATGAGCTCGATTGACCGGCGGGATGTCCGCTGACTGGCCAAAGAAAAGAATAATTCTTCGACTGTATTTTCCAGCATATTCACACGCTTCTCCAATTCAGCAATTCGCTCTTCCATACCAAAATAAATTTTGATTATGGTAAATTTATAGATAATATATCTACAAAAATTGACCTCACCACGAATTTTATCTACCAATGACTTTAAGTTTGATGCCATAATCACAGCAAATTCCGTGTGTTATGGACCTAAGTTTGTCAGCGGACATTTTCGAAAAATTCAATAAGGAGGCCGGATTTTCGAGTCCTGATGAAAGCGATCTTTTTAAGACGGAGGCCGCCATCGACCCGAAGGTGACCGACCACATCAAAAGCGTATTGGCCTCGACGGCGCCTAAGGGTGTGGATACAAAGCCGCCCGGTGGCGCTCCACCTTCCCAAGCCGAAGCGTTGCCGGATTACTTCAAGCCATTTGAAGACGTACTCAGCAAGAAATTTGAATTTGCTGAGCCGGACTCCACCGATTATAGCTCCCTGGCGGTAAAGGAATTTGGACCCAACTTCGCCCACCTGAATTCCAGGGATGCTGTTTACGATCATTCCTTTTATACGCTTGCTTCCGAAAACTTTTTGCAGGAAAACCCGCAGTACCAGGAAGCATTGGCCGTTGCCGATGGCCAGTTCGACGAAGGCGATTTCCTGCGCGATGTGATCGCTTCCCAAATGCGGAAAAACCCGTTCAACTTCACCAAGGCGAACTACCAGGAAAAGCTCGAAGAGTACTTCGAGGAGGGCAAGATCAACGATGAAGGGAAGCGCCTTGTGGCCGAAATAAAAAAAGAGTACAAGAGCATTCAGGCCGGGCTGGAACAACAAGCAAGAAGCTATGCGGCCAGTGAGCTGGCCAAATACAAAGAGTACCGCACTACGTTCGCCGATGAGTTGAAAAATTTTTCGCTTTATGGGATCGAGCTCTCCGATGATATCAAGCGGCATATCCAGGAATATGTGACCAGTGGGAAGGCCAAGGAAGCCCAAACGGCGGCAACCTCGATGAAAGATTTCGCGCGCCGTGAAATCCTGAATGCCTTGGTCAGCTCTGAAAAGGCATTTCTGGAAGTGATGCGGCTGGTCGACAAACGCGGGATCGACTACGGCTACAACAAGAAAGCAAGGACGCTTCTAAACTGAGATAGCTATGCCAGACAAGTTAAGGGTAGCGATAGGGACAGGACAGAGAAGGAATCTTGTTGGCGATATCCCGCTTAGAAATGACCTTCTTTCGCGCAACCAGCAGGAGTATATCACGATGATGGTTAATCACGTGAACCCCTACTCGCCGTACTTGGTATTTATGAACCTTTTCGGTTCGAACCAGGATATGTACGGCGAAGACAGGGAGGGGTTGTTTGACGTGCAAACTTCGACAATCGGAAGCGAGTTTATCCGCATCCAGGAAGAATGTGAAGAGCGGAAGCCGTTCTACGTGGTGGATAATAGCCGCGTGCCCGACAAGCTTATTGCCGGGGTGCCTTTTGAAGTGGGCCTTGACTATGGTACCGGCCTGGATGAAGGCGAGCAGGTGAAGCTCTGGGACGACCATTCGATGCTGTCGGTGGTGAGCCGGAGAAATACCAATAATGGCTATGTGGATGTGACGTTTATCCTTAACGGTCAGCAGGGTGAAACAGCCTCGGGAAGTTTGCTGGGGATTGGAAAACCGGTGAACTGGGGATATGGTAACACCATGGGCGAAGGCTCACATACATCCAACAGGTTGCAACTAAATACGACGAAGAAGAATTTGTTCACAGCGCCGACGGTGATTACCCGCTATATGTGGCATGAAACCGGGAGCTGGATGTCGGACGAAGTATTCCGGTTTGCGATGCAGCCGGCAATGGATGGCTCTGAACCGATGCAGTTTGTGACAAGCCTTTCGGTGCGCGCTTTCAGGCAGGCCCTTCTGAGCCTGGAAGGGATGATCATGGACTCTGTGAGCAACTTTGACCCGGCGACGCTGGAAATCAATTCTTTCAAGGGATTGACGCCTTATCCCGACCGCCCGCTTTACCCCGGCGTATGGCAACAGCTCGACCAGGCGCATATCCAGTATAAGCATCCCTGGAAGCTGACATACCTGAACAATTTCAACCGGATCGAGAGCATTATGCAGCAGATCCACCAAGTGTGGCCGGATGCGGATGTGCTGGTAGTAGCCCAGCATGGCGGGATGAAATTCGTCCGGGATGCTATCCGTGAAGGCGGCCAAGCCAAGTATCCGGTGCGGCTCACCAGGGAAGTGGGTGCCGACGGCAAAGTGGATGTGGGCTTTGGGATCGAAAAATTGGTTACCGATTACGGCAACCTGTTCATGTACGACATCGGGAAGGGTTACCGCACGACGGGCGAATTCAAGACGTTCACCTACAATGGCGTAAAGGGTCCTGACCGGAGCCGAGACATTTTCTTCATCCCGATCCGTAGAGGGCTCAATGGCGCCAAAAAAAAGAGCTTCCGGTATTTCACAAAATCAGGCAAAAACGGGGCGCATCAGCAGGTTGACCGCGGCTTTGTTTTTGGCCGTGTACGTGGGTTCACGGGCGAAGGTAATGGGTTTACAGGTGCCCAGCTGATGGCTATGCAGGAAACGGCTATTGAAGATATGGTGACCAATGCTTCCAGGTACGATGTGGCCTCGACAGTGGACGGAAACGAATACCATATCATGTTCGAGGGGGTGCCATACATCGATCCAACAGGGATCATCAAACTCAGGTTAATCGACTAATCTTTTTCAACAGCTATGTCACATCTTGTTTCAGTAGTTGTGCGGCACCCCGTCAGCATCCGCAAAGAAAATGTTTCCGTGCCCCGGCAGGAGATTATCGGCTCGGGGTTCACCGGTAAGGTGAAAGGTGAAGTGATGGAGTTTTTCTTCACCAATGATTTGACAGACCGGACAGACCTTGTCATTGACGGCCAGCGGGTCTTTGACCTGGACGAGCCTGTGGACAGCCATAACTGGAATACGCTGAAAGCCTATTGCATGATCCATAAGGATGCGGCAGCTAACATTCAGTTGATCGATCCGCAGGAAGAAACAGACCGGGCCCTGGCATTTTCAAACAAGGCTTTCCAGGTTGAGTCCTATATCCGCCAGAATGAGGACGATTTGGCGCTGTTGGCAAAAATGTACCGAAGGTTGATCGGACTTGCTGCGGGGCTTGCGCCCAAGACGATCTTTAATGCATTGGTATCTCTTTCCAGGACTAACCCGGAGGCTTTTTTGCAAGGGGACAAAATGCTGGTGGAAAATGAAGATTTTGAGATGCTTGCCCTGCTGGATGTGGGTATCGAGAAAGGTGTTGTGCTGGCAGACACGGATGGAAAAATCAAGAAAGACCGCGACACGATATATGCCAAGGATATTATATCCGCCGCGTTCCAGCTGCGGACGGATAGCGAGTACCGGGTGTACCTTCAACGCGCAGTAGAGGGAAAGCTGAAAACAACACCTAGTGGCTATGAGCCTATCATTGAGGACTCGGATTATGTCAAACTCGCCAGTAAAGTGGGCGTTAAAGCGGCTGAAAAAATCCCCGTAAATGATGAGTTCGGGATCAGCACTGCCAACAGCGGAGTATCCAATGCTGTTTCAGCGGAAGAGATTGAGCAAGACTTAGCACGATTTGCACAGCAGGGTTTGCTGATCAAAACGGGCGAAAAGTTTAGTACGCGGTACGTGATACCGCAAATTTCTGAGCAGCAGTTTACGCGCAAGGAGATGATTAGCCATTTGGCCAACAATCCTGCGCAGTATGAGCACCTACGGCAAATGGCATCTGTGAGCTAATGGGACGCCTGACCAACCAAGAGCTTTATCAGTGGGCGCAGGTTAAGTATGATAAGTATAACAATGCCCACATGCCAAAGCAGGCCTTTATGTGGTTTTACAGCCAGGCAAGGCTGGAATGGCTTCGCCTGAAAGCAAAGGACTTTGAAATGACCGCGTTGCAACGCTCAGACCTGTTGCCTTTCGTCCGTGATGTTGACTTTGGCGATACAAGAAAGGTGTACCTGGAAGAAAGCCTGCGGATAGAGCTTGTGCTGGGGGTATGGGCTGATTTTGTTTTTGAATGCAATGGGAAATCGACGCTTTACACATCGGCCATCAAACCGCTGACGATAGATGAAGCAGCAGAGGCGATGCGCGACCCGTTTAATCAGCCTGATGACGAATTCCCGGCATATGTGCAGCGCAACGATGGCAAGCCGTATTTGGATATTCTCAGCACGAGCGTGCCTCAGGGGGTAAGTGTCCACTTTATCATGAAGCCCATTGACTATGACCTGCTTGGTAATCCTGGCGGCTATACACAGGAAGATGAAGCGCAACAGCATCAGATCGTTGACCTGGCTGTGGCCAAATACCAGCTTAGTATTGAGAATCTTAACCAGTACCAAGGCTCACGGCTTGAAATACATAACAGCGGGAGCTGACGGATTAATCTTTAAAGACGATGAGGGACAGATCGTTTTATGTTCATAAGCGTAAGCCTGGCGATTGTGGCCAGGCCCCCGAGCTCGCTATTTTCTATCCCGGCACTTCCAGCCAGGTGCCTGTGATTGAGCTGGGCAACCTGGTTTTCAAGGGCGGGGTGTCGGTGTGGGCAGCCAAGGCCAAAGGGATCGGCTATGACGGGTATGCTACTGACGATAACTGGCACAAGGTGCCTTTCCATGATATTCTTACCGGAGGCAGCGGCGTGAAAATCCGCGGCTGCGGGCAGAACCTGAAAAAGAAAGTCCGCCTGAAATGCTGCGCGCCGAATTGCACCGAGATCGGCGAACGAACGGCAATTGAAGTGCGGGCGATTGCCAGCTGCGAATATCCGATGTGGAACAACTGGGTGAGCCCGAAGGAGGTGTTTTTCCAGTGCGGGTGCGTGGAGACCTGCTGCCAGCGGCTGCACAAACTGGCCGATGAATTTAACAGCGACCCTGATTCGCCCGTAACGGCGACGGTGATCGGCTGGGAATTCATTGAGCTGGAATCTAAGGTTGAAGGGGTTGATTTCACGGTGTTGTCGTGGGAAGGGCTTACGGAGCCAGATGTGATTGTGCCCAATTTCCGGGTGGGCTATACGGCCTATACGATCAAGGACTGGTTTGGACAGGAGATTGTGGGCCCATGCGAGCCGGATATGTGCATGTATGTGGTGGAAATTTTCCATTACAGCAAGAGGCCCTGGCGGGAGCATGCCGGTACGTCCAATCCGGTTACGGATCCAAGCAATTACAAAATTGTGCTGGAAACCACGACCGTAGTGTTCCAACCATACAATGAGAATAGTATGGACGCGTACTATGCGCTTTTAGAGCTGCTAGAATCCCAGGATGTTTTGCACGTTAAGATTATCGATACGGCCATGGGTGATTATCCGACTTATCCGTACTGTCTGCTGCGGGATGACGCCGGGGATGAGGCCGCCCTTCAAACGGCCCAGACCGACTATCTGGGTGCAGTGAACCTGATTTCGCTGACAAGGAGCTTTTATGAAAACGGGCGCTCGTTTTATTCGGTGACAAGTAAATCGGGGAATCCGCCGGCCCAAGTCGGCAATGATGTCGTGAACCCTGGTTTTTGCGGGGCCGATGACAAACCGTGCAGTGAAGCTGACGCATGTGAACCGGAAATATGATGCGGCTTAAAGAGATTATCGCCCATTTGCGCTGCTCACCCATGGATGGCTTTTACTACGTGCAGGGCAGTGTAAGGCTCTTTGCCTACCGGCGACGGTGGCTGAGATGGATGATCAGACAGCACATTGTTGAGCAGTTTGAATACCGAAGGGATGTTTCGGCACGCGAGTGCTACCTGCTCGGTAGTTGCAAGTGTTGTGGCTGCGATACGCCCGCCCTCTTCTTTGCTAATAAAGGATGTAGCGTGGCATTGCTTGGACATTGCATGACGGCGGGATATCTGATCTGTTACCCTGCGATGCACCCACGCCGTAGCTGGAAGAAATTTAAAAAGTGGAGGTCAAAACTATCTACGTATAAAGATTAGAGTTTGTTGGAATTCATGCATTAAGCTTAGTTGGGATATGTCTAATTTCATTTCAAATACGGTCGATTTCGGGACTGTCAAAGAGCGGGCCAATGTTTCGGTTGCATTTGTGAAAACGCCGGAATGTAAAGCCATACAAACTATTGTCGGCTCATGTGGTTGCGCGATACCGAAAGATACGTCTGACCGGATCACGACAACTTTCTTCGCTGGGGAGATAGCCAGGCAAATCCTCGAAAACGGGGGACAGACGATGCCGGTGCAAAAGTCATTTACGGTGTACTATAAAGACAAGACAAGTGAAGTCCTTTTTCTGAAAGGGATCATCACCCGCTGAGATGTTTGCCGAGGCTGAGGTCCTGGATTTGCCTGCGGAATCGGTACAGCAGCTTTACCGGCCTGTGCTGTACGAGCGCGTGCCGGAAATCCCCAAATTAAATGCAGACGACACTGACTACCAATGGTGGAAGCGGCAGCTTCACCGCTGCCTGTACGGCTGGATAGCACCGAACGGCCACTACCTGAATGGCTATCTTTATTTCTATCTGAATTTCTGCATCATCCCTCTTCGCAAGGAGGGTGAAGAGCGGTTTGATTGGGAGCCGCCGATGTACCGGGACAATGATGAGGAAATCCTGGACATCATATGGGCGAATACCTACCGCCGGCTTCCAAATGGCAAATCCTATAATGCCAGAAACCATATCGAGGCAAAGCCACGTGGGATCGCGTGGACTACATTTACCCTGCTTGGGGTGGCATTGTGGACTTTTATTTTCCGTAACGACCTGCAAATTGGCTGCGCTTATCCCAACGAGGAAGCGATCGATACCGAGCGGGAATGGTTCCGGACGGCCTGGCAAAGCCTGCACCCGATGTTTAAGCGGTGGAACGGGAAAGACCTGGTGGTTTTGGAGAACAACCGGAGTGCGTTTTCAGTTGGTTACAGCCAGGGGAAAATCAAGCGTATTGTGAATAAATGCCGCTTTGACATCATTGGCCAGGAAACGAAGGCAGGTGTGTATAAGGGCAAGCGGATGAACCTGATGATCGCCGTCGAGGCAGGGCTCTGGGTGGGGGATTCGTTGAAGAACTACCTGACGGAAAACGAACCCAGCGCAAAATTGGGGGATGACCAATGGGGTATGTTCTTGGTGGGAGGGACTTCCAATGCCATCATTAACAAATCGACTGCCTACCGGGATATGTTCGTGGGCCACCTTGCATACAATGCGACGCGGCATTTTACCCCGAAAACAAAAGTGCTCAGGGGGTGTATTGATTACACAACGGGAAAATCCGACCAGGAAGGTGCGTTGATAAAAATTCTCGCCCACCGGCAATCCAAAGTGGCTGATCCCGCCGCGTATCAACAGGAGGTGATCGAAAACCCACTTACTTGGGAGGAAGCCTTTCTTCCCAACAACAAAACCAGTGCTTACAACACTGCCGCGATTAACGAGCAGATCACGTTCATTAAGCTCAACCATGCACAAGACAACTGGGTACGCGGACGGCTGGAATACCTAATGGACCGGTATAACCGGCCGACAGACAATATCGTTTTTGAGGAAAGCCCGGGCGGCGACTGGTGCATTAACCTGGAAGGTAAACCTTCGAAAATTTACGAGAACCTTCACATTGCCGGCATAGATGACCGGTATAAGTCCCGCGGTGAAGGACATAAAGTGTCGGCTGGTGATTCGAAGAATGCAATGGTGATTTACCGCAAGCCGACTGCGTATGATATCAAAAGCGACATGCCGGTAGCGGTGTATTACGGCAACGCTCCGGATATGGTGGTTGCCTATGAAGAGTTTTACAAAGGGATGCTTTTTTACAATGTTTCCAAAACCCTGTACGAATACAACAGTGAAGGCTTTATCCTTTTCATGCGTGAGAAGAAAGCGCTCGACCGGCTGTTCTATGTGGGTGACCAGCCTGGGATCAAGATCAAAAATGCGCATGTGAAGGCGGAGCTCACCTACCTGGGCACCCAGTTCTTCACGGAAGGCCGCCATAAGAACATCACCCTGCCCCTGATCCTGGAAGAGCTTATGAAATGGGGCACCTACGAGAATACAGATATTGCCTCGGCTTTTCATTTGGTGTTGAAACTGCTGGAACTGACCCAACAAAGCAATGTGACCAAGCTGGATCAATCTTATCAGAATGAATCCTCCATTATACAGCTGGGGCCCAACCGGTCGTCGGCAGATGGCCTGGTGGCGGGGTATCCTATCATCCGGCTGGGGCCGGTTTACGCCTGAAAAAACCGTCTGCACCCGGCGAGCCACGGGCCTGTTTTTATAACTTCAAAAAATTGAAAGCCCATGCTGCTCCCAGATTTCACCGTTTCCCAACCGGAATGCAACCAACTGGTGCTGCGGGATGTAACGCCGTCTTACTCAGTGGATTACCCCGGTGGATATGGCGCGGTCAATATCGATGCTAACCAGATCGTGTGGGCGAAGATTGGACTGGATATGGGCGGCAATGGCTATTATGAGCTGGAAAAAGTATATAACCAGACTTTGGGAGATTGGGTGATCAATGCCGGGGATATCCCATTGGAGCAACCGGCTGCCGCCTCAGGCTGCGAAGAATGCCAAGGCTTTGAGCAGGCGCAGACCGATTGCCACGGCTTTATGAGCGCTTTTCCGGAAGGATGCATAACGCTGCGCTACGAGGTTTTCAGCTTTGAGCAGGCCTGTAATTGTATCAAGGCGGAGGGCACGCGTGTGAAGCAGATCGTGAGTACATGCCAGCAAGACCAAAAATTCGTTGCGCTGGCAGACAAGCTCACTTTGGGGGATGACTGTCATTACGATTTTCAGATGAGTAGTGAAAAGAAAGCAAAGATTATGCAGGAGTTTATACTAGCCTGGACGAAGCTCAAACTAATGGCTGGGACACAAACCGGCTGTGATTGCGAGTGTGTGGCCATACGGATCAAGCAGATCGGTGCCTACCTGGATTCTGTAAAGCTATGAAGGTAATTAGCGCGCGTGAACTGGGTGAACGGATCATGAAAGTGGCAGTCGAGCTGGATTGTCAGAACTCGCGGATGGCCCGTGTTGGCAAGCCCGACTGGCAAGTGGATCAGGGCCTGTTTGAACTCATGTTTATCCTTGAATTTGTGCCTTACTGGAATGCCGCTCAACTGTGGCAGAAAGCGTGCTATTTAAACCGGAAATACGGTGTGTGATAAATGCCATCATAACCCCTGCCACTGTCCGCAGCCCGGCTGCCCTGAGCCGTGCCAGGATTGCGGACAGCCGGGATGCGCTCAGCCGGACTATATGATCGTCCGAAAAAGCTGCAAGCCTGATGTCTGCAGTCCGTGGATCGATTTGATCAAAGAGCTGCTTTGCGCTGGGAAACCGGCTTGTAAGCTGGCTTTCGGGCAAGCGATCGTATCGCAGAAGACGGTCACGATCGTAGCACAGCATGGCAATGGCTCGCTGGAATACAGTATTGATGGCGTTCTGTTCCAGGACAGCCCGACATTTCTTAACCAGCCATGCGGCAACCACAAGTACTTCGTTAGAGAAAAATCAAATTCGGCCTGTATTGCTGCCGGATATGCTTTTATCGCATGCGACTGTATACCGGAATGGAAGAACACGGAAGAGCCCCCGTTGACGCAGTGCATCAATGGGAAAGTCCACAGTTACCAGACGGATGGGTGCGGGAACTTTGATTATAAACTGACTAATGACAACTGCCCGCCGCCTTGCGTGCCGGTATGGGTGGACGTAGCCCCCCAAGAAACGCAGTGTGTAGGCGGTAAAATCCAGGTGAAGATCCAGGATGGCTGCGGGAGTTTTGGCTGGCGGCTCACAAAAGCTGATTGTAACGTCTGCGTGGCTCCCCAAGTGCCGCAGGCTACGATCAGCCAGGCCAGCTGCCTGAACGGCTCGCCGGCGGGCGACGCGGGCATCCATTTCGCGGGTGTTTCGGCCGCGGATAGGTACGGCTATTCTCAGGGAGCAATTTATAGTGGTGCGGCTTATGCGCAAGCGCAAGCCATGCCTGTTGGTGGCAATTTGGACATTACAGGACTTGCAGGCTCGGGCCAGGACAATACGTTTGTCTTCCGTTTTTTCAATGGCGGTGATGGGTGCTTTACAGATCGCGAGGCCGTTATCCCGGCCCTAAACTGCCCACCGCAATGCGTGACGCCTACTTTCGATCTGGACAAAGAAGACCCAACCTGCAATGGCGGACCGTCCAACAATGACGGCAAGCTCCTGCTTCAAAATGTCACCGGCGGGGTAAAGTACCAGCCGTGCCAGGACACAACGTTCACCTGCGCGGCTGATTTCGCAAACGCGCCCGTGATTGCAGGGCCAGGACCGGTGACAGTCTATGACCAGATCGGATTTTTTGCTGACCAGCCTTACAAAGATTTTGCGGTGCGGGTTTACGCGACTGAGTTTTGCTTTGAAACCAAGACGCTAAGGTTTTATAATCCTTGCGGACCTGAGCCGTGCTTGCTTCCGGCATATCAGGACAAAACGGCCAGCAGCGCTACCTGTACAAGCGGAGGCATGTTAAACAATGACGCCTGGATCAAGATCACAGGTATTGCCAACGCTACCAAATACGGATATTCCGTGGGAGTGGCGTATTCGGGTCCTGATTTCAATGCTGCGGAACCATTGATCGCTAGTGAGCTGACAATTTCAAACCTGGATGGTTCGGGCAATGATACCTCATATATGATAAGGCTGTTCAATCTAGCGGGTGACTGCTTCCTGGATGTGGCCATTACGGTGATTGGCGGGGATTGCCAGACACCCAATTGCTGCGATATGATCATTACAAGCATCGAGCTAACAGATTAATGTATGGAAACAATTGAAGGCATATTGACTGATATAGCCCTGGATCATGGCAAGGCGAGGAATTACCTAAATAATTCAGTGTTCAACCCCTCGCTTTCGCTATACGAGCTGAAAGGCGATGGATATGCCGTCCGTGGCAAAACCAGGCAGGCGTTGGTAGGAAACCTGATAATCATGGCAAGACTGCTGGAAGACCAAAGAGGTGGGCAAATGATCGTTTGAAATAAATCGGGATATGGCAACTTTCATATTACGGCAGCCAATTGAGGGCGACGTGCTTTTGACGGCGGAAAATGTAGGCGCAGCGGGCAACTGCTGGACTGATGGGCTGGGAAATTATATCCCTGGATCGCTATCGCTTTTGATCAACGGGATTGGATATTCGATAGACGTACCGGAGTTCTTCGCGTTAGGATTTTTGGGAATTAGTCTGCCGCCGGGAGTAGTGCTTTTGTCCGGCGATACAATCCAAATCGTATCCAATTGCAGCGCGGACGATAGCTTACCGGTTGCGGCGCTGCCAATTAATTTGGTGCTTACGGCCAGCGATGCCACTACCTGCGCGAACACGACGCATATCAGCACTACCTACGAGGACCGCGTCAGGCTTTTTTTGGCTGGCTACGATAATGCTAGCCTCATTTTCAACCTTTCGTTGAACGCGGCTCCTCTGGACAAGACCTCGTTTTTCCCACAGTTGGGTTATCCAGACAATGTTACCAGCATAGGGGGCGATTTCTACGCCGACCCGAATAACCACTCGGTATTGTTTTCGAACGGCCTCTTCGCGCCGACTACCCAGGTGGATGTTTTGGTGCTGGACGCAGCGGCTTACTTTACAGTCCGGCTCGGTTATGTGGAAATCGTTTTCAGCGGCGGGCAGATCAATCTGATCGATTATGTGACCGGGCTGGTGGTAGACAGTGTGGGCGGAGGCTACCAGGCGCTGGATACAATAACGCTCCGCTCGGATATCTCCTCATACACGATTACCAAGCAGCAGATACCTTTTTACAGCGTGCAAAAAACGGTGGAGTACATAGTACCTGCTGGGGGAGGGTCGATCAGTCCTAACCCGTCGGTGGTGGGGATCGATTCTACCTGGACTTTGCCGACTGATCCGGGGAACTATCCGATCCAGGTTAAGCTCGGTGATAAGGTAACAGCGCAAGGAACAGCCGTGGTGAGCGGATGTCCGCTGAATGCATTTGATGGTACGGTGAGTTTCTCGAAGGGCTCCGTCCAAAATGCATTGCCTGGCCTAAACGGTACTGCACCCAGTAATTGCCTGGTAACCGGGTTTAAAATCCTTTCGTTGCCTGCCTGCGGTATTTTGTACTTCAATGGTAATCCGGTGGCCGTTGATCAGCAAGTATCTGGCAATCCAGCGCAGCTGACGATGGATATACCGGCTAATTGCCCTGAGGCAGTGCTGGAATTTGATTTTGCGGCTGTGTCGAGTATCCCGGGATGCCAGCAGTCACCAGCGGCCACGATAACGGTTAACTTGCAGGACATCCATGCTGATGCTATTGACGATAGCTTCAATGGGGTTGCGGGCGGGGTGATCGCTCACAATGTGGCAGCCAACGACCAGCCGTGCTCAGAAGGAACGACCTTTTTTCAGCTTGTGGCTGGTAGCGCCCAGCATGGGACTGTCAATAACTTTAACCAGCTGACGGGTTATGGCGAATTTGCCGCAGAAAGTCCCGGTTTTACCGGACAGGCATCCTATCAGTATAACGTGCTTTGCGGCATTTCGATGGCGGACGCGGTGGTAATTGATACAGCGACCGTCACCCTTTATTTTGCCGGCGGCGCGTTAAATGACGACACCAATCAGACCTACGCAAATACGCCGGTAGCCGGAAACGTGGCTTCCAACGATGTGGTAGATTGCCAGGGATTGCTAATGTATGGCTTGCAACCCGGATCAGGGCAAAACGGGCTTGTGACATTTCTGGATACGGCCACCGGGGACTACATCTTTTCTCCTTCCCCGAGCTATGTGGGTGCCGATGCCGGTTTTGGCTACGAAGCTTATTGTGACGGCCTGTTGATCGGCAGTGCCAAAGTTAGCATCAAAGTATACGGTGCTGATTTGAAGCCAGACACCAGTCAGACAATCGCCGATGTGCCCGTGACAGGGCAGGTTAAGCCCAATGACACCTTTTATTGCGAAGGGATGCTGACACTTGCCGTGATGGCCAGCTCGGAGCTTAATGGGATTGTGACATCCTTTGACGGGATTACGGGCGAATACATCTTCACGCCCGCGTTGAAATTTACCGGCATCGGCCAGTTCGTCTATGAAGCGTTCTGCGACGGCGTAAAAGTCGGCCAGGCGCTGGTGACGATCAACGTGCTTCCTGCCTGCGATGTTTGTGCGGAATTGAAGGAAATCAAAATAATCCTGAAAAAGCTGCTCTGCACCGACGAGAAGATATTGAAATACATTCACCTGAGTTGATCATGGAATTTATTGAGATAAAATTTGAGGTGCCGCTTGATAAGCTTACGCCCGTTGGTGGAGACACTTACGAGTTTATCATCAAATTTTTTAAATCTCCCGGCGTGCCTCTGGACCACCCGAGCATACCGAACTTGTATAACGCGACGGTGGTAACGATCACGCCCAACTTTGTGGTGAAGGTGCCTGTGACACCGGGTAGCTGGGCCGCGCTGGACGTACTTGTGGCGCTTTACGCTGGCGACGAAAACAACTGCTGTTCCCAGCAAACCGTGGTTGACCTGATCAATACGGGCAGCCCGCCGCCGGTGCAGGGGGACTTCTGGGGCGCTACTAAAACTACGACGGTATCTGGAAAACGGTACACCTGGATTGATTCAGAGAACGCCACCATTGAGGTAGCCCAGGACGGCAAAATCAAGCTGATCGCGGCTGCGGAGAAATCTTCGTTTGATGGTAGTGCGAGCTGTATACCTTTTTTGCTGGATGCCAATTACCGGGGTTATAGCCCGGATTTTTGCAACAAGCTGCTTGGCGCTGGTGCGGGATTTCCTTACGGGCAGCATGAGATATACGTGCTTTACATTGATGCTCCGGACGGGGACTGGAACTATGTGGAAGCCAATATCTGGGAATTGCTGGGCAACCCCCAGACCCATTTCGCCCATAGCGCTTTGCCAGAGAAAGTTTCGTTTTCTGTTGAACCAGTGAATGGTATCAACGATATGCTTCCTTACTCGCAGTCGCGGACTGGGTGGCTTTTTACAGCCTTTTATTTAGGAAATAATCTCAGCCTGCCAGAAGGCAAATCCTTCGCGGTTTCCAGGTTCGTCAACGATTCGACGGGGCTGGTAGATAAGGAGGCGAGCATTACCGATATAGCCATGAACAAGGTGACGCACATTGTCGACATGTACGATTCGGATGTGCGCAATTACATACCGGCTTCGCGAAGATGGCGGACAGCAAAATGTGAAGTAGAGCATTTTAACCAGCACTTTGACCTGGTGCTCGACGACGGGGTTCTATACACGCTGGATATCCAGACTCAGGCCAGTAACCCCGCATTTATGATCGGCAACTGGCACCGCCATACATTTCTGGAAGAGTTTGTCGGTGGCCAAGGAGGCCTGAATGGCTGCAATTATTCCAGTGAAGACCTGGGTGGTGGCCTGTTGCGGTTCAAAATAGCCAACAATACCAGCGCGCTGCAAAAGGTGCTGGGCAGTGTGAATGTGCGCGTGGTGTGGACGCCGCAGGTGGCGGCCGATAATTTTGAGAAAGATCCCGGATTTATGGCATTTGCCGAGTTTGCAGAAAATGGGATGCTTACCATCAATGGCGATGCTTTCAGCGAGATTGAGTATTCATTCATGTTGGACTTTGCGGGCGTGCAAGCCATCCATCCGGCAGTGACAACACCCGCCCAAACCAATATTGTTTCGGATTACTATGCACCCGTTTGGGGCTATGGCGCTGGTGGGGGCTCTTATATCTATTTGACGCCCGCGGAGAAAAAGGCTAGGATGGCATCGGTGGCCGCTGCCCGGGGGACATCGGCTTACTATGCTAACCAGGCTTATATGTACCGGAACCGCATGGGGGGCGTGAAATATCACAACGGCTGGGAATCGGTGCGGGATGGTAAGGGGATGTTGGGGCTGATCTATGACATCGAGGTAGATCATATTGCGATGCATGATGTGAAGGATATTGGCCTGGCCTGGCAGGCGACGGACGGTACCGGGAGCTTTATTACTACCCACGGGATCAACTACCGGCTCACGTTTCCGCCGGGCGACATCATCAAACGGGCGCCGCATGTGCATAGCCATGAATTCATGAAGTTCGGAGCGTTTTTTCAATTACTGCTCGCCAGTGGGCATGCATTGTGGGAAGCTGGCGCGCTTTTCTGTAAAAACCCCTATGCCTTCGTGCCTGACTGGGTGCTGCATAATAATAAAGTGCTTTGGCAGACTGACGGCGGACCGGTTGAAGAATGGCAAGCAGGGAACCCCGCTATGGTGCAGCCTGACCCGAATGCCGACACCGCATTTCCGAACGCTCCCCAGCTGGGTGAGCAAGGCGCATGGTGCGGGGCTTACGTGTACAGCCAGATCAGCACGGCTTCGGACCGGGTGAGTGGGTCCATTGCATATGCAAAATATACCTATAAGGTTAACGGCGGCGCACCACAAAATGGGTATGGCGTATCTGATGCACCGAAGGCAGGAGCTTTAGGTAATGCCGAGCTCAGTAGGTTTGGGCTGGCTAACGTAGGACAGGATAATATCGTTGATATCGGGGATTTGCAGGTGCCGATCGTGATCTTGACCCAAGGAATGGATGGCTACGGGCTGATTGTTAAGAACTTCTTTTGTGAGCCGGATGATGTGGTCACCTATTCAGTGCAGGTTGGCGCGCAGGTGCTGGATTTCGAGCTTGTCGGTACCTTGCTTCACGTCCAGTACGTCAACGCCGCCCTGCCATGAAGAAGTTGAAAGTGATGATAACAGTGACTTCGCTTTCCGACCTGGTGCCGGTTGGACCCGATCAGTATGCTTTTACTGTGTTGTTTCTGGATTCGCAGGGCCTGGCGCTGAGCAGCCCTTATGTGCCGGATGTGTTTGACGCGGTTGTTCAGACTAGTTCGGTTTCATTCGTGATCGAGGTGCCGATCGTGGAAGCAAGCTACACCTACAACGATGTCACGGTGCGGGTCCTAGGCAACCAGGGTGCAGATTGCTGCAAGAATGAAATGGTAATAGATATCGTGAATGACGAGCCGCCGACGGGCGAACTGATCGACGTCTGCTCTTCTAATAATTCTGCTGACGGCATAGGCGGTACGCATACTTTTTATTGGACGAACAACACACCCGCGCAACAGGACGTATACTGGGAATGGTACACGTCGGCCTATCCAGACCGGTTGCAGGTGATGATTGACGGAGAAGTGTGGCACGACACGCACTGCGCGGGGCCTCAGCCGAACACGTGTGTGCCTCCTGGCAAGTGCTGTTACCAGGAGGAGTCAACCTATGGCAGGATCGATGTACCGGTGGGTAGCATGATCACGTTTCAGCTGGACGGCGATTGCTCCAACACGGGTGGCACGGTATGGAACTTAAAAACATTATGCGCGCCTTTTGCACAGCCGCCGGTGATTTATGATGGTTCAGCGGCGGTTTGCACAATACAAATATTGGATTTTGACACGCTCAGCGCCGGGGCGATTTACATCAATAAGTGGACTGGCGGACTGAGCGGCGAATACGAATTTGCTTGCCAAGCTGAGGCACTGGCAGATATTGCGACAGCCATATGGATGCAGGATAACAGCTCCGATCCGGGCGCTGGTATGTTCTTCGGCGGGCTTCCGAGCGGTGTTGAGTACCGGGTGTGGATTAGGGACAAAGTGAATCCCTCTTGCTTCTCTTTTATTAATGCTATTCCTTAAACAATTACTTATTATGCTTCCCAAACACATTTTAGCGCAGATCGCTTGCCTGGCTCAGCGCATTGAGAAACTGGAAAAGGCTGTGCAGAGTGGTAAGCTCTGCTGCGTGGAATCGGTAACGGGTTCGGCTGTGGACAATACTGATCCGAAAAACCCGGTGATCAATCTAACGGACGTTGTCAGCAGTGGCATGGATTACCTGTGGGCGATTCCTACCGTAGACCCGGATACACAGGAAATTATCCCGAATTGGTCGCAGGGGCATATCGCGCCGCAGGGGTATTTGTTCAAACCCGATCCGCAGATTCCAGGGGACATATGGCCGAACAAGAACTACAAATATTTGCTTGGTGACACTAGCATGTATGGCGTGGATTTCAAGGCATACATCGATGAGTGGGACAACTCTACCAACCCAGTGAAGGGATATGTGATGGTGACCAGCGTGCCCGATCCGACGCGGTATGTGATTTCCAAAATTCTTACGGATAATGTGGACGACGCGGGTTTTACGAAGGTAGACTACGAGTACGTTTCACATAACGGGATCTCGGCGTTTGGCTTCGCTGATGAAGAGCCTGTGAAGGTGCATTTTTTTATGGTGGGTGATGCGGGGAATTAACCGGATTGGCGTAAGCGGTAATGATAGGAGAGGGCAGGCGGATGGTGGCATGGTGGATGGAAACGCTAAGCCGGTTAGCGACGATGGCTTGCCGAATAATCTAAGTTTGTATGCTGGCGGGGATATGGTGCTTGACTTGGAAAAGCATATTAACGGCGATCAGTTTGCATCGGTTTTGGATTTTTTCAGGTGACCGAGGGAATTTACAGTCCGAAGAAATTGCTACGGGTGGGCGGTTTATTACTACGAATATGCCGGTTTATAATCATAATGCAGTGGCGCTGGCGGCTCGGGCGTTGTTGGGTAATTTTACCGGACGCTGGCGGGGGAAATTAGGATGACGTCATAGAACAGTGGCAATTTAATTGAGAGCTACCTATGTCTTTCCACACCAGATAAATTTTGAAGCTTCCTTAACTTTTCCATGTCTGCGGAAGACATATGTTTTTTGGATAGATATATGGCGTCTTTTCCATTGGTTGATCTAAAAAATAAATCTCCATTTGAACTTTCGAGAAGCCGTTGATCTCCTTTTGTAATCATCTCGCTTAACCACCTTAGAACCGTCCCAGGCTCATGATCACTGTGCAGGAGTACTTCCATGGGAGCTACCTGGCTTCCTGTATTTAGAATGTACTTTTCTTTGTCAATTGTAGTGACAATATGAAAGCTCCTTTTGCAATAGTCAAACTTATCGATCGTTATCCCCGCATTAAGGGTTGAGTCCTGAAATTTATAGTATGTGACCTTGTCGTCATACTCTAATGAATTTCTTCCACGAGTCAGATTTCGGGTTGCCCTAACGGCTCCCGAATAAGAAACCGCTAATTTTATGTCTTTCGCAGAATCACAAGGTATGTACTTTACGGCGACGGTGCGACGAGTGACACTATCCATTGGTTGAATTTTGCCTTTCGAATCAAACATTTTCTTAAATTCGATGACTTCAAACGTATGAGTATTGCTACCGGTGTTTTTTACGGCCAATGTCAAGGTGACGAAGATATTATCTGATATCCCAACCATTGGGACCGCGCGTTGACTTACGGTGAGGCGATTGGGCGAGAAGGAGAAGCTTGTTTTCGCCCTTTTATACTTCAATGCGATGGCCTCCTTAATTGATTCTGAATTTGCATATTGTAATTCAGCCTTTGCTTCAGATTTGGCAGCGACATTACTTTTTATGGACTTTCCTTTCTTGGTCACCGAATTTTTTGTAGTTCCCGACTTGCTAGTAGCCGTGTTTGTGGCGCCGTCACCGGTTGACTCCGACTGTTCGTCGCTTCCACCGAATGAGGAGTCGTCGCTCTCCGTAGAAGAGATTTCACGGCCAACATCTTTACCGATGCCTCCCGATAGCGCAGAGCTAAATTTAATATCATTGGTCCTTTCGAGTGTTCCCATATCAATAGCTTCGAATTCATTTTCCAGGCGGTCTATGGTTTGAATTATGACATCGTTTGTCATCAACCAGACTTTGGTGTTCAAGAACTCCAACTTTGTATTAGGATGAAGGAGTGCGGGATCATTGAAGAAACTTTGAATGGAAGAGATGTGCAAACGAAGCTTGGTTGTGCTTTGTTCGAGCTTTATTTTTCCATCTTCGTCCGTCTGCTTTTTTTCGCTGCTTTTTGAAAGTGGAGTGTTGATAGCCTTTAAAATGTCAGTAGGTTCATTCGATACAGACGCAATCGACCTTAGAAAGGTTATAGGTATGGAATCTCGTAGGTCAAAAAACGTCTTAGGCTTTTCTTGCTGCTTTTGTACGGGGTCAGGTAGCGGGGTAGGCGTAACGGTAACGTCAAGGATCGATTTCGAATTTTTAAGAACGACGTATTTGTAACGTCCCCTGTCATTGTTTGTCAACTTTGGTGCAGCGCAAGACGCTACTATGAAGCAGAGAAACCCGAGCAGCATGAAAACTAAGTTTCCAGGTTTTGCAGGGGAAATCATGGTATTGCTCTGATTTTGAACTTGCTAAAATCATTCACATTGACACAATCTAATCTATCGTGTTCGCAAAAATCTACCTGGACCGTGTAAGGAAGAGGTTGCCCATTACAGTTGAAAAATACTTCGCCGTTGATTGCATAATAGTAACAATCTTCCTCCGGTAATGTCTCAGGAGGATTCGATGTGTAACTTTCGTCGTAGGCGACCCAAATGTAATCGTCTTCTTTTGGCATCTGATCCCACAAATTTTCATCGAAGCTGACAAATCCTTTCACGTCTAGGCGATCCAGTTCGGTGCGAACCTTTTTTCGTGCATAACCTCGTGTATAGTTTGTATCCTTAATTCTTGCGAATAGCTGATTGTCCTTACTGACAATCAATCCAGTGAGATTCTTCCCTAACTCGTCGTTCAGAAGGCCGAATGTGATGACACTGCGCTGTTCATTGGCCCAACTAAAATTTATACTTGTTTTGCTCAACGGGGAGTTTTCGACGGCTGCAGTAAGTTGTTGTGTCTTTGTCATATCTACTGATTAGAGAGTGAAAACTAATTCATGATTCTAGTTTACAAACGGTAGGTTAAGCTGTTATACAAGTCATTATATAGAGCAGCTGCGCAAATGGAGGATGGTTCCAACCGTCCGAACACATTTCATTCCTACAACAGGTATAATTAATACTTTTACAAGAGCAATGATGCCTTTCTGAAAAAAGACTAAACCAATAATCTTGGTAACTGTAGCGATACTATTAAAAGGGTTTGAACAGGCTTTCTCATGAGAAAGTTGAAGGTTCAGATCGTTAAGATAATAAATCCTCAACATTTGTACTTACGGCTCCTATTAGGATTGTGCTAAATTTACTATTCGGTTAAGATGCTAGAATGCAAACATTTAGATCCGCATGGCTATTAAAAGCTTGCAATAGTTTCTTTCGTCTCCCGTTCGAAATAAGGGAGGGAGGTTTAAAGACTTGCTGTAATAGCTTACTGCCGCTTTGACGCGTGGGCGACTGCGCAATGACATGACGATAGTAGAGAAAATTGAAATCTTATCCCCAATTTGGATCTTCACTAACGAACTCTGATGGTCCACATGATAAGTCCTCTTTTGCTAAAATTTTGTTACTAAATTTTCGGCTGTTTCCGGGGAGATGTCCGGGGCGAGCTCGATTATCAAGTCCCTCGAAATCCTATACAGTGACAATTCTCTTTCACGAAGTTTTTTGATAAAAGAACGGTCCTGCTTTAGAATCGGATCGACAAGCTCGAAGGCTTCTTGATAGCGCTGCGATGGTTTAGGGAAGTAACTATATTCCTTTGCACATTCCAATGCAAAATGAACGGCTAATCCCTCCTCCAGGTAATTAGCATGTGCTCCGCCAGAAGGGAATAAACAATGTATTGTCTCATGGGCAAGCTGGTAGACTGATTTGCCCAAATGCCCCAGGCAACTGCTTGTTATTCGGATGGCTATATGCTTGCAGTTACCAGGGTACCAAACTTGCGGCGCTTCTCCGAATTCGTCAGACATAATTTCAACACCTAAAATGGTGTATGACTTGTCGCGCTCTCCATACAAAGTTTCCGCTTTTGTGATCAGATGGCCTAACAATGATGTGTATGAAAACGAATAGCCTGTTGATGTTGGCACGACAAAGAATGATAGCATATGATTTAACGTATTAACTCATGGTAAAAATGATGCCGTTCTGGCTCGCTTGAGCTTTTGCCGGAACAAAAAGAATCTACCAAAGAAAATCAGGTGCTTTCGAGGTAAATTGTCGACAGCGTCTCTTTGCGCCTTTCGCCCAATGATTTGAGCATCAGATTAATGTAGTTGCAGTGATCGAGGTATTGTAATCTACTCGGAAGTTGCTCGACCACGTCTAACAAGTCTTGCCACGACTTGGTGTCTTCGTCGATATTGACAAGGTCATTTCCGTTCCACTGATACCCACGCCTGACTAGTGGGAGATATTTAAAATCATCGATGTTGAAATTCCAGGATAGGAACTGTTTTACTAACTCTAACTTCAATTTGGGGTAGCGGGCTAGGCAAATATGGAAAACCATCGCCACAAGCTTCAAATCGGCCTCCTTATCTCCTGCTAGCCTGGTCAATAAATTTTGGTCTATTGAACTTTGAGAATTGCCTTGTGGAAAGAGACAGTAAATTTCCTCGTCTAGGCTATTATAGTCATCCTCGTCGACAAGAATTCGCATCATTTTCTCCATTTCCCTGTCAAACAATGGAATCTTCCATAGGCCATCATAGTTTCTTCTGTAATCCCAAGTTTTGATTAGGCGCTGATTTTCATCACGTAGTAGCATTAGTTGTAAAAAGAAACTTGTATCGCGCAGGAAAATCTTTTCAAATAGTTGCAGATTGAAATCGAAGTCGTTATCAATCTTTTGCTCGTTAATGTACAAAGCTTCGATATCTTCAATTGAAATGTCATGTAAATCCATGCATTCCATAATGAAATACTTTCCCAGGGATATTCTGGGCTTTATGATTGTATCCCTATTAACAGCAAGTTGAGTAATGTCAGTGTATACATTTATTTTAGGGCGCACTGGAAAAAACTTATCCAGCCAGTCCCATTGTCTTATTTCAATACCACTCGTCGACTCATCAATAATCAATAGTAGTTCTTTGTATATCTTAAGAATAGTCTCTTTCTCCAAACCATCAAAAGGAGATACTATTAGGAAATTGATTCTATCCGATGTCTGAAGGAGCTTGGTGAGCCCAAATAAATCCATTGAAAAAACTGGTTTTCTCTGTAAATGGAAATAGAATACTGTGCTGTAATCTACCTGGATAGACGGAAAGTTTGTTGCTAGATCTATCAACACATTGGTAAATAACTGCTCGTCAATACCCGCTGCGCTAAGAAACAATGATAAATACCGGCGATAATACCAATGTATGTTATATCGACTGCATATTTCTTCATATAAAAGAATATTTCTAAAAACATCACTATAATCCGCCCGCGTGTAGTTCTTTGTGAATTTTCTGACCTTTCGTAAAAATGTCTGATGGTCTGATTTTTCCCATTTGGGCCGAGAGCGATAGGGATGAATGCCACCCAATAATAAGAAAACCGTGAAAGCATTGTTGGATATCCTATGTCGAGGCAGGAGTTGCCTTAACCGCGAATGTTGAGTTAATAAATTATTGTATATTATGCAATCCTCTAAGCTATTCAAATCGAAAAGATTTTCTGCTAAATTAATTATATATGGATTGTCGAAAAGATGAATTTTATTCGCCTTCTTGTGTAGGCGAAAATCTAATTTTAAAAAACTGGATAGTATTTCATGCTTCATTCTTGCTATGTTGGAATTTAAAAAAGTCCAACATAGTTTTCTGATTTCAGTAACTTTGTCGTCCAGTAAAAGCGTGAAAATGACTCGGTTAACCTGTTTGCCGTCAAAGCTCGTATCTTCGACTCTAATCGCCAAGTATGCAGGAATTAATTGTATTGCTAGTTGATGCCGGAGAGAATAGCTCTCTCCGGTACCCTCCTGCGTAAGAAAATTGAGCGCCAGTGCCGGCGTTCGATACCCATATCGAACCGAATCCCAATTAATTTTGAATACATTTTCGAAACAATATTTGACTACGTCATGCTTTTGGGGCACTTTTACTACGTAGCTTATCAAAATCTCAAGACTATCTAGGAGGCGCCTATCGTCGAGATTGGCATACCTAGAAAGAATATTAACAATTTTGTCATTCTCAAATTCGGAAGATACGTTATTTTCGACACGACTTTGGTGATTTTTTCTATGTATAGATTTATCATTTTTCGTAATCGAACTTACGTGTTTGTAAAGGAAACTTAATGTATCATCTGGGATCAGGTACCAAAAAGTATCTAAATATTGAAGCTGATCTTTGAAATCCCTATTTGATAATTTCCTCCATTTTTTTTGAACAGTATCCGAGCATCTATTGAGAATGTTTGAATAACTATATATATCCATAACGGGCAACAGCACATTCTTGATTCTTTGCGAATAGTTGCTATATAGATCAATAAACTGGCTCAAATCAATTGCTTTAATGTCGAACACGGATTTGTAAAACAGATAGGTTCCCAAAATTTGTTCAGATACTTTTACAATACTGTCATCATATATATCTAGAATTTCAAGACGATAAAGAAGTTTGATTTTTTCTTCAAATCGTTCAATATCGAGAAACATTTCGGGGAATGATGTGGCCATGTCGTTATAGTATTCCATTTTTATATATCCAAAAAAATGAATTACCGCAATTATCTTTAAAGTTTCCTTGTCTTTCAGCAGATCAGTATTATGAAAAACGCTACCAAAATAATTATCATAAATTGATTCAGCGTTATCTAAGGAACTTAACTTGTTTGTTTTCAGGCCGACTCTTGCGGCCATAATTGCTAATCTAGGATTGCCATTGCTTAACTTAAGTATTCTCTCGATTGCGTGACTATTGAGATTAAAATCAGGTGATTTAAGAATTGCAGTTATCCCCTCTGGCGATAAGGGATTTATCTCAAAAATTTCAAAGTCAGAACCGAGCTTAGATTGAAGTGAATCTAGTGCGGCCTTTCTAACTGTTGCGACGATCTTAATTTGCCCACGGCTTCTTCTTTGTGCAAAGTTTCGAATATATGAAAAGTTGGTTTCAATCAAATTTGCGTCATCGACGAATATAACATAGTTTATGTCAGTGCTTAACAACTGATGTAAATCTTCCCAGATTGGAGCATTTACATCACTTACGCATAAAAGTTCACAATTCTCATAGGATTTTACAAGTCTTTGACACAGCTCCAAAGCTAGCTTAGTTTTGCCGACTCCTGGATTGCCTGATATTAACAGCAAATCGCTTTTGGTGAATAGGCTGACTCCCAAATCGATCTCTTCTGTCCTACCTAAAAATGAATTGTCTAACGGAGTTGAAAACGAGCTACGCTGATAATATTCGACGAATTCGGCTGCGGAAACGAGTTGTCCACTAGCGATTGGTATTCCCAAAATTCTTAAGAGTCGTGGTCTATTCATTGATTGAGTCGCGAGCTCCGTTATACCGTAGAGTTCTAGCCTACAATTGGTGCCATAAGTATTTATGAATGACTTTAGAGCCAAATTTTCCGAGGGAGCGAGATCAGAATTGAAACAAAGTATTACCCTCGAAACTTCATTCACTTTAACTTGAGTTTTTCGCTCATTAAGGCAATCTTCAATACTTTTCTTGAGCTTTTCAAGAAGTGGCGTTGACTGTCTTCCACGATCCAGCGTCGTATACTCACATAGACATAGTTTGTCGTCTATATCGTAAAAATACGAGTCGGGTATCCCTTTTCGCGATTTATCCTTTCCCTTAACTTTTCCCGGAGATGAAAACTCTCGTGTGCTCTCCTTACAGATTATGAGCTCGTCGCAGAATTCGTGAAACTTTACATCGTTTATTCGTAGGAGGGCTTGTTCAATCTTTGATCTCATTATTGTCGATCTTACTAGTTTCTATCGTAGATAAATTTATGGACATGCTAGTAAGTTTGCAAGTTCAATCAGACCGATGGAGGATTGATTTTGACGACCGAACTGATAACCATCGTTCCAATTCCGCTTTACTCATGAAACCGTAGAAAAAGGCCAAGCTTACCTGTGTGCTTCCTGCTTTGGAAGCTTTGCCCTTTCCGAGTAAACCCGCGATTTTCCAGAATGTTAATCATTCTGTTGGTGTCGTCCAGTTCTGTGGTGGCCATGAGATTCTCTTCATTCACATGGGTTAAAAGCCTTCTAACAATGTCTGATCCATAACCCTTCCGTCGATATTCCTCTAATGTGTAGCAATATCCTAGCTCATAGTCAAAATTTTTTGCATATTCAGGTAAATTGGCTTTTTTCTCACCAAAAACTGAATCGGTTTTAGGCTTTATCGCGCCAATCGAAACAATTTCAGTACCAACCTTGCAAAGTGCGAGATAGCGACATCGCTTAACTTTCTCCATTGTCGGACGAACGATTTTACCTTGCAAAACTAGTAAATCAAGGAAAGTTTGTAGTTCCCCCTCCTGAAACCCGGATGGACTGTCGATATCGTATTGCTGATTATAAAAGAAGTCTATTGCCTTGTAGGTCAGAATATTTTGAAAATTTGACATTACATCGTTCTCAAACAAATGCTGCCTAATAACCGTTTCAACGTCCTTTTTTGGTAATTTTACGTCGGTTACAATGCGTTTCAGATAGTCAGCAAAGTCAATTTCCCTACTGCCATGGGCAAATTCGAAATCTGACTTTCCAAAGCAGTAGGGCAGTTGCTCCTTGAATAGATCAAGGTTGTGAAGTTGCATGTTTGATAGCTTTTCCAACGGCAAGAGTGTTATTAGTAAATGATTTTTCGTGCGGCTTCCCTGTGAAAACCCTTTTATGGCGATCCTCAACTTAAACATTTGTTCTTGGGCGAATTGCATGCTCAGAGACGATTGCTTGTTGTCATTCACCCCCTCGATCGCATTGTCAAAAATTTGTCTTCCTTTGAGAGGCTATTGGCAATTGCCATAAAATCCTACCAGAACCAATATTGCTTGTAATAGATCGGAAGAAATTTAGTTTCGTTAGCGTGTAGAGCAAGTTTAAGTATCGCAAAATTTACCGTAACAGACCGGAAAAGTCTAGTCTGTCACGGTAAGTATCAGTTTATCTTTATATAGTAGTACACTGTAACATTTTTAGGCCTCGTTTCTGTGCCGCCCTCGGGAGAGGTCAATGATAATAAATTGGAGTTTTTTGCTGGCCCGCCATTTATTTTCGCCGCCCACTGACCACCGGCGGGCTTAGTTCCATACACATCCCACAGTTGATTACCGGCCCCATTAAGAAAATTGGCACCGTAACCATGTTGGTGGGTTTGGTACGAATCAGATTGAAATTCACCTGCGACTTTGGGCTCTGGGTTTTTCCGTTCATTTACCACAGGTGTTGTCGTCGGGAATGTTACATTGTAGTCGTTGATACCTCGCAGAAACATACCTCTTAAATCTGGTATTGGACCACCGGAATAATTACTGTACTTGCTGACTGAGAGTGTTCTTCCATCACAAGGGACCCATGGTACCTCCTTCATGTCATTTCTATTTATCTTATCAAATCCATTTGCCTGCATAAATTTATCGTAGTCTAACACGGACGCAACAATAGTGCCGATCGGAACGACGCTTGTACTAACAGTGGTGGTCGGTTGAAGGTTAACTGGTTTAATGGGCGATAAATTTTCTTTGACGTCAATTGTAAGAGATGCAGCTTTTTTTGGATCTACTCGTTTAAAGTATTGGGACACAGAAGTGCCGCGAGGTATTGAGACACCATCTGTTAGCGACAAAGCTCCAATAGGAGCTAAATTGACATATTTAGCATTGCCCTTCAATGTGATTGTTTCAAAAGTGCCACTACTCTTGTACCTAACTTGGATCAGAAATTCATCACTTGTGTCTCCGATCACATTTAGATAGACATTATTGCCGGAAGTCTCCGCGCAAAGATCTAGGCATGCTAAATATCCCTTTAACTGATTGTCACTCATATACTCGGTAAAAAATTCATTTATATCCGAGTCGAGCAAATATTGATTTTTGCTAAACAATTGCCTTAATCGGTAGTATTTTTGGTTCTCCTTCGATTTCGATTTGGTGTAATCCCCTGAACCTCCGACTGGCACGGCCTTGACTACGGCTTGAAAGGCGCCGGAAAACTTTGTGCCAGACTGATTTTTCATACTTTGTTGGCTTGTTGAGTCTTTCATAAGATATTCAGAAAGCCATGACTTGAATTCGCTGTATTCACTGGATTGAACAACGGTCTTCAAATCATTGTCTAATGCTGGTTGGCAGTCACATTCCGAAGTCTGGGATACGGCAATGGCAACTTGCATCGAGAGTAATGCAGAAAGTAAGAGCTTTTTCATACGGATAAATAGAGGAGAAATTAGTTGAGGATTAAAATTAGATTAAGATAGAGAAGCAAAAGAAAGCCAACAAAAAACTTCGGCCGTCATTGCATAGAACTTATTTAACGGCTAATATTTCTTGTGAGCCTAGTAACAGTAATAGAGTTTCTTTGGGATAAATCAGAAAATTGCTCGTGAGCTCTTTGGAGATTTGAAAACATCTCCTGTTACTAACTGCGCCATAGGTTGCGGGAATTATCGATCAGC